>JALNYK010000053.1 GCA_023229845.1 Gallionella sp.
CGACGCCCATCAGCGCGGCCTTGCTCTGCAGCACATGCAGCAGCATCTTGGGCGCGGTCTCGGTGACCGTGTCGTCTATGCTGACGATGTCCGGCGTGCCGGCGAAGTGCTCGCGCACCTTGCCCGCAACTTGGCGCGCGCCTTCATAGTCCGGCCCGTAGATCTCCGCGACGATGGGCGACATCACCGGCGGTCCGGGCGGCACTTCGACGATCTTGATCTTCGCGCCCCAGTTCTTCGCGATCTGCTGGATGGGCGCCAGCGCAGCCTGAGCGATCTCGTGGCTGCTGCGCTCGCGGTTGTGCTTGTCGCGCAGGTTGACCTGGACGTCGCCCTGCTCGGCGGCGTTGCGCAGGTAGTACTGGCGCACCAGTCCGTTGAAGTTGATCGGCGATGCCGAGCCGGCGTAGGCCTGGTAGTCGGTCACCTCCGGCACGGTCGCCAGATAGTCGCCGATGTCGTGCAGCACCGCATTGGTCTGCTCCAGCGCGGTGCCGCTGGGCATGTCGACGACGATCTGGAACTCGGACTTGTTGTCGAACGGCAGCATCTTCAACACCACCAGCTTCACCGCCGCCAGCGCCACCGCCAGCATCAATGCAGCGAGGATCACGAGCCACAGCTTACGGCGCGCGCCCTTGCCGTGCTCGCGGTTCAAGAAGGGCCCGAGGCGCTCGCGGAAGAAGCGGTTGATTTTCGTGTTCTGCTCATCCTGCACGGCCTCGTGATGCGCACCGGCGAGGCGGTACACCAGCCAAGGCGTGATGATGAAGGCGACCGCCAGCGAGATCAGCATGCCCATGCTGGCGTTGATCGGGATCGGGCTCATGTACGGCCCCATCAGGCCGCTGACGAAGGCCATAGGCAACAGCGCGGCGATCACCGTGAAGGTCGCCAGTATCGTCGGGCTGCCGACCTCGTCGACCGCCTCGGGGATGATCTCGGACAGCGGCTGGTGCTGCGCCAGCGCGCGGCGTCTATGGATGTTTTCGACCACGACGATGGCATCGTCGACCAATATGCCGATGGAGAAAATCAGCGCGAACAGCGACACGCGGTTCAGCGTGAAGCCGTATGCCCAGGAAGCGAACAGCGTGGCCGCCAGCGTCAGCAGCACCGCGATGCCGACCACCAGCGCCTCGCGCCGGCCCATCGTCAGCCACACCAGCGCGACCACCGCGACGGTCGCGAACAGCAGCTTCTGGATCAGCTTCATCGCCTTGTCGTTCGCGGTCTCGCCGTAGTTGCGCGTGACGCTGACCTGCACGTCGTCCGGGATCACGCTGCCCTTGAGTTCTTCGACGCGAGACATCAATCGGTCGGCGATCTCCACCGCGTTCGCGCCCGGCTTCTTGGTCACCGCGACGGTCACTGCGCCGAACTCGCCCTTCGCGGCTATCTGCTTGTCCGCGGCGGCCGGGCCGGTGCCGAACCACACATAGCTGCCCGGCTGGTCCGCGCCGTCCTGCACCTCGGAGACATCGCGCAAAAACACCGGTTTGCCGCCAGATTCGCCAGATATGTTGGACACGCCTATCACCAGCTGACGCACCTCGTTCGCATCGCTGAGGAAGCTGCCGGTCTGGACCAGCACCTCGCGATTGTCGCGCACCAGGTTGCCGGAGTTCTGCGATACGTTGGCGGACTGCAATGCGGCGCGCACATCCTGCATCGTCAGGCCGTAGGCATTCAAGCCCTCCGCGCTCAGCAACACGCGCACCATGCGCTGGGTCGCACCCAGCGTACTCACCTCGCGGGTGCCGGGCACGCGCTTCAGCTCGGCCTCGATCGCATGTGCGACCTGCGTCAGCTCGATGCCGCCGCCGGCCTCCTGCTCGCGCCACAGCGTCAGTGCGACCACCGGCACATCGTCGATGCCCTTGGCCTTAATGATGGGGCGCTGTACGCCCTGCGTCGCCGGCAGCCAGTCGACATTGGAATTGACCACGTCATACAGCTTCACCAGCGAGGAAATATGCTCCTCGCCGACCTTGAACTGCACCGTGACCACGGCCATGCCCGGCTGCGACACCGAGTACACGTGATCGACGCCGGAGATCTGCGCCAGCACCTGCTCGGCAGGCGTTGCTACGCTACGCTCGACGTCCTGCGCCGATGCGCCCGGATAGGCGATCATCACGTTCGCCATCGTCACGTTGATCTGCGGCTCCTCCTCGCGCGGCGTCACCGCGACGGCGAACAGGCCGAGCAGCACAGTGACCAGCGCCAGCAGCGGGGTCATCTGCGAATGCAGAAACAGTTTGGCTATACGTCCCGAAATTCCCATTATCGCTCCGGCTTACTTGCGCTTGGCGTTTTGCATGCCGGCCTTGACCGGCTCCAGCGCGACCTTCTCGCCCGGCTTCAGCCCGGCCAGCACCTCGACCACGCCCTCGCCGTTAACGTCGCCCAGCCGCACCTGGCGCAGCTTCGCACCGCCCTTGTCGTCCACGACATAGACTGCGACGACCTCGCTGCGGCGCAGCACCGCTTCAGCCGGGATCACCAGCTTCTTCGTTTTGCCTATCGTGAAATGGGTGCGAACAAACATGCCCGGATAGATGCCCGCCTCGTTCGGCGGCAGATTGATCCGCACCTGCGTGCTGTGGGTGCGCGCGTCGGCGATCGGCTGCACGGAAACAGAGGCCGCATTGATCCAGCGCTGCAAGGAAGGAACTTCCACCGACACCTCGGGATGTGCGCCGATCTCGGAGAGTTTGTATTGCGGCACGCTGACGATCACGCGCATCTCGGCAGGATCGAAACCGGTCATCAGCGGCTTGCCCGGCATCACCATTTCGCCGATCTCGACCAGTCGCGCCGCGACAACGCCGGCGTAGGGCGCGACCACCGAGGTGTAACCGTGCGCGATACCGGCCTGCCCGGCGCCCGCGGAACTGGATGCTGCCTGCGCGAGTGCGACCTGATAGTCGGCCTGCGCCTTGTCCAGCCCGGCCTGGCTGATGAACTTCTGGGAGAACAGCTGCTTGGCGCGCTCGTAGTTGGCCCTGGCGTTCTGCATGTTCGCCTGCGCCTGCATCACCTGCGCCTGACTGCCGGCCAGCACCTGCGCCGCCTCGCGTTCGTCGATGCGCAGGATCAACTGGCCCTTTTTGACGGTGTCGCCGACGTCGAACAGAATCTCCTTGACGCGACCGCCGATCTGCGCGGACACCGTGGACTGGCGCACCGCCTCGACGATGCCGTCGGCGCTGTAGGTCTGCGCGACCTCGCGGTATTGCACCGGTGCTGTCGCAAGCTGCTCCGCCGCCTGCGCGACCATCGCCCCTGCCAACAACACACCGCCGATCAGCGCCTTTTTCATCATGCCCACTCCATCCGGAAAAAAATTCGTCTATTAGAATATCCTAATGAAGCCAGAAAAACAAGATGCTAGACCGTGCAAAAGACCTCGCGCATCAAGCCGACCAACTTCAAAGTGCGCAGATCGCTGATGCGATAAAACACCCGATTCGCATCCTTGCGCGTCGCCAGCACGTTCTTGTCTCGCAGTATCGCCAGATGCTGCGAGATGTTGCTCTGCGAGGTGCCCACCTGGTCGACAATATCCTGCACGCTGACCTCTTGGTCGCCCAGCACGCACAATATTTTCAACCGCAACGGATGCGCGATGGACTTGATTGCCTCCGCCGCCTGTCGTATGTCCTCTTCTCTGTCTATCAGCCTGCCTGTCATATCTTCCCCTCCCTTGTCCCGTTCCGTAACAACCGAATTCTTGCTAATTCAGCTAAAATGCGTGCCTTATAATTGACATCTTTGCTCATATATTATCCCAAATGAACGTCACCCCTGTCCTGCTGTTGATCCTCGATGGTTTTGGTTACCGCGAGGCGACCGAATCGAACGCCGTGCTGGCGGCGCACAAACCCAACTGGGATCGTCTGTGGCACGACTGTCCGCACACCCTGATCCAGGCCTCCGAGAAACATGTCGGACTGCCTTCCAATCAGATGGGTAACTCCGAAGTGGGCCATTTGAACATTGGTGCAGGGCGCGTGGTGTATCAGGAACTCAGTCGCGTGGACGTGGCGATCGAGGACGGCAGCTTCTACAGCAACGCAGAACTGTGCAAAGCCGTTGACCTAGCCAGGCAGAACGGCGGCGCGCTGCATATCCTGGGGCTGCTTTCCCCAGGCGGCGTGCACAGCCACGAGAACCACATCTTCGCGATGCTGGAGATGGCCGCGCGCGCGGGGCTGAAGAAGGTCTTCCTGCATCCCTTCCTCGACGGGCGCGACACGCCGCCCAAAAGTGCGGCTGAATCGTTGCGACTGCTGCTGCAGAAATGCGATGCGCTGGGCGTAGGCAAGATTGCCGACATCACCGGCCGTTTTTACGCGATGGACCGCGACAACCGCTGGGAGCGCGTGCAACCCGCCTACGACCTGCTGACGCAGGGCTGCGCCGAATTCAGCGCCGCCGACGCGCTGTCCGCGCTGGAGGCGGCCTACGCCCGCGGCGAATCGGACGAGTTCGTCAAGCCGACCGCGATTGCGGCCGACGGTGCGATGCAGGACGGCGACGTCGCGGTGTTCATGAACTTCCGCGCCGACCGCGCCCGCGAGATCACCCGCGCGCTGACCGACGGAAAGTTCGACGGCTTCGCCCGCACGCACTTCCCGAAGCTTGCCGCCTTCGTCACGCTGAGCAGCTACGGCGAGGACTTCCACTACCTGCCCTGCGCCTACTCGCCGGAAGCCATCCACAACGGCTTCGGCGAATATCTCTCCAACCTCGGCCTGAAGCAGTTGCGCATCGCCGAGACCGAGAAATACGCGCATGTCACCTATTTCTTCAACGGCGGACGCGAACAGCCCTATCCCGGCGAGGACCGCATCATGGTTCCGTCGCCCAAGGTCGCGACCTACGACTTGAAGCCGGAGATGAGCGCGTTCGAGGTGACCGACAAGCTGGAGGCCGCGATCCTCAGCCGCCAGTACCAGGCCATCGTCTGCAACTATGCGAACGGCGATATGGTAGGCCACAGCGGCGACATGGCCGCGGCGACCAAGGCGGTCGAGACGCTCGACATCTGCATCGGCCGCGTGGTTGCGGCGATGCAGTCCATCGGCGGCGAGGTCATCATCACCGCCGACCACGGCAACGCCGAGCAGATGGCCGACCCGGCCACCCAACAGGTGCACACCGCGCACACGCTGAACCCGGTGCCGTTCATATACATCGGCCGCAAGGCGGAACTGGCCGACGACGGCGCATTGCGCGATCTGGCGCCCAGCCTGCTGACGATGATGGGCCTGCCGCAGCCCGCCGAAATGACCGGACACAGCTTGATCCGATTTGAATGAGATGAGCCGCTCACACGGCGCAATGCCCGTTGGTTACCTCGAAGAGGTTCTTGTACCCTTCGGGTATTGCGCCCTACTCCTGATATGCGCGCTGTTGCTGACGGGGCCCGCGCACGCCGGCAAGCAGGATGAGCTGGACAACCTGCGCAAGCGCATCGCGGCGATGCAGCAAGACATGGACAAGACCAGCGAGTCGAAATCCGAAGCGGCGGACGCGTTGCGCGAATCCGAGCGAGCCATCAGCAACAGCAACCGCGAACTCGCCACCCTCTCGGAGCAGCAGCGCGAAGCCGACCGCAGGCTGGGCAAGCTGCAAGTCGAAGCTCAGCGCCTGAGCGGAAATATTGCCGGCCAACAGTCCAGGCTCGGCGAATTGCTGTACCGGCAATATCTGGACGGCCGGCAGGATTATCTCAAGCTGCTGCTGAACAACCAGAACCCCAACCAGGTCGCCCGCGACCTGACCTACTACCAATATATCGCACGCAACCGCGCGGCCTGGCTCGCCAGCATGCGCGGCGATCTCGACGCGCTGGATGCGGTCAGCATTTCCACCCGCGAACAGCGCGAACAGCTGGACCGCTTGCGCGCCGAGCAACTGTCGCAAAAGAAGACGCTGGAGCAGGAACAGCGCGCGCGCCAGCAGATGCTGGGCAAGATCTCGCAGCAACTGAGCCGGCAACGCCGCGAGATCGGCCGCCTGCAACACAACGAGCAGCGGCTCGCACAACTGATTGAGAAGATCGCAAAAATGCTCGCCAAGCCGAAATCCCGCTCGCTGTTCCGCAACGACGACCTGCCTGACAGCCGCTTCGACGGCAAACCGTTCGAGCAACTCAAGGGCAAACTGACGCTGCCGGTCACCGGCACGGTCGCCAACCGCTTCGGCGAAACCCGCCCGGACAGCACGGTGCGCTGGAAAGGCCTGTTCCTGAGAACTTCCGCCGGGCAAAGCGTCAAAGCTGTTGCCGCCGGACGAGTAGTGTTCGCCGACTGGCTGCGCGGCTTCGGCAATCTGATCATCCTCGATCACGGCAAGGGTTACATGAGTCTGTACGGCAATAACGAGACGCTCTACAAGCAAGTCGGCGACGTGCTGCGCGGCGGAGACACGTTGGCCGCGGTGGGGAACAGCGGCGGGAACGAGGATTACGGTTTATACTTTGAACTGCGTCACGAGAGCAAACCGTTAGATCCGGTCGCGTGGCTGGCGAAATAATATTGAGGAAATCATGGGTCTTTTGAAGAAAGTCGGGTTAGTCGGTGTAGGTCTGGTCGCGGGCATTTCCATCAGCCTGCATTTTTCTGCCGTCGCCGACAGGGAAACTCTCGCCACACCGCTGCCGATCGAGGAACTGCGCGCCTTTTCCGAAGTGTTCGGCCGCATCAAGAGCGACTACGTCGAGCCCGTTTCCGACAAGAAACTGATCAACGAGGCGATCAACGGCATGCTGAGCGGCCTCGACCCGCACTCGGCCTTCCTCGACGCGGAAGCCTTCAAGGAATTGCAGGTCGGCACGCAGGGCGAATTCGGCGGGCTCGGCATCGAAGTCGGCATGGAAGACGGCCTAGTCAAGGTGATCTCCCCGATCGAGGACACCCCGGCCTTTCAGGCTGGCATCAAGAGCGGCGACCTGATCGTCAAACTGGACGACACCCTGGTCAAGGGCATGGCGCTGAACGACGCGGTCAAGCGCATGCGCGGCAAACCCGGCAGCAAGATCGTGCTGACTGTCATCCGCAAGGATCAGCCCAAGCCGTTGACGTTCACGCTGGTGCGCGCGGTCATCAAGGTGCAGAGCGTCAAATCCAAGCTGCCCGACCCCGGTTACGGCTTCATCCGCGTCACCCAGTTCCAGGAACACACCGGCGAGAATCTAGCGAAAGCGCTGAAAGATCTGGTCAAACAGAACAACGGCCCGCTCAAGGGTCTGGTGCTCGACCTGCGCAACGATCCAGGCGGCCTGCTGACCGGCGCGGTCGGCGTTTCCGCCGCATTCCTGCCGAAGGACGCGCTGGTGGTCTACACCGAGGGCCGCACCGACGACGCGAAGATGCGCCTGACGGCGACCGCTGAAAATTACCTGCGCGGCAACGGCAAGGACGATTATCTGAGCGACCTGCCGGAATCGATCAAGAGCGTGCCGCTGGTGGTGCTGGTGAACGGCGGTTCCGCCTCGGCTTCCGAGATCGTCGCCGGCGCGCTGCAGGATCACAAGCGCGCGGTCGTCATGGGCACACAGACTTTCGGCAAGGGCTCGGTGCAGACCGTGCTGCCGCTGGGCAACAACACCGCGATCAAGCTGACCACCGCGCGCTACTACACGCCGGGCGGACGCTCGATCCAGGCCAAGGGCATCGTTCCGGACATCTTGGTCGAAGACCCATCCTCGCCCGAACAGGACAATGCCTTCCGCCTGCGCGAAGCCGATCTAGACAAACACCTGATCAACGACAAGCCTTCGGACGCAAAGACGCCGACCAAGAGCGCACCGGCCAGCAACGGCACGAACGGCGACGCGGCCAAGTCCGCCCCGACCGAGTTCGGCAGCAAGAACGACTATCAACTCAACCAGGCGCTGAACCTGCTGAAAGGCATGCAGATCCTGCATGGCAAGTGATACGGAACATCGAGGAGCGAACATGATCAATCCGTTCGAATTGGACAAGCAACGCGACATCGTCTTCAGTGCGGAGCCGCCGGATCAACTGGAACGCGCGCTGGTTTTGCTGGCCGGCCTGCCAAACTGCAAGGTCGAGCTGGGCAGCCTCCCGAACTCGCTGCGCGTTTCTTACAACCTGCGCGACTACACGCTGGAAGGACTGGAGACGGCGCTGACCGAACAGGGCTTCGAGCTCGACCACGGCATGCTGCACGGCATCGGGCGCAAGGTGATCTACTACTGCGAGGACACCACCTGCCACAACATGGACATCCCGACGCACCCGACCAAAAAGAACGAGCGCGAAGTCTTCGTCCACGCCTACGATCACAAGCCTCACGGCGACCACGACGACACTCCGCCGGAGTTGCGCGACTATCGATAATCCGCGTTGCAGCAATGCACCTGAAACCTTTTTCATCCACGGAAGACACGGAAATCATGGAACAAATCAATTGGTGACTCAGACTCGTCCAGCCACCCGACAGATGGCACGAAGAGTCATCGTACGCATCTGAATCAGTTCGCATCTTGCAAGCTTCCGCCTAACGGCGAAATGCCTGCCTGCTCCATTCCGTGTCTTCCGTGGACAAGTATTTTTCCAGGATGAGCAAAACCAGCACACCATCGCCCGCCTCCGGACAGCCCAACTGCCTCGAATGCCGGCATTACCACATCACGTGGGATGCAAGCTTTCCCTACGGCTGCCGGGCAATGGACTTCAAGAGCAAAAGAAAACCGCAGCTGGACGTGCTGGAGTCTTCCGGCAGCCCCTGTCTGCGCTTCGTCCCGCGCCGCCAGCCCGGCCGCACTCCGACTTAGAATCCAGTTCAACAGACACCCCTCGGCAAAACCTCATCTCCGCACCTCCCGAAATACGACAGCGAAATAGGCAATTTCCGATATTGCGCCGACCGTCAACAGGAGAAAATGCCTCCCGTACCGAACCCCTAAAACCCACGAGCCACCGAGACAGGAGAGCGTCATGTGCATGTTATGGACCAAGCAGTTGAGCATCGGCAACACCATCGTCGATTCCGAGCACAAGCACCTGATCAGCCTGACCAATTACGTCGAACGCTCGATGATGACCGCGATGGACACCAAGGATGGCTCGGACCTGCAACAGGCTTTCGACCAGCTGGAATACGCACTGAGCAGCCACTTCCGCAACGAAGAGAAGATCGCCCGTGCGTTGAACCTCCCGTTCGAGCAGCACCGTAAAGCCCAGCTGCACATGCTCAGCGACATCCATTTCCTGAAGACCGAACTGATGACCAAGGACTGCATCTGGACAGAAGCGGCGCTGCGGCATTTCTCCGAATTCCTCGAAGATCTGATAATGGAACACATCACCCAGGCGGACATGCCGATGAAGTCTGCATTGCAAGGCTACGACTACAACTTCTGGCCGGAACAGAATACTGCCGCCACCGGCGATGCCGAGCCCCTCTGGCTCAACCCGGTCGCACCGGCGCCGCTTGCCATGCATGCTGCTGCCTGAACGGCCCCCCGCCTCCCGCCCGCGTCTGAACGCGAATTCTGATACCATGCGCGCCGGTTTCAACAAGTAGCGCATCACGCCCCACCCCGTCCGGCAACACCGGGAAGGGCCGCACGCAGAACGTGCGGCCCTTTCTCATTCAAGGACATCCCGGCGCGCGCAGGAAAATCTTTCATGAGCGACACACCACAAGAC
>JALNYK010000020.1 GCA_023229845.1 Gallionella sp.
CGGGATCGTCAACTAACCCTCTGCGTGAGCAGAGTTTTTTCAGGTGTATTTTTCAATGAACACAACCGCTGCCGCTGTACAAGATCCCGATAGTTTTGCCGCTATGTTCGAAGAAAGCTTGACGCGCAAAGAAATGCGCGCTGGCGAACTGATCACCGCACAAGTCGTGCGTATTGATCACAACATGGTGGTTGTGAATGCCGGACTGAAGTCCGAAAGTTTGATTCCTGTTGAGGAATTCCTCAACGACAAGGGCGAGTTGGAAGTCGCCGCCGGTGATTTCGTCACCGTCGCGATCGAGTCGCTGGAGAACGGCTATGGCGAGACCAAGCTGTCGCGCGAAAAGGCCAAGCGCCTCGCTGCATGGCATGATCTGGAACTGGCGATGGAAGAAGGCCGTGTGGTCGAAGGCTTCGTCAGCGGCAAGGTCAAGGGCGGTCTGACCGCGATGGTCAACGGCATCCGCGCGTTCCTGCCGGGTTCGCTGGTTGACATCCGTCCGGTCAAGGACACGACTCCATACGAAAACAAGCTGATGGAGCTGAAGGTCATCAAGCTGGATCGCAAGCGCAACAACGTGGTGGTTTCCCGCCGCGCAGTGTTGGAAGAGACCATGGGTGCGGACCGTGAAGCAATCATGGAAAACCTCAAGGAAGGCGCAATCGTCAAGGGCGTGGTCAAGAACATCACCGACTACGGCGCGTTCGTGGACCTGGGCGGTATCGACGGTCTGTTGCACATCACCGACCTGGCATGGCGTCGCGTGAAGCATCCTTCCGAAGTGCTGAATGTTGGCGACGAAGTCGAAGCCAAGATCCTGAAGTTCGACCAGGAAAAGAACCGCGTTTCCCTCGGCATCAAGCAGATGGGCGACGATCCGTGGAATGGTCTGGCACGTCGCTACCCGCAAGGCACCCGCATGTTCGGTAAGGTGACCAACCTGACCGACTACGGCTCTTTCGTGGAAATCGAGCAGGGCATCGAAGGCCTGGTGCATGTCTCCGAAATGGACTGGACCAACAAGAACGTTCATCCGTCCAAGGTTGTTTCCCTGGGCGACGAAGTCGAAGTGATGATTCTGGAAATCGACGAACAACGCCGCCGTATCTCGCTGGGCATGAAGCAGTGCCAGTCCAATCCTTGGGATGACTTCGCAGCGAACCACAAGAAGGGTGACAAGGTCCGCGGCGCGATCAAGTCGATCACCGACTTCGGCGTGTTCATCGGCCTGGATGGCGGCATCGATGGTCTGGTGCACCTGTCCGACCTGTCTTGGAACCAGCCTGGCGAAGAAGCCGTGCGCAACTACAAGAAGGGTGACGAAGTCGAGGCCGTGGTACTGGCAATCGACGTCGAGCGCGAGCGCATCTCCCTCGGCATCAAGCAGATGGAAGGCGATCCGTTCGGCGGCTTCGTCACCGGCAACGAGAAGGGTGCAGTGGTCACCGGCACCGTGAAGTCGCTGGATGCCAAGGGCGCAGTGATCGCGCTGGACGGTGACGTGGAAGCCTACCTGAAGGCATCCGAAGTCTCCGCCGACCGTGTCGAGGACATCCGCAACCACCTGAAGGAAGGCGACAGCGTCACCGCCGTCATCATCAACGTGGACCGCAAGAATCGCGGTATCAACCTGTCGATCAAGGCGCTGAACAAGGCTGAAGAAACTGCAGCGATGCAGAAGTTCTCCGCCGAGAACACCTCGAACGCAGGCACCACTAACCTTGGCGCGTTGCTGAAGGCCAAGATGAGCGGCAGCAAGACAGACGCCTGAGTCGAGGAACAGCATGACCCGCTCCGATCTGATCGCAAGGCTGGCTGAGCTGCATCCGCAGCTGCTGGCCAAGGATGCCGAACTTGCCGTCAAGGTGATTCTGGATACGCTCTCGTCTACGCTGTCGCGTGGCGGGCGGGTCGAGATTCGCGGTTTCGGCAGCTTCGGCCTCAATTACCGTCCGCCGCGTCAGGGGCGCAATCCCAAGACCGGCGACAAGGTGAAGGTTCCAGCTAAATACGTGCCTCACTTCAAGGCGGGCAAGGAGCTGAGGGAACGGGTTTGCGAACCTAAGTCCTGATTGGCTTGCAGTAGTTCGAATGGCGGCATATCGCAAGGTATGGCCGCCATTTTTTATGCTATCGTTGCGGCGCTTGAACAGGGTGGAAGCTATGCGTTATCTCAATTGGTTGTTGCGCGCGGTGTTGTTCGTTTTGCTGCTCGGATTCGCGGTCAAGAACGACCAGCCGGTGGCATTGCGCTATTTTTTCGGTTACGAGTGGGTATCTTCGCTGGTAATCGTACTGCTGGTGTTTTTCGCCGCGGGCGCTGCGATAGGCGTGCTGGCGATGTTGCCCAATGTGCTGCAGCAGCGCCGCGAGATTGCGCGACTGAAGCGCGAGGTCCGCGTCAAGAACACGCTGGCCGGCGTCGGCGAGACGCAGCAGTTGCCTATCCAACCTTCCTGATATTCAGCCGATATTTCGGCGTTTCTGACGACTATGGAATTTGAACCCTGGATGTTGCTGGTTTTCCCGCTGTTTTTCGGCATGGGATGGCTGGCGGCACGCATCGACATCAAGGATATGCTCTCGGAATCGAAGGCGTTGCCGCATTCGTATTTTCAGGGGCTGAACTTCCTGCTCAACGAGCAGCAGGACAAGGCCATCGAGGCCTTTATCGAAGTGGTCAAGGTCGATCCGCAGACCATAGAACTGCACTTTGCGCTGGGCAGCCTGTTCCGCCGTCGCGGCGAAGTGGACCGCGCGCTACGCATGCACCACAGCCTGCTGGACCGCGCCGATCTGGATAACGACAAACGCCAGCAGGCGGTGTTCGAACTCGCGCAGGATTACCTGAAGGCCGGCATCTTCGACCGTGCCGAAAGCCTGTTCCGCGAACTGGAAAAAACGCCGTACGCAAAACCCGCACTGGAGTTTTTGCTGGAGCTGTTCCAGAAGGAGCACGACTGGATCAAGGCGATAGGCGTCGCGCAGCAATTGGAAAAGCTGTCCGGCGAGTCGCGCGGCAAGCTCGCCGCGCTGTTCTATTGCGAACTTGCCAACGAAGAGATCGCGGCCGGGGGGGGCGATGCGGCGCGCGATCATTTGCAGCAGGCGCTGGCGACCTTTCCGGACGCGGTGCGCGCCAGCATGATGCTGGGCGACATGGCGCTGGCCGAGGGCAGGCCCGACGAGGCCATCGGCTTCTGGAAGAACATCGAGGCGCAGGATGCGCAATACCTGCCGCTGGTCGCCGAGCGGCTGTTGAACGTGCATCGCGATCTCGGCCGCGACGCGGAAGGCATCGCATTGCTGCGCGGCTATCTGGATCGTTACCACTCGGTGGACCTGATGAACGTGCTGTTCGACGCGGTGCTGAAGAGCGAGGGCTCGTCCTCCGCCTACAGGCTTGTGCGCGAGGAACTGCAGCGCAACCCGTCGCTGCTGGGGCTGGACAAGCTGCTGGAGGCGCGGCTGCTGGAGGTGCCGATGGATAGACGCGCCGACGTCGAACTGGTGAAGGACCTCGTCCACAAACGCACGCGCAATCTGGCGCTGTACCATTGCGGCCATTGCGGCTTCAAGGCGCGCCAGTTCTACTGGCATTGCCCGGCCTGCCAGTCGTGGGACAGCTACCAGCCGCGCCGAACCGAAGAAACAGGAATCCCCATATGAACGACCCCAAAATCATCATCGCGCTGGACTACCCGCAAGCCGCCCAAGCGCTGGCACTGGCCGATCGCCTCGACCCGACGCAATGCCGCCTGAAGGTTGGCAAGGAGATGTTCACCGCCAGCGGTCCGGCGCTGGTCGAGCAACTGATGCAGCGCGGCTTCGAGATATTCCTCGACCTAAAATTCCACGACATCCCCAACACCACCGCGCAGGCCTGCAAGGCCGCCGCCGGACTGGGCGTGTGGATGGTCAACGTGCATGCGCTGGGCGGCCGCAGGATGATGGAGGCCGCGCGCGAAGCCATCGCGAACTGCACCCACCGGCCCAAGCTGATTGCCGTGACCATGCTCACCAGCATGGCGCAGGAAGACCTCGCCGATATCGGCATCAATGCGACGCCGGCCGAGATGGTGCTTCGTCTCGCGACGCTGGCGCGCGACAGCGGACTCGACGGTGTCGTGTGTTCGGCGCAGGAAGCCGCGCTGCTGCGCGAGCGTTGCGGCAAGGAGTTCTGTCTGGTGACGCCGGGCATCCGTCCGGCGCAGGCCAGTCTCGACGACCAGTCGCGCGTGATGACGCCGCGCGCGGCGCTCGAAGCGGGCTCCAGCTATCTGGTGATCGGCAGGCCGATCACCAAGGCCGACGACCCGCTGGCGGCGCTGGCGGCGATCAATCACGACATCGTAGGGGCGCGATTCATCGCGCCCTGAACTCTTGGCAATGAAATCGAATAATAAAAAAATCGGAGAGCAGGCATGAACGCTTTGCCAACATTCGAAAACGCAAAAATCCTGGTGGTCGGCGACGTGATGCTGGACCGCTACTGGTTCGGCGACGTCAGCCGCATCTCGCCGGAGGCGCCGGTGCCGGTGCTGAAGGTGACCCGTGTCGAGGAGCGTCCCGGCGGCGCGGCCAATGTCGCACGCAATATCGCCGCGCTTGGCGCGCAGTGCACCCTGCTGTCGGTGGTCGGCGCGGACGAGGCGGGAGATTGTCTACAGCGCCTGCTGACCGAACAGGGCCGGGTAGAAGCGTTGCTGCAACGCGACAGCACGATCTCGACGACGATCAAGCTGCGCGCCGTTGCGCGCCAGCAGCAACTGTTGCGCATCGATTTCGAGACGACGCCCAGCCACGAGGTGCTCAACGCCAAGCTCGCGGACTTTCGCGCCAAACTGCCGGAGGCCGATGTGGTGGTGTTGTCCGATTACGGCAAGGGTGGCTTGGCGCATATCGCCGAGATGATCCGGCTGGCGCGCGCCGCCGGCAAGCCGGTGCTGGTCGATCCCAAGGGCGACGACTACGCGCGCTATCGCGGCGCGTCGCTGCTGACGCCGAACCGCAGCGAGTTCCGCGAGGTCGCGGGCAGCTGGAAAAGCGAGGAAGACTTCGGTGCGCGCGCCGACACACTGCGCCGCGAACTGGAACTAGAGGCGTTGTTGGTCACGCGCAGCGAAGACGGCATGAGCCTGTACCGCGAGGGCAGCGCGCTGCACGAGCCGACGCAGACGCGCGAAGTGTTCGACGTCAGCGGCGCGGGCGACACCGTGATCGCGACGCTGGCGGTGATGCTGGCGAGCGGCGCGGAGCTGCCGGAGGCGATGCGTATCGCCAATCGTGCAGCAGGCATCGTCGTCGGCAAGCTGGGGACGGCGGTGGTCAGCCGCGAGGAAATCGTTCAGGATATGGGGTCGTAGGGGCGCGATTCATCGCGCCCTTTTTTACGGTGCATCGGGCGCGATGAATCGCGCCCCTACAGTTGAATTTCAGAGGGGATGTCATGTACTACATCGTTACCGGCGCCGCCGGCTTTATCGGTTCCAACCTCGTCAAGGCGCTCAACGAGCGCGGCGAGCATAACATCATCGCGGTGGACAACCTCAAGCGCGCCGACAAGTTCAAGAACCTGGTGGATTGCGAGATTGCCGACTTCCTCGACAAGGAAGACTTCCTGAAGAAGCTGCAGGAAGGTTTCTTCGACGGGCTGGTCTCCGGCGTGTTCCATCAGGGGGCGTGCTCCGACACGATGGAGACGGACGGCCATTACATGATGAAGAACAACTACCAGTATTCGCTGGAGTTGCTGAACTACTGCCAGAACGAGGAGATCTCGTTCCTGTACGCATCGTCGGCCTCGGTGTACGGCGGCGGTTCGGAGTTCAGGGAGCGCCGCGAGAACGAGGCGCCGCTGAACGTCTACGCGTATTCCAAGTTCCTGTTCGACCAGATCGTGCGTCGCCGCTGGCACAAGCGCCGCGCGCAGATCGTCGGCCTGCGCTACTTCAACGTGTACGGCCCGCGCGAGCAGCACAAGGCGCGCATGGCCTCGGTCGCGTTCCACTTCTTCAACCAGTATCGCGCCGAAGGCCGGGTGCGCCTGTTCGAGGGCTGCGACGGCTACGCCAACGGTGGCCAGCTGCGCGACTTCGTGTCCATCGAGGACGTGGTTAAGGTCAACATGTTCTTCCTCGACAATCCGCACAAGTCCGGCATCTTTAACCTCGGCACCGGTCAGGCGCAAAGCTTCAACGACGTCGCGGTCGCGACCATCAACACGCTGCGCGAGTCCGAAGGCAAACCGGCGTTGAGCCACGCCGAGTTGCTGCAACAGGGGCTGATCGAATACATCCCGTTCCCCGATGCGCTGCGCGGCAAATACCAGAGTTACACCCAAGCCGACATCGCCGCACTGCGCGAGAGCGGCTACGCCGAGCCGTTCCTGACGGTCGAACAGGGCGTGTCGCGCTATGTGCAACAGATGCTGAAAAATGCATAAGGAAATAACAAATCGTCATTTTGCGGAATAAGCCGCATCCCCTATAGTTGCGCCGTACTAACCTTCAATCAGGAAAGGAACGAAACATGGCTAACTGGTTTGCAGATAACTCGCTGACGATAGGACACACCCCGCTGGTTAGGTTGAACCGCGTGACCGACGGCGTGAACGCTACGGTGCTGGCGAAGATCGAAGGCCGCAACCCGGCCTACTCGGTGAAATGCCGCATCGGCGCGGCGATGATCTGGGACGCCGAGAAGCGCGGTCTGCTGGGGCCCGGCAAGGAGCTGGTCGAGCCGACCTCGGGCAACACCGGCATCGCGCTGGCCTTCGTTGCCGCCGCGCGCGGCATTCCGATCACGCTGACGATGCCGGAGACAATGAGCATAGAGCGGCGCAAGCTGCTGGCAGCACTCGGCGCCAAGCTGGTGCTGACCGAAGGCGCGAAGGGCATGAGCGGTGCGATCGCGAAGGCGACCGAGATCGCCGAGTCCGATCCTTCGCGCTACGTGCTGCTGCAGCAGTTCAAGAATCCGGCCAACCCGGCGATCCATGAAGCCACCACCGGACCCGAGATCTGGAACGACACCGACGGCAACGTCGACGTGTTCGTCGCGGGCGTCGGCACCGGCGGCACGATCACCGGCGTCACGCGCTACCTGAAGCAGACCAAAGGCCGGGCGATCCGTTCGGTGGCGGTCGAGCCGCTGTCCAGCCCTGTCCTGACGCAGAAGCGCGCAGGACAGGAACTGAAGCCTGCACCGCACAAGATACAGGGCATAGGCGCGGGCTTCGTGCCCGACATCCTCGACCTGTCGCTGATCGACGACATCGAGGCCGTCAGCAACGAAGATGCGGTGCTGTATGCGCGCCGCCTGGCGCAGGAAGAGGGCATCCTCGCTGGCATCTCGTCGGGCGCCGCCGTTGCCGCCGCATTGCGCATCGCAAAGCGTCCGGAGAATGCGGGCAAGACCATCGTCGTCGTACTGCCGGATTCCAGCGAACGCTACCTGAGCTCGGTGCTGTTCGAGGGGATGTTCGACGCGGCAGGTCTACCGCTCTAAAAACCTTTTTGTCCACGAAAGACACGAAAAACACGAAATTGTCGGACTAGCAGGAATTCGTTCTGTCGTTGTAATTTTCGCTTTACCCTTTCGTGTCGTTCGTGTTTTTCGTGGACTGTTTTCAGGTTTGGTTGTAATGAACAGGGGAGCGACTGCTCCCCGTTTTTATTTAGGGGCGGTTATCATGCCGCCATTCTCGATTTTCAAGGCCCTGCGATGTACAAATATCTCGAAGACTTCGTCGGCAACACGCCGCTGGTACAGCTGAAGCGCATCCCCGGCGACACCTCCAACGTCATCCTCGCCAAGCTCGAAGGCAACAATCCCGCCGGATCGGTGAAGGATAGGCCGGCGCTGTCTATGATCACCCGCGCCGAGGCGCGCGGCGACATCAAGCCGGGTGACACGCTGATCGAGGCGACGTCCGGCAACACCGGCATCGCGCTGGCGATGGCGGCCGCGATGCGCGGCTACCAAATGATATTGGTGATGCCGGAGAACCAGAGCGTCGAGCGCCGCCAGACCATGCGCGCGTTCGGCGCGGAACTGGTGCTGACGAGCAAGGAAGGCAGCATGGAACTGGCGCGCGACACTGCGGAGCAGTTGCGCGCTGCGGGACGCGGCATCATCCTCGACCAGTTCGGCAACCCGGACAATCCGCTCGCGCACTATGAAGGCACGGCCCCCGAGATCTGGCGCGACACAGAGGGCCGCATCACCCACTTCGTCAGCAGCATGGGCACGACCGGCACGCTGATGGGCTGCGCGCGTTTCTTAAAGGAACAGAATCCGGACATCCGCATCGTCGGCGTGCAGCCGGAAGAGGGCGCGCAAATTCCGGGCATCCGCAAATGGCCCGAGGCCTATTTGCCGAAAATCTACAGCCCGAAGAACGTCGATGCGCTGGAGTATGTGAACCAGCCGGATGCGGAGGAAATGACGCGGCGTCTGGCACGCGAGGAAGGCATCTTCTGCGGCATCTCGTCAGGCGGCGCGATGGCCGTCGCGTTGCGGTTGTCGCAGCAAGTCGAGAACGCGGTCATCGTGTCCATCGTGTGCGACCGAGGCGACCGGTATTTGAGCACCGGAGTATTTCCTGCGTAGTTCGTAGGGCGGATTAGCCTAGCGTAATCCGCCGGATGGTTTCCACATTCGGCGCATCACGCCTTGCGGCCAATGAGTCCTACGTAAGACTATCCAAGTATCTGCACAAGCATCTGGCGCAGTGATTGCTGATCGCGTGCCGTAAGTTTGCCCATGCTGCGGATGACGAGCGTTTGTTCAAGCGTGGTCAGCACCGGTTTGGCGAAAGACGGTTTGAGCAATCCTGCGGTTTGCCAGTCGGCGACAGGGAAGGTCGCAAAATCCAGTGCGGTGTGCGCTTGGCTGGTGATTGCCATGATGAGCAAGTCTGGGCGGCTGCTGTTGTAAACGGGGCTGGAGATGACTACGGCAGGTCGTTTCTTGCTTTCCGTCTGGTTGGTGAACGGAAAGGGTACGAGGATTACCTCGCCGAACTGGAAGATGGATTCGGAAGCCATTTCGGGAATGGCGGGGAATTACAGCTTGTCGTAAGCCGCGTCGGCGTCGTTGTCCCAGACGGCGGCGAAGCTGGCTACGGAAGTTTGGGCGGCGTCCTGCACTAGTGCGCGGTCGTTCTCCCGGCTGCGCAGAAAATCCACGAAGTCGGTGACTTCCGCCTGACGTGCCGGCGGCAGTTGCAGGATTTTTTCGATCAGCAGATGTTCGGCGGTGTTCATGGCGACCTCTGGTAGGGAATGGTTTGGGCTGATTATACGGAACGTGATTTGTTGTACAAGCTCACCCGGCAGGATGATTAGAACTCCTGCTGCGCGTACTTCTGGCGGGAGAGCGCCGGATTCTGGGCGAAGTAGCGGTTGATGCCGTTCAGGATCGCGCCGGCGAGTTTGTTCTGGTATTCCTCGTCGTTCAGGCGCTTCTCCTCATCCGGATTGCTGATGAATGCGGTCTCGACCAGGATGGACGGGATGTCCGGCGACTTCAGCACGGCGAAGCCGGCCTGTTCGACGTGGCCGCGGTGCAGGTCGTTGATGTCGCCCAGTTCTCCCAGCACATGCTTGGCCAGTTTCATGCTGTCGTTGATCGTCGCGGTCTGCGACAGGTCGAGCAGCGTGCGCGCGAGGTAGGGATCCTTCACCGCGATGTTCACGCCGCCGATCAGGTCGGCCTCGTTTTCCTTCTTCGCCAGCCAGCGCGCCGCGGTGCTGGTCGCGCCATGTTCGGACAGCGCAAACACCGACGAGCCGCGCGCGTTCGGTTTGATGAAGGCGTCGGCGTGGATGGAGATGAACAGGTCGGCGTTGGCCTTGCGCGCCTTCGCGACGCGTCCGCCCAAGGGGATGAAGTAGTCGCCGTCGCGGATCAGTACGCCGCGCATGTTCGGTATCTCGGCCATCAGCGCCTTGACCCGGCGGGCGACGGCCAGCGTGATGTGCTTTTCCTTCGAGCCGTTCTTGCCGACAGCCCCCGGGTCTTCGCCGCCGTGGCCGGCGTCGAGCGCGATCACTAGCGTGCGCGCGCGCATCTCGGGGATGAGCTGGGCGGCGGGGGCGGCCGGCTTGTCGATCTTGGCGATGACCGGGGATGGTTCGAGTTTCAGTTCGGTCTTTGCCGTTTCCGCGGCAGCCGGTTCGGCGGCGGCCGGCGCGCTCGCCGCCGCGGGAGACTTCGGTTGATCCAGCAGCGCCATCAGCGGGTCGGCGGGGTGGGCCGGATATACGTCCAGCACCAGACGGTGGCCGTAATCCTTCACCGGCTTGAGGTCGAACAGTTGCGGCTTGACCTCGGTCTTCAGGTCGAGCACCAACCGCACCACGCCGGGCTTGAAGCGGCCGACGCGCACACTCTTCACGTAGAGGTCGTCGCTGCCGACGAGCCTGGTCAGGCCGTTGAGTTCGTTGCCGATCTCGACGTCTTCGAGATCGATCACCAGACGGTCCGGATTCTTCACCGAGAACATGGTGTGGCGGATGGGCTGCTTCGATTCCAGCGTCAGCCGCGTGTAGTCCTGTGCCGGCCAGACGCGTGCGGAATCGACGCCGACGGCGGCGTATGCCTGCGGCAGGCAGGTCAGGAGTGCAATGAGGATTACAAGCGCTCTAGACATTCGCGTCCTGTTTTTGTTTTCGCCCGGAGGGTGGCGATACGCCCCTCGCCGGCGATATGGAGATCGATCTCCATATCGGCAGCGGGGATCAAACCTTGAGCCTTTTCCGGCCATTCGATGAAGAAAACGTTCTGCCCGTCGAATTCGTCGCGGAATCCGGCGGACTCCCACTCCTCCTCGTCGTTCAGCCGGTACAGGTCGAAGTGGCGCAGCTCCAGGCCTCCGGCGCTGTATTGTTCGAGCAGCGTGTAGGTCGGGCTTTTCACGCGCCCGCTGTGGCCCAGCGCGTTCAGCACGCCGCGCACCAGCGTGGTCTTGCCCGCGCCCAGGTCGCCGTGCAGGTAGACCACCAGACCCGGCGTCAGCCGCGCGGCCAGACGCTGCGCGAGCGCGAGCGTCTCGGCTTCGTCGGCAAGGGGAAATGAAAGGTTCGCGTAGCGGTCGTTCGTTCCCTCTCCCGCTTGCGGGGGAGGGTTAGGGAGGGGGGAGGGCACTGTCTTCTCCATCATCATGGGTGGCCGGTCAGTGCCCGCATCCGGATTCGGCTATCATCGGGGGCATGCAACAAAACGAAAATCCTTTATCTGTCGATTACGCCGCGCTGGCGGTCAGCATCCGCGCCTGGGCGCTGGAGCTGGGCTTCCAGTCCGTCGGCATCGCCGACACCGACCTGTCGGAAGCGGAGCGGGAATTGCAGGAATGGCTGGCGCAGGGCATGCACGGCGGGATGGATTATATGGCAAGTCACGGCACCAAACGCAGCCGCCCGGCGGAACTGCTGCCTGGCACGCTACGCGTGATCTCGCTGCGCATGGACAACCTGCCGCCGGATGCGCGCGACTCGTGGCAGGTGCTTGGAGACGGCAGCCGCGCCTTCGTCTCGCGCTATGCGCTGGGGCGCGACTACCACAAGGTCTTGCGCAACCGGCTGGCGAAACTGGCCGACAAAATACGCGCGGCGGCTCCGGAGTTCGATGGCCGCGTGTTCACCGACAGCGCGCCGGTGATGGAAGTCGAACTGGCGAGCAAGGCGGGCATAGGCTGGCGCGGCAAACACACGCTGCTGTTGACGCGCGAACAGGGCTCGCGCTTCTTCCTCGGCGAGATCTACGTCAATCTGCCCCTGCCGGTGGATGCACCGCAGGCCGACCATTGCGGCCGCTGCACGCGCTGCCTGGACATCTGCCCGACGCAGGCCATCGTCGCGCCCTACAAGGTCGATGCGCGGCGTTGCATCTCCTACCTCACGATAGAACTGAAGGGTAGCATCCCGGCCGAGCTGCGCCCGCTGATCGGCAACCGCATCTACGGCTGCGACGACTGCCAGCTAGCCTGCCCGTGGAACCGTTTCGCGCAGATTTCGGTCGAGTCCGACTTCGCCGTGCGCCACAGGCTGGACGACGTGTCGCTGGTCGAACTGTTCGCGTGGGACGAGGGGAAGTTCAAGGACAGGCTGGCCGGCAGCCCGATCTACCGTATCGGCCACGAGCAATGGCTGCGGAATATCGCCGTTGCGCTAGGCAATGCGACCAAGAGCGAAGAGATAGTCGCCGCGCTACGGACGCGGGCCGATCATCCTTCCGAACTGGTGCGCGAGCATGTCGCGTGGGCGTTGGGGCGGCAGGGGGAGTGAGATCAAGCAGGTTCAGTAAGCCTGCAAGCTCCTGACCATATCGGCTTTGCGCGCGATCATCTTCTCGGCCAGTGTATGACTGCCACCGCTGGTTATGATGACCTCGCGTATCTGTTCGTCGGGAATCCGTATCACCACCATGATGGCCTGCCTGATTTCGTCCGGCCCCATGTCGGCGAAGAGCCTGACCGCGTGCGGGTTGCCATCGTCGCTCCGCAGTACATCGAGTTCGTCCACGCGGATGCCGAATGTCATGCCTTTCGGATCGCCGTGAGCCCGGAAGGCCAGTGCTCCGCCCACATCTAGGGTCAGCACCTGGCCGTTGACGACGCCCTGGTTGTCGCCATCGAATCCGGCTGCATCCCAATTGGCTGTCCAGGCATGCACGCCGAACCATTGCTGCGCCTGTTTGCGCTCGCTTTCGCTGAGATGGGCAACGCACTTCTTGTCGAACTCGATCCATTCGGTCGCGATCTGGTCGGGCGCATTCGTGCGCACGTAGGTCAGGGTCGGTGCGCCGGCCAGTTGGTAGATCTTCGCCGCAATAAACTCGTTGCGGGCATGCGCCGGCGAGTCCAGCGTCTTCACGTAATAGCGTCGTCCGCTGTCGTCCTGAAAGATGCCCGCTGGGTTGGTGCCCAACTGTCCGCCGACACGCTGCATGGTGGCGGTGTCAATCGGGGGGATGCCGGCGTCCATCGCCATCTCCTGATCGGGGACAGGCAGCGTTCGACGTACCAGGGCCAGTTGCGAGGAGGTTTCGATGGCGCCCTTGCGCACGTGGCGAACGGTGCTGATCGCCTCTTCGGGGGGCATGCCCAATTCTGCCAGCAGCCTTGCGGCGATCATGCCGGCCCGCCCCAGACCGCCCTTGCAGTGCACGAGCACGTCATCCCCGCGGCGCAACATCTCGCGGATCGCGCGGCCTTGAGTCACCCATTCTTCCTCGAATTTCCTTGTTGGGACGGAGTAGTCGGCAATGGGAAGATGGTGCCATGCTATGTTCCGGCGCCGGATTTCGTGCCCTAGTAGCGGCACCTTGAGTTCCGTAAGCTCGGCGGGCTCCACCAGTGTCAGCACCAGCTTCGCCCCCCATGCGGAGATGGCATCCAGGTCGATGCCGAGATCGCGCTCCCAAGCGCCAGTATGCGCAAAACGGTCATGCTTGCCTGGGCAGAAGGTGATCCCGATCCGCCCATGCGACGGGCTCGCGCGCACTTCCGCGATTTGTAGGGGGTGTGTCAGACTAGTCCGCGCAGGAGCCATCGCTATCATAGGAGAAATGCTGGATATCAGCGCCGCTCATCGGGGTTTCGTTCAGAGTGGGCAACAGCTTACAGCCATTGGTTCAATAACCAGCGCGCCCACTCGGTCACCTCGGTCGCGCTCATGCCTATCGTTGCCTGCTGTTTCGCCAGTTCGTCGCCGGCCGCGCCGTGCAGGTGCACCGCCAGCAAGAGTGCGTCGTCCGCGCTCATGCCTTGCGCGAGGAAGGCGGCGATCATGCCGGTCAGCACGTCGCCCATGCCGGCGCTGCTCATGCCGGGGTTGCCGGTCTTGTTGACGTAGAGCTTGCCGTCGCTGGTCGCGACGAGGCTGTCCGCGCCCTTGAGCACCACGCTGCCGCCGAACTTCTGCGCCAGTTGCCGTACCGCTGCGATGCGGTCCGCCTGCACCTCTTCGGTCTTGATGCCCAGCAGGCGCGCGGCCTCGCCGGGATGCGGCGTCAGCACGGTCGCCGCCTTGCGCGAGCGCACGACCGTACCCAAGTCGGGACGTTGCGCGAGCAGGTTCAGTGCGTCGGCGTCCAGCACCAGCGCGGCAGGGCTGTTCACCGCGTCGTGCAGCAGTTTCTGCGCTTCCAGGCTGCGTCCTAGACCGCAGCCGATGGCCAGCACAGAATTGGAAATGCTTTTCACGTTTGCCCCCTCTCCCGCGCGCGGGATAACCAGCGACTTGGCTGCGGTTGTTTGCAGCCTAGTCGAATGGCTAGTTGTTTTATCCAGAGGGTTGGGGAGAGGGAGTGAGCGCATTGCATCGGCGGCCTTGTGCAACATCAACTCCGGCTGCATCAAATCGACCACCGGCGCGCCTTCCGTCAGCAGCCCGATATGCACGCAGCCCGCGCCCAGCTTGAGCGCCGCGCGGCCCGCCATCAGCGGTGCGCCGACCATGCCGGAAGCGCCGCCGATCACCGCGACGGTGCCGAAGTCTCCCTTGTGGCTGTCGCGAGGGCGTTTCGGGAAGGGGGCGGCGACTTGCTTTGATGTCAGGGCGGGGATGCGTTTGCTCATTTCTGTTCGAGTGCTGTGGGTGAGGGGCATAGTATAATCGCGCCCCGAATTTAATTTCACGGTCTACGCCATGTTTCAAGTCTCCTTCGGCTCCTCCGCCCTGTCTGCCTTCCGTCTCGAAAAACTGCGCGCCGCGCTGAGCGAAACCGCTCCCGGCGTCGTTGTCGCGGACACCCGTCACTGCTATTTCAGCGCGCTCAAGAGCGAGACGCTGAACAAGCCGCAAGCCAAACTGCTGGACCGCGTGCTCGGCCTCGACAAGTCCGCGGGCGAACCCGCGAATGCGGCGAGCTGCCAGCGTCTGCTGGTGGTGCCGCGCCTCGGCACGATCTCGCCTTGGTCCACCAAGGCGACCGACATTGCCCAGCATTGCGGCCTGCACGGCGTGCAGCGCATCGAGCGCGGCGTGGTGTTTTATTTGACGAGCAAGAACGGCAAGCGCCTGAGCAAGGACGAACTGGCCGCGGCGCTGCCGCTGTTGCACGACCGCATGACCGAGACCGTGCTCGACAATATCGATGCCGCGGCGAAGAAGATTTTCCAGCACGGCAAGCCGCAGCCGCTGGAGTCGGTGGATGTGCTGAAGGGCGGCGCCAAGGCGCTGGAGAAGGCCAACCGCGACATGGGTCTGGCGCTGTCGGCCGACGAGATCGAGTATCTGGTCGAGAACTTCAAGAAGCTGAAGCGCAACCCGACCGATGTCGAGCTGATGATGTTCGCGCAGGCGAACTCCGAGCACTGCCGCCACAAGATTTTCAACGCGGACTGGGTGATCGACGGCGAGGCGCAGGACATGTCGCTGTTCGGCATGATACGCAACACCCACAAGGTCAGCCCGCAGGGCACCGTGGTCGCGTATTCCGACAACTCCTCGGTGATCGAGGGCGCGCGCATCGAGCGCTTCTACCCGCGCGCCGACGGCAGCTATGCGTTCAGCGACGAGATGACGCATATCCTGATGAAGGTCGAGACGCACAACCACCCGACCGCCATCGCGCCGTTCGCGGGCGCGGCCACCGGCTCCGGCGGCGAGATCCGCGACGAAGGCGCGACCGGCAGCGGCTCCAAGCCCAAGGCGGGATTGAGCGGCTTCTCGGTATCCAACCTGAACATCCCCGGTTTCGCCCAGCCCTGGGAAGCTGCGTACGGCAAGCCTTCCCGCATTGTCACCGCCTTGCAGGTCATGCTGGACGGCCCCATCGGCAGCGCGGCGTTCAACAACGAATTCGGCCGTCCTAACCTGACCGGCTATTTCCGCACGTTCGAAGAGAACGTCAGCGGCGAGGTGCGCGGTTACCACAAGCCCATCATGCTCGCGGGCGGCGTCGGCAACATCAAGGCGGAACACACGCACAAGCACGACCTGCCGACCGGCGCGCTGGTGATCCACCTCGGCGGCCCCGGCATGCTGATCGGCCTGGGCGGCGGCGCGGCGTCCTCGATGGACACCGGTGCGAACGCCGAGAACCTGGACTTCGATTCGGTGCAGCGCGGCAACCCCGAGATGCAGCGCCGCGCGCAGGAAGTGATCGACCGCTGCTGGCAACTGGGCGACAAGAACCCCATCCTGTCCATCCACGACGTCGGCGCGGGCGGCATGTCCAACGCGCTGCCGGAGCTGGTGCATGGCGGCGGCAAGGGCGCGCACTTCGAGTTGCGCAAGATCCCGCTGGACGAGACCGGCATGTCGCCGAAGCAGATCTGGTGCAACGAGTCGCAGGAGCGTTACGTGCTGGCCATCGCGCCCGAGCGCCTGGACGAATTCCGCGCGATGTGCGAGCGCGAGCGCTGCCCGTTCTCCGTGGTCGGCACCGCGATAGACGAAGACCAGATCGTCGTGCACGACAAGGAATTCAAGAACGACCCGGTGGACATGCCGCTGTCGGTGCTGCTCGGCAAGCCGCCGAAGATGGCGCGCAACGTCAAGCGCGAAACGCCGCGTCTGTCCTCGTTCGATTGCCGCGGCGTGCCGCTGAATGAGGCGGTCGAGCGCGTGCTGCGCCTGCCGTCGGTCGCGAACAAGAACTTCCTGATCACCATCGGTGACCGGACCGTCGGCGGCATGACCGCGCGCGACCAGATGGTCGGCCCGTGGCAAGTGCCGGTGGCCGACGTGGCCGTCACGCTGATGGGTTACAACACCAATCGCGGCGAGGCGTTCGCCATCGGCGAACGCACGCCGCTAGCGCTGATCAACGCACCGGCCTCGGGCCGCATGGCGGTGGGCGAGGCGATCACCAACATCGCCGCGGCACGCATCGAGAAGATCGGCGACATCAAGCTGTCGGCGAACTGGATGGCGGCGGCCGGACACCACGGCGAAGACGCCGCGCTGTTCGACACCGTGCGCGCGGTCGGCATGGAACTGTGCCCGCAACTGGGCATCGGCATCCCGGTCGGCAAGGACTCGATGTCGATGAAGACCACCTGGAAGGATGGCAAGAGGAACAAGGCCGTCACTGCACCGCTGTCGCTGATCGTCTCCGCGTTCGCGCCCAGCCCGGACGCGCGCCATACGCTGACGCCGCAACTCGCCGCCGACCCCGATACCACGCTGCTGCTGATCGACCTGGGGCAGGGCAAGAACCGCATGGGCGGCTCGGCGCTGGCGCAGGTGTACAAGCAGGTCGGTGATGTCGCGCCGGATGTGGACGATGCGGCCTTGCTCAAGACGTTCTTCGAGCTGATCCAGAGCCTGAATGCCGAAGACAAGCTGCTGGCCTACCACGACCGTTCCGACGGCGGCGCGTTCACAGCGCTGTGCGAGATGGCGTTTGCCGCGCATATCGGCCTCGACATCCAGTTGGAAGAGCTGCATGGCGACACGCTGCGCGCGCTGTTCAACGAAGAGCTCGGTGCGGTGATTCAGGTGCGCAACCGCGACCTGGCGCACATTCAGCAACTGGCGCGCGAACTCGGCCTGAAGAGCGTGCAGAAGATCGCCACGCTGAACCAGATCGGCATGATCGAGATTACACGCGGCGGCGAGAAGCTCTACAGCGAGAATGCCGCGCACCTGCAACGCCTGTGGTCAGAGACCACGTACCACCTGCAGAAACTGCGCGACAACCCGGCCTGCGCGCAATCCGAATTCGACCGCCTGCTCGACGTGAAAGACCCCGGCCTGCACGCGAAGCTGACCTTCGACCTCAACGAGAATGTCTCTCCGGCGTTGCTGCGCAGCCGTCCGAAGATTGCCATCCTGCGCGAGCAGGGCGTCAACGGTCAGGTGGAGATGGCCGCGGCGTTCGACCGCGCCGGCTTCGCCGCGGTGGACGTGCACATGAGCGATGTCATCAGCGGCCGCGTCAAGCTGGAAGACTTCAAGGGCTTCGCGGCCTGCGGCGGTTTCTCCTACGGCGACGTGCTGGGCGCGGGCGAGGGCTGGGCCAAGTCCATCCTGCTGAACCCGCGCGCGCGTGACGAGTTCGCGGCGTTCTTCCAGCGCAGCGACACGTTCGCATTGGGCGTGTGCAACGGCTGCCAGATGATGAGCAACCTGCACGAGATCATCCCCGGCGCGGACAACTGGGCGCACTTCTCGCGCAACCAGTCCGAGCAATTCGAGGCGCGTTTCGTGATGGTCGAAGTACAGAAGACTCCGTCGATCTTCTTCCACGGCATGGAAGGCAGCCGCATGCCCATCGTCGTCGCCCACGGCGAAGGCTACGCCGACTTCGGCAGCCCGAAGAAGCTGAAGGCAGCGCAGGAACTGGTGACGCTGCGCTACGTGGACAACACTGGCCGTCCCACCGAAATCTATCCGCTGAACCCCAACGGCTCGCCGCATGGCGCCACCGGCCTGACCACCCCGGACGGCCGCTTCAGCATCATGATGCCGCACCCGGAACGCGTGTTCCGCGCGGTGCAGAACTCGTGGTATCCGGCGGAGTGGCAGGAGAACGGGGCTTGGCTCAGGATGTTCCAGAACGCAAGGCAGTGGGTGGGTTAATGAGGTTCCCTCTCCCTTGCAGGTAACCAGCGACTTGCCCGCTTGCGGGCTTAGTCGATTGGCTAGTAGTTCCATCAGAGGGGGCTAGGGTGAGGGTAGAAACTCAGAAGTCTCACGTAGAAAAAGGCGACCGGTGGTCGCCTTTTTTGTTCGCAGTTTGTTCTAGATTGGCAGTTAGAAATTATTCGCCAAACAAAGAATCATCCTGTTGAATTGGCTTGGCTATTTTGCATGAGCGAATTATGTCTGTTCCATTGACCGATCCAACGATTGTGTCACCTTCATCCCAGTCAACTTCTCCCCAAGCTTCCTTTAATGCTGTATCGAGTACGGTATCTAGCGACCATGATTCCATGATGAGAGGGGCGTTATTAATCTGTTTTAACCAATCTGGCCCTCGTTGTGATGAAAGCTCAAGAAGCAATTTGTCTACTTCAAAATAATTACTAAAATCTTTCCACAGAACATCGTCATCGTCTTCATGACTGATCTCTTCATCATGGATTTTAATTAAGGGCATTGTTTGAATAGTTTGGACGAATTCCTCATAAGATAAGGCTTCCCCACCTAAATTTCCAATGATCAAATTAGTATGATCAGCTCCAAAACTAGCAAGTAGAGCGCTATCTCTCCCATCGATTTGCCCACAATTGTGAAGTAAATTTTTCTGTTCATTTGCCCAGCGCTGGACTTCTAGTAATGCAACATCAGGAGTGGCAGTTTTACGTGCCAAATCACTTTGAGGCTTAGAAAAAACGACTCCAGCCAAATACCTTGTAGACGCGGCATACAGTCCCTTGACTACTCCAATACCGAGCTTGTTATAGAAATAACTTTCCGGTTTAATCGCGCAGCGACCAATAACATTACCATTGCTGTCATAGAGTTCAGACAAGTGTGACCAGTGCCCAAACTTGTTAGGATTTGCATCCTTGTAATCCGAAGGCGCAATTCTCTTCAGAAGCTCAATTGGCGGAATGGTCTTCCAGTCGTTTGCTTTTACTACGTGGTGGCGATTGCCTTCCGGGTCGCGCACAAAAATATTAATGTCAACCGCCGGGGCGAGGTGTGCACAGAGTTGGGACATAGTAAGGGGAGTGGAATTCATATTGCATAGCGCCAGCATCTTTTCTTTGCTAATCAATACAGATAATCGCGTACCATGTCTTTTCAGCCTTTCGCTACCACTGGGTACGCGCAAAATTGGTCTTTTATCTGTTCCCGCAGAGAACTCAAGCACCCATTGTTCGCTTTCACCTTCTTTAGATTCGTAGCGGCGTGTAACAACTCGCACTCGCTGACCCAGCATGAATACAGAGAAGAAGCCGATGCCGAATTGACCGATCGCTTCAAATCCAGATGCGGAAAGGCTACTCCATTCTCCACGTAATTCAGGGCTTCGCCAGAGTGAACGGCCAAAGTCGAGAAGGACTTCTGTCAATACGTAACGGCTCATGCCTATACCGGTATCGGTAATGTGTACCCAATGACCGTCAGGAATATCATCGAAAGCGATCTCGATTTCTCCCTCTTCCTCGCCCAAACCACCAAGTTTCCTGCATGCATGAATAGCATCAACAGCGTTTTGAAGGAATTCTCTAAGTGCTGCCGAGGGATCGTTTCCGTAGAGTTTTTCTCCACCGAACCGTTCTACCATTGATTTAATGTCTGTAATCTTAATGCTGGTGTCGACAGGCTGCCATCCATCAGTAGGAACGTTACGGGAAAATGCTTCCGGGCTATATGAAAATGCAACTGAACGGGCGGCTAATCGATCACGTTTAAGATCATTAAGAATTCGGTCAGATGCTCGTAATTCTTTATCTATCATGCGACTGGCATCATATGCCATCCACCAGGCATCTTGATCTTTGGGCGGGAATGGAGAGCCAGAAATAACAAGATCATTTCGTGATGTGTCTGGATCACGTTTAACTTTATGCATTAGCGATTGAAATTTCCAATGATCGATAGAGCTGCCACCAGGCTGTATGAGTGCAAGCAGGAACCGAGGTGCTCTTTGGGCATCAATGTGTGCAGCATCTGCAGTTCTTAGCAAAATTGCGAGTTTGAGGAGATCAACTGACCATGGAGCCGGATGTAGACAGGCTGGAGGGTTAATCTGTGAATGATTTAGTGCCTCTAATTCGTGTGGAGCAGCCCAATGGCTCTCGGCGATTCGCCCTATGGCATCACCATAAGCTTGGCGTAGCTCATCATGCGGAAGAAGATAAAGCTGAGTTGCGTCACCTGGAGCACACCAGTGAAGCAGAGGTAAGCGGCGCGCTTGTTTTGGATGCATTACCCGGAGTACCTCGAACAGTATGAGTTGAAACTGCTCGGAATTTGGATCCAATGCATCTGAATCGACCTTTGCCATGGATGCAAAGTTTTTCCATTCAGGGAGGGCGCGAATATCACTAATTCCGCCAGGGTAGGCGGCTATGCAATGTGCAGCATCGTGTAGAAGAAATGCTCCACCGAGGACAAATGCTTCTGCTGGATTGAGGGGGTAATCGGGCCCCGCAATTTCGGAAGCGGTCCACCAAAGAGCATCTATGTGTGTGATGTCATGTACTGTAAGTAAAGGCATGTCCTTGTGGATTTGTGCGACAAGCAATGACACCCGCTTGCGGAACTCAGTGAATGCGGCAACTATGGAATCACGCTGTTTTTCAAAGCCGTCATTGCGATCAATAAATGCTTGTTTCCATAGGGGAGATTGTTGATAGTCGTCCATAGTTGGGTAAATTCAGAATTGGGGCGAGGGAATATATTAGTTATATTTTATGCGAGCAGATCATCGCGTGGATTTATGGCGGCAGGACGCGATACTTCGCATTCGGTGAGCTGGTGATTCATCATTCCCCTTGGGCTGAACAGGTCGTGCAATGGCAGAGGCTTCCCGTCAAAGCGGGAACCCATCTTGCGCCAGACCTCCTGTTCCGGGGAATCTGCCGGTGGCCTCGCATCGTGCGTGCGGTGCGATGTGCTCTACGGCGGATTTGCAAGCGGGGTGAACTGTAGGGGAGGCGGTCGGGCGGTGTCAATGACGATTTAAGTTATGCCGCATCGGTTCGGCAATGCGCGGGCAGGGGGCGATAAAAAAGGCGACCGGGTGGTCGCCTTTTTCGTGTGAGTCGGTTCGGATGTTCAGGCGGCCATCGGCAGCGGAAGCTGGAAGTGTCCCTGGACGATGCCGCTGACGGAGATGTCTTCGTCGAGTTCTTCCCAGCGCAGTGCGGTGCCGTTCGCGCGCAGGGTCACGCGTTGCAGTTGTTCTTCGCTGGCGTCGCGCAGCAGCCGGAAGCGCGAGGCAGGGAAGCCGATCTGGCGGCCGTCGGTGAGTTCGACGAACACGATGCGGCCCGACACCCAGACGCGGGTGGCGCAATGTTCCAGTTCAGTGATGGAAGAACTCATGCCATTTCTCCTTGAAGAAATCCTGATGCTCGAAGACCGCTGCTTCTATGCGGCGCAATTCGGTCGGGCCGATGTTGCGGCTGCGCGCCAGTCTTATCGGCTCCAGCCAGTATTTGCACTCGCCGTCTCCCGTATCCACATGGATGTGCGGCGGTTCCGTTCCTTCGTCGGAATAGAAATGGAAGCGCCAATTCAGCAGACGTAGGACGGTAGGTCTATCCGGTGCGGTAGAGGCTGCGTGCGCTGGATTCTATACCAAAGCTCCATGGCGAATGCGGCTGCTCCGGGTGTCCGGGCTTCGGTTCGAAGCTCGTGTTTTGAACCGGTCTGGCGGTGATGACGGTTTCAAAACGCAAGGCGGTGGGGTGGCTCAACTCGACTACAGCAGCAAGCAGCGGCATTCTCTGGAGTGCTCTATGTTATATGGGGAAACGGCTATAACAGTGGTCGCCACAAAAATACTCATTGACCATAAACAAGCCGTGAAGTATCTTTGCGGCTCGTTTATGAGGTTTTAATATGGCAAAGCCGGTCTCTAGGGCGATATCGCGATACACGAATGACGCACTTGCGCTGTTGGGCATGATGATTCGTGTCGCCCGCATCGAGCGCAAGATGACCATCGCGGAACTGGCGACGCGCGCCAACATTTCTCAGGCTTTGTTGAAGCGGATAGAAGAGGGCGATCCCGGCTGTTCTATCGGTGCCGCATTCGAGGTGGCCGCCATCGTCGGTGTACCGCTTATGGCCGACGATCCCAAGGTGCTGGCCGTCAAACTAGCGCACTACCGCGAAAAGCTGGCCCTGTTGCCGAAGGCCGCGCGCAAATCGACACGGACGTTGAACGATGATTTCTGACATGCGCTATCGGGAAGCCTATGTCTGGGTATGGTTGCCCGGCGAGGTTCAGCCTGTGGTGGCGGGTCGATTGGCGAAGGATGGCAACACGCTGGTGTTCAACTACGGCAAGAGCTATCTGGAACGCGCAAACAGCGTCCCGCTCTATGAGCCGGAGTTGCCATTGCAAAGCGGCTTGCTGCCTTTGCTGCAAGGCATGAGCATGCCCAGTTGCCTGCGCGATGCCGCACCCGATGCGTGGGGCCGGCGCGTGCTGATGTTCAAACGGGCGGGCGGCGCGCGCAATGAGGATCTGGACGAACTGAGCTGCCTGCTCGAATCCGGCTCGAACCGCATCGGTGCGCTGGATTTCCAGTTCTCGCCGACGGCATACCAGCCGCGCCTGAGCGAACCCGTCACGCTGGAGGAATTGCAGGAATCGACGGAGCGCATCGTCAACGGCCAACCGCTCAGCCCGGAGCTGGCCGCCGCGCTGCAACACGGCACCTCCATCGGCGGCGCGCGCCCCAAGGCGAATATCGAAACGGCGGATAAACAGTATGTCGCTAAATTCTCCCTGAGCACTGACCTCTACAACATTATCAAGGCCGAATTCGTCGCCATGCGGCTGGCGCATCTGGCCGGATTGAATGTCGCCCCGGTCGAACTGAAAACCGCGCTGAACAAGGATGTGCTTCTGGTCGAGCGTTTCGACCGCGTCGCTAGCGAAGCGGGATGGCAACGCAAGATGATGGTGTCGGCCCTCACCCTGCTGGAGCTCGACGAGATGTTCGCGCGCTACGCCAGCTATGAAGACCTCGCAGAGATCATCCGTCACCGTTTCCTGCGCCCGGACGAGACGCTGCGCGAACTGTTCGGTCGCATCGTATTCAATATCCTCTGCGGTAACACGGACGATCATGCGCGCAACCATGCGGCGTTCTGGGACGGCAGCCACCTTGCGCTGACACCCGCCTACGACCTCTGCCCGCAAAGCCGCGCCGGAAACGAAGCTTCGCAAGCTATGAAGATTCACGGCGACAACAATATGGCGCAACTGAAAGTATGTCTGGCTTCAGCCCCCGGTTTCATGCTGAGCGCCGGACAGGCACAGGAAATCATCGATCATCAAATCACGCAAATCGAAACGAACTGGGAAGCTGTTTGCGATGAAGCCGGATTGACCCGGATGGAGAGGCAGGGGCTGTGGGGCCGGCAATTCATGAATCCTTACTCCTTCGAATGAGCGCCTGTGGTCGAGATTTTTTGATTAGCCGCAATGTTGTTTTGTAGATCGGGTGGAGCGAAGCGATACCCAATATGGCGCGGCGAAACTCAACGGTGATGGGTATCGCGTTGCTCCACCCATCCTACCGCCCCGCAGGTTGCGCTTCATCGAATTGACGCACCGCACCACGCCTCCCATAATCGCCAGCCTTGTTATTTTCAGAGAGCCATCCATGACCGCACTGCCTGTCCTCTCCCTGCTTGAAACCCGTGTGCTTGGCGTGCTTGCCGAGAAGCAGCGCACGGTGCCTGACTCTTATCCGTTGACGCTGAATTCGCTGGTGTCCGGCTGCAATCAGAAGAGCAGCCGCGATCCGGTGATGGAGGCGAGCGAGGCGGAGGTGCAGGCGGCGCTGGATGCGTTGCGGTCGTTGTCGTTGATCGTGGAGACCAGCGGCGGCAGGGCGATGCGCTACGGGCACAACATCGAGCGCGTGCTGCATATCCCGACACAGTCCACCGCGTTGCTGACGATGCTGATGCTGCGCGGCCCGCAGACGGCGGGTGAGCTGCGCATCAACTGCGATCGGCTGCACAAGTTCGCCGACATCTCTTCGGTCGAGGGCTTTTTGACCGAACTGGCCGAGCGAGAGGCGGGCGCGCTGGTGATGGAACTGCCGCGCCAGCCGGGATCGCGCGAGAACCGCTGGGTGCATTTGCTTTCCGGCGTGCCGGTGATCGAGGAGCGCGCCTATGTCGCTGCGGCATTCGCGCCGCAGGGCGGCGACGTGACGGTGGGCGAGATCGCCGCGCTCAAGGCCAACGTCGCGCGGCTGGAAGCCGAGGTCGGCGATCTGCGCGCGCTGGTGGGCAAGCTGTGCGCCGAGCTGGGCGTTTCCGCGGAGTAATCGATGCCCGATTTTTCCATTCTGTTCGCTGCGCTGCTGTTCGGATCGGTGGGTTTGGCGGCCTTTGTTTACGGCAAGAAAAACGCCAGCTGGCGACCGATGGTCATCGGTGTGGCGTTGATGGTCTATCCCTATTTCATCGAGCAGACCTGGCTGCTGTATGGCCTTGGTGTTGCGCTGTGCGCGGCGCTGTTTTTCTGGCGGGAATGAGTCTATGAAAATCATTCTGGTCCGTCACGGCGAGAGCGAAGGCAACGTCAGGCACGAGATCAACGACGATCCGAAAAGAGTCGTGAACCTGACCGAGCGGGGCAGGGCGCAGGCCGAGACGGCGGCGGAGAAACTGCGCGACATCGAGTTCACCCACGCCTACGCCTCAGAATTTCCGCGTGCGCAGCAGACCGCCGCGATCCTGCTGCGCCACCATCGTCTTGAGTTGAACATCGACGCGCGGCTGAACGAGCGTATCTCCGGCATGGACGGGCTGCATGTGGATGTGTTCAACGACTATGTGCGCGACGATTACCTGCACACGAAACCGCCGCATGGCGAGTCGTTCGTCGAACAGATGGAAAGGCTGCGCGGCTTCCTCGACGAGATCGCTGCGCGCCATCCGGACGGCGTGGCGCTGGCGGTGTCGCACGAGAACCCCATCGTTGCCGCGCTGGCGCTGACCGTCGCCGATCCGGCGCAGGTGATGCTGCGCAAACTGGAGAACTGCGAGGCGGTGGAGTTGCGCTGGTCGGTTTAATCCATTGGGGCGTAGGTCGGGCTTCAGCCCGACATGTCGGGTTAAAACCCGGCCTACCAAACTTCCGGCTCGACGACATCGCCGCGCGCCATCCGGACGGCGTGGTGCTCGCGGTGTCGCACGAGAATCCCATCGTCGCCGCGCTGGCGCTGACCGTCGTCGATCCGGCACAGGTGATGCTGCGCCGGTTGGAAAACTGCGAGGCGGTGGAGTTGCGCTGGCCGGTTTAATCCATTGGGGCGTAGGTCGGGCTTCAGCCCGACATGTCGGGTTAAAACCCGACCTAGCAAACTTCCGGTTTGGCCGTACCTTGAAACTCGCCGCCAGCGGCTCGGCCTGGATTCAGCCGTCCCGCGCCGCATCTCCGCTATCTTCAGCCACAACACCAGCGAATGGCTCAAGATAACTTCAGCGAGGTAAGCCCCCGGCTTTGCCGGGGTAATTCAGTATTGAATGTTCAGGCAGGCCGCGATCCTGACGTAATTGGCCGGTTTGTGCAGCACCGGCCAGGGGCTGTCTTCTACGCTGCGGATGAACTGCGAGGACGTTTCGCCGGTGAGGATGACGGCGCGTATCAGGGTGTGCTGGCGATGCTGCAGCGTTTCCAGAAACTGGAACCCGGAAAGCTTGCCGCCTAACGAGTAATCGACGATGAAGTAGTCCGCATCGGCGATGTCGTCATGACTCAACGCCTCCTCCGCATTGATGAAGTGGCGGACTTCGGCCCCAAGTCCTTGCAGCAGATTGACCATGCCGGTGGCGATCAGCACATCGTCTTCCACCACCACAAAGCGTTTGCCGCGCGCCCATAACTCGTCGGCGGCGTTGCTTGCCGAACTGTCGAGTGACCGTGCGGATGCCGGTTCGCTATTGAGCGGCAGGGTCAGTTCGAATACCGAACCGTGTCCGGGGCGGGAGCGGCAGACGATCTCGCCTTCCAGCAGCGACATCGCGCGCCGGCAGATGGACAGGCCCAGTCCCAATCCTCCCTCGTGGCTGTGTTGCGGATTGGCCACCTGATAGAACTCGTCGAAGATATGCGGCTGGTACACATCGGCAATGCCGATGCCGGTATCCCATATCTGCAGCAATACCTTGCCGCCGCGCGGGCGGGCGCTGATCAGGATGCCGCCGTGCGCGGTGAACTTGATCGCGTTGGAAACCAGATTCATCAGCACGGATTGCAGCAGGTCGATATCGGTGCGGACGATCAGCGGCTGGTTCTTAGGGAAAAAGAATTGCATGCGCAAGCCTTTGTCGCGCGCGGGTTCGGCGAAACTCTGTTCCAGCCGGTTGAACAGCTCCTCCAGATCGAACGAGGCGATATGCGGCTTGACCAGTCCGGAATCGAATCTGGAGATGTCCAGCAGATGTTCCAGCAGGCCGGAGAAATTGATCATCGACTGTTCCAGCTTCTCGATCAATTCGCTCTGGCGAGGGGTCGGCGAGGTGAGTTTCAGTGTATCCACAAACAGGTTGGCGGCGGCGACAGGCTGGCGCAGGTCGTGGCCGGCCGCGGCGAGGAAGCGGGTCTTGGCCAGCTCCTTCTCTTCGAGCCGTCGCATCGATTCGAGTAGCAGTTCCTCCGCCTTGACGCGTGCGCTGATGTTGTTTACCAGCCCCATCACCAGCTGTTCGCCATCGATGTTCAGCGCGGCAAGGCGCACCTCGACAGGGAAGGTGCTGCCGTCCCGGCGTTTGTGGGTCGAGGTGATGCTGATGGGCTTGCCCTGTTCGAGCCGGTTCCACACCCGGCGTTTGGCTTCGAGGTCGAAGTCGGGAACGATGTCTTGCAGACCCATCTGCAGCAGTTCTTCGCGGCTGTAGCCCAGCGCATCGCAGGCCTGCTGGTTGACCTCGACGAAGCGGCCGTCGAAATCGTGCACGATCAGCACCTCGGCGGCCTGCTGGATCAGTGCCTGATAGTGCGATTCGCTGCGCCGGGCGCGTTGCTGCGCTTCTTTTTGCGCGGTGATGTCGATGCACAGGCCGGTCATCCGGTCTGTGCCGGTATCGGAATCATGGCTGATGTTGCCGATCGCCACGATCCATTTCGTTTCGCCATTCGGCAATATCATGCGGTACTCGTTGTATAGCGCAGTTCTGTCGCGTACCGCCACACTGACCCGGTCCGATGCGGCTTGGCGATCCGCCGGGTGCAGCAGGTTCTGCCAAGTTTCAAGGGTTCCTTCCGATGTTTTTGGGTCCAGCCCGAACAGCAAAAACAGCTCGTCAGACCAAGTCAGTTTGTTGTTGGACAAATCCCAGTCCCATACCCCGGCCTTGGCTTCGCGCTGCGCCAGCGCCAGCAGTTCGTTCGCGCGTTGCAGGGACTGTTCGGTCTTGTTGCGCTCCGCCAGCACCGTGGCCACCATCAGCCCGGTCAGCAGCACCGTGAACATGTACAACCAGGCCAGATACATGCCTTCGTTTTCCGGCATGACGCCGAAGGCGCCCATTCCCAGCGCGGTGCCGATGGTGGCGAGCAGCGCCAGCATCAGCACCGCGAGCGATGTGCCGGTCACGCCCAGCCGCAGCGCCGCCCACAACACCAGCGGCAACGGAATGAAGACTAACGGCAAGCTTTGACCGCCATAACTGGTAAAGAACGACAGCCACGCGGTGACGCCCAGCAACAGCCCGCACAGCGCCGCCTCGATAGGCCGGCGCAGGATTTCGGCGTGGTTGGTGCGGGTGATGCTCAGCAACAGCGGACCCGCCAGCAGCACGCCCACCGTGTCGCCCAGCCACCAATGCAGCCAGGCGAGCGGCGCTCCGGCGGCGGGCACCGCTCCGTCCAGCCACATCAGGCTTACCGCAGTCGAGGCGGAAGCCAGCATGCCCAATGCTGCTCCGCCTATCAGCAGCATCAGATCGCGTTGCCGGGAAAAGGTGTGGTCGAACTGCCAGCGCTTGAGCAGCCATGCCGTGGCCAGCGGCCCGAGAGTGCTGCCGCCTGCCGTGGCGACGGTCAGCAGCGGGGAGAGCCCGAGGGAGAAATCGATCAGAAGTGCGCCCAGAAAAACGCCGGGCCAGCATGATATTCCCCAGCGCAGCAAGGCCGCGACCGAGATGCCGGCAGGCAGCCAAAGCAGGGCGATGTGGTTGTCCTGGATCGACAACGCCATCCCCAGTTTGCCCGCGGCGAAGTAAGCCAGCGCCAGCAACAGCAGCTTGCCGGCCTGATGCCAGCGCGGTGCGGGGCCGAGTGTTGCGGTCATCGGCTCAGGCCTGAGGACGGGGGCGGACAAGTGATTTGCGGATGGGCGAAACAAACAACAGGAGAGGCTCGCGGTGCATGTGACTTTCCTTTGTATGGAAGCGGTTTGCGGCTGACTGGTTCTGCTATCGATTTACAACTGCACTCGAAAAGGCCGCGCCGTCGGAAGGCTCGCCATGCGGGGGAAGTGCAGGTCAGGCGCACTCTATGGGATGTTCACCGGAACTGTCAACGATGTCGGCGGCGCTTCATGCTGATGGCCGGGCGCGCGCGGCGACATTGCGCGTGCGTGACTTGCATGGTCTATCCGCCAAGCACGATAAAACCTGCGCCAGATGGCCGGTCGGTTCAAGGCTTACGGAACAAGTCGTCGAGCGGATTTTTGCCGGCAGGTGCGTGCGCGGAGACGCGTTTCGCCGCGAACTCCTCCTCGATGTTGTCGCGATAAAAACTCCAGGTCGCGCCCGAGTTGCTGAGCCTGCGCCAGGTGTCCTCGCCGACGCCGCCGTATTGCAGCATCGCACCGTCGTCGAGCTGCACCTGCAACACGCGTGCGCGCGCATCGTAGCCGATGGCGCGCAGCTTGCCGGAGTTGATTTTCTTCATTTCCATGGTGGCGCTCCAAGCGTGATCGGTATTGTCCGATTCTATGAAAAATATCGGCCTTTGGGGTATCTCGTATGCCCCTGTAGGAGCTCGATTCATCGAGCGACTCACCGGCGCAATCGCGCCACAGCCGAATGGCGCAAAACGCAATCAGTCATGAATGGATTTTCTGGTGGCGAGGCAAGCCCGAAGGCGCAGTTATAATGCGCCCCTCGTCGCGGTCGATGACCGCCGTTTTATTTTTGGAGCCTCTCTTGTTCAAAATCATCTGCATCATCGCTGGTTATTACTTCCTCGGATTCTGGGGCGCGCTGCTCGGCTGGTTCGTCGGCGCATATATCGACCGCGTGCGCGCTTACGGCTCCGGCGCGCTCAACCCCATGCGCAACGCGATCCGCCAAACGGTGTTCCTAGAAACCGTGTTCGTCACCATGGGCAAACTGGCCAAGGCCGACGGCCGCGTCTCCGAGGCCGAAGTCGAGCATGCCGAACTGTTCATGAAAAAACTCGGCATGACCGACGCCCACCGAGCTCAGGCGATTACCTGGTTCAAGCAAGGTGCGACGCCCGATTTCGACATCGAACCGGTCTACCAACGTTTCATCGGCATCTGCGGCCACACCAAGAACCTGAAGGAGATGCTGCTGGTGTCGCTGATCGTGATGGCGCTGGCCGACGGCGAATTCCACCCGGAAGAAGAAGCCCTGCTGACCCACCTCGCCGGACGCCTAGGCTACGGCCCCGACGCCTTCAAGCGCCTGATGGACATGGTGCTGAACCAGACCCACTTCGCCGGCGCACAAGCCGATCCCGCCAAGGCGCTGGAAGATGCCTACAAGGCGCTGGGCATGAGCAAGGACAGCACCGATGCCGAAGTCAAACGCGCCTGGCGCAAACTCATGAGCCAATACCACCCCGACAAACTCATGGGCCAAGGCATGCCGGAAGACATGATCGCCATGGCGACCGAACAGGCGAAGGAAATCCAACTGGCCTACGACCTCATCAAGAAGAGCCGGGGCGTAGGGGCGTGATTCATCACGCCCAATCCTGCGATATGACCAGCTTATGGGCATCTCTATAAATTCAAATTCCGTCATTCCGGCGTAGGCCGGAATCCAGCGGCTTTAATCAAAATTCCTTTATGTCAGTGCGTTGCACTGTCTGTCCTATTAGCTGGACACCGGCCTTCGCCGGTGTGACGAATTTATAGAGATGCCCTTCTGATTTGATCAAGAAGAGTCGGGGGATGGGCGCTGAGGGCAGAGCTTTGAAGTTCGTTGGAACCCATGCGCAGTACGACAATATCGACGTGGAGACCGTCAATGAATATTAAACCAGTCCGTAACGACGACGACCTGCGCGCCGCATTCAAGCGGCTGGAGCGGGTGTATCAGGCACAAGAAGGAACGCCTGAAGCGGACGAAATGGAAATACTCGTCACGCTCATCGAAGCCTATGAACACAAACATTTCTCGACAGGCGTGGTCGATCCGGTCGAGGCCCTCAAATTCCGGATGGAACAACAGGGGCTGACGCAAAAAGACCTGGAACCCTACATCGGCTCAAGCGGGCGAGTTTCCGAAGTGCTGAACCATAAACGCCGGCTCAGCCTGCAAATGGTGAAGCGACTGCACGACGGGCTGAATATTCCGTATGAAAGTTTGCTGTCGGCGGCGTGAGAAAAAGGGGCGATTCTGACCCCTTTGATTCCGGAGATGATGCGTTAATGCAAGACCAGTCCCCCGGGAATTTCACTTCAATCAGTTGGCATCGCTCGATAATGCATCCAATTGGAGCAGATATAGCTTGCGGCGTACGCTTGTATCCGGATTGCTGGTGAATTGCGGTTCAAAGCGGGAGCAAATACTTTTTGTTTTTTCATCCTTCCATTTTCGCTTGGCCACCGAGCCGTTGCGCAGTTTGTATTCATTGAGAACGGCGCATGATTTCTGTCGGACCCCATCAGAAATGTCATTCTTCTCCAGCAGGTCGGCAACAGCCTGAGCACTCCCGTTGTCCCCGTCATAATTGTCGTTCAATAGCAACAGGCCATGCAGCAAACGTTCGGTTTGCTGGGGTTGATCCGCGTGATGGTCAGCAATTGCCTTTATCAATAAATGAGCCATCGCAATGTCATCTGCCTCATCCAAGTAATGGGCAGATCGGTTGCCGAGAGTCCTGTCATTCAACATGAAGGCATTGAACAGAAAGGGACTCTCTGAATCCAGCCCAAGTTCGGATAGTGTTGTCAAAGCGCTAAATTGCGCACGAATGCTTGCCTCTTTGGTTTGCGCATTGGAGTAACCGGTTAGATAAATGTTTTGGAGAAATTCTTTGTGTTGTTCAGCGCGCATATCAAATTGGCTCAAAGTATTGATGCACGTAGGAAGTGACATTGGGTTGTTATCTGGCGTCATGCTTTTCAAATAAGTCAGCCACTCGCTCGACCGCTTTTCCTGAATCGAACGAATGCCGGAATTGATAATCGCCGAGCAAGCAGAGGCGCGCAGGTCATCCGTTGCATCCCGCCTGTAGGCGGACCAGAAAAGATAATCGACAAGCCCATCGCGAGTTTTTTGCATTGATTGAGGGGCGCTCCCATTTGAAAAGAGCGCGCGTTCCATGCTTAGCACATCCTGCAACAGGAAGCCGGTAGCAGTCGGGGTTTGCACAATGCAGCGAAGCGGTGTCAATGCAGTGGCCACCTCAGTGCTATTGGGGCATTCTTGGTGTCCAGTTCCGGCAGTTGCGGTGCGTTCCTGTTCTAGAATCTGGCTCAGACGGAATGCCGCATAGGGCGAGCGAGTCAGGTGTAAGGCAGTGACTGAAGCGCCGCGTATATCGTTTCCCTTGTCCGTCCAAAATGATGATTGCTCCGTCGAGGCAAGATTGGCGAGTAAATCAATCGCATGTCCGCTCAGATCGGGCCGATTGGCCGCATGCATCCAGGCCATTCGACCGAGCTGCGTTACAGCGACACCTCCTGCCTGTGCGAATAGTCGTCGCTTTTCCAGTAGCGACAGCAGAGCGGCGAATGCATCAGGAGAGGTCTCTCGGGTTAGCTCGGCAAGTTTGTTGTTATCGTCCGGTTTTCGTTCGATATCACTCGCCAGCGCCGTCGCCAGCGCCGTCGCCTGATTGGGTAATACCTCAATTCTGGAAATATGCTCTCGCTCGATGGTCACCAGCGACCATCGCCCTTGGCCGCTGGCTGGCGATCCGGGTTGGATAGGATCAACCAGCGTCAACGGTTCGCCATCACGCGGATAATTCAGAATCATGCCCAGATGGGCTTTTTTGTAATAATCGGTGGCAATGTGCGATTGAATACGAAACTCTTGTGCCCATTCCGGCATGGTCGACTGAACTCCCAATGGAAGCCGAACCTCCCAGAGTTTTTGAATCGCTTCTTCACAATCGGAATCGACTACTGCCTTGGCGAGTTCGCGGATAGCCTCACGCCATTTTCCATATAACTCAGCATAATTGCTTCTTGATGGGCGGACATCAATCAAATCACGGAAGGCCAGGCGATACTTTTTTTGCGCGTTATTGATGTTCTCGCGCTCGGATTCGTTAATACAAAACCGGGCATCTGGGGCGGACTGTGGGTTTGTACTCGAACTTACGGGTTTGTCGGATTCGTGCCTTGTAGGTTCGGAATTTGCCTGATCTTGCTTCAGATAGACTGCGACAGATTCGCTGCCTATGGTTGATCTGGCTAGCAACCCATGACAAATCGGCAGCAAGGTAACCGATAGTGCAAGCACCCACCAGGTTATAGGCACAACCATCTGTTGGATGGGATGTTTGAAGTCTGATTGCGAGAGCCAGGCGGCTATTCGTGTGAATTGCGGAGTTGATGGCGAGGGTAGATTCGGCGAACTATCGGGTTGTTGAATGTTCGGCTGCTGCGGCTTTTCTTCATTGGCCCGCCATTTATTCCAAAGGTGGAGCAGCACACTGGCGAAGATGAGCAGCAACAAGCACAGGGTCAGCCAGCCGTAAACATGTTGCGCCTCCACGCGCGAGGCATTCAGCACGCGTAACGGAATTCCTGTGTTGTCCATTTCGCTCATTGATGGGGCGCTGGACTCAAGATGTTGGGCCGCCAAGTTTGGCAACCTGAAGAACGATAACTGGTAACCCGTACGCTCTATGGATCGTAGTTGTTCGAATGGGGTGGGTATGTCGTCGAAATTGTAAGTGTCGTGTTGGGTAACGATTGCATTGCTATGCATATCTTTGCTGGTTGATAAGGTTCGCTGAATCAGATCAAGTTGCCCCCCAAGTAGCAACAACCCGATAACCAACATAATTAGCCGCAGAGTGTGGTAAAGCGACCATGAGCGTGACCAGCGCTGAATCGGTTCCGATTTATGCATGGCCCAGAGCAACAGTAGCAGAAGGAACGTGATCGCCAGAATGCCGCTCCTCCAATAACTGCCCGCAATCAGGGAAAGCGAGTCAATGACCACTTGGGCGCCGGACTCCACCAGCGAGGTAAGGCTGAAACTCAGCCGAGGCAATCCGGCCAAGTGATACAACGAATAATCGGAGAGGAATCCGGTTGCCAAGAGAAACGCGGCAACGGCGGCGGTGCTCGAAAATATCCCGGCGAAATTGCTGAGTTTGTCTCGCAAGGTGCTTGCGAATGCGGGAGAGTTTCTTTTTGCTATCTTGTCTTTGTCCTCGTTCTTACCATTTTTGTGATTGTCGGGTAATGAGTTTCCCATATTAACTCTCCGAAAAATTAGATTGCATCAATGCGAATGGCGAGTGGCAGATTACGCTCGCCAGCGAGAAGCCGGTGCAGGTGCTGGTGTCGCTCTGATGAAGCATGGGAATGTCGGTCTGCGGTTCAAGCGTCGCGCCGGAACGGCATGGAGCAGAAAGACTCGCACCCATTGTGATTTTCCCTTTGTCGAACAAGTAAAACGGCCATGGCAAAGTTCCCGTCTGATGAACTATTGGCCAATCCACTAAGTCACCAAACAACGGTGACCAAGTGTCTGGTCAGGTGCGGGAATCGATTTGCGCCAGCCTCCTGATTCTGGGGATCCCGCCGGTTGCCCCGGACCGTTCGTGCGGTGCGGTGTGCGTGCGGCGGAAGTGCAAGAGGGCGCACTTTATGGGATGTTCGCCGGGGCTGTCAATGAAGATGGGAGCGGAGCGGGCGCGCGATGGTCGTTTTCAATTTCTCGTTATGCCTTAGCGTTTGCTCGATGGCAGAAAGTTTTTTCTGCGCATCCGGGAGGTCGGGATGCCCTTCCAGATACCAGATCAGGATGTGGGTATCCAGTAGTAGTTTCATGGCTGGTAGTCGGCGAAGTCGGTCAGCGGTTCATTGAAGTCCGCGCTCATTTTGATGCGGCCCTTGAGTGTGCCGGCCTTGCGTGGCGTGCTGTTTTCCCGTTCCTGTTCAGGGAGGTCGGATACGGCGATTTCAACGGTTTTGTTTTGAAATTGAGTCTTGATTAAACGCAAAAAACTTTCGTTCAATTCATCCGGCTTGAGCTGGAAGGTTGCATGCATGATGGCCTCCGAAGTGGTTGAGTGGCTGCAAGTTTAACTCCAGATAATTAAGTGAGTTATAGCTAGCTCCCCGCTCTTGTTGGAGGAAGGTCAGAATCGGCGCGTGTCAACGAACTCTTGCATTTCTACCCCCACCCTAGCCCTCCCCCTGCAAGGGAGAGGGAACGGAATGTGGCCGGTGGCGGAATGTGGATGTGGCACATTCTCTTTATGTCACTTATCAGTCAAATGATGTCAAGCAGTGACAAGATTTTTGTAGGTCGGGCTTTAGCCCGACAGCTCTTGTTTGATGCAACGCGTTTTGTCGGGTTGAAACCCGACCTACGAAACACCTCTTTGGTCCCGGCTCGTCTGGTTTAGGGAGGCCCTTTATCGACTCCCCGGACACAGCAGCGTCGCGCGTTCTCCTGTGGCGGGGTGGCTGGCGAGGTAGTCCATGACTTTGTATGCGTCCGGCTGCGAGGCGGCGGTTTCGTTTGGCTGGTGGGCGGTTTCGAGTTTGTTCAGCATGTCGGTCAGCAGGCAGGGAGAGAGGGTGTTGTGTTGCAGCATGTGGGCGGCGTATTCGTCGGCTTCGCGTTCCATGTCGCGCGAGTAGCCGGCTTCGAGTACGGCGGCGGGGATTGTGGTGAGCAATGAGCTGACGTCGCCCATGTACCAGCCGATGACGAGGCCGACTGCGGAGCTTTGCAGCACCATGCGCGCGCCGTGGCGGTGTTCGACGTGGCCGCGTTCGTGGGCGAGGACGGCGAGGATTTCGTTGTCGTCTTCGGTCAGCGCGACGAGTTCGTCGAGCAGGACGATGGTGCCGTCCGGCAGCGCGAAGGCGTTGGGGCCTGCGCCGGGGGCGCTGCGGAAGAGGATGTTGTATTGCATGTCGGCGCCGGGCAGGGGACGGAGCGCGGCGAATTTCGCGGTCAGGGTTTGTTGGCGCGCCGCGTTCAGTGTGCTCGGTTGCAGCATGAAGCGGTCCAGCGTTTCCAGTGTGGAGCGGCCCATCTGTTGCAGCACGCTTGCGGGCGCGCGCTGTGCGAGGACTTCCGCGCCCCAGGGCAGCAGGTAGCGGTAGGCGGCGAGCAGTGCTGCGACGATCAGCACCGCGGAGAGCAGCGCCCAGGGCAGGCTGTGTTGCATGCGGTCCAGCCAGTCGCGCCGGTGCGGCAGCATCGCGTCGAGCGCGGCGTGGTCGGTGACTTCGCAGTGGCTGCCATCGGGGAAGGTGAGCAGGCGCGGGGTGTTGCCGAGGCGTTCCGAGATTTGCACGTCGCTTAAGCGCCATTGCAGTTCGATGCCGTCGGCGCGCAACAGCAGGGTTTGTGCTTCCAGTGTCAGGTTCACCGGGTGCGCGGCGGCGGTCTTGCCGTCGAAATAGAGTGCGGCTGTCATATGGTTCGAGAGTTTCGTCGTTTATCGCAGATATTGCTACGGTCGCCGTCATTCCGGCGCAGGCCGGAATCCAGAAAATCGACAAAATCCCACGCAGTGGGACTACCCATAAAAATGGTTTTGTCCGCTACGCGGAACTTTATAACAAGCTGGATTCCGGCCTGCGCCGGAATGACGGGGCGGCAGGTTCGGCATGCTACAGCGAGATATCCACGTCGAACATTTCGGCGGTCTCTTCGCCCGTCGCGCTGATTTGTTGTTCCTGTCCGGCGACGAATTCGGCGAGGTCGCCTTGCGCCAGCAGCCCCATGTGTTCGAGTTTGTAGCGCGTCATGCGCACGTCCGCGAACGGGATGAACAGGCCGAGCGTGAATACGATGCCCAGCAGGTTGGTGAAGGCTATCCACAGATAGGGCCTAACTTCCATGCGGCTGTAGAAAGTGTGCTCGCCGAGGCTGGTCGAATTCCAGATCAGGTTGGGCAGGCTCACGGCGAGGTAGATGCCGATGAACAGCATTGCGATGGGCAGCAGCGCCAAAAAGTAAGGCAGGCCGGCGGCGACAAGGACTGCGGCCAGTATGCCCAGCACGAACATCATGCCCAGAACCTTGAGGTAGACGCCATAGAAGTTGCCGACGGAGGCGCTGAAATCGAACGGGGTCGTGCCGAACTGGCTGTTGCAATGCTGGTATTGCTTGATGCGCTGGTGTGTGAACGGGGCCAGCAGGTACAGGGTCAGCGCGGTGAGTATCGGGAACAGCAGGAACACTCTGTAGGCATCACGGTCGCTGCCGGTAAAGGCGAAGCGCAGGCCGCGGTAGCTGCTGTTGTGCAGCTTGAAACGCAGCGAGCGCACGATCAGCCAGGGCATCACCGCAGAGATCAGCAAGGCGATGACCAGTCCCACCACAGGATTCAGGTTGCCCGCCACGACATAGATCAGCAGCAGGCCCGCGCCGATCAGACGCCCCTTGAGGATCGCCATCGGCGTGCCGTGATATTCGAAACCCGCATCCGCCAGCCGCGTGTTGCGGTAGAAGTATTGCAGGCGGCGTACTTTGGCCCAGGCGCTGTAGATGCCCAGCGTGACCACTGTCAACAGCAGGTTGACGATCCATATCCTGAAATATTCCCAGCCGTCGGCGGTGAATTCGAAAGTGTGTTCCTGCTGCTGTTGCATGGCGGTTCCCTGAGTTTTGTTGTTTTTTATTGACGAGCAATAAGGATAGTTGCGGAAACCTCTAAAAATTTGTCGCACCGGCGAAGGCCGGTGCCCAGTCGATTGAGATGGGGTTCGCAGTGATGGGCGGCATTATGCCCAATTCGCAAAACACTGGATTCCGGCCTTCGCCGAAATGACGAAATCCGGATTTTTAGAGATGCCCTTATTGCCTACCGTTCGATTTGTTCAACTCGTCAATTTTTTTGTTGAAGTCGTCGGTCGCCTGATTGCATTTGTTGATGGAGTCGCGCAATGCGTTCGCCGTGAGGCCGCATTCGCGCAGGGCTTGTCGGTCGGTCAGCATAGTATCGACGAGCGTCTGGAATGTTGCATCTTCGGGTAAGGGTTTGGGCGCCGAACAATTGCCGGCCTGTAGCTCGGCGCTTAGCTCGCAACGTATGGCATGGGGAACGACGGGAACCGGCGTGGTGCATCCGGCGGCGAAGATGCTGCCCATGAGGATGAGGATGTTTTTGAGGCGGGGCATATTCATCGTTTTTCTCCAATGTCGTTGGCCATTTTCAGTTTCAGCGCTTCGTGCACGCTTTGCGGAACCGGCACTTTCAAACAGGCATTGCCTTCGATTTGTTGTGTTAACGACTCTCGCTCCATTCGCAGGCGCTCGATTTCTTGTTCGAGTTTTTCCTTCTCGGCTCCGGAAGCGCTGCCCAGTTTTTCATTGAGCGCTTTCAGTTGGGCGTCGTTTTCGGCGCGCTTGGCGCTTAGGCGACGGATCTTTTCATCCAACCCCGCTTTTTCGCGCTGCCACTCGGCCGCTTTGCTATCGTATTCCTGGCGGCTTGCATCGAGTTCCTGGCGATGTTTTTCGTCGATGCTGCGCAACTCCGTTTCGAGTTTGGCTATTGCGGCCTGACGAGTCGAGTCTAGTGTTTTGCCGGTCTCGATGGCTTTTTCCAGCGCCACACGCGCCGCCTTGCCCCGGTAGTCGCCTATCAGGTATCCGGCCAGCAGGCCGGATATCAAGACCAATAACAATAATAGATTTCTCATTCGATCGCTCCCTGACGTCTGATCGTTACATGCGCAATAAGTGGGGATGAGGCACTGTCTGTCGAACTGGATACGAAGCTAATGGCGGCGAGGTTTGCATTCATTCCGGTTTCCTTTGAGTGATGAGGGCGGGTGCCTATTGCGTCAGGCAATGCCCAGCGCAGCCTGAGCCTGCGCCCAATATTTCTTCCGTTCTGGCAGGCCGACGCGGCCGCCGTTGATGCGGATGGATATTTCTTCGAAGTCCTTCATGTCGTCATCTCCGGGTTGATGGTCGGCCAGCGCGTTCAGGCCCAGCCGCTGCCAGTAGTGCGCGGCGGTCAGCGCCGCGACATCGGGCGTGGTTGCCAGGTCGGGATTGTCGACGAGCGGAATCTTCAGGGCGTCGCCGGCCAAGCGGTAGTTGTCCTTGAGGGTCAACTGAAACAGCCCGCGGCCACGGTAGCGGTAACCGTCCCCGCTGGCCGCATCGCCGTTGCCGCCGCGATTGGCGTAGACGAAGTTGGCGAGCTTCTCCGGATTTTTTACATAGGGTTCGGCGGAGGCTACGGTCGGAAAACGTTTCGGCCAGACCGTGCACAGGCGATCTGCGCGCGAGTAGGAGAGTCCTTCGATGATGCGTGTCGTTTCCGCCGATTCGTGAGCCAGTTGCGCGAGGAATGCGGCGGCCCGATTCGGGCTGTTGATCTCGAATCGATCCATGGCGCTGTTGAGCGGGTTCAGCCACTTGTCGGTATCGCAAAGTGGCATGACGGCCTTGAGTTGGTCTTTGGTGAGTTGCATGATTGATCCTCCGTTTAAGTTCCGCGTCTAGTCGCGCAAAACATTGTTTTGCTCTTGATTCTGGCGCGCTTCTCGGTCGGCGAGAAGAAATTTTTGTGATGAATTATGGGGGGCTGCATCACTTTTTTTCGGGATAAACACATTGTGATGTCGCCCTCATTTCAACTCTTTCTTAAGTCCAGGTTAATTTATAGGATTTAGGCATGTGCCCGTCGTATTGAATGTCTCTTTTGGCAGCGACCCCGGGCTGGAGAAGAATCTGGCGCACCATTTCCGGGATCATGACCATGCCGACATATTTCCCCAGACACTCATGCGAGCCGTAGCCGAAGGTGAAGTAGTGATACCAGTTGCGGCCCGCCTTGAAAGAATCGGGATCGTCGAATGCCTTGTTGTCGAACATGGCTGATTGCGTGAGCGCCAGCACATTGGTGCCTGCCTTGATCAAGGTTTCGTGTTGGGACCCTTTCGCGATGCTGTAGTCGGATGCCGTCTGGCGAAACATGTAAGGCGAAATGGGGACAAACCGCAGGGCCTCCCAAACGATTGCATCAAACTGACCGGGATCGTCGAGCCGGGCCGCCTTCCTGGCGGCGTCCAGCAGTTCCGGTCGCTGCAGCAGGTATTGAATCGCTTGGACGGTGGCCTGTGCCGTGGTTTCGATGGTTCCTATCAGCAGTCCGCCCGCGTTAATGCCCACGCGCTTGATGTCGAAATCCACTTCCTCCGGGAAGCTCGTCCGCAACATGCGCGTGACGATATCGTCATGCGTTTCATGCGGCTCCTTGGCGAACAAGTTCTTCAGGAAACGCTTGGGGGTGCGTAACGGAGCAAGCAGGGATTTGAGCTTGAGCTTCAGCGAGCGGCACAGGATCAGGGCGGTGATGTATTCGCCCAGCTTCTCCGAGGCGGCATTGTGACTGTCGGTGATCTTTTTACTTTCATCCGGCGGGACGAGATCGAAAGGCTGGTTGTAGAAGGTGTCCACCTGCGCCCAGTACGACCACTCCATCAGGTCCTCGCGGTCGATGCCGACTAGCCCGAAATATCGCTGCACCAGCGTGGCGGGAACCATGCGGCAATAGTCCGGGACGGCGTCGATCTTGCCGCCTGCTTTTTGCAGGATGGATTTGCAGACATTTTCCGTCATGCGGCGGACTCTGGGCAGGTCGTCGCGGTTGAGCATGCCTTGCATGATGGATTTTTCACGGTAATGTAATGCATCGCCGTCATGGGCCATCAGGTAATCGTTGGCCATCTTCGGATGGTACAAGGCAACGGTAAAAATCTCGGGCATGTTGAGCATCTCGATCACGTCGTCGTACAGCGCAACCAGCGTGCATTGCGGCGTGACCAGCACGGGCCGGTTTTCCCTGAGTTCCTTGAAGAACCCCAGCGGCTCCTGCGCCATGAACTTGCGGACGAGCCGCAACTTCGTTTCGTCCGGCTCGCGGTCGTAGCGCGCCAGGTAACTGCCTGCTTCTGGATTCATGCTTTTCTCCTGACCATTCGTAATGTGGGTTAAAGGCTCTTCAGGTATTCCAGCAGGTCGAGGCGCTCTTCCGGAGTCATTTTGCGAGTGCCATATTCATGCCCAGAGTTGCTGTTATTGGTAACGCCAGTATCGAAAACGAAGCCCTCGTAACCCGCACTCTTGAAGCCGACTTTCTTGTCATCGAACTCTCTTGAGCCGGTGATGAATTTTGCCGGGCGATACTCGGTTTCCGGTTTGTCTCCGGCTTCTTTTTTGGCGGGCAGCAACAAGTCATACAGTGTCGGTACCGATCCGTTGTGGAGATAAGGAGCGGTGGCCCAGATGCCGTTCAGCGAACGCCCCTTGTACGCCATCAATTGTGCGAGCGGAGCGGCCGTCGTGCTGGCGTCATAGTCTCCCATCTTGAGAGAAGTCTTGACGGTGTTTTCCTTATAGGCGACGAAAAGATCGTGCGCCCAATCGGCCCAGCGCTGGAAGAACCACTTGTCCGGGTCCGGCGTGGCGACCACGTTCAAATCCGCCTTGGTGAGCAAGGCGGCCACGTAAGTCCTGTCCTTGAGATAGAGGCTGCCAACACCCATGTCCACATACTGGTTGGTCAGGATGCCGGCATATCCTGCCCCCCCGGCATTGAGCGCCATCGTCTTGTCGGTGCCGACCGCATCGAGCTTGGTAAAGTTGGCGATGACATGGCGATCCGGGTCATCGCGCACAATGTTTTGATGACACGAGGCACAGTATTCATCGAAAAGGGGTTCGCCGCGAATCACGCGTTTTTCGTCTAGCTCGGGGAGGCCGCCTTTCTCCGTCGCATCGTTCCACGACGGAGATTGCAGGTGCGCTAGCTGCGACTCTAGCAGGCGCAGATTGTGCGAATCTACGGAAGATTTGAAGCTGATATGGCTGTCTCCAAATCCCTGACCACCGATCACCGAAGAAATGGTCCAGCCTGGTTTCTCGGACCAATCCAAGGTTCCGAATACGCCGATCACCTCCCCCGTATTGCGCCCGATGGGGCCTTCGCCCGAGTTGGCGGCAATCCCGTTCCATTGCAAGTAGTCGTGTTGCGGAGTGTCCCAAAGGAATGGGTAGCTGACCGGCGCAGTGGGTTTGTTGAATAATTTGTCCTTTAACGCCAACTGTTGTTTTACAGTCAACAGTTCAACCAGATGCTCGATGATGTGCTCGCGGTTCTGGTCATTAAGCACTTTTTCAAATCCGGGCAAAACCGTATTCAATTCCTCTTCGGTCAGAGTATTCCTCAGCAAGGCGCGCATCTCATCCGCGGTGACTACGTGCTGAAGCACCCGGTTGAAAATGCGCCCGAACGCATCGAGGCGACCATAGCCGTATTTGACGGGACTCCGGTTAATGAAGTTGTAAGTTCCGATGCGCAAGGAGAATTTGCGCAAATCTTCCAGTATCTCTTCTTCGTTGTCGTAATCGCCACGATCGAGGACCGCGGCAATGAAGCGTTTTCCTCTTTCGCCGATCGGGTTACGCTTTTTCCATTTTCCGCTCTGGTCTTTTTCAGCTATCTCATTGAGGGTTGCTTTCAGGGATGATTCCAGATCCTTCATGAAGGAATCCATGTCGGCCGCCGCTTGATTGCCATCTATACGGATGCCTGTCCCGTTGTAATTTATCTGTGAGGTGTGGCAGGCGGCACAGGTGAACCCCATATACTTTTTGCCTTGGTAGATGTCGGCAACCAGGCCGACCGGCAATCCATCCGGGTTGCTGGAAGTGGGCTTCTGCGGGAGATAGCGGTAGCGATTCATGTTCTCTGTGGAACTGAAGGCTTCGGACTGGTCAGCCTGTTCGAGAGCGATGAAAAAGTCGTATGGGATTAGGTCCGAGCCCTGCGTGGTGCTGTAAAACCACAGGCTGTCCTTGTTGTCCCAACCTTGGTTCAGGTACACGACTTTGTCGAAATGGTCGCCGAAAAGATCATTTGTTACGGTGGCGGCCCCCCTGTCCGGGTCGTTGTCCCATATTTTGTGGCTCCACGTCGATGAGTAAAGAAAAACAAATCCCAAGGCGATAAGCAGGGCAAGCAAAAGCAATATCTTGTACAGCCGCGTGCCCAATTTATAGAATATTCGTATACAAAGTTTCTGCATGATGCCTCCCTTTTTATTGATTATTAGTTGCGTTGTGTACTTCGGTTTGGTTTCTGATTCGTCGCGTGTGAGTTCTTGCCTGGACCGGTTTCATGGGGGGGCGCTCCCGTTCCTTTATGGCGCGTTTTTCTCGCGTGGCGACACACCTGCCGCACGGATCTGCATGACGCGATTGAGCATGTCGAACCAGAATGGAGCTCCAAGCGAGATCGCAAGGATGCTGATCAGCAAGCCGGATATTTTGCTTGTCCAGTCGCCGATGCCAGAAGGGCGCGCGGACCACCCCAGTTGGATGCCAGCCGATGAGAGGTCTGCATTGGCTTTTGCCAGCTTCTTTGCGGCATTTTCGCTACGGTCTTTGGCTTCCGTTATTGGGTCGGTCTTGGAGACGGTGGTTTCTGTCGTCGTATCTGGCATGGGGTCATTCGACGATTTCTGCGCGGCTTCGTTTTCTTGCGTTACTTGGGCTTCGGCCTCTTTGGCCGCGTTCAGCTCCAGCTGGGCTATTTCGATCATTTTTGCTCTTGCGTCCGGATTGGCGGAGAGCGAGTTGGCAAGCTGGATCGTATCGACGTTGGCAAACAGGACCAGTATGGTTGAGACGATGAGCGAGTAGGTCTGGGCTTTCTTTTTGTACCAGCCGGATGCGCGATCCATCGCGGCATCGTAGTGATATTCGATCAATTTCCGGAAGGCCGTCATATCTTCCTGAGCTTCGCTCTGCAATGCGTCGAGCACTCCCTTGATGCGGTTGTTTTGAATGGTGCCCGGCAAATTAGCTATCGCCTGTTTGATAGAGGAGGCGCCCTCTTTGGCACAGATCAGGCTTGTTACGACCTGCCCAATAATTTCAGGGGGAATATAGGAAGGCCTGCCATCCTTGCCTTTGCTGAGAGATTGCACAACCGGGTGGGCAAAAAATGCACCGGTAAACTCTTTCCCGTCATCGACACTGCCGTGCAAAAATTCGCCCAGTGCCACTTCGAGATTGCTGCTGCGCACGCTAAGCCATGATGAGATGGCCTCCACAATTGCAGTGCAAGCCAAAGCGAATATCAAATAGACAGTGACAATGCCGATCATCACATCAAGCGATTCGATCCCGAACATCGGTGTTTCTCCCCGTTTATCGAGTTGCTAGCGGCGGAGTATCGGCGTGTGATGTGTGATGCGATGGGGGAAACGATGCGCTGAAACGGCGCGCAGAAAACGCTGAAAGACATGCAATCATGATGCTCTCCCTGAACAAGTGTTGCTGCTGGCTGTCGTTCCCGTCGGTGCGAGAATCGACTGCGAGGCCGGTCTTATGCCATGCCTCGGCCATCCCGGATGGGATGAACTCTTGCGCCAGCCTCCTGTTCTGGGGATTCCGCCGGTTGCCCCGGACCGTGCGTGCGGTGCGGTATGCGTGTGGCGGATTTTGCAAGTGGGGCGAACTCTATTTGAGTTGGCCGGAGAGTGTCAATAGCGATAAGACGGATATTGCGGACTATGGGCTCTTATTTTGATCGGCTGCATGGGATTTCTTCGAGTGTTGTTGGGGATGGTCAACTCGCATCTCTATAAATTCAAATTCCGTCATTCCGGCGAAGGCCGGAATCCAGCGGTTTTAATTAACATGCTTTAATGTCAGTGCGTTGCACTGTCTGTTCTGTTAATTGGACACCGGGAGTGGTTGGGCAATTTGTATTCCGTTCTAATTCGTTATTTGCCATTTTTATCCTACAGTTGCCCCGCTCCAGAAGTAATTCCCGTGGACATCGAAAAACCACTTGGCATTGCCATTGACTGGCTCACCATCAGTTACCCATCCAAGATATTGAAGCCGTGTGCCAGGTAGAGCTACCTGTGCGATATTAGCCATGCGCGATGGCAACTCCTTGCGGATATTCAGTTTCGCGGCGACTTGTACGATTCCATTTTGATTTACTCGCGTGAATGATGGTGTCGCTGGGGCTGATGTGGTTTGTCCGCTCGGCAATGTGGTGCAGGCTTGGTATTCGAGTGGAATATCGCGCAGTAATTGTTCATAGCTTCGGCGACTGTAACCTAGTCCGCTGCTGGGGTCGGTCTTGCGTGTTGGATCGAGGAATGCGTGTCCCACAACTGAAGTCGATGGATCAAGGCCAAAGGTGTGGCAGATATAGGCGATTGTCCAGACGTATCTTCGGTAGGCTTCATCTGCATTGATATTGTCGCCATAACAATACTCAACCCCAATCGCGGCATCGTTAGCGTTATATCCGTACATGCGATTGTCGGTATCAACGCGATATTGCACATGCCAAGCTTTCTCCGGCGGTGCGGTAAGTGCAGGGATGCATTCGATGATTTGCTTGTCGTCCACAAAAATATGGGCTGATGCGCTTTCTTCGTCGCGGGAACGCTCGTAATAACTTACGTTGCCGGTTGCCGGTTGCCGTTGAGCGTGGGTTGCCTGTGTCGTGTGCAACGACAAACTTTACGCCAGGCGATATCGATAATCCAGATCGCCTTTTGGATGGTTTGGTCAGATATTGCGGTATGACGGCGTATTTTTTCAGGAAATCCATGGATTACCCCATTGCAGGATGTTCGTCTGAGGCGACGGTAGCAGCCTGTGGGGCTGGCTGCGCCGCTCCGGTCTGGCTACGTGGCACGGCCTTGGCTGTGAGGTAGCCTGTATGACTGATTGCAATCAGTGCGATCATGCTCTGGTCCAGTGGAGGTAGGCTGGTAAAGCCCTGAGTTGCACCACCAGAGAACATGTTGCCCAGCATTACTGCGTAAGCAAATGCTGCGATAAGCGTAAAAAAGAACATCTGTAACCTTGCTACGTCGAGATGCGCCGCATTTCCGACTTCCTCTCCCGTGAATATGTCGGACCATCGTGCTCTGGAGATGTCGATATTCACGACGATGTGGCCCTTGGTGGCGAGCGTGTTTTCCTGATCGCCTTGGTTCTCCAATAACTTGAAAGTGGTCTTGATTTCAGCGAGAGTTGCTGTCTTGGTTGCTTTTTCATTCAGGATTAATGGCGAGCCGACCAGAGATGTGGTGGCGATGCCCATTAACCACCATAGCTCCTCTTGAATGCTGATGCCTAGCGGGCCATTGGTTTGCAGCGTTTCTGCGAGCGAATTCGGTGCTATGGAAATGTTGTGCAGGGCTGCGGTCAGGTAGGCAGAAAGTATAAGCAAGGTCCACAAGATAATTTGGAAGCGCGACAAGGACATTACATTGCGATCGTCGATCAGTGCTCCCAATTTTCGTCCAGTCACAACTTGACCGCAAACAGAGGTAAATGCGGTAAGCGAGATAAACACAAGACACCATGCAGGCAACAATGCGTTGATGCTGATTAATATGCCGGCCACTATAACTGCGGAAACAAAAATGACTTTCATGTAATCCTCCTTTATTGATGTATAGGGTGTTGCTCTGCTTTGCGCACTAAATTTTTGTGTTGTTGAATTAGCGGAATCCGGCAACGATGGTTTCGGCCCCATTCACGAATATCTCGTTTTGGAAAACTAGGTGTTTACCTGCTTTGAGTTGAGCCTCGACAAGGGTGTCTATGGATGTGTCTGCAGGCACTTCGGTCAGAATTAACGGTGTGATGTCTTGCCCGAGCGGCATATCCTGAAACATTGCAATGTTGATCGGTGCAGTTCCTTTTGTGTATGAAACAAGCTGGCTATTGTTGGCTTTCTCGGCATAATTGATGGTCGATTGCTGTGATGTGAGTGTAGTGTTGCCGTCAACTTGAGCATTCATGTTTATCCCTTTTTAATTGATTGAAAATGCGTTTATAAGTGTCGGCAGTTGATTCGGGTCAGCCGCTTTGCGGATTTCGGTGTCGAGCTTTTTCCATATATCTGCAGCAGGGATGTCATCCTTTACGGTTGGAACCAATTTCTTCAGGATTATTTTTGCGCTGGAGATGTCTTGTTTTTTATATAGGTCATTAAATTTGCTTCGGATTGATGTGATCTGATCGACCTCTTGTTGGGTTGCGGGGGAGAGTTTGATGCGCGCATTTTGATCTTCTATTCGAGCTTGGGCTTCTGCGGCAGCGCCAGCTTGGGTAGTAAGTTGCACCAACGCATCGTGGATCGTGCCGGCATTAAACAGTTGAATAAGATCGTTCTCGGCCTCTGCCAGTGGATATCCGATGACATCCAGCCTGGCGAGTTTCTCGAAGATATTCGCGTTGGCTTTACTGCGGGATGCCCGCATCTGAGATACCAAAGCGCCATAGGTTTTTTCACCGAACACGTTTTTGTCTACAGACAATCGTGTGCCTTTTGTACCGGTAAGCAATGCCGAGAGGTTGGTGCGGGCTTGCGGCGCTCCCGTCAATGTTACAGCCGTTGAAAGCAGCAGCTCGAAAACATCTGTTTCAACTTCAAACGCGGCTTTCTTTGCAAACAAGCCGCTTTCGAATTCCTGATAAACAACTCCGATTTCCTTGCGGACGCTTTGTACAATGATGTCACGTACGACCCGTGCACCGGCCAAGTTGCCTGCTTGAATGAGTGCGTTATAGTTAGTCACGTCTTGGGCTTTTTGAGCCGCGTTATAAGATGAACCCACCACGTCGATCGGACGCGGCTCTGCCACCTTTTGGATCGTGGAAGAGGCGCAGCCCGATAATAGAAAAGCAAAACTGATCCCTAGTGCATAGAGGAGTTTATGGGGGATGGGTGTCGTGCGTGGATTGGGCGGAAATGGTTGCGGAGTATTTTCACCTTGGCTGAAGAGATTTAACTTCATCCAATGGATTGAGCTGCTTGAACGGCGCGCAGGAAATGCTGAAAGACATGCAATCATGATGTTCTCCCCTGAACAAATGTAGCTGGCTGTCGTTTCCGTTTTCAGCGGAAAGCGACTGCGAGGCTGGCCTTATGCCATGCCTCGGTCATCTCCGAATGAGATGAACTCTTGCGCCAGCCTCCTGTTCTGGGGATTCTGCCGGTAGCTCCGGACCGTGCGTGCGGTGCGGTATGCGTTGCGGCGGATGTGCAAGTGGGGCGAACTTTATTTGAGTTCGGCGGGGAATGTCAATAGCGACGAGAGGGGTAATCGCCGGACAAGGATTTACCTCGTCCGGGCTGCGGTATGTCGGTGAAAGCGGGGCGCGGAGAGGTCAGTCTGCCAGCATCTTTCCGCTGCGCACCAGCGCGGCGAAATCGTCGGCGGGGATGGGTTTGCTGAAGTAGTAGCCTTGTAGTTCGTCGCAATCGTTGCCGCGCAGGAAAGCCAGTTGGTCGGCGGTCTCCACGCCTTCGGCGACGACGCGCAGTTTCATGCGGTGGGCGAGGCCGATGATCGCCGAGGCGATTTCGGCGTCGTCCGGCACGGTGGTGACGCCGCGCACGAACGACTGGTCGATTTTCAGTGTGTCGATCGGGAAGCGGCTCAGGTAGCCGAGGCTGGAGTAGCCGGTGCCGAAGTCGTCGAGCGATATTTTGACGCCCAGTTGCTTGAGCTTGTGCATGGTCTCGATCGCGCGATCCGGTTCCTGCATCAGCATGCTCTCGGTCAGTTCGATTTCCAGATGATGTGCCGCAATGCCATGCCGTTCGAGTGCCTCGGATAGCTGAGCGTCGAGGTTGCCGCTGCGGAACTGGCGCGCGGAGATGTTGATCGCGATGCAGATGTCCTGCAGGCCGTCGTCCATCCACGCGCGTATCTGCTCGCAGCTTTGTTCGATGACCCAGTTGCCCAGATCCAGGATCAGGCCGGATTTCTCGGCGATCGGGATGAATTGGGCCGGGGATATCCAGTTGCCGTCTGCCAGTTGCCAGCGCGACAGCGCCTCGGCGCCGACGATGCGGCCGCTGCGCAGGTCTGCCTTGGGCTGGTAGTGCAGCGTCAGTTCGTTCTGCAGCAGCGCGCGGCGCAGTTCGTTTTCCAGCGCCAGCTTGTTGCGCGCGTCGGCATTCAGCTCTTTCGTGTAGAACGAGAACTGGTTGCGTCCGCTCTCCTTGGCGAGATACATCGCGGCGTCGGCGTTCTTCATCAGTTCGGAGACGGTCTCCCCGTCTTGCGGGAACAGGCTGATGCCGATGCTGCCGCCGATGAACACCTCCTGTCCGTCGGCGAGCTGGAACGGTTCGTTCAGTGCGGCGATCAGGTCGCGCGCGACGACCGCGGCGTCTTGCGTATCGTGCAGCATCGATAGCAGCAAGATGAATTCGTCGCCGCCCAGTCGGCCCAGCGTGTCGCCCTCGCGCAGGCGCTGGCTGAGGCGTTCGGCCACCGCGCACAGCAGTTCGTCGCCGACCAGGTGGCCGAAGCTGTCGTTGACCGGCTTGAAGTGATCCAGGTCGATGAACAGCACGCCGCTGCGCAGGTGATGGCGATGGCCCTGTTCCAGTTCCTGTTGCAGTCGCGACTCGACCAGTGCGCGATTGGGCAGCTTGGTCAACGGGTCATGGTGCGCCATGAATTCGAGCTGCGCCTGGTTCTCCTTGATCTGGGTGATATCGGAGAACACGCCGATATAGCGAATTGGTTGCTGCTTGTCGTTATACACGGTGCTGATCGTCAGCAACTGCGGATAGATTTCGCCGTTCTTGCGGCGGTTCCATACCTCGCCTTGCCAATAGCCGCGTTCGACGATCTCCTCCCACATCGCCTGGTAGAACGCCTTGTCGGCGCGCCCCGAGCCGAGCATGCCGGGGTTCTTGCCGATGGATTCTCCGGCGCTGTAGCCGGTGATGGTCGTGTAGGCTTCGTTGATCGCGATGATGTTCGGCACGGTGTCCGTGATCACCACGCCCTCATGGGTATTGCGCATCACTGCGGCCGATTCGCGCAGCTGTTCCTCGGTGCGCTTGCGTTCGCTGATGTTCTGTTTGACGGCGATGAAATGGGTGATCGCATCGCCTTCGAGGCATACCGGCGTGATCGTCATCTCCTCTGGATAGAGCGCCCCGTCCTTGCGTTTGTTGACGATCTCGCCCCGCCATACCCGGCCGGCGAGGATGGTGTTCCACAGCGTTTCGTAGAACTCCGTGCTTTGTTCGCCGGATCTGACCAGTTCCCGGATGTGGTTGCCCACGGTTTCTTCCAGCGAGTAACCGGTCAGCTTGGAGAAGGCCGGATTGGCCCACTGGACGACGGCCTGCCGATCCGCGATGACGATGGCATTGGCTGCCGCCGCCAGCGCCGAATCGTGCAGCTTGAACAGACTGTGCTGCTGGACGAGTTTGAACAGTTCCCTGCGTTGTCCCAGGATGGTCTCGTGCAGGAAGTTGACGTAGCTGCCCTGCAGGGTCTTGACCATATCGTGGCGCGTCACCAGACCGAGCAGCTTGTCGTCTTCGACGATGACGAGGTGGCGTATCTTGTGCTGATCCATGTACTTGATCGCATCCGGCAGCGCGGTGTTCGGCGGCATGGTGATCAACGGCGTGCGCACCACGTCGCCTATCGTGATGTCTCCGGCGGCCAGCTTCGGGGCGAGTCTGACCACGTCGCGTTCGGTCAGTATGCCGTAGGGGATTTGCGCGCGCGTGACCACCACGCAGCTGTAGCGGTTCCTGCTCATCAGGCCGATCGCGTCCGCAACGGTGTCGCCGACGTCGACGGTGATGATGTTGCGCGACATGACTTTTTCGGCGCTCTTGAATTCGGACAGATCGCCGGCATCGAGGTGGTGCAGGAAGTCGCCTTCGGTGACGATACCCTCCAACTGGCCGTTGCCATTCACGACGACGAGGTGGCGGAAACCGCGTCCTTGCAACAGACGGTAGGCCTCGCGGAAATCGATGTCTGCGGAGGAGGTGAAGGGCGGGGTGCTCATCACATCGGCCATTTTCAGGCTGTCCAGTCCGCGCCGCTCGGCCAGCAGGCGCACCGCATCGCGTTCGGTGAAAATGCCCAGCGGTTTGCGTTCGCCATCCACGGCGACCACGCAACTGATGCCACGCGACGCCATCGCTGCCATTACATCGACAATGACGGCATTGGGCGGGACTGTCGTGACGGATGCGGTCAGGATTTCGCTGAGCAGGACTTTTTTCATGTTATGGGGGAGGTTTATCCGCAGGCAAGGATACTACAAAGCCCGGATGGATTGCTGGTTGCGGGCTGCAGAAGCGCAAAGGACACCTTGCGGTGTCCTTTGCGGAGCGTGGCGTGAACCGGCTTATTCGATCTTGGCCTTGGCTTTCAGATCGGTGATCGCCTTCTGGATCGACTGTTGCTGCAGGCGCTGTTGCAGCTGCGGCTTGAGTTCTTCGAACGGCGGCACTTTCAGGTCGCGCACGTCGTCCAGCTTGATGACATGCCAACCGAATTGCGACTCCACCGGCTCCTTGGTGTATTGGCCCTTCTGCAGGTTCAACAGCGCGTTGGCGAACGGTGCGACAAAGTTGCCCGGCACTGCCCAACCCAGAGAGCCGCCGCGCTGGGCGGAACCCGCATCCATCGATTTCTCGGCCAATTTCTCGAACTTACCCTTCTTGCCGAGTTGGGCGATGATGGCCTTGGCTTCTTCTTCGGTTGCTACCAGGATGTGGCGAGCATTGAATTCCTTGCTGCCCAGCTTGGTCTTCAGCTTGTCGTATTCCTGCTGCAGCTGGTCTTCGCTGACCGGATGATTCTTGGCGTAGTCCTGAACGAAGGCGCCGACCAGCACCGATTGCTTGGCCAGTTCCATCTGCTGTACCACCTCGTCATTCTTGTTCAGGCCGAGCTTGACTGCTTCTTGCGTCATCACTTCGATGTTGATCATGTCTTCGCGGATCGCCTTGCGCAGTTCCGGACTGTCGGCCTGGCCTTGTGCCGTGGCGGCCTTGACACGCAGGTCGATGCGCGCTTGTGGAATGGAGACGCCGTTCACCATCGCGGCGGATTTTTCTTCGGCCCAGGCTGGCTGGATTGCCAATGCGGCTACGATGGCCAGTGCTGCAAATTTTCCGGTTTTCAACATTGCGATCCTTTCAAAAAAGTTGGGTAATCAAATTTCATCGGGCGTTTTCGCCGTGATATTCAAGGCATGTATGTCATGCCGCATCATTTCTCCCAGCGCGGAATATATCATACGGTGACGCGCCACCGTGTTCTTCCCAGCGAATTGCGCGGAGACGATATGCAGCCGGTAATGGCCTCCGCCGTCGCGCGCGCCGGCATGGCCTGCATGCTTGTCGCTGTCGTCGATAATCTCCAGTGCGACGGGTTCCAAGGCCGCGAGCAGGGCGCGCATGGAGTCCATAGTCTGGGAATTCGCGTAGCGATCGTTTGCTCCTTCTCCCGTATTGCGGGAGAGGGTTGGGGAGAGGGTGCGACTCATGTCGGCAGCACTTTGCGAAACGGCTGCACGCTGATTTTTTCGTACACGCCGCCAGCGACATATGGGTCGGCATCGGCCCATTGCCGGGCATCCTGCAGCGAGGGGAACTCGGCGACGATCAGGCTGCCGGTATATCCCGCTGCGCCCGGATCGACGGCATCCACCGCCGGGAAGGGGCCCGCGAGCAGTAATCGTCCCTCGTCCTGCAAGGCCTGCAAGCGAGCCAGATGCGCTGGGCGCGCCGCGATGCGCTTCTCCAGGCTATCCGGGACATCCTGTCCGATGATCGAGTACCACATCAATTATTTTCCTTTTTCTCGTCCACATATTTCGCCAGCCACGCGCTCTGCGCCAGAATGAATACTGCCATCAGCGCGGTGAAGCCGAACAGCTTGAAATTCACCCAGACCTCGGTGGAGTAATTGAACGCGACATAGAGATTGAGGAATCCCAGCGTCGCGAAGAACAGGCTCCACATCAGGTTCAGGCGATGCCAGACATGCAGCGGCAGCGCGATCTTCTCGTGCAGCAGCGCATGCACCAGATTCTTGTTGAACAGCATATTGGAGAACAACAGGATTACCGAGAACAACCAGTACAGCACGGTCGGTTTCCACTTGATGAAGGTTTCGTCGTGCAGCAGCAGCGTCGCGCCGCCGAACACGGCAATGATCGCGAAGCTCACCCACAGCATCGTATCCACTTTTCCGTGCCGCCACTTGGCCCAGGCGATCTGCACCACGGTCGCGGCGATCGCCACCGCAGTCGCGACATAGATGCCGGCGAACTTGAAGGCGATGAAAAACAGGATGACGGGGAACAGGTCGAACAGCAGTTTCATATTTTGAGGTGATGAATTATTGAGAGGCGATGAGGGGCCGGATCAGTCTTAGGATTGGCTATGCAAAAGCTACCCATCAACTCCGGTCCAGCGCGAGCGCGGTCGAGTTGATGCAGAAACGCAGGCCGGTAGGTGGCGGGCCATCCGGAAAGATGTGGCCGAGGTGCGCGCCGCATTGTTTGCACAGGACTTCCACGCGCTGCATGTCGTGGCTGGTGTCTGCGCGTGCGATGACGCTCTCCGGGGTGATCGGGTGGACGAAGCTGGGCCAGCCGCTGTTGGAATCGAACTTGGTGGTCGAATCGAACAGCGCCGCGCCGCAGCACACGCAACGGTAGACGCCGGCGTCGTGGCAGTCCCAGTATGCGCCGCTGAATGCCTGCTCGGTGTCCGAGCAGCGGCACACCCGGTATTGTTCCGGCGTCAGTTCGTCGCGCCATTCGGCGTCGGTTTTCTCGATTTTGTTCATGTCAGGTGCTCAATGTGGCTTGCATGCTGGGACGAACGGCGATGCGCGCGAACCATGCAGCGAGGTTGGGATGGGCGATGCGCCAGTCGCGCTCGGGCTGGCGCAGGTCGAGATAGACCAGTGCGCTGGCCAGCGCCAGATCGGCCAGCGTGATCGTGTCGCCTTCGCACCATTCGTGCCCGCCCAGCAGTTCGGATGCATGAGTCAGTGCGCGGGTGACGGCGTTGCTGTGGATGACGATGTTGTTCGGCTCCTGCTTTTCTTCCGGGCGGATGCGCTCGTTGCGCACCGCTACCGCCGAATCCATGATGCCGTCCGCCAGCGCTTCCCAGCGTTTCACGCGCATGCGCGCCAGTGCGTCGCCGCGCGGAATCAGGGCAGGGGAGTCGTTCAGGGTGTCCAGATATTCGGCGATCACCGGCGAGTCGTACACGCAGGTGTCGTCGTCGAGAATCAGCGCCGGAATTCGGCCCAGCGGATTGACCTGAGCGACGTGGCTACCCGGGTCGCGCGGCGCATCCACCAGATATTCGTGGGGGAGGTTTTTTTCCAGCAGCACCAGCCGCACCTTGCGGACGTAGGGGCTGGCGTCGGTTCCGAGTAATTTCATTTGTTTAACCGGAAAAACTCATTCTTAAAAAACGTTATTCCGGCGGAGGTCGGAATCCAGTCGGTTGATAAATCCCCGCGGAGCGGGACAGCACCTTGGTTATGTCTGGATTCCGGCTTTCGCCGGAATGACGGCATGATGGTTTATGAGGAGGGCGCAATGTAGGCCCTACGTAGGGGCACGGCGTGCCGTGCCCTATAGCACCTCGATCCGTGTCCCTACAACACTTCGCCGGCGTAATCCGCCAGACGTGAACGCTCTCCGCGCATCAGCGTCACATGGCCGCCATGCTCCCAGCCCTTGAAGCGGTCCACCACATAGGTCAGGCCGGAGCTGCCTTCGGTGAGGTAGGGCGTGTCGATCTGCGCGATGTTGCCCATGCACACCACCTTGGTGCCGGGACCGGCGCGGGTGACCAGCGTCTTCATCTGCTTCGGCGTGAGGTTCTGCGCCTCATCGATGATGAGATATTTGTTCAGGAAGGTGCGGCCGCGCATGAAGTTCAGCGACTTGACCTTCACGCGGGAACGGATCAGGTCGCGCGTCGCCTCGCGGCCCCAGTCGCCGCCTTCCTCGTTGTTCTTGTTCAGCACGTCCATGTTGTCTTCCAGCGCGCCCATCCACGGCGTCATCTTCTCTTCCTCGGTTCCCGGCAGGAAGCCGATGTCCTCGCCGACCGGCACGGTCACGCGGGTGATGATGATTTCGGTGTAGAGCTTGGTCTCCAGCGTCTGCATCAGCCCCGCCGCCAGCGTCAGCAGCGTCTTGCCGGTGCCGGCCTGGCCCAGTAGCGTGACGAAGTCGATCTCCGGGTCCATCAGCAGGTTCATCACGAAATTCTGTTCGCGGTTGCGCGCGGTGATGCCCCAGATGTTGTTCTTGCTGTGGGTGTAGTCGGTCAGCGTGCGCAGCACTGCGGTCTGGTCATCCTGCTCCGTCACTGTCGCGTAGAACGGATTGACGCCATCCTCCAGAAAGACGAACTGGTTGACGAACATCGCGCCGCATAGCGGGCCGCGGATCTGGTAATAGGTATGGCTTTCCTTCACCCAGGACTTCATGTCCTTGCCGTGGCGCTCCCAGAAGTCGTCCGGCAATTGCAACACGCCGCTGTAGAGCAGGTCGGTGTCTTCCAGCACCTTGTCGTTGAAGTAGTCCTGCGCCTCCAACCCCAGTGCACGCGCCTTGATGCGCATGTTGATGTCCTTGGACACCAGGATCACCGAGCGCTGCGGATGATCCTGCTGCATGCCGATGACCACGCCGAGAATCGCGTTGTCGGCCTTGCCCAGTTCCATGTTCTGCGGCAGTTCGTGCTTGATGAAGCTGGTCTGCAGGAACAGGCGGCCGGTGCAGTTCTTGTGCGCCGGAGATTCTAGCGCGATGCCGTCCTCGATCTTGTGCGGCGCATCGCTGACGATCTCGTCGAGGAAGCGGCTGGCCTGGCGTGCGTTGCGCGCGACCTCGGTCATGCCCTTCTTCTTGTTGTCCAGCTCTTCCAGCACGAACATCGGCAAGCAGATGTCGTGTTCCTCGAAACGGAACAGGCTGGTCGGATCATGCAGCAACACATTGGTGTCCAGCACGAACAGCTTGGTTTCGGTCTTTTTTGCCGCTTTCTTGTGAGGGGACATGACTATCCTTTAGCTGTTGAGAGAGTTGACGAAATCCAGTACTTCCTGCGCGTGCCCGTCGGCCTTGAGCTTGCGCCATTCGCGGCGCAGCACGCCGTTTTTATCGATAACAAAGGTGCTGCGCTCGATGCCGCGCACCTGCTTGCCGTACATCATTTTCTGCTTCATCACCCCGAACAGGTTGCAGGCCGTTTCGTCCGTATCCGACAGCAGTTCGAACGGCAGCGTGAACTTCGCCTTGAAGTTCTCGTGCGACTTGATGCTGTCGCGCGACACCCCGACGACCTCGCAGCCCGCCTTGGCGAATTCCGGGTACAGATCGCGGAATTGCTGCGCCTCGGTGGTGCAGCCCGGCGTGTTGTCCTTCGGGTAAAAGTAGATCACCAGATGCTTGCCGCGTGCGGCAGAGAGGGTAAAAGACTGACCGCCGGTGGCGGGAAGGGAAAAATCTGCGATGCTGGACTGTGACATGGATGAACTCAGTGAACGATGGCTCCATTCTTGTCAAAAAACGCGGCAAAGGCAAGCGTCATGCTAAGGCATCGCTGCACACTCAAGACTAGCCGCGCCTGACAACGACGTATTCGTCTTGCCTCGTCGGCGATATCTCGGATTCCGGACGGAAGGAGGGGTATTTCCCGGTCTTGTGCAGGATGACCTCGTTGTCCACCGATACCAGCCGCTGCGCCATCAGTTGCGCCATGTTGCGGAACAGCAGTGCGGCGGCGCGGTGTTCCGACATGATCGCATGCTTCGTCAGGCGGATCACCGAACTGGACTGGATCGCGCGCACCGAGGCGCTGCGCGGGCGGTTCACCAGCAACGCGATCTCGCCGAAGTGTTCACCGGGCTCGATGCTGGCGATAAAGACATTTTTTCCGGCGGCGTTCCGATAGACCTCGAACGCGCCCTTGGTGACGATATACATCGAGTGTCCTTCCTCGCCTTCGCTGAATACCTGCTCGCCGGACTCGAAATCGATGCGCGTCGACTGGCGCAGCAGCGCGGCGACGTCGTCCAGATCGATCTTCCTGAATAGATCCACCGCGCTGACGAGACGCAGCAACAGTTGATCGACTTCCCTGATGGACATGCATGCACTCCTGTAGTGGTTCGGGACGGAAGTTTTTCGAGCGCAGATTCTCCGTCAGACCCGAGAATTTGGCAAACCATGGTTTTGATTCATTAGCGGAACCGCGCATCGCTTCGAAGAACGAACGGCTAATGAGTCATTGGGCGGTTAATGCTTGACCCACCCGGATGGATGTCGCTACGATGCCCAGTCGAGACGAGCCCGGTTCAAACGCGACATTTGTTTATCTGCGGCAGGCAGCCGAATGGACTATTGTCTGGAGAACGGCACATGTACTCAAAGGGATATTTGCATCATGACGATTGAAACGGAAATGAGTCAGGGCACCCCGCCGGTAAGCGCGGGCAGGGTGTTGCTGGTCGATGACGAGGCCAATATTCTGAGCGCTTTGCGCCGTCTATTGCGGATGAGAGGTTATGAAGTTTTTTCCGCCAACTCCGGTGCCGAAGGACTGGCGATGCTCGAACGCGAAAAGGTCGACGTCGTCATAAGCGACATGAAAATGCCCGAGATGACCGGCGCGGAGTTCCTCGAACGCACCTTTTCAAAATGGCCTGATGTCAAACGCATTCTGCTTACGGGGCATTCCGATGTTAACTTGACGATTGCCGCAATCAATCGGGGAAAGATTTGGCGTTATATCGCCAAGCCCTGGGATGAAGAGGATCTGGTGCTGACCATCCAGCAGGCGATAGCCCATCGCCATCTGATGTTTGAAAACGCAAGATTGTTGAGCCTGACGCAGAGCCAGAATGAGGAGCTGAAATCGCTCAACACCACGCTCGAGGCTCGTGTAAACGAGCGCACACAGCAGTTGCAGCAGGCGCTTAAAACCTTGCGTCAGAGTTTCGTAAATTCGGTGCAAGTGTTTTCCAACATGATCGAAATGCGGGGCGGCGTACTTGCCGGGCATTCGCGCCGCGTTGCGGAGCATGCCCGCAGCGTGGCCAAACATTTCGGGCTGGAAGAAGCCGAGGTGCAGGAAATCTTCCTGGCGGCGCTGTTGCATGACATCGGCAAGCTGGGCCTGTCTGACGAAGCAATCGAACGCCCCTTCAATTCACTGGGTCCCAAGTTGCGGGCCGAAGTGATGAAGCATCCGGCCCGAGGAGAATTGCTGTTGATGCCGATCGAGCAACTTGCCGGAGTGGCGATGCTGATCCGGTATCATCACGAGCAATTCGACGGTGGCGGTTATCCCAGCGGGAAAAGCGGGATCGAAATTCCGCTGGGATCGCGGATATTGTCCGTAGTGAACGATTACGACGCGCTGCAACTGGGCTTGATGAGCGAACGAAGGTTGACCCGGGCCGAAGCCCTTCGTTATCTGGTTGAAAATCGGGGTAAACGCTACGACCCAAGCGTGGTCGACGCCTTTAGCGCGGTCCTGGCCAAAGCCAATCCTGAAGAGTTCGTTGAAATGCCGCTTCGTCCGGCCTCGTTGCAACCCGGCTACCGGTTGACGCGCGACTTGCTGCATCGTGAAGGTTACTTGCTGCTCGCCAAGGACCACGTTCTCTCTGCCAACGAAATAGCCCAACTGACGCGCCTCGAAGCAGTGGAGGCGAATCCGATCACGGTTTATGTCGCGACCTGATGGTTCAACGTTTGAGGTAACCGGCCTTGCGCGGTCTTATGCGCAAGGCCCAGTTGATCGATGAGTTGGGCGTCATGAGTGCATCAGCACGCGCGGACTCAACGCTTCGGGGTGCCAAGGGCCGGACGGTTCTTGCGGTAAGAATTTTTCAATGCAATCTTGCCGTCTCGAAAGGTAAACAGGTCGCAACCATGAATTTCGACGCGAGTGCCGTCTGCCCGGGTTCCCGTGAACGTCCACTCCGACACTCCCCGATCCCCACAGACAAAATGGCGCGCGTTTCCCCAATGGGCATCGGGGAAGGTAGCCCAGACCTCTGTGTAGCCGGCTCGCACGGACTCACGGCCCACATACCGGGTACCGCAGACTTCAGGGCCCGCAGAGGCTTCGAAGACGCAATCCTCCGTCATGAATGACATGAGGGCATCGACATCGTGTCGATTCCAGGCATCGGCAAAGGCCTGCAACACTTCCGTGGTGATCTCGCTACTCGTATCCGGCATGATCGGGAACCTCCTTTCAGTCTCTGCACTGGTGTTCAGTGTCCTGACGCCTAACGAGGTTGTAGAAAAAGTCTATTCATACCCGCATCGTGCCGTGAACTAAAACAAAGATCAAGGTCGAAGCTGACGGCGATATTTTGGGGAAGCGAATGGCACGTTACAAACACATCGACACCAGCCCGCGATTTCTTGCGGTGGACTTGCAGCGGCAGTTGTTGCCCGGCACGTTCGAGCACGCGCTGAACCATCTGTTGGATCGCGAGATTGACCTGTCCGGGTTCGATGCGCGCTATGCGAACGATGTCACGGGCGCTGCGGCCTATCCGCCCGCGATGCTGCTGAAAGTCGTGCTGTTCGCCTATTCCATGGGCATCGTCAGCAGCCGCAACATCGAGCGCGCCTGCCGCGAACACATCACCTTCATCGCGCTGTCCGGCGACAGCCAGTCGCACTTCACCACCATCGCCGGATTTGTCTCGTCGCTGGGCGACGACATCGCCGCCATCTTCAGCCAAGTGCTGTTCATCTGCGACAGGCAAGGACTGATCGGGCGCGAGATGTTCGCCATCGACGGCGTGAAACTGCCTAGCAACGCCTCCAAGGCCAAGAGCGGTACCCGTGCCGACTTCGAGCATCAAGCGAGCAAACTCGAAGCGGCGGCGAAGGCCATGCTCGAACGGCATCGCGAAGCAGATCGCAGCGCCAGCGAACCCGACCTCGTCGCTAAAGAAACCCAACGCATTGGCAGCCTGCAAACCGATGCCGCGCAACTCCGCGCATGGCTGACAGCCAACCCGGAGGACCGCAAAGGCAGCAAAGGTACTACCCGCAAGAGCAACCGCACCGACAACGAGTCGGCCAAGATGGCAACGAGCAAGGGCGTGATACAGGGCTACACCGGCGTGGCCGCCGTCGATGCGAAGCACCAGATCATCGTCGAAGCACAGGCGCATGGCACGGGCAGCGAACAGGAACTGCTGATCCCCGTCGTGACCGCGATGAAGGAAGTTATTGCACACGACACGCTCATCACCGCCGACGCCGGCTACCACAGCGAGGCCAACCTCAAGGAACTGGCGGCGCTCGACATCGATGCACTCATAGCCGACACCAATATGCGGGGCCGCGACGAACGCTTTGCGGGACAAGATAAATACAAAGCCTTGCCCGACACGATCCACGACAAGGGCGGCAAACCGAAGAAGGCCGCGCGCTACCAACCGAAAGACTTCGACTACGATCCGCAGGCGGGAACGTGTACTTGTCCGGCGGGAAAACAACTCTACGGCAACGGAAAGAATTGCACGATCAACGGCTATGCGGCGGTGAAATTCCAAGGCGCGCAATGTGACTGCGTGCCGTGTACGCACCGCGATCGCTGCCTGCTCAAGCCGGACAAAACCAAGGTGCGACAAGTGTCGTTCTTCCAGGGCAAGAGAGAAGGCGCGAGCTACACCGACAAGATGAAAACGCGCATCGACAGCCCGGAAGGCCGCGCTCAATACGGCAGACGCTTCGCCACGGTGGAGCCGGTGTTCGGCAACCTGCGGCACAACAAACAACTCAACCGCTTCACACTCCGGGGGCGGAAGAAAGTGGACTCGCAGTGGAAGCTGTATTGCCTGGTGCACAACATCGAGAAACTGGCACATCACGGATATGCGCAGTAAAAGAGGGCGGAAACCCTCGAATATGCCCGCAGTTGCGCATCTTCATCGGCGCAATTTCCTCATGCTCACCGCAGTAAAAATCATTGCAGGAATTTGAAGCTAAAACGAGATGTTTCAGCGGGGAAAAACTGCCCGCGAAAATTGCCTGAAAAGGGATTTTTCTACAGCGTCAACGTAGAGCTAAGGGGCGCGCCGAAGGCGCGTCCCAGCGACCGGAGGGAGCGAACTTGAGCGCAGGGTTAGCGAAGTAATCGGCCCTATGCCGCAAATCTCGCCGAAGAAACACGCGGCTTTGCGAATATGGCAAAGTGGAATGCGGTGCTGCGGAAGACCGGAATAGCAATGGTGCAAATTGCCCGAGGGT
>JALNYK010000054.1 GCA_023229845.1 Gallionella sp.
ATCGTGAAAGGGCGCTGCGGCAACTGGCCCTGCGCGCGGAAAAGATAGGGATGAAACTCGTCGCCAACGAGCAATTCGCTAATTCCGCTTTTTAGAATCAGTGAGTTGGGAGGTGTTTCTTAAGAGGCTCAATCTTGATTCCGCCTTCCTCAATCAGCTTCTGGATGTAATTGGCACTTTTTTCCAGCGACAACTGAGCCACCCCCGTTGCCAGCTTGCGAGCCTTGGAGATTGTGCCGTAGGCCTTGTAGATATCCTTCAAGTTTTTGATTGCCATAGCCCCCTTGGACAAATTCAGCCCCGAGGAAGCGGCTGAAGCCGCCGCACTTCCACCAGAAGTGGCCACTGCCTTACCAATTTCAAAGGCCACATCGCCGACAATCCAGTCAGCGTTAGGGCCGACAAGAGCAAACACTGTCTGGCCTGTCTTATTCGATATCCGCAAGACATTGGTATCTAGGTTGATTTTAGTTATTCCCAAATCTATATTGACTGGCATTGCCGCACTCCCTTTCTCATCAATTAAATTGCCCGCAGAAGATCTAACTTGGCGGCCTTCTCTTGGGCGGCGACGTTTTGCAGATTATTTTCACTCTTGTTTTTTTCGTATGCCACGTAACCAATCGCGCCGCTCACTTTTTGACGCAACAGGCTCGCGATAGTAACCAAAAATCCAAAATACAACGTTTGCCAAACCGGACAAATCTTTTGCAAAACTGGACCGTGATCGTCATTCCGGCCCTTCGTCAAGCTCAGGACAGGCTTTAGTTGCGATGGACGCGTTGCACCTCGCCACTTCCTTCGCGGCTATAACCAGCCACTTAGCGCAGGTTTCATCGCGTTTAGTGGATTGGCTAGTAGTTCTATCAAAGCCGCTCCTACGAAAACCGCCTCGCCCCGTGGGAGCGGCTTCAGCCGCGATGGGCGCGTGGCGTCTCTCCGCGCCTTGGCGAAACAGTCTCATTAATTCGAAGAAATATTCGATCACAAAAAACCGAGCCGACGAGCGCTTCGGTTATCACATCCAAGCACCACGATTACAAAACGAAGGGGGCGAGGCTGTTATTTCTTCCCGCCATTGCCCGCGCAGTAAAAATTTTTAGCGGATCTATCAGGTTGGCGTAATACACACCAGCGCCAAGAAGGCCTATATACTTTTCAAAAAGGCCTATATATTTTTACCCGTCCGCCGCATTCCACTAGCGACTACAATTGCGGCCTCGGACATCAAGAAAGTCAGAATATTCGCGCAACCCCCGGCTTGACCCCGACATAGTGACGCGTATGATTATGCGCATTCATACCTGCATGAGTTGACGCCATGAAAACCCATTACGACTCGACCGCCAAAAAAGGCCGGCTATCGTTGACGATCAATCAGAACCTGCTGGATCGTCTGGAGCCCTACAAGCATCAGGTGAATTTTTCGGCTCATGCCGAGCGCCTGCTTGCCCGGATGCTTGAAGAACTGGAAAACCGCGCCTGGGCGGAACGCAACGCCGAAGCGCTGGCTGCGCATGGCACGGACATCTCCGGCACCGGGCTGGCCGGTGCCGAGTTCGACCGGATTTGAACCTTGGCGCAATTCGACATCTATCCCAACCCGGGCATAAAGAAAACCGAGATACCTTATCTCGTCTCCGTCCAGAACGACCACATCACCAGCAAAACCGGGGCAACTGTAGTCATTCCGCTACGCACCCATGCGCAGCCTGTAGAAATCATGGCCCCGCTGGTCGAGGTTCCCGGAATGGGGCAATTCGTTCTATCCACCGACGAGATTTTTGCAATCGACACCACCAGACTCAAGCCCCCCGTCGCCAAGCTGGAAATGGTTGATCGCGCAAAAATCAAACCCGCGATAGACAAAATAATCGGTGAATACTGACCAAGCCCGAGCTTCGGACTCCCGGCATCTCTAAAAGAACTCGTCGCACCGGCGAAGGCCGGTGTCCAGTAACAGACAGCGCAACGCGCTGACATAGAAGCACTTTAATGAAAAACACTGGATTCCGGCCTTCGCCGGAATGACGGAAATTTGAATTTATAGCGATGCCCCGATAATGAACGACCAGAAACCGACCTGACTCCCATGGCAATTTCATTCTCCTCCGACCGCATCGTCCTGCCCGCCCTGCGCGAGGACATTTCCTTGCAGGCCGCACCGCCTGGCAGGGACGGTGCGCCCTACTGGAACCTGTACGATCCGGTGCGCAACAGTTTCTTCCGCATCGGCTGGATGGAGTTCGAGCTGCTGTCGCGCTGGCAGGCGGGGGCCAAGCCGGATGAGTTGTGTGCCGCGGTCTGCGCCGAGACGCCGCTGTCGGTCGAGCCGGAGGATGTGCTCGCGCTGCTGCAGTTCCTGCAGAACAATGAGCTGCTGCGCGCAGGCCAGCCGGCGCAACGCGACCTGCTGCTGAAGATCGCGGCGAGCCGCAAGCTGTCGGCGCGGAAGTGGCTGCTGCACCATTACCTGTTCTTCCGCATTCCGCTGGTGAAACCGGAAGCCTTTTTGTCGCGCACGCTGCCCTATCTAGGCTTTCTATTCCGTCCGACGTTCTTTGCCTGGGTCGGCGCGCTATCGCTGGTCGGGCTGGTGCGCGTCGCTAACCAGTGGGACGAGTTCAGCCAGACCTTCATGTATTTCTTCTCCTGGCAGGGGGCGCTCCTGTACGGGTTGGCACTGATGCTGACCAAGACGGTGCACGAGCTGGCTCACGCCTACACCGCGAAGCACTACGGGCTGCGCGTGCCGACGATGGGCGTGGCGTTCATGGTGATGTGGCCGCTGCTCTACACCGATACCTCCGAAGGCTGGAAGCTGAACTCGCGCCGCGCGCGACTGGCAATCGACGGTGCCGGGGTAGCGGCAGAACTGTGCCTCGCCGGGCTCGCGCTGCTGGCCTGGAGCTTCTTGCCCGAGGGGCCGCTGAAGAGCGCGGCCTATGTGCTGGCCGCGGTCACCTGGGTGAGCACGCTGCTGGTCAACCTGAATCCGTTCATGCGCTTCGACGGCTATTACCTGCTGATGGACGCGGTGGACATGCCCAATTTACAACAGCGCACTTTCGCCTTCGGCAAATGGCAGTTGCGGCGCTGGCTGATCGGTATCGATGAGCAGATACCCGAACCGGAATACGAGACGAAGAAACACTGGCTGATAACCTACGCCTACGCCACCTGGATCTATCGTCTGGTGCTGTTCGTCGGCATCGCGCTCGCGGTCTATTACTATTTCTTCAAGGCCGCCGGCATCATTCTGTTCATCGTCGAGATCGGCTGGTTCGTCGTGCTGCCGGTCTGGAAGGAAGTCGAAGCATGGCGTGGAATGCGCGAGAAATGGCAGGGCAACAAAGTGTCGCGGCGCAACGCCTGGCTCGCCGGAATCGCATTGCTCTGGCTGGCGATTCCTTGGCAATTCGACATCGGCGCGGAAGGCTACTGGCAGGCTGAGCCCTACACCCGACTCTATCCGCCGACGCCTGCGCGGCTGGAACAGGCGCTGGTGCGCGACGGGCAGACGGTAAAAAAAGGCGACCTGTTGTTCGTGCTCGCCTCGCCCGAATCGCTGTCGCGCCTCGCGGCCATCGACAGCCGCATCGCAGGTGTCAAAAGCCAGCTCGCCGGTTCGGTAAGCAGCGCCACCCTGTTCGAAAACAGCCGCGTGCTGGAGCAGCAACTCGCCGCCGCCGAGGCCGAACGCGCCGCGGAACTGGAAAACACCGCACGGCTGCGCATCGCAGCACCCCACGACGGCATCTTCCGCGACATGGGCCCCGGACTCCATCCCGGCGCATGGGTAGGCTCGCGCCAGAAGCTGGGACTGGTGCAGGGACTGGAAGGCACATCGGCGCAGGTGTACGTGAACGAAACCGAAGTCGCGCGCATCAAGATCGGCGCGCACGCCACGCTGATAACACGCCGGCCCGATGCGCAATCTCTGGACGCCGTGGTAACCGGCATCGACGAGACCACGACGCGCAGCCTGCCCGAGCCCATGCTGGCCTCGACCCATGGCGGAGAAATCGCCGTGCGCGAAGGAATGCAAGACAATGCGACACCGAACGAAGCGATATACCGTGTTACGCTGAAGGCACTGGGCGAAACCGGCAACGGGCAGATGACCCCGCTGATCGCCCATATCGACGGCGAACGCAGCAGCCTGCTCGGCGACTTCTTCCGCTGGCTGGCCGGACTGCTGATCCGCGAGAGCGGGTTCTGATCCTCCGCAATTAGCCGCATATCAGCGGCCGGATTCACCTCAGCCCAAAAGAAAAAGGGGTCAGGCATTTCTACCCGACTCCTTGTTTATATGGTGCGCCCGAAGAGATTCGAACTCCTGACCCCTTGGTTCGTAGCCAAGTACTCTATCCAGCTGAGCTACGGGCGCGTGTGAAACTGTTGCTCCCTTTGCAGGGATGTCTGATAAAAACGGGTTAGATCATTTCTGATCTAACCCGTGTAATTTTGGTGCGCCCGAAGAGATTCGAACTCCTGACCCCTTGGTTCGTAGCCAAGTACTCTATCCAGCTGAGCTACGGGCGCATCTAAACAACTACGTTGTTACCTTGGCGGAGAAGGAGGGATTCGAACCCTCGATACAAGTTTAAGCTCGTATGCGCCCTTAGCAGGGGCGTGCCTTCGACCACTCGGCCACCTCTCCGAAGGCCGCGCATATTAATGTAAACGTCCGGAAAGGTCAAACTGATTATGCGATTTATGCGTCTTCCTGATCTAGGTCGAAGGCCTTGTGCAGGACGCGCACGGCCAGCTCCAGATACTTCTCGTCGATGACCACGGAAATCTTGATCTCGGAGGTGGAAATCATCTGGATGTTGATGCCCTCTTCCGCCAGCGTGCGGAACATCTTGCTGGCGATGCCGACGTGCGAGCGCATGCCGACGCCGACCACGGAGACCTTGGCCGCCTTGTTGTCGCCGACCACTTCGCGCGCGCCGATGTGCGGCTGCACCTGATTCTTCAGGATGTCCATCGCCTTGACGAATTCGTTGCGGTGTACGGTGAACGAGAAGTCGGTGGTGCCGTCTTCGCTGACGTTCTGGATGATCATGTCCACATCGATGTTGGCGTCGGAGACCGGGCCGAGAATCTGGTAGGCAATGCCAGGCTTGTCGGGTACGCCCAGCACGGTGATCTTGGCTTCATCGCGATTGAACGCGATTCCGGAAATGACTGCATGTTCCATTTTTTCATCATCCTCAAAAGTAATCAGCGTGCCTTCGCCCTCTTCCGCGAAGCTGGAAAGCACGCGCAGCTTGACCTTGTACTTGCCGGCGAACTCCACCGAACGAATCTGCAGCACCTTGGAGCCGAGGCTCGCCATCTCCAGCATTTCTTCGAAGGTGATGGTCTTCAGGCGGCGCGCCTCGGGCACGACACGGGGGTCGGTGGTGTAGACGCCGTCCACATCGGTATAGATCTGGCATTCGTCGGCGCGTAGCGCGGCGGCGATCGCCACGCCTGTCGTGTCCGAACCACCGCGGCCCAGCGTGGTGATGTTGCCGTCTTCGTCCATGCCCTGAAAGCCGGCGACCACGACCACATGGTCGCTCGCCAGATCGGCGCGGATGTTCTGCTCGTCGATGCTGACGATGCGCGCCTTGGTGAAGGCGCTGTCGGTCAGGATCTTGACCTGTCCGCCGGTGTAGCTCTTGGCCTTCAGCCCGATTTCCTTCAGCGCCATCGACAACAGGCCGATGGTGACCTGTTCGCCGGTGGAGATAATCACGTCCAGCTCACGCGGGTCGGGATGTTTTTGCATTTCATGGGCGAGGCCGATCAGGCGGTTGGTCTCCCCGCTCATCGCGGAAAGCACCACCACAACCTGATGACCCTGAGCCTTGAATTTCGCGACGCGCCGCGCTACGTTTTTGATGCGATCGGGATTTCCGACCGAGGTGCCGCCGTACTTCTGAACGATCAATGCCACGATTTTTCCATGCCAGACTTGTTTAAAGTGGGCGCAATTCTAGCTTAATTGCCGTAAAAAAACGAGGAGGCCAATAGTCGGGTTTTGCTACACTCCTCCAGAATCGAATACCGGCATTTCCCCCACCATGACAGCAATTTCTCCGCGCGCGGTCAGCGCCTCCGCAATACAACAACTAATATCAAACGGTCATCCGCCCGCCTTGGCGAAGATACTCGCCGCGCGCGGCATTACCGACGGCAGCCAGATGGACACCACGTTCGCCGCGCTGCTGCCGTTCGACCGGATGAAAGGCATACGCGAGATGGCACGCCTGCTGGCCGACGCGATCGCCGCGCAGCAGCGGCTGCTGGTCATCGCCGACTACGACGCCGACGGCGCGACCGCCTGCACGGTGGCCGTGCGCGGCTTGCGCAGCCTGGGCGCACGCATCGAATTCATCGTGCCGAACCGTTTCGAATATGGCTACGGCCTGACGCCGGAGATCGTCCGCCTTGCCGCGGAACTGAAACCGGACATCCTGCTGACCGTGGACAACGGCATCGCCAGCGTCGACGGCGTCGCCGAGGCGAACCGGCTGGGCATGCGGGTGCTGGTCACCGACCATCACCTGCCCGGCGACCGGCTGCCGGATGCGGCCTGCATCGTCAACCCAAACCAGCCCGACTGCGACTTCCCCAGCAAAAACCTCGCGGGCGTCGGCGTGATGTTCTATGTGCTGCTGGCGCTGCGCGCCGAGTTGCGCGAGCGCGGTGCATTCGAGAAATCCCCCCCAGCCCCCCTTTTGCAAAGGGGGGAGTCCGCCCAATCGGGAGGACCGAATTTAGCCAACCTGCTCGACCTCGTCGCACTCGGCACGGTCGCCGACGTAGTGAAGCTCGACCAAAACAACCGCATCCTCGTCCAACAGGGATTGCAGCGCATCCGCGCCGGACGCGCCTGCGCCGGCATAACCGCACTGCTGCGCATCGCCAAGCGCGAACCGGCCCGCACCTCCAGCCTCGACCTCGGCTTCGCCGTCGGCCCACGCCTGAATGCGGCGGGACGACTCGACGACATGAGCCTGGGCATCGCCTGCCTGTTGACCGACGACAAGACGGAAGCGGACCGGATCGCCAAGGAACTCGACGCGCTGAACCGCGAGCGCCGCAGCATCGAGGCCGACATGCAGGACAGCGCGCTGGCGACCCTCGAAAACATCGATCCGCAGGAAGGCTACACGCTGTCGCTGTTCGACGAGGGCTGGCATCAGGGCGTGATCGGCATCCTCGCCTCGCGCCTGAAGGACAAGTTCCACCGCCCGACCATCGCCTTCGCCCGCGCCAACAACGGCGAGATCAAGGGCTCCGGCCGCTCCATCCCCGGCCTGCACCTGCGCGACGCGCTGGACCTGGTCAGCAAGCGCCACCCCGCGCTCATCAAGAAGTTCGGCGGTCACGCTGCGGCAGCGGGCCTCAGCATCGCCGAGGCCGACTTCAACGCATTCGTGTCCGCCTTCGAACAGGCTGCAAGCGAGTTGCTGGACGAGAACGACCTGATCCGCCGCATCGAGACCGATGGCGCGCTGGAGCATGCAGACATGACGCTGGAGATCGCCCGCCTGCTGGACCAGCAGGTGTGGGGGCAAGGCTTCCCCGCACCGCAGTTCGACGACGAATTCGCGGTCGCGAACCAGCGCGTGGTCGGCGAGAAACACCTGCGGCTGCGGTTGGAGAAACAAGGACGCATCGTCGACGCGATCCTGTTCAACCAGGCCGACCCGCTACCGGACCGCGTACGCCTCGTGTACAGCCTGGATATCAACGAATACAATGGCAAACAGAGCCTGCAACTGATCGTCCGGCACTGGCAGCCGGAATAAACCAAGAGGACACGATGGACTTCGCTCTGATACAGGGTAACGGCGTGGAAGCGCTGCCGCAGTTCCTCACCAGTCTCGCGATCGGCCTATTGATCGGGCTTGAGCGAGAGCGCAATCCGTCGGCCAAGGCCGGGCTGCGCACTTTCGCGCTGGTCGCGGTGTTCGGCACATTGACCGCGCTGCTGTCCGACAAGCTATCCACCCCGTGGATGCTGGTCGCCGGTTTAATCGCGGTGGCGGGTATGATCGTTGCGGCCTATATCAATTCGCCCACCGAAGAAAACGATCCCGGCACCACGACGGTGATCGCGCTGCTGCTGTGCTACGGACTGGGCGCGATGATCTGGTTCGGGCTGGCCAAGCTCGCGGTGATGATCGCGATCGGCATCACCGCCCTGCTCTATTTCAAACCCGAACTGCGCGGCATCTCGCAGCGGTTGCAACGCCGCGATCTCGTCGCCGTGCTGCAATTCTCGGTACTGACCTTCATCATCCTGCCCATCCTACCGAATCAGGACTACGGCCCCTACAGCGCCTTCAACCCGCATCAGGCCTGGCTGATGGTGGTGCTGATCTCGGGCTTGAGCCTGACGGGCTACGCCGCGCTGCAAATGGTGGGCACACGCTACGGCGCGCCGCTGCTGGGCCTATTCGGCGGCCTCGCCTCCAGCACCGCGACCACGCTGATCTACTCCAAGCACAGCAAGAACAACCTCCCTATGCAAAGCCTCGCCGCGTCGGTGATCGTCATCGCCAGCATGGTGGTGCTGGTGCGTTTGTTCGTGGTCAGTTCGGTGCTGGCTTACAGCAGCCTGCCGGCGCTGATCCCGCTGTTCGCCGGCGGCCTATTCGCCGGGCTGATCGTCGCCCTGTACAACTGGCGCAAGATGAGCCGTGCGACCGAACTGTTTATCCCGGAAACCGCCAACCCCGCCGAACTACATGCCGCTATCGGCTTCGGCCTGCTGTATGTCGTCGTGTTGCTGTTCACCGCATGGATGGCCGATGTCGCCGGCAGCCAGGGCCTGTATGCCGTCGCATTCGCCTCCGGCCTGACCGACGTGGACGCCATCGTACTGTCCAGCCTGCGCCTGCTCAACCTCGGCCAATTGAGCGAGCAGCAGGCCGTCATCGCGATCGCCATCGGCTTCCTGTCCAACCTCGTGTTCAAGTTCGGCATGGTCGTGGCCATCGGCGGCTGGGGGCTCGCCCGGCAGGTCGCGGTCGGCTTCGCCGCGATCAGCCTGGGCGTGCTGGCCGGGCTGGTTGCGTTATAACGGCTTCGCCGTCATCCATGTAGGTCGGGTTAGACCGCAGGGCGTAACCCGACACATGATGCGACCACGACCAGTGTCGGGTTACGCTGCGCTAACCCGACCTACTCCTGTCAAACAGCTTTGCATAGCCATCTGACTAAGTTGGCAAACTACGCCAACCAAGTCATTGATTAACGCCAGCCAAGTCGCTGGTTATTCGCCGGAATGACGAAGTGGAAGGTATAATCGCGCCCCTTTCCGTTTCAGCAAGCGACAACATCATGGACGCCGAACAACTCAACGCCATCTCCAACCAGTTGCAAGACTTGAGTCTGCGCAGCGCCGAACTACGGAGGTATCTTTGACTT
>JALNYK010000021.1 GCA_023229845.1 Gallionella sp.
GCGCCAATTGCTGATCCAGCATACCGGTGAACATCCGCGTCTGTTCGTTATCGAACATGCCTTCCTGCGGAGTCGCTTCGCGCATGCTTTTCAACATCATGTTGAGAAACACCGATTCGAACTGCTGTGCCGCAGCCTTGAGCGCCTGATCCGGCGACTGCTTGGCCTGTGCGCGCAATTGCTCCAGATTTCGTGAGTCAAGCGCCAGCTTGGCGGATATATCCAGGCGCTCGACCATCAGATGATCTCCAGTTCAGCGCGCAACGCGCCGGCCGACTTCATCGCCTGCAGGATCGCCAACAGATCCTGCGGTGTCGCCCCCATTGAATTCAGCGCCTTGACTACCTCGCTCAGGTTGGCGCCCTGCTGAAGATGCACTAGCCCCCCCTTGTCGCTCTTCATGTCTATCGTGGTCTGGTCGACCTGCACGGTCTGTCCCTGTGCATTGGCATTCGGCTGGCTAACGGTAATGTCGGTATTGATCACCACGGTCAGGTTGCCGTGCGCTACGGCGCAATCGCTCAACGTGACCGCCTGATTCATCACGATCGAACCGGTGCGCGCGTTGATGATGACCTTGGCGATACCCTGGGCCGGCGAGACTTCCAGATTCTCGATCTTGGAAATAAACGCGACACGCTCTCCGCCGACAGGCGCCAGCACCCGTATCACCCGTCCATCCAGGGCCGATGCCAAATCGGGGGCAATCTGGGAGTTGATGACCTCGACGATGCGCGCTGCGGTGGTGAAATCGCTGGCATTCAACTCGAGATGGATGAAATCCCCTTGCCCAAGCAGCGTCGGCACGGCGCGCTCCACCGTCGCACCGGACGGCACGCGGCCGACACTCAGGTGATTCACCTGCACCGAAGCCCCGCCCGAAGAAGCACCCACGCCACCGACCAGCACGTTACCCTGCGCCATCGCATAGACCTGCCCATCGGCGCCCTTCAGCGGCGTCATCAGCAGCGTGCCGCCCCGCAGACTCTTGGCGTTACCGATCGATGATGCCGTGACGTCGATGGTCTGCCCAGGCTTGGCGAACGGCGGCAATGTGGAGGTCACCATCACTGCCGCCACATTCTTGAGTTGCAGACTGGTGCCGGCGGGCAAGTTCACTCCCATTTGCGACAGCATGCTGATGATGCTCTGCACCGTGAACGGCGTCTGCGTGGTCTGGTCACCACTGCCGTCGAGCCCGACCACGATGCCATAACCGATCAATTGGTTGTCGCGCACTCCCTGGATGCTGGCCATATCCTTGATGCGCTCGGCCGATGCTGCCAACGGCAACAGCATCAACAGCACAGACAAGATCGGAAAAAGTCGCTTCATCACCCTGCTCCTCGAAAGGACCGGAAAGCGCAGATTGCGAAAAGAGGCTCGGCCCCTTCACGCATTCAATCCACCCTCCCCGATCCTAGAACGGCAACACCGACATGAAGAACCGCCCCAGAAAGCCCAAGGTCTGCGCATCGTTCACGACTTCGCGCATCGCGCCAGCGTTCCGATACTCGATACGCGCATCGGCCACCTGGTCTGACTGCACGGTGTTTGCAGCCGTGATTGTAGTCGGATTGACCACGCCTGAGAAACGAATATATTCATCGCTGCTGTTGATGCCCACCTGCTTCTCGCCGCTGACCAGCAAATTTCCGTTCGCCAGCACATCAATCACCGTAACCGAAAGCACCCCGGTCAAATCCTCGCTACCCGCCCCGGCTCCGGCTGTACTGGTACTGTTGCTGCTGGCGCCAGTTGCCGAAAACTGCACCAGCGAAAAGGCCTTCTGCAGCAATTGCGACAATCGTCCTGTTCCGGTCGTCACCGTCGGCGTATTGGCATTCAGGCTGTTCGCCGCACTGGAACTGCTGCTGGACTTTCTGTTGGCCGTGGTCTTTTCGACCACATTGATGGTCAGAATATCGCCGACATTGCGCGCGCGCCTGTCCTCGAACAAGGGGCGCTCGTTCACACCCGCGTGAAAAATTGCGCCGTCGGCATAAATCACCGGTTTGCGCTCAACCGGCTTGACCGTCATCGGCTGATGGACATTGGTCGGCGGATTACTGACGCAGCCAACCAAAGCAAGCGACACCACCCCAAAAAAGCACTTGGCCAACATTTATCATTTACCTCGCCGCAAACTCGAACCGCTCACCCGACATCAAGACTAAAGCTGCGACAGCCGCTGCAACATCTGATCAGAGGTCTGGATGGATTTGGAATTGATCTCGTAGGCGCGTTGCGTCTGAATCATATTCACCAATTCCTCCACCACATTGACATTGGAGGTCTCGACATAGCTCTGATTCAGCAGCCCCGCCCCATTGGTCCCCGGCACATTGGTGCTGGGCGTACCCGAAGAAGCCGTCTCGATATAAAGATTTTCGCCCTGGCTCTGCAAACCGGCCGGATTGATGAAGGTCGCCAATTGCAGGCTGCCGATTTGCACCGGCGCGGTCACCCCGGGCTGGGTGACCGTAATCACGCCGTCACGGCCTATAGTCAGATTGGTGACGTTCGCCGGGATAGTGATGGCGGGTTGCACCGGAAAACCGCTGGACGTGACCAATTGCCCCTGACTGTCCTGCTGGAAAGCGCCATCGCGAGTATAGGCCGTCGAACCGTCCGGCATCAGCACCTGAAAGAAACCCGCCCCCTGTATCGCCACATCCAGCGAATTGCCGGTTTGCTGCAGATTGCCCTGCGTGTGGATACGCTCGGCGGCCACCGGGCGTACGCCGGTGCCAATCTGCAAGCCTGACGGGATCTGAGTCTGCTGCGACGACTGCGCGCCGGGCTGACGTATGGTCTGGTAGAGCAGATCCTCGAACACCGCGCGCGAACGCTTGAAGCCGTTGGTGCTGACGTTGGCCAGATTATTGGCGATCACATCCATCTGGGTTTGCTGCGCATCCAGGCCGGTCTTGGAAATCCACAGGGAACGTATCATGATTTACCTCTTAATTTTGCTTCGGTTATCAGGCTGCGATGTTCATGATCTGGCTGGCTTGTCGGGCATTGCCATCCGCGCTCTGCAACATCTTCATCTGCATATCGAACTTGCGCGCCAGCGAAATCATGCTCACCAGCGCCTCCACGGTGTTCACATTGCTCCCTTCCAGACTTCCGGGCACGACCTCCACCTTCGCATCGGCGGGCGCATCTGTGCCGTCCTTCAGCCGAAACAGGCCATCCCCTCCGCGCTCGAGCTGCGCCTCCGGCGGATTGACCAGCTTCAACCGCCCCAGCACCACCACCGAAGTCGCCTGGGGACCACTAGGCACCGTCGAGATCGTACCGTCCTTGGCGAAAGTCACCTCGGTGTCGGGCGGAATGGTGATCGGACCGGTATCGCCCATCACGGTCAGGCCGGTGCGCGTCTGCAACACGCCGCTAGGCGTGACCTGCAAGCTGCCGTTGCGGGTGTATGCCTCCCGACCATCCGCCCCCTGCACCGCGACCCAGCCCGCACCATTGATCGCGACATCGAGATCGCGCCCGGTCTGCTGGAACGGCCCCGGGGTGAAATCCGCGCCGGACGTAGAGTCCACCACAAAAGTGCGCGTCGGCAGCCCTTCCCCAACCAGCGGCACCGCACGAAACGTATTCAGCGTCGCGCGAAAACCAGGCGTACTCGCATTCGACAGATTCTCCGACACCGCCGCCTGCTGCTGCAGCACATGCGAAGCACCGGTCATCGCGGTGTAGATCAACTTGTCCATATCCCTCTCCTGGCTCGGGGCGCTTCAGGTCAAGGCGAATCGCCGAAACCTGACCCCTTATGCACCGCTATCGCCCCGATTTCAGTTATCGCAGATTCACGATCGTCTGCAATATCGTATCCTGCGCCTTAATGGTCTGGGCATTCGCCTGATACACGCGTTGCGCGGTGATCATGCTTACCAGCTCAGCAGTCAAATCCACATTGGAATCCTCGACTGCCGACGATTGCAACAAACCAAGACTGCTGGATCCCGGAATGCCTGGCAACGGCTGGCCGGATGCGGACGTTTCCGCCCAAGCATTATTGCCCAGCGGCTGCAACCCCTGCGGGCTGGTAAAGTTCGCCAGCACGATCTGGCCCAGCGGGCGCGATTGTCCGTTGGTATAACGCCCGAGTATCACCCCGTCAGAGCTGGTCGTGAATCCGCTCAAACGACCGGAAGCATAGCCGTCCTGAGACAGACTATTCACCCCGAAATTTCCGCCATATTGAGTCGATTGCCCGAAATCGAAATTCAGCACCTGCGTCGGGTCTACCGTCACCGAGGCAGGAAACAAGGTCGCCGAAGTCGCCAACCCCCCGACTGGCGCAACCAGCTTGCCCAACGAATCGAATTGCAACTGAGCCAACTCGGTTGCCGGAGGAACTGCCGTCGCCCCCGCTACCGCCGCGCCATCCACCGTCAGGTAGGCATTCCAGTTATTCGTGGCCGCAGGGGGAACAGCCCCATTCGACTGCCGCTGAAAATAAAGCGTGGCCACATGACTGCCACCGAGACTGTCGTACACAGACAGAGAGGTCGAGCTATTGTATGAGGCCGGGTCCACCGGATTGAACGCCGTATTGACCGGCAACGCCGTACGCGAATCGAGATTCAAGCCGACCGTCAAATTACTGGACATCACCGGGGTCAAGTCGGCCGTAGCGAACTGCAACGGCTGCAATTGCGCCTGAACGATAGCGCCGTTCACCGGCATATAGCCGGTCACCTGATTACCCTGGTTGTTGACGAGAAAACCGTTCTTGTCCAGCTGGAACTGCCCGTTCCGGCTATAGGTAATCGCCCCCCCCGCATCCACCATGCGGAAGAATCCCGGCCCACTGATAGCCGTATCCATCGGATTGGTGGTATTGGTGACATTCCCCTGAGTGAACTGCTGCACGACATTCGCAACCTTGGTACCGATACCGATCTGCAACGACCCGCTTCCGGACAGCGATGCCGCATACATATCCGAAAACTGCGCAAAAGACTGCTTGAAACCGACCGTGCCGGAGTTCGCCACGTTATTGCCGATCACATCCAGATTCTTGGCTGCTGCATTCAATCCGCTCAATCCTTGCTGGAAGCCCATGATGTTCTCCTTAGTCTAACGGTCATGGCAAATGCGCCATCCCGGATTATGAAACTTGCCTTGACCACCCCTCTCCTCAATCCTCTCCCGCAAGCGGGGAGAGCGCAGCGAGAGGGTGCGAAGCCAGGCGAACGAGTCGCTACGCGAATTCCTCGTTAAACGATTTGCCTTACCTGGGACAGCGCAACGCCATCCATGGTACCAACGCTCAAAGCGACTCCCTGCTTACCCTGCGTGACACTGTTCACCATGCCGAACTGCAATGTAGAAACATCCGCCGCCTTGCCATTCTGCATCGCGCTCGCAGTGAAGGTATAACTGCCATCCTTCAAAACGACGCCCGCATCGTCACGACCGTCCCACTGCCAATTCACCAGACCGACCGGCTGCGCGCCCAGATTGACGTTGCGCACCACCGCACCAGACTTGTCATAGATCGCAATATCCAACCGGTCCACGGACTGTGCCAGATCCACGCCGCCAAACGCCGCGCCACTGCTCAAATCCACCCCCTTGCCCGGAACCAGCACGCCATGACCGATCATCGTGGCAGCCTGCAAACTCTGATTGGACGTCATGCTGTCGCTCAACGCCTGCAGCGCGGCATTAACCTTATCAATGCCGGTAACCGTACTGAGTTGCGCCATCTGCGAGGTCACCTGCGCATTGTCCAGCGGATTGAGCGGATCCTGATTTTTCATCTGCGTAACCAACAGCTTCAGAAAACGATCCTGCGTAGCCGAGACTGCAGACGCCTCCGTAGAAGAACCGGCTTTCGCCTTTGCGTTCAGCGCCGCATATATATCCGCCGCCGCACTGCCACTTTGCACATTGTCGACCATATCAGTCTCCTTTCATCAATTGATTACTGGCCTATGGTCAGCGTCTTGAGCAACATCGTCTTCGAGGTATTCATTACATCGACATTATTCTGATACGACCGCGAAGCCGAGATCATGTTCACCATTTCATCCACAACATTTACATTGGGCATCGCGACATAGCCACGCCCGTCGGCCATCGGATGCTTGGGGTCGTAGACCATTTTCATCGGAGAATTATCTTCCACCACCCCGACCACCTTCACGCCCTGCGCCCCACTGCCGTTCACCGGCATCGCACTGAACAGCACCTGCTTGGCGCGGTATGGCTGCCCATCGGCGCCAGTCGCACTATCGGCATTAGCCAGATTACTGGCCACCACATTCAGGCGCTGCGACTGCGCCGTCATCGCCGAACCCGCCACGTTGAAAATATTGAACAACGACATGATCGCCCTCCTTAACCCTGTATGGCCGACAACATACCCTTAAGCTTCTCGCTGACGAACATCACATTGGCCTCATAGCGCAATGCGTTATCGGCGAACTGGGCACGCTCCACATCCATATCCACGGTATTGCCGTCGGCGCTCGACTGCAGCGGCTTGCGATACATCACCGGAGAGCCCATAACCGACTCGCCAGCATTTCCCGACAAATGAGCCGGTGCAGTCTGCACCACCGGAAGCCCCTCTGCCGTCCCGGCCATCGCATTGCGCAAGGCGCTGGCAAAATCGACATCCCTAGCCTTGTAATTGGGCGTATCCGCATTCGCCACATTGGAAGCCAACAACTCCTGGCGCGCCGCGCGCAAATTGAGCGCCGTCTGCTGAAAACGCAACGCCTCATCCAGTTTATTGATCATCCCGCCCTCCCATTTGCACCCAGAGACACCTGTACGGCTTGCATACTAATCGTCCGAACTGCGCTGCCATCCTGCGATTAGCGGCAATTTTCAGCTTCAATTCGGAACTTCCAAAACTTCCCTAAATCGCTCAGGACAAGGACAATACCCGCATGAAAACACCTCTGGCGCTATGCCTGCTCCTGCTGCAATCCATCGTCGCCTATGCGGCAGGCGCGCCTTCCGCCCAGAGCCACGCGCAAATCACCAAACTTGTTTCAGCCTTTGTACAACAGCAGACCGCAAGCTTGGCCGGCAAGGTCGATTATCAGATCGAAGAACTGGACCCCCGCATCGTGCTCGCCCCCTGCGCCAATCTCGAAACCTTTCTTCCCGGCGGCAGCCAACTTATCGGCAAGACCTCAGTCGGCGTACGCTGCGCGGAACAGAATGGCTGGCAAATTCTCGTTCCGGTACGGATCAGGATCACGCTGCCATTGCTGGTCAGCGCCCGACAGCTACCGGTCGGACATACACTGCAGGAACAGGATATTTCCCGGCAAACAATCGAGATATCGCGCACGGACGGCTACACCGACGCCAAGCAGGTAATCGGCAAAGTGCTGCGTTACAGCATCGCCGCCGGGCAGATATTGCGCGACGATATGCTGCGCCCGCCTTATAGCGTGACACAGGGGCAGATCGTCCAGACCACGACCCGAGGCAAGGGGTTCAGCATACGGGGCGAGGGCGTCGCCATGAGCAATGCCAGCGAGGGGCAATCCGTTCAGGTTCGCGTTGGCTCAGGGCGCATGATCAGCGGTGCCGCACGAAACGGGGTCGTGGAGATACCCCCCTGAAACCACCCAAATATCTTTTTGCAAAACGCTTGCTTTATACCTACTACCACCCTAAAGTTCCGCCGGATTTTGCCGATACAAGGCACGTGACAAGAAGTTCGGCGTCGCCAGATTGAAAGGACAACCGTGAAAATCGAAAAAACCAGCAATCCGCTTCCAGCCAGCCAGATGGGCGAAGGCCGGGGCGCGACCCCGCAAAAAAGCGGCTCCGCGCCGACACCCCGACAAATGGAGAGCACCAGTGTGTCTCTGGGTTCCACTGCCGCACAATTGCGCAGCATGGAAGGAGGCCCGTCCAGCATTGATGCAGCGAAAGTGGCGGAAATCAAACAGGCCATCAGCGAAGGGCGTTTCAAAATCAATTCCGAGGTTGTCGCCGACCGCCTGATCGCCACCGTGCGCGAGCTGATCGGCGAGAAGGCCTGATCTTGCCAAATCAAGCGCCATCGAGCCTGACAGTCGCGCTGTCCGCCGAACGATCGGCGTTGCTCGGCTTCATTGCCCTGCTGGAACGCGAGCAGGCCGCACTGATGGAGAATCGCGGCGACGCACTCCCTGAACTATCCGAGCAAAAAACCGCTGCTGCCATCAAACTGAACCAGCTCGCCGAATCACGGCGCAAGCTGCTGCAACAGAACATCCCGCAACAGAATACCGAAACAATCACCTCCTGGCTGCGCGCGCATAGCCCGGACGGGCTGCCCTTGTGGCAGGACATTACCGCCCTCTCTCAACGCGCCAAACAGCTGAATCAGATCAATGGCGAACTGATCCAGATGAAACTGCGACGCAACCAGCAAGCGCTGACCGTCTTGAGCAATGCCGTGAACAAGGCGGGAGTGTATGGCCGCAACGGACAACCTGATTTTTCTCCGGGCAGCGGTCGATCGCTGGGCAGCGGTTAAGCCAGCATTTTTTCAATCGACCTTCACCGTCTCGCGCTCGGCATCGGGCGACACGATCGTAATAGTCACACGGCGATTTCTGGCTCGCCCCTCCGGATTGTCGTTTGGCGCCAGCGGCTGATTCGACGCCAACCCGACTACCGCCAATTGTTTTGCCGGCACACCATTGTCGATCAGCAAACGAACCACGCTGCTGGCTCGCGCTGATGACAACTCCCAATTCGAAGGAAACTGCGCCGTCGCAATCGGGACATCGTCTGTGTGCCCCTCCACCTCGATCGGCAATTCTTCCTTGCTCAACACCGCGGCCACCTGACGCAACACATCCAGCGTGGCAGGCTGCAACGCTGCCTCTCCAGTCCTGAACAACGTGCTTGCGCTGATATCGATCTCCACGCCGCGCGTGGTCTGATTGACGCTAACCTGACGCTGATCGATCAACGTCGACATCACCTGACTCAAACCGGCGCTCAGATTCTTCATGTGGGCCTGTATCTTGCGCTGCTGCTCGCCCAGACGAACGGTCTGCCGATCCACCATGAACAGCATGGTTTGCCCCTGCGGGGCACTCGCAGCGGACGCAGAGCCATCCTTGTTGAACGCGCTGTTCAGCGCATCGCCGAACGACTTGTACTTTTCTTCGTTGACCGAGGAAATCGAATACATCACGACGAAAAAGGCGAACAGCAGAGTGACGAAGTCGGCATAGGAAATCAACCAACGGTCGCGATTGTCATGCTCGTAACGTTTGATTCGGCGCGTCATTATGGCCTCAGCGGATATGCCCGGACGTAAACCGGATTCGCTACACTTCTCACGTTAATCGACATAGCTGCGCAACTTGATTTCGAGCAGCCTCGGATTGTCGCCGTTGGCGATACCGACCAGACCATCCACGACCATTTCGCGCAAGTTTGTCTGCTCCATAATGATGGACTTCAATTTGTTGGCAATCGGAAGGAACAGCAGGTTCGCAAATGCCACGCCGTAGATCGTTGCCACGAATGCCACGGCAATGCCACCGCCCAGCTTGGCCGGCTCCGCCAGATTCTGCATCACATGCATCAGACCGAGCACCGCTCCGATAATACCTATCGTGGGCGAGTAGCCGGCAGCCGCCTCCCACACGCGCGCGGATTGCCAGCGCAGCTGCTCCCAAGCATGCGTATCCACATCCAGCACCTCGCGGATCTTGTCGCCACTGTTGCCGTCGACCAGCAACTGCAAGCCTTTCTTCAGGAATGGATCGCCCACTGCGCCGGTGCGCACCTCCAGCGCCAGAATGCCCTCCTTGCGCGCGATCTGCCCCCACGAGATCAACTGTCGAACCAGTTCGGGACCCTGCATCGCCGGAGGCCTGAATGCCCAGCGCCCCATCCGGAGCGCCATGACGAACACCTTGGGCGGGCATTGCACCATCACCGCCCCCAGCGTACCGCCGAACACGATCATGAAAGCCGCCCCCTGAAACAGAATCTCGAGGTCGCCGCCCTCCATTATCTGCCCGGTCAGAATGCCGGCCACGCCCACCAATAACCCCAACAGCGTGAGCCTGTCCATCAATAACCCTTCATCCGGCTGCGCAACCTCGCCACGGCCTGGCTATGCAACTGCGAAACACGCGATTCGCCGACGCCGAGCACCTCGCCGATTTCGCGCAAGTTCATGTCCTGTTCATAGATCATCGCCATCACCCAGCGCTCGCGCTCCGGCAAAGCCTCGATCCCGCGCACCAACTCAGTCCGGAAACGCTCGTCCGACAATAGCTCCAGCGGATTGTCGTCGCTGGCAAACTCGAAACGCTCGAAAAAGTCGTCATTGTCCTCGCCGTGGAAATCCTCGTAATACACCAGTTGCGCACCGCGCGACGCCTGCAGCATCTGCTGGTATTCGGCGAGGGACACCTCCAGATCGGCGGCGATCTCGGTCTCGTTCGGCGCGCGCCCCAACTTCTGTTGCAAACGGCTGATGGATTGCTCGATGCGCCGCATGTCGCGGCGCAGGCTGCGAGGCAGCCAGTCCGCCTCGCGCAACTCGTCCAGCATCGCCCCGCGGATACGCTGTGTCGCGTAGGTCTCGAACTGCGCTCCGTGAAACTCGTCATAACGGCTAGCCGCATCCAGCAGCCCCATCATGCCCGCCTGAATAATGTCGTCGATTTGCACACTGTGCGGCAGCTTGGTCATCATCTGATGGGCGATACGTTTCACCAGATGCGAGTGATCCCGCAGGCATTGCTCTTTATCGTTTAATCCACTGGCCTTATACATGCTGCTAGTTTACAACGTGAGCGATTTCCTTGCTGATGCGGCGCAACGGCTGGGACGCTTGGCTCATCAGACTCTGGATGATGGTTGCGACTCCGCTTTCTGCCTCGTCCCGGGGCGCCGGCAGATGCAGCAGATTGTGCGCCAGCTCCAGGTATGCCTGCGCCGATGCAGATAACGGGAACGCGTCCAGCACCGGCTTGCACATCTGCGTCGCGCAACTGAGCTTGTCGTCGAGCGGAACATGCCCCAGATATTCCAGTCTCACCGTGAGATTGCGGCGCGCCACCTTGGCCATGTTCTCGAACACCGTCATCGCCGCCTTTTCGCTAACTGCCTTGTTCACCAGGATGCCGAACCGCATGCGCGCATTGTCCAGCGCCAGCCGCTTGATCAGCGCATAACTGTCGGTAATGCCGCTGGGCGTACCCTCGACCACCACCAGCAGCGATGCCCCGCTCGCAAGGCCGGACGAAACCGCCGCAGCCTGGCCGGCCAGCATTGCCCCGTCCACCAGCATCACATCCACGCCGTTGCTGATCTCGGTCAGCGCCGACTCCATGCGCTGCCACTCGTCCCACTCCAGCCCGGGGCCGGAAAAAGCTGCGGCACGGCCGACGCCCTTGACGGACATGCGCGACACGGCCAGCGCCTGCATCGCCCGCGCCGCCGGCAACAGGCCGAAGCCATGCCCCCAGATCAGCGCATCGTACGCCCGGCAGCGCCCCTGCGCGACATCCAGCAGATCGAACTGCGCGGACAAGGCCAGCGCATCCAGCAGATTGTCCGGCGCACGGTTCTCGTCCAGCACCAGCACATCCTTACCGGAGCGCACCAGCGCCGCAGCCAGATTCAGCGTCGCGCTGGTGCGCCCCATGCCGGCCTTCCCGGCGACCACGGTCACGACCTGTGTCTGGCTACCCACCAGCAGACGGCGCAAGCCCTCCGCCTGATCGACTCCGCCATCAGAGCGCAAGGCTGGCCTCCTTGCCAGGCATCTCCGCCATCATCACCGGCAGATCGAGATCGCGCAGCGTGAACGGTTTTTTCTCCTCCACCGGCTTGAACGCCCGATGCAGCATGTAATCGAGATTGGTGGTGTGCAGATCTTCCGGCACGCGCTGGCCGTTCGCCATGTAGTGCAGCACCAAACGATGGCGCACCGCCACGTCCAGCACCGTACCCAGGCTGGCCGCCTCGTCCAGCTTCGTGGTGATGCAGCCGATCACCCTGTCGTTGCGGTACATGCGCACCACATCTTCGAGCGTATCGCCGCTGCTGGTGGCGTTCAGCATCATCAAACATTGCACTCCGGCCGCGTCGAACATCTCGGCCTGATCGCCGACACGCTGGTCGCGCTGCCCCATCCCGACGGTGTCGATCAACACCAGATGCTTGTGGCGCAGCGCCGACAGCGTCAGGCGCAAATCGTCGGCATCCTTCACCGCATGCACCGCCACGCCGAGGATCTTGCCGTAGATCTTGAGCTGTTCGTAAGCCGCGATTCTGTAACTGTCGGTAGTCAGCAGCGCCACCTTGTCCGCGCCGTAGCGCACCACCGCGCGCGCCGCCAGTTTGGCCGTGGTCGTGGTCTTGCCCACCCCGGTCGGCCCGATCAGCGCATACACCCCGCCCTTGGTTACGATGTCGTTCGCCTCGCTCGCGACCAGCAGATTGCGCTTGAACACCTGCTTGATCCATTGCTCGCCCTGCACGCCGTTGGCCGGCATCCGGTCCAGCAGCTGGCGCGCCAGCACCGAGCTGAACCCGGCATTGAGCATCCTGCGCAACAGTGCGGCACGCTGCGGATCGCGCTGCTGCACGTCGTTCCAGTGCATTGCCGCAAGCTGTTGCTGCAGCATGCTGCTCATCGTCTTAATCTCTTTCAGGATGTTTTCCTGCACTTCCATCGCCTGCGCCGGCACCACCACAGACTGGACGAGCGGCGACGCATAATCCGCTTGTGCGGGTTCAGCCGCCGGCAGCTTGCCGTGCTGGCGTGCAGCAACATCCGCCGACTCGATCGCATGCACGGCGCCATGCGGCGCAACGCGCGGCGCCGGCTGCTTGAGCCGGGGAGCGCCCGCCACCGGCTGATGGGTTGCTGCCGCCGGCCGGGGCTGGGCGGGCTGTCTGGCTGCGGGAGAAACAGGATCGTCGACTACCGAACGCGCCCACTCGTCGGCCGTGATGCCGCCGCCCCAGTCCGTTTTCTGCGCAACCGCCTGCTCGGTCAGATGAGCAATTTCCTCATGCGCCAGAGCGATGATCTCCACCCCATTCTCCGTCTTGCGATTCGACAGGATCATCGCGTCCGCTCCCAGCTCGTCGCGTATCTCCTTCAGGGCCTGACGGGCCGTCGGGGCGAAGAATTTTCTGATGCTCATGCTCTACCTCCTACCATTGCGGTAACCCGGATCGTCTTGAAGTCCGGGACTTCATCATGCGAAATAACCCTGATGTTCGGCACCGCGCGCTTCAGGAAGCGCGCCAACAAATCGCGCAACTGCGTCGGCACCAGCATCACCGTGGGCAAACCCATCTGTTCCTGCTGCTCGGCAGCGGCGCGCGCTTCGCGCAGCACGGTGTCGGCCAGCCCCGGCTCGATGCCGATGCCGTTCTGGCTCGATTGCATCGCCTGCATCAGGACATACTCCAACTCCTTGTCCATGCCGATCACCTGCAGTTCCTGCGCGGAAGGGTAGAACTGCTGCACGATGGCTGGCCCCAGCGCGACCCGCACCAGGCCGGTGAGCTGGTATGGGTCCTGGGTGCGCGCGGCGTTCTCCGCCAGCGTCTCGACGATGGTGCGCATATCGCGGATATGCATGCCTTCGTCCAGAAGATTCTGCAGCACCTTCTGTACCGCACCCAGCGGCAACGTCTTCGGCACCAGATCCTCGACCAGCTTCGGCGCGATTTTGGCGAGATGGTCGAGCAGCTGCTGCACCTCCTGACGACCGAGCAACTCCGCGGCGCGCGTGGTCAACAATTGGCTCAGGTGAGTCGCCACCACCGTGCCCGGATCGACCACGGTATAGCCCATCATCTGCGCATGATCGCGCAGGCCGGTCTCTATCCACACCGCCGGCAGACCAAAGGCCGGATCGCGAGTATGCATACCCGCCAACTCGCCCGTCACACTGCCCGGATTGATCGCCAGCAACTGATTCGGATAAGCCTCGCCGGAACCGACCTCGACGCCCTTCAGCGTGATGCGGTAAGCGTTCGGGCGCAGATCCAGATTGTCGCGAATATGCACCGGCGGCGGCAGGAAGCCGATGTCCTGAGTAAACTTTTTGCGTATGCCCTTGATGCGGCGCAGCAGATCGCCGTCCTGCGTTTTGTCCACCAGCGAGATCAGGCGGTAACCGACTTCCATACCCAGCACGTCGACCTGCGCGACGTCGTCCCAGCTGGCTTCGGCTGCCTCCGGGATGACCGCGTTCGTCGCCACCGCCGCCGCAGCCTTTTCTTCCTCGCGCGCCGCGGCTCTGGAGCTGGTTTGCGACAGATACCAGGCCAGCCAGGCCATCGCGCCGCCCAGCAACAGGAAGGCGAAGTGCGGCATGCCCGGAATCATCCCCAGAGAACCGATAATGATCGCGGTCAGCATCAGCACCTGAGGTTGCTTGAACAGCTGCTGAACCAACTGCTGGCCGATATTTTCTTCGCTGGCCACGCGGCTCACCACCAGACCGGCCGCGGTGGAAATCACCAGCGCCGGAATCTGCGCGACCAGACCGTCGCCTATGGTCAGCAGCGTGTAGTTCTTCGCCGCGACCGCGATATCGAGATCGTGTTGCAGCACACCGACCACCAGACCGCCGATGATGTTGATGAACAGGATGATGATGCCGGCGACTGCATCGCCGCGCACGAATTTGCTCGCACCGTCCATCGCGCCGTAGAAGTCGGCTTCCTGCCCGATCTCGGCGCGACGTTTGCGCGCCACGTCTTCGCCGATCAGGCCGGCATTCAGGTCGGCGTCGATCGCCATCTGCTTGCCCGGCATCGCATCCAGCGTGAAGCGCGCGCCCACCTCGGCGATGCGCCCGGCGCCCTTGGTGATCACGACGAAGTTGATCACCACCAGGATCGAGAACACCACCAGGCCCACCGCGTAATTGCCGCCGACCAAGAAGTGACCGAACGACTCGATCACCTTGCCCGCCGCATCCGGCCCGGTGTGGCCTTCCAGCAGCACGATGCGGGTGGAAGCGACGTTCAGCGACAGCCGCAGCAGCGTCGTGATCAGCAGCACGGTGGGGAAAATCGCGAAGTCCAGCGGCTTGTTGGTGTTCATGCTGACCAGCAGCACCATGATCGAAACCGCGATGTTGAACGTGAACAGGATATCCAGCAGCATCGGCGGTAACGGCAGCACCATCATCGCCAGAATCAGCACGATGAGCACCGGGCCGACCATCCCCATCAGTCCGGCGCGCTTCAGAAAATCCTGTATCAGCTTAAAGTTCATGGTTTATCGGTTCACGCCCCCGCCGCAGCCGGATCGAGTTCGAGCGGAACCGGCAGTTCGGCGGGCTCCGCCGGACGCGCGCCGCCGATCGTCTCGTAGCGGCGCAACTGGTAAACATAGGCCAGCACTTCGGCGACCGCGGAGTACAGCGCCTCGGGTATGGTATCGCCGAGATCGGTGTGTTTGTGCAGCGCGCGCGCCAGCGGCGGAGCCTCCAGAATGGGCACATGATGCTCCGCAGCAATCTCGCGGATGCGCAGCGCGACCAGATGCGAACCCTTGGCCACCACCACCGGCGCACGCGCTCCCTCCTCGCTGTACTTCAGCGCCACGGAGTAGTGCGTCGGGTTGGTCACCACCACATCGGCAGTCGGGATCGCCGACATCATGCGGCGACGCGCAGCCTCGCGCTGCAACTGGCGAATGCGCCCCTTGACCATCGGATCGCCCTCGGTCTCCTTGGCTTCCTGACGCACCTCTTCCTTGGTCATCATCAATTTCTTGTTGTGATCCCACAGCTGGAACGGCACATCGATCAGCACGATCAACAACATGGCACCGACAATAATCATGAAGCCCGAACCGATCAGATGACCGGTCGCCGGAATTGCTGCGGCGGCGGACTGCAAGCCGAGCGCCATCACCGCATCGCGATTGCTCCAGATCACCCAGGCCGCCACACCGCCCACCAGCGCGGCCTTGGTCAGCGCCTTGACCAACTCCACCAGCGCGGTGCGAGAGAACATGCGCCCGAGACCGGCGATCGGATTCAGCTTGGAAAATTTGGGCTGCAACGCTTCGACACTGAACAGCCAGCCGTTCAGCAACAGCGGCGAGAAAGCCGCCGCGATCAGCACGGCCAACAGAAACGGCAGGAAGGCGATCAGCGCATCCATCGCGAGTTCGTACAGCCGCGGGATCATCAGCGCGCTGTCGAAAACCATCTCGCGGTCGAGCACCAGCCCGTCGCGCAACATTTGCACCATGCTCTGCGTAAGGGATGCGCCCATAAACCACAACACCCCGCCACCGGCCAACAGCACCGCGAACGTGGAAAGCTCACGCGAACGGGCGACTTGACCCTGCTCTCTTGCCTGGTCAATTCGCCGTTGTGAGGGTTGTTCTGTTTTTTCTAGGTCGCTATCTTCTGCCATATCGGCTCCTGCTGGACATGGCGATTATCTGCGGAGGCTAGTGCATCCAATCCGGTGAATAAGGGGTGGTTTTGCAGTCTATTCAGCAACCTTTGTGGGATTCTTACACCCGTTTGACAAGCCGGCCACTTCATGATGCACCGCCACACCCCATAACGGCGGCCTTTGCGAGCAATCTTCACACTGCGCAACGGAGCTGCGAAAATCCCGCACAAATATGCTGCAACGAATTGACCAATAAGGAAATCTCACACGCCAGCACATACCTTTCGCCGGCGGAGCTCGATGTTGTAAACAGGCTGATTGATGCGCGTAGGCCCGACGCCGCAACGGCGAAGGGTTATGACTGATAACCGGTTACCGCCTCAACTTATTCTGCGTTGCGGATATTGAAAATCCTGCTGAAGTTCGCCACTTCCAGCACCTGAGAAACCACACCTGAGGTATTCAGCAACGAGACAGCCTTGTTGGCGCCTTTGGCACGTTCGTTCAGCAACATCAACATCCCCAGCGCCGAACTGTCCAGATAATCCACTCTGGACATCTCGACTTCGATCTCGCGCACCGCCACATTGTCGATCAGGGGCGTATACGACTCCTTGAATTCGCGATGCACCTGAAAATCGAAACGCCCGGACATCGATATGCGCGCAACATTGTCATGTATCTGTACGCTGATAGCCATCATCACTCCTTCACTGTTGAATGTTAATTTTGCACTTGCCGCCTTACATGGCATCCAGCCGAAATCAGTTGGTCCCGGAATTTATCACAAGTAGCCGAAAGCGTTTGTCCCGACATCAAACGACACTCAAGACTCAGGCGCAAATGTAATAGGCGACGACCTCGTTTCCCTTCCCGGCGAATTCCAGCCGATAAGCCATTCCTCGCACCAGCGCCAGTCCCCGCCCATGCTGCGCCGACGCCGGCACATCGCCCGGCCCGGCAAACAGCGCGGCATGATCGAAGCCGTCGCCACTGTCCTGCACGCGTATTTTTATGCCATATTTACCCTCGATCATCACCTTTTCGATCTCGATTTCGATCGATGCGCGACTCAGCGCACGCAGGCCCTCTTCGCGCAAATGCAAATAATGCTCGAAACCTTCTGCGCCATGTTTCAGGCCGGAGTCGAGTTTCAGCACGCCATGATCCAGCGCATTGTTGAACAGTTCCGACAGGATCACGTACAGCGCCGCATGATATTCTGCGGCGGCATGGATCTTCCCGACCATCTGGGTCAACAGCGGAACCGCATCGAGATATTTAAGTTCATCCTCACCCAGACGGAACGTCAGCTTCCAGCGGCTGCCCGTTTCACCGCTACCGGAATGGCTCAAGTGGCACATCAACCCGTCCAGCTCGTTCTGCGGCGACAGGTTCACCAAGGCCAGCGACACATCGTCGTGCGCGGGCATCCCCTGCAAGTGTCGCTTCAAGGCTTGAGCCAAGCTATCAAAGCGGCTACCGGGGACATTGCGCAGCAGGACTTCCTGAATACGTTCCCTGCCGAACTGTTCGCCAACGGGGGATTCCGCTTCCGGCAAACCGTCCGAGAACAGGAACAGCTGCCCATCCTCCTCGTAATGGAACGCCTCGACCTCGGGAGAAAATCCGTCTTCGCCGAGTATCCCCAGCGGCAAATTGCGCGAATGCCATTCATGCAGCACCCCTCCATCCTTCCCGATCAGGATGAGCGCAGGAATCCCGCCGTTCCACACCTCGATCACCCGGTCGCGAAAATCCACCGAAACCAGCGCCGCGCCGACAAATCGATCCGCTGGCATCAGGCGATAAATCTTGGCATTTAATTCTTCGGCGATGCGCGACACCGGGAAGCCCTTCTTCGACATCGCGCTGAACACCTGACTGAGCGGCAACAGATTCATTGCGGCAATCAGTCCATGTCCTACCGCATCGGCCAATAATACATGCAGATGTCCATCCGGCGTGCGCGCCGTCAAGATCAAGTCGCCGCTGTAATGGGTTGCCGGACTGATCATGATGCGCACGGCGGGATCGGGAGCGCCATAGGCCGCCGTGATACGCCCCATAATGTCACTGCCGATGCGCAACTCCTCCTCGGTGTGGTCATGATATTTTTCCAGCGCCTGTATCTTCGATGCCAACTGCCGGTACAGCTCCTCGATCTGGGCGATGAAACCGTTGAAGGCCAGCGCGATATGCCCGAGTTCGTCTTTCCCTCGCACCCGGGCACGTCTGGAGAAATCTCCGGACTCGCGCACTTCCAGCATGGCCTGCTCCAGTTCCACCACCGATCCCGTGACTCTCCTGATGATCCAGCCGATCAACAGAAACAGCAGTAACTGCAGCAATATCTGGCCACCGACGAGGACAAGACCGAACCTGCTCAGCTTGCGGTACTCGGCTTCGAGATCAACGACCAAGCTGATCGCCCCCAGCACTGTTCCTTCCGGCACTTGATGGCACTGCAAACAGTTGGTCCCGTGGCTATCCTTGCCCGCGGCAAACGGGACGGACACATGCAAGGTGCGCTTGCCGTCGTGAAAAATCTCGGCTTGCGACACATTCGCGGACATCGCCGCGAGATCCAGCGCATCGCCCAGCAACTCGTCCGCAACATTGTCGCCATACTGGTTGCGCACAGCAGCAGCCCGCACCAGATGGAAGTCCGTCACCCCCTGCTGCTTCGCCATCTTGCCGAGGAAAGCGGCGCGCAGCTCCGGGTTTGTGATCGAGCCACTCAACATCATCGCATTCAAGCTCAGGAACGACTGCGTCGCGCTATTCTCGGCGCGCAGCCGGACATCCGCGAGCATATTCTCCTCGAACCGGTGCATCACCCATATCTGCGCCAGCGGCAGCACGAGCAGCAAGGACAGCTGGATAGGCAGGTGCAGCTTCTTGGCCAGCGAAAGATTGCGCCACCATGTCTTCATGCAGCGCTCCGCCGGCAAACCGCCCGAAATGAAACGAAATGGGAACCGTACATCATCGCTAAACCCGGTTGCCTCGACCGCAGCTCGCCAGATAATCCAGCGTCCGGCGCGCGACGTTCTGCAACGGCAACACCTCGGCCGCGCCGCCCAACGCGATCGCCTCGCGCGGCATGCCGAACACCACGCAGCTCGCCTCGTCCTGCGCGATCGTGAACGAGCCGGCCTGCTTCATTTCCAGCATGCCCTGCGCGCCGTCCTTGCCCATGCCGGTGAGGATAATGCCCATCGCATTCGCACCGGCGACATTGGCCGCCGAACGGAACAGCACATCCACCGACGGACGATGGCGATTCACCGGCGGCCCCTGGTTCAACTCGGTCATGTAGTTCGCGCCGCTACGCTTGAGCAGCAGATGCGAATGACCCGGTGCGATGTAGGCATGGCCCGGCAGGATGCGCTCGTTGTGCTCCGCCTCCTTGACCGAAATCTTGCACAGACTGTTCAACCGCTCAGCGAACGACTTGGTGAAGTTCTCCGGCATATGCTGGGTCACCAGGATGCCCGGCACATCGGCCGGAAAACGGGTCAGCACCTCCTTGATCGCCTCGGTGCCACCGGTCGACGCGCCGATGATAATCAGCTTCTCGGTCGACGCGAAACGCACGGGCACATTGGAAGGCAGGATCGCATCCGCGGAAAGCTTCTCCTGCACCACCATGGGCGCGACCGTCTTTTTCGCGTGCACATGCGACTGCGCGGCGGCGCGTATCTTGTCGGCGATCTCGGCAGCGTATTCCTCCATGCCGCGCGCGATGTCCATCTTCGGCTTGGAAACGAAGTCCACCGCGCCCAGTTCCAGCGCGCGGAACGTGATGTCGGAACCGCGCTCGGTCAGCGTCGAGACCATCACCACCGGCATCGGCCGCAAGCGCATCAGCCGTTCGAGGAAATCCAGCCCGTCCATCTTGGGCATTTCCACATCCAGCGTCAGCACATCCGGATTCAGCGCCTTGATCATTTCGCGCGCCACGATCGGATCGGGCGCCGCGCCGACACACACCATATCCTTCTCGCGGTCGATGATCTCCTTCATCACGTTGCGGATCAGCGCAGAGTCGTCAACCACCAGCACTTTGATTTTGCGATTTTCCATGTTCATTCCAGCCAGATAATTTTGTTACCGCCGTAGGGGCACGGCGGCGTCAATTCCACACGCAGCTTGCTGCGTAGTGGATTGCCCGATTTTGTTGCGCCGCGCCCCCCGCACAATCAGTCGAACAATTCCACGTCGCCCTCCACCTTGGAATAGCGCAGGCGCAGCTTGTATTCCGACTCGCGATCCACGATGGTGTTGTTGTGAACATTCCTCAGCTTTTTCACCCGCACCAAGCCGGTCGCGGGAAAAAAATATACCTTGCGCGGATAGATATCCAACAGATCTTGGGCCAGCACCGGAATGTTCTCGGTATGCAGAAACTCCAGCACGAATTCCGCATTGCGCTCCCCCACGTTACCGACCGTAAAGCCGCGCAACACCGCGCCGCCGCCGAACACCTTGGCCTCAAGATGCTCGCGCTTCGCGCCTATCTTGAGCAGCTGGTTGATCAGTATCTCCATCGCATAAGCGCCGTAACGTGCCGAATCGCCAAGCGGGCTCCCCTGATCGCCGCCCGCATCCGGCAGCATGAAGTGGTTCATCCCGCCGATGCCGCTCCTGCGATCGCGGATGCAGGCGCACACGCACGATCCCAGTACCGTCACCAGCACCATGTCGCGCGCAGTCGCGTAATACTCGCCCGGCAATATCTTGGCTGCTTCAGTGCCGTGCTCGCGATCGTAATAAACGTTCGGGGCCAGAACCTCTTCGTAGCCATGCACGGTCATCCGCGCTCCCTTTCCCTGCTCGGCAGCAGGCCCGAACCATGCTGAGCCCGGTGTTTCGCCAATTCGTACACCGTCTTGCCGCGTAGCGATAACAGATGCCCGGCGTTATGGAAACTCTCCGAATGTCCGGCGAACAACAAACCGTCGGGCTGCAATAACGGGACAAACCGCTCCAATATTTTAAGCTGCGTCTGCTTGTCGAAATAGATCATCACATTGCGGCAAAAAATCGCGTCCAGCGGACCACGCACCGGCCATTCCGGGCTCAGCAGATTCACCTGCCGGAAGGTGATCAGGTTGCGCAACTCCGGGCGCACCCGCACATAGCCTGCTTGCGCCCCGGCTCCCTTGAGGAAAAATCGTTTCACCAGATCGGGCGACAGCTTCTCCACCCGCTCCAGAGGATAGATGCCGGCCTCGGCCTTGGCCAGAACATTGGTGTCCAGATCGGTCGCGAGTATCTTCACCGGAGGCGTAAACGTGCCGAACGCATCCACCATCGTCATCGCCATCGAATAAGGCTCCTCGCCGGTCGATGCGGCGGAACACCACAACTCGATATGCCTTCCCTTGTGCTTGAGCGCATGCTCGGCCAGCAACGGAAAATGGTGCGGTTCGCGAAAGAATGCCGTCAGGTTGGTGGTCAATGAATTGACGAACGCCTCCCATTCCGCTGAATCGTTGTTCTCCAGCAGCGCCAGATACTCGCTGAAACTGCCGATGCCGGTCGCGCGCAATCGCCGCGCCAGACGACTGTAAACCATGTCCTGCTTGGAGGGGTTCAGCGAGATGCCGGCATGATCGTAGATCAGCTTGCGCACCCGCTCGAAATCCTTGCTCGTAAACACGAACTCGCGATCACGTCCGGCGCCGGATTGAAAATTGTTGCCCATGCTCCGCCTCACTTCAACTTGACGACCATGAAAATGGTCTTCGATGCCCGCAATACGCCATCCGGCAGAACATATCCCTTGTTCGTCGCAGACCAATTGCTACGCATGGTTACTCTTTCGTACAAAACATTTTCGGTATGAGCCGCTTCGGCACAGCCTGTCTTAAGCCAGTCGAAGTGCTCATACCGAACATGTTTCATGTAGAGGCGCGATTGTGTCAACTTCACACGCAGCTTGCCGCGTAGTGTATTGCCTGATTTTGTTGCATCACGCCCTTCTAAGGATAATGCACAGGGCGCGATGAATCGCACCCCTACTACAATTAAAACTCTTCCCACTCCTCGTCGTCCGCGGCCTTGGGCTTGGGCTTGGCGACCGCCTTGGCCGGAGCTTTCGCGGGTGCGGCCCTGCGCGCCGGAGCTGCAACCGGGGCGCGACGCGCCGCAACCGCCGTACTGCCGCTCTCGTCCACCTTGAACGTCGCCACAGCGACCGCGAGGTTCTGCGCCTGCTCTTCCAGCGATTCCGCTGCCGCTGCCGCTTCCTCGACCAGCGCCGCATTCTGCTGCGTCACTTCGTCCATCTGGGTGATCGCGGTGTTCACCTGTTCGATACCCTGGCTCTGCTCGGAGGATGCTGCGGTGATCTCGGACATGATGTCGGTCACGCGCTTGATCGAAGTCACAATCTCTTCCATCGTCTGGCCGGCTTGGGCGACCAGTTTGCTGCCGCCTTCGACCTTCTCGACCGAGTCGCCGATCAGGGTCTTGATCTCCTTCGCTGCCGCCGCGGAACGTTGCGCCAGATTGCGCACTTCGCCGGCCACGACCGCAAAGCCGCGGCCCTGTTCGCCCGCACGCGCCGCTTCAACCGCGGCGTTCAGCGCAAGGATGTTGGTCTGGAACGCGATGCCGTCGATCACGCTGATGATGTCGACGATCTTGCGCGACGATTCGTTGATCGAGTCCATCGTGGTGACCACTTGACCCACCACCGCGCCGCCCTTGCCGGCAACGTCCGATGCGCCGATCGCGAGCTGGTTGGCCTGCTTGGCGTTCTCGGCGTTCTGCTTCACGGTCGAGGTCAGTTCTTCCATGCTGGAGGCGGTCTCTTCCAAGCTGCTGGCCTGTTCTTCGGTGCGCTGCGACAGGTCGGCGTTGCCGGAGGCGATTTCCTTGGAAGCGGTGTTGATGGTGTCGGTGGAGTCCTTGATCTGGCCCACCAGTTCCTTCAAATTGGACACGGTGCCGTTGACGCCGACCTTCATGTCGTTGAAGGAGCCGGCGTATTCCTTGCTGATGGTCTGCGTCAGGTCGCCCTTGGCCAAGGCGTTGGCGACGCGCACGACGTCGGCGATGCCGGTCTCGGTGACGTTGGACAGCTGGTTCAGCAGTTCGGACAGTTCCTTGGTGTAGCCGGCCTTGCCGGTCATGTCCATCTTGGTGCTGAAGCTGCCGCGCACCGCGGCATCTTCGACGATGGCCTTGATCTCGGCGACGATCTTGGTCAGCGCATCGACCGTGCCGTTCACGCCCTGCTTGGTCTGGTCGAACATGCCCGGGTATTCCTTGGTGACCTTCTGCGACAGGTCGCCGTTGGCCAGCGCGGTGGCGACGCGGACGGTGTCCTTCAGCGCGCCGTCGATGGTGTCGCTCAATTGATTCAGCAGGTCGGACAGTTCCTTGGTGTAGCCGGCCTTGCCTTCTTGCTTCATTTTGTAACTGAACGTGCCGCGCACCGCGGCGTCTTCGACAATCAGCTTGATCTCGGCGACGATGCCGCGCAGGCTGTCCTGCATGACCTTCAGCGAATACACCAAGCTAGTGGTATCGCCCGGCCTGATCGCCAGGTTGACGGACAGGTCGCCGTTGGCGATCTTGTGCACTGCTTCGGCCGCATAGTCGGGTTCGCCGCCCAACTGCTTCATCAGGTTGCGTACGATCATCAGCGCGATGACGACACCGACTATCACCGCGATGATAGCCAGCACGATGATCATGACCAGGGCGCTGCCTACCGCCTTGTTGGCTTCTTCACCGGTTTTAGTCATCGATTCGACCTGATGGTCGATGAGGCCACCAATGGATGCAATGTAGGCGTCTTGGAGATCCATTGCCGTCTCCATCATGTAAATTTTCGCTTCTGCCTGTTTGCCTTCCTTCTGTAGTTTAATAAATTGATCTTGCGCAGCAACATACTTGGCGCGTGCGTCCAGCACAACAGCCAATGCGGCCTTGCCTGACGCAGATGCGACCGATTGTTCGATTTTTTCCAGGTTTTCCTTGATGAATTTTCGCTTTTCCTCAATGCCGTCCAGTTCTTTCTGGATGTTGTCCTGGCCGCTGACCAGCAGGGAGTCACGCATCAATATACCGATGGCATTGACACCATCCACCATGTTATTCGCCCACACGGTCTTGGGAAATTTGTCGTGGATGAGCGCATCCATGTCGGAGTTGATACTGCGCATGTTGCTGATGCCCAGCGCCGCGATGATGATCATCAGCGCGATCACCGCGCCAAACCCCAGACCCAGTCGTTTCCCTACGGTCATACTTGCCATGATGTTTCTCCTGTTATTGTTCGATGCGTGATCAGGCTGCAGCCATTTCGACCAGATCCATGTCGCGGCTGGTCATCAGTTTCTCGATGTCGACGACGATGATCATGCGGTCGTCCACGGTGCCTAGGCCGGTGATGTACTGGGTATCCATCGCCCCGCTGAATTCCGGTGCAGCCTTGAGTTGCTCCGGCGTCAGCGCGATCACGTCGGACACGCCGTCCACGACGATGCCGACCACGCGCTTGGCGATGTTCAGGATAATCACCACGGTGAACTGGTCGTATTCGACCTTGCCGAGATTGAACTTGATGCGCATGTCCACGATAGGCACGATGATGCCGCGCAAATTGATCACGCCCTTGATGAACGGCGGCGCATTGGCGATCGTGGTCACCGCGTCGTAACCGCGGATCTCCTGGACCTTGAGGATGTCGATACCGTATTCCTCGCTGCCCAGCGTGAACGTCAGCAGTTCGCGGCTGCCGGCCTCCGCTGCCGGCCCCTGATTTTCCTGCATGGTGAGTCTCCTCTCGAAACGCGGCGTTCAGCCGTCACCGCCATTAAAAATAGAACGTGGAACACTGGCAGCGCGTCAAGCCTGCGCCATTTTGATCATGGCCGTGACATCCATGATCATCGCCACGCGCCCGTCGCCCATGATGGTCGCGCCAGAAATGCCGGACACCCTGCGGTAATTAGTCTCCAGACTCTTGATGACGACTTGATGCTGGCCTAGCAGCTCGTCCACGAATAGCGCAACTTTCTTGCCCTCGCCTTCCAGCAACACCAGAATGCCGTCGGCGGGATTGGTGACGCGCGGCTCGATGCCGAATACTTCGGATAACGCGACCATCGGCACATATTCGCCGCGTACATGGACGACCTGACCTTGGCCGCTGATGTCTTTGATGTCTTCGGCTCTAGGTTGCAGCGACTCGCTGATGAAGCTGAGCGGCACGATGTAAGTCTGGTCGCCGACCGCGACCGACAGGCCGTCCAGTATTGCCAGCGTCAACGGCAGCCGGATCGTCACCGTGCTGCCTTCGCCAGCCTTCGAGGACAGTTCTACACGCCCGCCTATGCCCTCGATATTTTTCTTGACCACGTCCATGCCGACGCCGCGACCGGACACGTCGGTGACCACCGCAGCCGTCGAAAATCCGGGGGCAAAAATCATCTGCCAGACATCGGCATCGCTGATATTGTCGCTGAACGGAATGCCCTTCTCCTTCGCCTTGGCCAGTATCCGCTCGCGATCCAGCCCGGCGCCGTCATCCGAAACTTCGATGACGATATTGCCGCCCTGATGCGCTGCACGCAACGTGATCGTGCCCTGCGGGTCCTTGCCCTTGGCGATGCGTTCGTCCGGCAATTCGACACCGTGATCGAGACTGTTGCGCACCAGATGGGTCAACGGGTCGCTGATCTTCTCGATCAGCCCCTTGTCGAGTTCGGTGCCTTCGCCGACGGTCTTGAGTTGCACTTGCTTGTTGAGCTTGCCGGCGAGATCGCGCACCACGCGCGGGAAACGGCTGAACACAAAGTTGATCGGCATCATCCGCACCGACATCACCGATTCCTGCAGGTCCCGGGTATTGCGTTCCAGCTGGGCAAGGCCGTTCAACAGGCTCTCGTTTTCCACCGGATCGAGACGCGAAGCCGTCTCCGCCAGCATCGCCTGAGTGATCACCAGTTCGCCGACCAGATTAATCATCTGGTCGACCTTCTCGACGCTGACGCGGATCGACGTATCGGGTGCGCGGTCGGTCGCCCGGCGATGGGGTGTCTCGCCCGGCGCCAATTCGCCAGCAACGCCGCCTGCGCCCGGTGCTGCTGCCTGCACGGCAGGCATCACATCGGTAAAGAAACCATAGCCCTGCGCATTCTCCGCCTCGGCCTTGAGTTGTTCCGGTTCGACGAAGAAGCCGAATCCCTGCTCATCCTCTATAGCTGCCTTGAGTTGCTCCGGCTCGACGAAGAAGCCGTAGCCGTCTTCGTCACCAGTCGATGCGACCGCATCGCCCTGCAGCGTGATCGTCAGTTGCTCCGGTTCGAGAAAAAACGAGAAGATGTCGCGCAATTCCGCTTCGCCCGCCCAGGCAGTCAGCGTCAACGAGACGGAATCCTCGGCTATCAGCTGGTTCTCGATCTTGCCGAGATTGCCGAGGTCTTCCAGCAGAGTGGTGAGTTGCGCCTCGGAAGGGAAGATCGTCGGCGTCTTGGCAAAGCGTATCTGGTAGGTATGCTGCGACGAGGGGCCGGCAGGCGCAGGAGCCGTCTCGACCGGCACAGTTGCGGGCATGCCCTTGCCGCCCGGATCGCGGGTCAGTTGCTCCAGTTTGGCGCGAATCTCCCGCGAGGCGGCCTCATCGGCGACACCGCCGTTCTGGTGCGCATCCAGCAGGCCATGCAGCACGTCTCCTGCTTGCAAGAAGGCGTCCACCATCGCGGAGGTGATCGCGATCTCGTGCTTGCGGATGCGATCCAGCAGGGTTTCCAGCACATGGGTCACTTCGGTCATGTCGGTGAAGCCGAAGGTGCCGCTGCCACCCTTGATCGAATGCGCGGCGCGGAAGATCGCATTCAACTGATCGTCGTCAGGTGCATTCAGATCCAGCCCCAGCAGCAGGCTCTCCATGTTAGCGAGATGTTCCGCTGACTCCTCGAAGAACACCTGATAAAACTGGCTCATATCGATGGACATTGGCTTCCCCTGGTATGCATAGTGACGGTTGCCGGCACGGATAGGCCAGCGTGCAAGGCAATGTTAGCCGACGACTTTCTTGACGACTTCGAGCAGCTTCTGCGGATCGAACGGCTTGACCAGCCAGCCGGTCGCTCCCGCGGCCCTGCCCTGCGACTTCATCGCATCGCTGGACTCGGTCGTGAGCATCAGGATAGGCGTGCTGCGGTATTGCGGCAGGCCGCGCAGGGTCTTGATCAGGGTCAGCCCGTCCATCTTGGGCATGTTCTGGTCGGTCAGCACCAGATTCACGGCATTGGTCTTGGCCTTGTCCAGACCCTCTTGACCATCGGCGGCCTCGATAACGGTATAGCCGGCGGATTTCAGGGTGAAGGCCACCATCTGGCGGATGGAAGCGGAGTCGTCAACAGTCAGTACGGTTTTAGCCATATTTTTTCTCGTTCTGGTTATTGGAACACAAGGCTGTAGATTGCATGATGCATTTGAAAAATGCAATCAGCGAGAGATTACAGGGAATGCGGAAAATGTCAGAACAGCTCGATGTCGCCGGTATCGAAATTCTCCTGGGCGACCGGATTGGTTTTCTTCGCATCCAGCCCCATCACGTGTTGGTTTAGCGAATTCCGGTAAGCGGCTATCTGCTGCAGATAAGTGTCGCGGCTGGCGCTGTCGGCGCCGGCGCTCATCTGATTGGCCACTTCCTGCAGCGCGGCGATGCGCATCTGCGCATGCGCAATCAGTTGCGAACTCATGTCCTGGAATTGCAGCGTGGACACCGCCAGGCCGACGTTGCGTTCGACCTTGTCGTTGATTTCCTTCAACTCGACGCCATTCTGCGCGATCGTCGCGTTCAGCGCGCTGAGGTCCGCCATCATGCTCTGCACATGATGTTTCGAATCTATCACGAAGGTCATGTCGCTGGCCGCGAGCTTGTTGATGGATTGCTCGGCATCGACCAGCGAGTTGTTGACGTTGTGCACCAGCGTGCGTATTTGTTTGCTGAACTTGTTGGTGTTCTCGGACAGATTGCGCACCTCGTCGGCCACGACGGCGAAACCGCGCCCTGCCTCGCCGGCCCGCGCCGCTTCAATTGCCGCATTCAGCGCCAGCAGATTGGTCTGCTTGGCGATGCCTTCCACCTCGTTCAGGATGTTGAGAATGCTGATGACCTCGTGGTTGATCGCATCCATCTTCTCCACCAGCTCCATCGCATGCTTGCTGTTCTCGACGGTGCTGTCGACGAACTCGTTCATCGCATCCGAGGTCAGCTTCACGAAATGTTCGAACTTCTCCTTCGCGTTCTGGCCGTCGGCGTCTTTTTCGCCGCCGGAGATATACATGGTCAGCGCCTGCTGGGCGCGCACCTGGTCGGCCAGGTCGGTGAAGGTCTCGACCAGCTTGCCGATGGCGTCACCGAGTATCGCCTGGGTATTGCCCAGTTCGGTATGGGCCGAACCGAGCTGGCTGGCCACCTCATGCCCGAGCTGCACATGGAAGCCGTTGCACTCATGGATTAGGGCAGCATCTCCCCGATTCGCCTGCTCGCACGCCCCATCCCGTTGTTTATCGCAGCCGGCAGCCGCCATCTGCAATAAATAGCCCCACCCCACCACGATGGCGACAAACAGCAAGGCGTCTGCCAACGCGATGTCTACACTACGGAAATACAGCGCATGTCCGGCCAGCAGCACTGCACTGAGCAATACCCCGACGGCTATCCGGCTGTTCGATTTTTTCATTGGCAACCTGTCTTTGTCATTCGTGTTGCAACATCAATGTCCACGCACGTCGCTGAGCAGCTCCTTGATATCCAGAATCAGTACGATATCGCCCTCGCTGGACATCGTGACGCCAGCCACACCCTTGGGCCGGAACGTGTCCAGCGACTTGATCACCACGTCGTCGTGTCCGGCGAATCCGTCCGCCGACAGGATGAAGCTGTTGTTGCCGAACTGCATCAGCACGCCGACTTCCGGCGGCACGTCGCTCGCTTCCCAGCCGATCAATTGCGCCAGCGGCAGCACCGGCAGCACTTCGCCGCGCACCACCATGGTCGCACGGCCGGACACCTGCTGCAGCTGCTCCGGCGTCACCGAAAGAATCTCGCGCACCATGGACAACGGCACCGCAAACGATTGCTCGCCCAGGCGCAGAATCAGCACCGGCAGGATCGCCAGTGTCAACGGCAGCGCGATCGTGAACACGCTGCCGCGGCCCGGCTCGGAATGAATGTCTATCGTGCCGTTAAGTTTGGAGATGTTGGTCTTCACCACGTCCATGCCAACGCCGCGCCCGGACACACTGGATATTTCGTCCTTGGTCGAGAAGCCCGGCAGGAAGATCAACTCCAGACACTGCTTCTCGTCCAGGGTATTGGCGATCTCATTGGTGATCAAACCCTTCTCGATGGCCTTGTTGCGGATCACCTCCGGGCGCATGCCGCGGCCATCGTCGGTGATCGTGATCAGGATATGGTCGCCCTCCTGGCGTGCCGAGAGTTCGACGATGCTCTTCTCCGGCTTGCCGGCGGCGATGCGCCCTTCTATCGTCTCGACGCCGTGATCCACCGCGTTGCGCACCAAGTGCACCAGCGGATCGTTCAGATCCTCGATCATGGTCTTGTCCATCTCGGTCTCTTCGCCGACTAGCACCAGTTCGACGTCCTTACCCAATGAACGAGCGAGGTCGCGCGCGAGGCGCGGATATTTCTTGAACAAGCGGCCGATCGGCTGCATGCGTGTCTTCATCACCGCGTTCTGCAGGTTGACCACCAGCATGTCGAGTTGGGTGACCGAGCGATCGAGCTCGCGCAGCGTGTCGGCATCGTTGCGGCCCTGCATGATGTCGGAGCGCAGATGGGTCAGCCGGTTCTTGGTCAGGCCGATCTCGCCGGACAGGTTGAGCACCTGATCCAACCTGTCGGTATCGACGCGGATAGTGGTTTCCTTGGCCTCTTTCGGCGCCACGTCTCCATCACGTCGACCGACCGTAGTACCGGGCGCATCGGCGCCACGGCGACCGAAGGCCTTCTTGGTGGACTCCTCCTCGGAGATCGCGCTGGCAATCTTTTCCGGATCGCGCGTCGCGCCGACCTTGGCAACGATGTCGGTTCCGGTCAACGCTCCGTACAGAGCATTCCAGTCGACGCCATCGGGAACCGGAGCAACGCCGGGCGTCGTGTCGGGCAAGGTCGCGGCAACCGGTTGTGCTGGCGGGGTGGTAGAGGCGACGCTTTTGACAATAGGCTTCCCATCAAGCGCGGCTTTCAGGTTTTCCAGCATCTCGGCGGGGGCCGGCGTCGGTTGCAAGTTCTGTTGCAACGCACCGAACATCCTGCGCACCTCGGCGGTCGCCGCAAAAATCGTATCCATCAACTCGGCGCTCAGCGTCAGTTCGCGGTTGCGCAGCTTGTCGAACAGATTCTCGGTCAGATGGCACAATGCCACCAGTTCCGTCGCGTTGAGAAAGCCCGCTCCGCCCTTGATGGTGTGGAAGCCGCGGAAAATCTCGTTAAGCAGGCCGGCATCATTCGGCCGCTTCTCCAGATCCATGAGCTTGCTGTCCACATCGGACAACATCTCTCCTGCCTCCAGCAGGAAATCGCTCAACAACTCTTCCATACCGGCAAAATCGTTCATTTTTCTTCTCCTAATCCTCAGAGTTACGGCGCGCCGTGCCCCTACGCAACACTAAAATCCCAAGCTCTCCAGCAGGTCGTCCACCTGATCCTGACTGGTCACCACGTCGCTGCGTCCCGCCGCATTGATGACAGGGCCGTTCAGCAGCCCGGTGTCGAACTCCGCCTTCACCGCAGGCGGCGCACTCTCCAGCAGCAGCGCCACCAGTTGCTGTTCCATGGTCTTGGTCACCTCGATGATCTTCTTGATCACCTGTCCTGTCAGGTCCTGGAAATCCTGCGCCATCATGATTTCCATCAAGTGAGCATTGGTCGCCTTGGTCTGGTTCGGGACATCGTTCAGGAACGCCTGGGTCTGCATCACCAGACTCTTGAATTGCTCCACGTCGAGCTTCTTGTCGAACAGCATCTGCCACTGTCCGGCCAGCCTAGTCGACTCGCTGCCCATCCTGTCGACGATAGGTTGCGCCGCATCGGTGGCATTGAGCACGCGCTCGGCAGCCTTCTCTGTCAGAGTCGCGACATAGTTCAGGCGATCGCGCGCGTCCGGTATGGTCGAGGCGGCCTTTTCGATCTCCTTGTTCAGGCCCAGTTCACGCAGCGTGTTGTGCAGCGTGCGTGTCATATGGCCGATCTGATTGAGAACCTTGTCGTCGCCCACTTCCGATGCGGGACGTACGGTCTCCTGACCGGATTCGGCAGTGTTCGCCGCAACGATGCTGTCGAACAGCGATTCGAGATCGGCGGAGTCTTGATTCGGGTTGGCGCTCATGGCATGGCTCACTTTTGCATGTTGGCAAATATCTTCTTCAACTTCTCGTCCAGCGTCGCCGCGGTAAACGGCTTCACCACATAACCCGACGCACCCGCTTGGGCAGCCTCGATGATGTTCTCCTTTTTCGCCTCCGCGGTCACCATCAGAACCGGCAGGTGCTTGAGCTTGGCATCTGCGCGGATATTGCGCAACAGTTCGATGCCTGTCATGTTCGGCATATTCCAATCGGACACGACGAAGTCGAACTCGTCGACGCGCAACTTGGCCAATGCCTGCACTCCGTCCTCCGCCTCCTGCACATTGGTGAACCCCAGTTCCTTGAGCAGATTTCGCACAATGCGACGCATCGTCGAAAAATCGTCAACCACTAAAAATCTCGTATTTTCTATTCCCATACCAATCTCCTAAAACCCTTTGCGAAACGTACGGGCACGACGCAGCATGCCCGCACTATCACGTCAGCAACGGCCGCAACGTCGACGACAGCACCCCTGAGTCGAACTTGGGCACGTAATAATCCACACCCACCCTGCGCCCCGTGGCACGATTCGCCTCGGACGACAGCGAGGAATGCATCACTACCGGTATGCCCTCGAAACGCCGATCCGATTTAATGTTCTGCGTCAGCACATAACCGTCCATCTGCGGCATCTCGGCATCGGTCAGGATCACCTGGATCTGGTCGCGCAAATCGCCGCCTGATGCCTGTGCCGAATCGGCCATCGCCTTGAGCCGATCCCACGCCTCGTCGCCGTTGTTCGCCTGAATGTGCTTGACCCCCATCTTGTCCAGCACCTCGGCGATCTTGCGGCGCGCCACCATCGAATCGTCCGCAAAAAACACGCACAAGTCGTGACCGGACTCGACGCGCTCGACCGCCCCGACGACACCTTCGCCGAAGGCGTTGGCGAGGATCTGCTCGACGTCCAGTATCGAAACCAGCGAACCGTCCGGCAACTCGGTGATCGCAGTAATCAGCGCCCCCTTGTCGGAAAGCATGCCCTCGGTCGCTCGCACCTTGTCCCAATCCACCCGGATGATCCGATCCACCTTCTCCACTAGAAAACCCAGGATGTGGTTACTGTACTCGGCCACCATCATGGTCTGATGTCCTTCGAGGGGATGAATGCCCATGAAACTCGCCAGACTCAGCACCGGCATCACATGGCCGCGCAACGACACGATGCCGTTCACGCCGGACGGCATGTTCGGCGTACGCGTGATCTTGCCGGCCGGACAAACCTCCTTGACCTTGAATACGTTGATGCCGAATTTCTCGCCGGTGCCCAGGCTGAACAGCAGAATTTCCATCTTGTTGGAACCGGCCAGACTGGTACGCGCGTCTATCTGCCCCAACAAGCCATGATGTTCATCGTTCGACATATCTTCCAAATAACTCATCTCTATCTCCCCCATAAGGACACGGCGCGCCGTGCCCCTACTATCAGGCCAACAACCGCGCCAGCGTCTGCGCCAGCTTCTGCGCCTCAAACTTCGGCACGTATTCGTCCACACCCACCGCCTTACCCATTTGCTCGTTCGAAGTGCTGGACAGCGACGAGTGCATCAGCACGGGTATGCCGTTGAAACGCTTGTCCGACTTGATCTTGCGCGTCAGCATGTAGCCGTCCATCTCGGGCATCTCGACATCGGTGAGGATCACCTGAATCAGGTTCTTGAGCGGAACCCCGCTCGAATCCGCCAAATCCGCCATCTTGGACAACTCTATCCATGCCTGACGGCCGTTGACCGCAGAAATGGAATTCACCTGCATCGCTTCCAGCGTGCGCTGAATCTGGTTGCGCGCCACCGAAGAATCATCGGCAAAGAACACCGTGCGGTTCTCCTTGCCCAGCGGCGGCACGCTCCTGAATACGGAATCGTCGTTATCGAAGTGCCCGGTCTCGGACAGCACTTTTTCCACGTCCAGCATCATCACCAGCCGATTGTCCTTCAGCTCGGTAATCGCGGTCACCAGGCCCCCCATCTCGGCGGCCAGCATCGCCGGCGGAACGCGCATAGCCGACCAGTCCAGCCGCAAGATGTTGTCGACCGCCCTGACCAGAAATCCCTGGGTGTGGCCGTTATATTCGGTAACGATCATGATTTCCGGCGAGCAATCTGTCTCCATGCCGATGTACTTGGCCAGATCGATCACCGGCACCAACTGGCCGCGCAGACTCACCATACCCTCGACCGCCGCCGGCATTTCCGGCGCACGCGTGATCGGCGGGATGCGCATCACTTCGCGCACCTTGAACACGTTGATGCCGAAGGTCTCCTCGCGTCCATTGCGCATATCCTTGCCGAGCGAGAACATCAAAATCTCCAGCTTATTGGTTCCCGCCAACTTGGTGCGCGCATCTATATTTCTTAACAAATCAGACATTTCTTCTCCTCAATTGCAGGGGTGCGGCACGCTATACAAGTGCCCGAACAAAAGTTTCTCGTATCCCTACTTCATCGCACACTTGGTCAGCGGATAGCCGGCTTTGCGCAATTCGCCGGCCGACTTCGACAGCTCATCCATCGCCTGCTTGGCCGCACTGGCCGATTGAGCGTTATTGTCCACCAAACCATTGATACGTTCCAGACTATTCGCCACGCCTTCACTTGAGACCGACTGCTCGCTGGATGCTGTAGCAATATGTTCGATGCGCCCCGCGACATTGATCGTGGCGTTCATGATCTCCTTCAGCCCCTCACCATTTTTGCGGATCAACGCGATGCCGGTTTCAACTTCGGCAACCGCGCCGTGCATGGATTTCACCGCGGCAGCGGAAACGGCATTGATCTCGCCGATGGTGTTAGCAATGTCCTTGGTGCTGGCCGCAGTGCGTTCGGCAAGTTTGCGCACTTCGTCGGCGACCACGGCGAATCCGCGCCCCTGCTCGCCGGCGCGCGCCGCCTCGATCGCCGCATTCAGCGCCAACAGATTGGTTTGCTCGGCGATTTCCTTGATCGCATTCGCGATCGTGCCGATTTTTTCGATGGAGGCCCCCAAATCGGAGATGGTCCGGCTGGACGACTGCACGGTATCGGCCACCCGACTGGTCGCAGAGATGCTGAGTTCCATATTGCCGTTATTTTCCTCAACGACTTTCTGCATTACCCGTGCATCACGCAGAGATTCCGCAGCCATGTGCGCCACCTCAACGACCGACTGACTGAATTGCTCCATCGTCGCCGCGATAGTCTGAATATGATCCTGCTCGGTCAGCGCATTGGCCGCCACCCCGCCGACCTGCGCATCCACATCCTGAATGCGGCGCTGCATCACGGTGACGGGCGAGACGATCTCATCCACCATGGTGCGTAAATAGGCCTGCATCGTCTGTATTTCGCAAAGTAACTCGCCCATCTCATCATGAATGGAAATATCCAGTTCGGTATCGAGATTGCCTTCCATGATGTTGCGAAATTCCCTCCCGACGTCCGCCATCGGATGGCGAATGAAGCGATCCACGCACCAGCCGATGAAGAAAAACAGGAACACCTGCAGCGCAATTTGCCCGATCAGCACGTTGAACTCCATCGCCTGAATACGCGCGAAGTCCGGCTTCAAGTCGATCACCACATCCGAGGCTCCAGTGACCTCGCCTGCCGGAACCGCATGGCAGGTAGTGCAATCGGTGCCGTGAAAATCCTTGCTGGCCAGATAAGGGGTGACAATGCGCATCACCGGATCGCCGGCCGCATCCTTGGCGAACGTCACGCTAGACTTCTTGCTTTCCATTGCCTGACGCTGCACCTCGTCCTTGATGCGCTCCTCCGGCAAGGCGCCATATTGCTCGACCAGTTGCGGTGCGCGCACCACCGAGACCGACTTGACGTTGCCGGACGAAGACACCTTTTCCAGCAACAGCTTGCGGGTCGCCACATCGCCGATCTGCCCGGTCACCATCAGCATGTTGGAGCTGTCGATGATCTGATTGGCGATCCGGTCGCCCTTGTCCGCCGCCAGCCGCAATGCGTCTTCCTTCAGCGCATCGGTGATATAGAACTGCGCGACCGACAGGATCACCAGCAGAGGGAGCTGGATCGCCGCCTGCAGCTTGCCTTTCATCGACCAGTTCTTGATCTTGAATCGCTCGTATTTCGAGACGACCTGCGCGCCCGACTGGTTCAGTTCGCGGTACAACTTCTCGGCCTCGGCGACCTGCGCCCGGGTCGGCGCCTTTCGGATCGAGACATAGCCCATGATCTTGTCGTCCTCGATCACCGGCGCTACGGTGGCGCGCACCCAGTAGTGATCGCCGTTCTTGCAGCGGTTCTTGACCATGCCGCGCCACGGTCGCTCGGACTTCAACGTGTCCCACAGCCATTTGAACGCCTGCGGCGGCATATCGGGGTGACGCACGATACTGTGGTTCTTGCCGATCAGCTCCTCGCGCGTATACCCGGAAATCGCAACGAATGCATCGTTGCAATAGGTGATGACGCCCTTGGTGTCGGTTTTCGACACCAGCACCGCTCCAGCCGGAAATGGAACCTCGTTTTGCGTCACAGATGCGTTTGTGTTTTGCATGCCCGCCCCTCACTCTATCAATGTCTGACCGCGCCTTACGGGCACGGTGCGCCGTACCCTAAACCTTGAACTGACTCACTGCCGCCCGCAACTCGCCCGCCAGCTGCTCCAGTCGCTGAATCTCCTGGCTGTTCGACTCCACCGCCGCATGGTTTTCCTCGGACATTTGCGCGATCTTCTCGACGTTGCGCGCGATCTCGGTGCTGGCCAGCCCCTGCTCGGCCACCGACGAAGCAATGTCATTGACACCATGACTGGACTGCGTGACTGCCGCAGCCGCCGCGCCCAACACTGCCGACACCCGCTCGATATGCTCCTGCGTCGACTGCAGCGAACGCAGACCGGCCTGCACCGTGCCCTCTACGTGACCTGATTTCTGGTTCAGCGAGTTAGTCACCTGATCGATTTCGTTGGCCGACTGCGCGGATTTTTCCGCCAGCTTGCGCACCTCGTCCGCCACGACCGCAAAACCGCGCCCCTGCTCGCCAGCGCGCGCCGCCTCGATCGCCGCATTCAGCGCCAGCAAATTGGTCTGCTCGGCGATGTCCTTCACCTGCTGGGTCATGCCGGCAATCGCGCGCGTGCTGTCGACGAACTCCTTGACCGAATCGGCGATCAGGTTCACCGACTCTTGCACATGACGAATTTCGCCTATCATCTCGTCCACATTCTGGTTGCCCTGCTGGGTCTGCGTCAGGCTCTGCTCGGACAGTTTGCGCACTTCATCGGTGTTCGCTGCGACCGAATTGATACTAACGGTAATCTGTTCGACTGCTGCTGCAGTAGCGGCGGCAGCCTCGCTTTGCACTTGCGAACCTTGCGCAATCTGCTGCGAAGAACTGGCAAGTCCCAGTGCCGCATCCCCCACTTGATCGGCCTGTTTTTTCACGTTTGCAATCATATCGCGCAACGCCGCCTGCATCAGATAGGCATTCGCCAACAAACTCCCGGCGACCGGGCGGCCCGACAACTGCCGCGAAAAATCACCGGCAGCCATGCCATTGACAACCTGGGCCACGTCGTTCGGCTCGCCCCCCAATTGCTGCATCACATTACGAACGATACCCATGCCGATAAACACCACCACGACGAGAACCGCCGCACCCGCCACCAGCAGCGTGATCGTTGTCGCCTTGCTGGTCGTATCGAATGCGCCCTGCGCCTCACGCGCTTCGGCATCGAGGGAACCCTTGATCTTGTTCATGTTGTCGGAAATTTTTGCGGCTTGAACATCTATCCTGCCGTCCACTTCGGAAATCGCCGCCGCAGCCTCCCCCTGCCCCGCACGCAACAACGGCAGCATTTCCTTTTCGTAAATATTGACGAACTCGTCGTATGCCTGATGTGCATCCTTGACGAGGGCACGCTCTTCGTCGGTGTCGACCAGCCGCTCGACCTCCGCAATTTCCGCACCCGCCCTGGCCTTCCCCTCGGCCCAGTCCTTGGCGCTCTCGTCCAGATTGCGATTGATAACGCTGTCGGCAACGATCTGGTAGATCTCCGCACCGATGAAAGATGCGGCGGTGATTTTCACGCCATCTTCCGCGCGACCATGCGCCTCCGCCTGAAGTCCTGCGAGCTTGCTCTGCCCATACCAGGACAGCACAACCAGACCCAGCATGCTGATTGCAAACAATGCAATCAGCATGAATATTTTCTTTTTCATCGATGCCCTCTTCCTGTTCCGAAACGTTACTCAGCCCAAACCGGGCGCACAAAAGCGCAGACGCTACACCTTGAAGCGCCCCACCGTCTGGCTCAGATTCCCGGAAAGCTGCTCCATCGCCTTCACCTCTTCGACAGTACGCCGAACCACCTCATTGCTGCGGCTCGCCATCGCCGCAATGGCATCGACGTTGCGGGCGATCTCCTGAGTGGAATCCCGCTGCCTGTTGATCGACGCAGATATCTCCTCCAGCCCCTGATTCACGCTGCCAACCGAGGAATTCGCCTCGACCAGCACGCCCGTCACTTCGCGGACATGCGCCTGACTGCTCTGCAACGCACTCATGCCGCGCTGCATCGCCTTCTCGACCTGTCCGGACTGCATACCGAGCGACTGGGTCACCTCGTCGATCTCGTTCGCCGACTGCGCGGATTTCTCCGCCAGTTTGCGCACCTCGTCCGCCACCACCGCAAAACCGCGCCCCTGCTCGCCTGCACGCGCCGCCTCGATCGCCGCGTTCAACGCCAGCAGATTGGTCTGCTCGGCGATGTCCTTCACCTGCTGGGTCATACTGGTGATGCTCTGGGTGCTGTTAACGAACTCGTTCACCGCGGAAGCAATCTGACCCACCGCACTCTCGACACGCTCCAGTTCCTGCACCATCTCATGCAGACTCTCCTGGCCGCGATTGGCCCGCTCCAGACTATCCGACGACAACCGCGCCACGCGCTCGGCCCCCTCGGCCACCTGGCTGATACTGGAACTGACCTGCTCGACTGCCGTTGAAGCGGAAACCGCCGCGTCGCTCTGCTGCTGCGAGCTGAGCGCAAGCTGTTCGGCATCTCCCGCCAGCGAATGCGCGGCGTCCGCCACCCGCGAAGCATGTCCCTCGACCTGGGCGACAATCACCTGGAAGCCGGCGGTCAGATCGTTGAACGCCTTCGCCGTCATGCCGATCTCGTCCTGATTACGCACGACGGCACGCTTACCCAGATCGCCGTCGACCTGCATGGTCTGCATCACTTTCTGCAATTCACGCGTCGGCCGTATCACCAGATCGATCAGCCAACCGATCCCAAACCACAGGAATATTTGCACGGCCAACTGCAATCCCCACAACACGAGATTCGCCTTGCTCATCACGGCATATTCGTCGGTAAGATCCACCGTGATGCTAGCCGCACCGTTGACCGCACCTTCCGGAACGCTATGGCACATCAGGCAATTGGTGCCGCGGAATTCCTGTTTGGCAATAAACGGCACCACGACTCGCAGCGCGCGAACTCCATTCTGGTCGACCAGCGTGGTCTGCTGCTGCCCTGACGACAATGCCTTGCGATCCAGTTCATCCACCGGCTGCTCGGTCGGCATACCCGGCCCATATTGATCCTGCACCGGCTTGCCGCGAATCACGCGCAGTTCGATCATCCGGTCCGACGCCCCCATCTTCTTGACGTACATCGCACGTTGCTCGACATCGCTGATCAGACCGTTGAGCATCAACATGTTCAGGCCGTTCAGCACGCCATCCGCAGCGACCACGGCTTTCTGCCGCGACTCTTCGAGCACATAGTGTTCGAACGTTTCCAGCGCAGAGCGCTGTCCGACCACCATGATTCCCAGCAACAGCAATTGGATAGGCACCTGTAACTTGTTCTTCAGCGAAAGCTTGCTCCACCAATAGTTCATTCCGTCCTCCCCAAACGTGCAACATTGAGCGTTATATCGCTATGCTTACTCTAACGGCTGCGGCACCCGCCCCTTGCCGCGAACAAACGAACAAACCCATGCCAATTCACGGATTTAAAGCCGTTCCCGGCACTGCCGGGACACCCGACTGCGCATCGATACTTTCCTTGACCACATCCTCCAGTCGCTCGCCACCCTCGGCATCGACGATGCCGCCATCGTGCTGCGCGGCTTCCTCGGCTCTCTTGTTCATCACGATCAGGCTGATGCGGCGGTTCATCGGATTCAGCGGCTCCTCCTTGACGAACAGCACCGCCGACGACAGCCCCACCACACGAACGATCTTTTCCGCATCCATGCCGCCACCGATCAACTCGCGGCGCGAGGCATTGGCGCGGTCGGCAGATAGCTCCCAATTGCTGTAGCCCTTGTTGCCGCCACCGTAGAGCGCGGCATCGGTGTGACCGGACAGACTCACCTTGTTGGGCACTTCGTTCAGCATCCGGCCTATCTCGTGCAATATCTCCCTGGTGTAGGGCTCAAGGCGTGCGCTGCCCAACTGGAACATCGGACGGTTCTTTTCGTCGACGATCTGGATGCGCAAGCCCTCGGTGGTCATGTCCAGCAAAATCTGGTTCTTGAACTTCTTCAGACTGGGATTGCTCTCGATCGCCTTCTCGATATTTTGCTTCAGCAACTTGAGCTTTTCGACTTCCTTGATGCGCTCGATGCGCGCGATCTCCTTCTGCACCTCCGCAAGGCTGGCGACCTGCTGCGGCTCCGCCAGCTTCACCTGCCCGGCCTCCCGCGAAAGATCCTCGCCGCCCCCCTTGATGATGCTGGTCGCATCGCCCGACCCCTCGCCACCCAGCAGCGCCACCTTGAGCGGCGTCTTGAAGTAATCCGAAATACCTTTCAAGTCCCCTCTGGTTGTCGAACCCAGCAGCCACATCAACAGAAAAAACGCCATCATCGCGGTGACAAAGTCGGCATAGGCGATCTTCCACGCCCCGCCATGGGCCATGCCCGCCACCTTCTTGATGCGCTTGACGACGATCGGTTTTTTGTTCTTGTCCTGACTCATGTTCGGGACATTGCCGACAGAGAGCCGGCGCCATGCTCATCGCACAGCGCCGACCCAAGGAAAAATAAAGAGAAGAAATATAACGGCAGGCCGGGAGTAAAAATCACGCAATCTCCCCTAGCGCTTCTGTTTGACATGCTCTTCCAACTCAAGGAAGCCGGGCCTGTCTCTGGAAACCAGAACCTTGCGCCCGAACTCCACCGCCATCGCCGGCGCATAACCGTTCAGGTTGGCCAGCAGCGTCACCTTGATAACGTTGAACACCCGCGTGCTTTCATCGGCCTTCTGCTCCAGCGTCGTCCCCAGCGGGCCGACGAAACCATAGGCCAGCAGAATGCCGAGGAAGGTTCCGACCAGCGCGTGGGCGATCAAGATACCCAGCTCGGCCGGCGGCAAGCCGACCGACTCCATGGTATGCACCACGCCCATCACCGCGGCGACGATACCGAAGGCAGGCATCGCATCGCCCAGCTTGGCGACGATATGCGAAGGCGCCAGCGCCTCGTGGTGATGAGTCTCGATCTCCACGTCCATCAGATTCTCGATTTCCATCGCATTGAGGTTGCCGCTGACCATGACGCGCAGATAATCGGTCATGAATTCGACCACATGATGATCGGAAGCGATTCTGGGATATTTGCCGAATATCTGGCTTTCCGCAGGAGTCTCGACATCATTCTCGATGGACATCAAGCCTTCCTTGCGCACCTTGTTGAGCAACTCGTACAACAGCGCCAACAACTCCATGTAGACAGCCTTGTTGTATTTCGCCCCCGCGAATACCTTGGGCAAGGCCGAAATCGTCGCCTTGATCGACTCCATGGTATTGCCGACCAAAAACGCGCCGACAGCCGCACCGCCGATCATCAGCAGCTCGACGGGCTGGAATAGCGCCCCCATATGCCCGCCGGCCAGCGCGAAACCGCCGAACACAGAGCCCGCGACCACCAAATAACCGATTATGACCAACATAACTGCGCCCCTTGTTTGCCCGCACCTTCACCAGCAATTTTGACAAATTTCCCGGCGCATTCTAAAGCAAATCCGCGCCGTCAGGGGCTACAACAGAGGCTCAGACTGCCTGAGCAATAACATCCAGCGCGGCCTGCCTGGCCGCCCTGGTCTTGCCGGCGCGCGCCGGCGGATGACAGATGCCGCACACATAGTTGTCGCACAGCTCGTTGATGTGGGTAACAAAATAGCCGCCGCATTCCCTGCAGGGCGAAAGCTGCATCATCCCCGCCTTGAAAAAACGAATCAGGAACCATGCGCGGGTGATGCTGAGAATGGGCTCGGAATCTTCGATGCCCTGCATCTGATCGAGATACAGGCGATAGGCCGAAATCAGCGCCTGCACCCCCTCAATACCGGCGTGCATCACCAGAAAACGGTAAATATCCATGAACAGCGAGGCATGGATGTTGGGCTGCCAACTCATGAACCAGTCGGTCGAATACGGCAACATCCCCTTGGACGGCGATTCGCCCTTGACTTCCTTGTAGAGACGCAGCAGGCGCTCGCGACTCAGCGAGGTCTCCTCCTGCAGCAATTGGAGACGCGCACCAAGCTCGATCAGATTGATCGCAACCTGAACCTGCTTAGCCTCACCCGCTACGGTTTTGGCAGCCGGATCACCACCCCGATTATGCGAGTTCTTCAACGGGTTGCCCCGACATCAGAATAGCCGCATGCGCGCGAGACATCATGCGATCCTTGCTGTAATCGCTGACCATATTGAGCAACAGCGCCTCGTCGAAACGGAAGCGGTACAGCAACATATTGGAAGCGGCCATCTTGACCACCTGCGCAGGCGACAAGCCGGCGATCACATCCACCAAATCCTGGCTGAGGCCCAGACGGAAGATCGCAGCGGCCCTGTCTTCCTTGACCATCTGCTGCGCCAGCATCAGATAAGTCAGATTGAGATCACGGATTCCTTCTTGCAATTGCGTGCTGTTCATATAGCCCCCTTGTAAGCTCCGGCAGACGGATATTCCGCCAACCGCGCCACTATCGGCGACGCGCTCGTTGCAAGCGCGGACTACCGATTTATGACGTCTCGATTATTGCGAATCGGGAGCTTTCGGATAATTGGACGGGAGCCAATTTTTATGTAGGGCTACAGACTGGGTGATGTAGGATTTTTTCCTACACAAGGCGCCCATATATTTCAAATAACGCGATAAACCGACGATACCCAGAGGCGATTATTTGTCGGCCACCACCCGGTTGCGCCCAGCCGCCTTGGCGGCATACAGACAGGCATCGGCACGTGCGAGCAGCACATCCACCGAAGCCATGTCCAAACGCCGTTCCGCCACACCGACGCTGATGGTCAGTGAAAAATTCGCGCCGCGCCCCGGATGACTCAACTCGGTCACCTTCTGACGCAAGCGTTCCGCACACTGAACCGCCGCTTTGAGATCGGTGTCCGGGCAAATCACCACAAACTCCTCGCCGCCATAACGGCACACCAGATCCTGGGTGCGCGCCGAATGGCGCAACGCCTGGGCCACATTTTTCAATACATCGTCGCCAGCCTGATGCCCCAGCTTGTCGTTGATGGACTTGAAATGATCGATGTCGACCATCATGCAAGACAACATGCGTTCACCGCGCCGGGCCAGCGCCCATTCCTGCTCGATGCGCTCCACTGCGGAACGACGATTCGGCAATTCGGTCAACGCATCGGTCAGCGCCAATCGTTGCAGACGCTCGTTCGACGCCGCCAAGTCTCTGGAAAAACGCAACAACTGCTCGCGATCATAGGCCAGCTCCTCCTGCAACTGCACCACCCGCTGGGCGGCGCGCAGCCGCGCGAAGAACACCCGCTGCGAAACCGGCTTGACCAGATAATCGTCGGCCCCCGCCTCGAACGCCTCCACCAGACTGTCGGCGGTCTCCTTGGCGGTCAGGATGAACACATACACATCGCGGCGCTCCGGACTCTCGCGCAACTTGCGGCACAACGTCACGCCATCCATCACCGGCAGATTCCAGCCGGTGATCACCAGCTGCGGCCGCTTAGCCTCGACCACCTGCATCGCCTCGACGCCATTGCGCGACGTCAACACCTCGTGTCCCGCAGCCTTGAGCATCGCCTCCAGCAACACCAGCATCGCGCGGTCGTCCTCGACCACCAGCACGCGCATCTTGTAATGATCGCGGCCGACATCGATCCAGTCCGGCACGTCGACCGCAACGTCAGGCACCTCGGACTGGCTCAGCATCTCCCCAAACGGCGGGATGTGCACCATCTTCATGTTCAGCAACTCCAGCCAATCCAACCAGTCATGGATACAGGCATCGCCAATCTCGACCAGCTGATCCCCCTCCACCGCCACGCGTGCGGCGGCAAACCTCAACTTGGCCACCAACCGGCCGCGCTCGTCCGGCTTGGCCAAACAGGCATCCGCAAGCTGCGACGCGACATGCAGCAAATGCAGCAGCCGCCACTCGCGCGAGCCCTCCACCATCTTGCTGTTCTCGGGCAGCAGATAATCATGCGCCAGCGCCTGGAACACCTTGGGAAAGCCCATATCTGCGAGGATCGCACCGCTCAACTCGGCCTCGTCGCAACCGAGCGCGTCCTGCTCCTGTCGATGCAACTCGTCCAGCGGCATCTCCTGCGCCCGCGCCATCAGCTTGCCGTACTCGTCCGGATAGGCCGTGGCGAGCGCCAACCGCCCAATGTTGCCGAGCAGACCCAGCACGAATATCTCTTCGGGAACCGCCAGCCGCGCCCGCGCCACCAGATGCTTGGCGGCGATGCCGGTCAGCAGGGAATGCGCCCAGAAATACTGGTAATCGAATTGTTTGCACGGTCCGTTGCGGTAATCCACGATCAGCGCGATGCCCAGCACCAGCTGGCGCAACGCGCGCGCACCGAGCACCGTCACTGCGTCCGAGATAGTCGCAACCGGGCGGGAGGGATTGGACAGCAGCACATTCGCCGCCTTGAGGACTCGTGCGCTCAACGCCGGATCGACACTGACCATCCGGGCAATTTCATGATTGGAGACATCCTCGCGCTGCGTCAGGTTAATCACCTCCAGCGCCACCCCTTTCGGAGTAGGCAGCCGGTCGGCAATTTTCAAACGAGCCAATATCGAATTTTCAACGACATCCATCGCGAACATCTCCCTGTTTTTCGGGCAGTCTACCGTAACGGCGCGGGATTTCCCAGCCGCCGCCGACGGATATGAAGCAGGCAGACAGCAAAAGGCCCGCATGCGATAAACATGCGGGCCTTTTGTGTTTGCCCATGCGACTGGGCTGAAACTGGTGGTGATAGGTGGATTTGAACCACCGACCCCAGCATTATGAGTGCTGTGCTCTAACCAACTGAGCTATATCACCGCGAAGAGCGCGGCATTCTCCAGATTTCACCCCGCCTTGTCAATGCGTGCAGGAAACTTGTTTGAGTTCACTGCCCGGAAAGTTCTTGTGTATCGCCGTCAGCCGCTCTGTCGTCGCGGCATCCAGGCCGCCCAGCACGAACATCGTCGCCTTCAATCTGCTGCTGCGCTCGCCGACTTGCGCGCTGCGCACATCCTTGGCCCGCAGCTGGGCGACGAAGTTCTGCGCCGCCTCCCGTGTCTTGAACACACCCAACGAAATGGCGTTAAGCCAGACGCCCGCCTCCGGCACGACGAAGTATTCCTCGACGCCACGCGCCTTCAGTTGCTCGATCTTCTGCGCCACTCCCGCCTTGTCTTTCAACGGCGGGATGTACACCCAATAGCCGATGTTGTATTCGACCTCGCGCTGCCCCAGCCGCTCACCCAGATGCAACGTATTCAATGCGACCGTCGCGCGCGCCAGATCGACTCCAGAGAACTCGCCCCACTCCATGCAGGTGCGGGCCTCGCCCTTGATGGACTGTACGACCGGCGCGAAGGCCGGCGCGAAGGCCGGCGCGGACGCGGGCGCCATCGGCACCGGAGCGGACTGCGACATTGCCGGCGACGACGCACCCAGCAAGCGTATCTTCTCCTCGTGCAGCGCCGTCGGCGCAGGAGCATCCGGCTCGGCTGTCAACAAGCCCCCCCATTGCATGACCGCGAAGAAGATCGCGTTTCCCGCCAGCAGAATCCAGAATGTTTTTTTCATCATGCGTTCGTTTCCCGTGCGATTAGCCACAATCCCTGCAACACCAGATTATCCTCAAGACGCAACGGCAGCTTGAGCCGTTCGCGCAAAACCTCCGCCGCACCGCCGCTCAACACCACCGTTGCGCCGACTTTATCGAGCAACGCATGCTGCCGCTCGACCGCACCGCAAGTGGCCTGCACCGCACCGCTGAACAAGGCATCTGCAGTGTTGCGCGGAAACGCGACATACTTTCCCGGCCCCTGCTCCAGTTGCGCCGTCGCGCCGCACAGGCTGCGCTGCATCAGTTCGACGCCGGGCAGGATCAGCCCGCCGAGGAACTCGCCTTCGTCCGACAGCGCATCCACCGTCGTCGCGGTGCCGCAGTTCACCACCAGACAGCGTCCGCCGACCAGATGCCATGCCGCGATCAGCGCCGACCAGCGGTCGCTGCCGAGTTGCGCCGGTTGTTCGTAGCCGTTGCGCACGCCGCATTGCCGTTCGCGGGCCGTAACGAAATGCCAGGCATCGGCGACAATGGCCTCGCGCAATGCCTGCCCGACCGCAGCCCCCGCAACATTGCTGGCCCACACCCCCCGTATCGCCGGGCCATCGGCGAACTGCTCGGACAGTTCCGCCGCCCGTTCGGTGGACAACGCGCCGCGACACAGCCACTCGTCGCCGCGCGTCAGCGCCCACTTGATACGCGTATTGCCCACATCGATCAGCAATCTCATCGCCGCACCCCCACTTCGCCCGAATTGAAACTGCGCGTGCCCTGCGCGGTTTCCAGCCGCAACTCGCCACCGTCGCCGACCCCGCGCGCGATACCGCTCACCTCACTGCCATCCGCCAGGCACAGACGGATCGGCTCGTCTTGATAAATATGGCATTGTTCCCATTCGTCGCGCAACGGGGCGAAGCCGCCCAGTTCGAATTGTCGCAACACCGTCGCCAACTCCTGCAGCAACAACGCCAGCAGGCGATTGCGCTCCGGCATTTCCGCACACAATTCGTCCAGCGCACCGGCCGGCCGATCTATCAGTTCCGCGAGCGATTCGCTCAGATGACAATTCAGCCCGATGCCGATCACCACGGCACTAGGTCCCAGCATATCGCCTTGCGCCTCGATCAGCACGCCGCCCAGTTTTCCCTGAGCACAGACAATGTCGTTCGGCCATTTCAGCCCGACGCCCTCCGCGCCAACCTTGTTCAACGCGCGCACGATCGCCACACCGACCGCCAGGCTCAGACCGGATAACGCATTCAAGCCACAATCGAAACGCCACAACAGCGAGAACGTCAGCGCGTTGCCCAACCCGGAATACCATGTCCGCCCGAGACGTCCGCGCCCTGCGCTCTGCAGTTCGACGGCGACAACGCTGCCGCTCGGCGCGCCGAGCGCCGCGCGCTGCAGCAGCAGCGTGTTGCTGGATGGGGCCTGCGGCACGACTTCGATGTCGAATTGCCCTCCTTTCGCATCCAGCCAGCGCATGATCTCGTTGCGATGCAATGGCTGCCAGGGTCGCGCCAACCGGTAGCCGCGGCCGCGCACGCGCTGCAGCGCGACGCCGCAATCCGCCGTGTCGGCCAGCGCGTTGAACACGCTGGCGCGCGACACGCCCAGCCGTTGCGCCAGCAGTTCGCCGGAATGAAAATGTCCATCCGCCAGAATGTCCAGCAGCTGCCAGGTTCGGGCGCGCAGAGCCTCTGCCGTCATTGCGGTATCCCGTTATCCTGCCGGGAGGGAATCCCGAGAAAACGCACGATCTCGTCGCGCTGTTGCTGCGCATCGCGATAGCCGAGTTCGATCAGCGCCTGACAATACTTTCTTTCCGACAACAGGAAGCTGATCAATGCAGAACCGCCGCCGTGCGGCGCCGCACCGGCCAGCCGCAGCAGGATGCGTATCGTCCACGGCAACTCGGACATGTAGCGCTCGGCGATCTTGTCTATCGATTCGCTCGGCTTGATCACTAGCAACTCGACATGTTTCAGGCCGGTCGCAGTGCGCATCTCTTCCGGCATCAGTTCCACCAGCCGGTTGATCGTCTGCACCCGCTCCAGGTCGACCTCCATGCTGTCCATGAAAATGCTGTTGAGCGCATGGCCGGCGATTTGCGCCAGCGAGGGGTAATCGCCGTGCTCGCTGCGCCTCGATACCTCCAGCGCATCGTTGGTCGCACTGATCACCATGATCCGGGTCGCCCCCAGATGCAACGCAGAACTGACAGGCGCGATCTGGCGCATCGAACCGTCGCCGAAATATTCGCGGTTGATCAATGTCGCGGGAAAAATGAACGGGATCGCCGACGAGGCAAGCAGATGTTTCGCTTCGATATTGGTCGACACGCCCAATCTGCGCGTACGCCGCCAGGGCTCGATGCCGCCCACCCCCTGATAGAAAGTGACCGATTTTCCGGACTCGTAACCAGACGCCGTGATACTCAACGCATGCAACAGCCCGGCATCGATACTCTGCTGTATCTTGTCGCAAGGCAGTATCTGGTCCAGCAGTTCGGCCAACGGCGTATTGTCGAGCAGCGATATCTGCTTCAGCCGGTTAATCCCCAGCCCGCTGAGCACCAGCCCGGCCAGCCACAACATCGAATTGTTGAACACCCCGACCGCGTCGGTGCGGTAGACCTCGTAGGTGTGGAAGTTCCGCCAGACATTGGTGAGGTAACGCACGCCGCGTCGGAAGTTGCGCGCATTCACCGCTAGCGTCGCGGCATTCAGCGCGCCAGACGAAGTGCCGCAGATCACCGGAAACGGGTTGTGTGCATGGCGCGGAAGATACTCGGCGATCGCCTTCAACACGCCGACCTGGTAGGCCGCGCGCGCGCCGCCGCCGGTCAGGATCAGGCCGATACGTTCGCTCATTCGCGCCCTATGCGAGCTCGGCCTGCACCGAATCGAGCGCGTCCTTCAGCGTCTCCTCGGGCAACGCATTCAGCGTCTCGGACAACATCTCTGCTGCATCCACCGCCCCCCGCGGCAACGACTGCGCCTCGGTGTTCGCCACCAGCACCGCCGCCGCCCCCACCACTTTCAGCAAGCGCGTACGCTCGGCCATCAACATCTCCAACTCCTGCCGCAGCAGTTCGGTTTCCTGTTTATTCATTGCACTCTCCTAATGTATTTTGACGCCGGCCACGGCCAGCGCGCTCATATTGACGATGCGTCTCACGGTAGCAGTATTGGTCAGAACATGCACCGATTTCGCCGCGCCCAGCAGCACCGGGCCTATCGTGATGCCGTCGCCGGCCAGCACCTTCAGCAGGTTGAACGCGATATTCGCCGCATCCAGATTCGGCATCACCAGCAGATTGGCGTCGCCCGTCAGGCGCGAATCCGGGAACACCTGCGCGCGTATCGCGGCGGACACCGCAAAATCGCCGTGAATTTCGCCCTCAACTTCCAGTCCCGGAGACTGCTGCTCCAGCAGTTCGCGCGCGCGACTCATCTTGCGCGCCGAAGCGTCGTCGAAGCTGCCGAAATTGGAATGCGACAGCAGCGCGACCCTGGGTGTTATGCCGAAACGGCGCACTTCTTCCGCCGCCAGCAAAGTCATTTCGGCGATCTGCTCCGCGGTCGGATCGAGATTCACATGGGTGTCGCAGATGAACAGCGTGTGTTGTTTCAACATCAGGATATGCATCGCCGCAAACACCGATGCGCCGGGGCGTAACCCGATAACGTCGCGCACCATGGGCAGATGATCCTGCGGCTTGCTGGCGACGCCGCAAAGCATCGCGTCGGCGCGGCCTTCGCGCACCAGCGTCGCCGCGATCAGGCTGGGATGGCGCGCATCGTTGGCGCTATCTACCAGCTCGAAATCTTCGCCGGCGACGAGGCGCAGGCCGAGCTTGTCGACGAGCCGCACGATCACCGCCGCGTCGCCGACCAGAATCGGCTGCGCCAATTTTTCGTCCACCACAGTGCGCACCGCATGCAGCACGCGCTCGTCCTCGCCCTCGGCATACACCAGACGTTGCGGATCGCGCTTCGCCATGTCGAACACCGGCTTCATCAGCAGGCCGGACTGATAGACGAAGTGTGAAATCTGCTCGCGGTAAACATCCATATCGGCGATGGGCCGCGTCGCCACGCCGCTGTCCATCGCCGCCTGCGCGACGGCGGGCGCGACGCGCCGGATCAAGCGCTGATCGAACGGTTTGGGAATCAGGTAGTTTTCGCCGAAGCTCAGCTCCCCCGCACCATACACCCCGGCCACCTCATGCGACTGTTCGGCGCAGGCCAGTTCGGCGATGGCGCGCACCGCGGCGCGCTTCATCTCCTCGTTGATGGTAGTCGCGCCCACGTCGAGCGCGCCGCGGAACATGTAGGGGAAGCACAGCGCGTTGTTCACCTGGTTCGGGTAATCCGAACGGCCTGTCGCGAGGATCGCGTCGGGACGCACCGCCTTCGCATGCTCCGGCAGGATCTCCGGATTCGGGTTGGCCAGCGCGAAGATCAGCGGGCGATTACCCATCTGCGCGACCATCTCCGGCTTCAGCACGCCGCCCGCGGAAAGCCCGAGGAACACGTCCGCCCCGGCGATCACCTCATTCAGCGTGCGCGCGGAGGTCTCGACCGCGAAACGCGCCTTGTTGTCGTCCATCTCCTCGGTGCGGCCCTTGTAGACCACGCCCTTGATGTCGGTGACGGTGATGTTCTCCATGCGTACGCCCAAGCCCACCAGCATGTCGAGGCAGGCCAGCGCCGCAGCGCCAGCGCCGCTGACCACCAACTTGATCTGCGCGATGTCCTTGCCGACGACCTTCAGGCCGTTCAGCAGCGCCGCGCCGACGATGATCGCCGTGCCGTGCTGGTCGTCGTGGAAGACGGGAATCTTCATGCGCTCGCGCAGCTTGCGCTCGATGTAGAAACATTCCGGCGCCTTGATGTCTTCGAGGTTGATGCCGCCGAAGGTCGGTTCCAGCGAAGCGACGATATCGATCAGCTTGTCGGGGTCGTTCTCCGCGATCTCGATGTCGAACACGTCGATGCCGGCGAACTTCTTGAACAGCACACCCTTGCCTTCCATCACCGGCTTGCCCGCCAGCGGGCCGATGTTGCCCAAGCCCAGCACCGCAGTGCCGTTGGAGACCACCGCAACCAAGTTGCCGCGCGCGGTCAGGTTGCGCGCCTCGTTCGGGTCGCGCACGATCTCCTCGCACGCCGCCGCCACACCGGGAGAATAGGCCAGCGCCAGATCGCGCTGCGTCTGCATCGGCTTGCTCGGGATGACGCTGATCTTGCCCGCCGGAGAGAGCCGGTGGTATTGCAGCGCGGCTTCGCGCAATTGCTTGTCCATGATTGCCCCCGATTGACCAGGCCCTGACGCCCGGCTTCAAATGTAGGTCGGGCTCCGCCCGACATGCGGACAAAGCCCGCCCTACGCCATTTTCGCTTTCCCGAAAGACTGCGTTTTTTCGGGAAACTGAGTCCTGCGGAGATTATAGCGTAGCGTCCTTGCTCTTCCCGCGCCGAATCATCGACGCACGCTCCATCTGCTAGACTTCGGGCCATGTATCCCGCACTCACCCCGCAACGCGAAAAACTCCTGCTGCTCACCCTCGCCGGCATCCAGTTCAGCCATGTGATCGACTTCATGATCATGATGCCGCTGGGCCCCATCCTGATCGCCGAGCTGGGCATCACCACGCACGAATTCGGCCTGCTGGTCGCCTCTTACAGCTTCAGCGCTGCGCTGTCCGGCCTGTTCGCCGCGATCTTCATCGACCGCTTCGAGCGCAAGCGCATGCTGCTCGGCCTGTTTGCGCTGTTCGGCGTCGCGACGCTGGCCTGCGGCCTCGCGCCGGGCTACGCCACGCTGCTGATCGCGCGCGGATTCGCCGGCGCGTTCGGCGGCGTGATGGGCGCGATGACGCACACCATCATCGGCGACGCAATCCCGTTCGAGCGCCGCGCCCGGGCCGGCGGCATGGTGTCGGCCGCGTTCTCGGTCGCTACCGTCGCGGGTGTGCCGATATCGCTGTGGCTGGCGAACATGTTCCAGTGGCGCGCGCCGTTCGTGTTCATCGCCGCGCTGGTCGTGCTGTTCATCGTCGTCGGTCTACGAGTGCTGCCCGAATTGCGCCGGCACATCAGTGTGGAAAAACAGGCCCATCCATTCGCGCCGATGCTCGCGGTGCTGCGCGACGCCAACCACCTGCACGCGCTGCTGTTCTCCGCGCTGGTCATCTTTTCCGGCTTCACGGTGATCCCCTATATCACGGTGTATGCGGTGCATAACGTCGGCATCTCGCAACACGACCTTCCCTACCTTTATCTATGCGGCGGCTCCGCCACATTGATCACCGCGAGGCTGATAGGCCACTGGGCGGACTTGTACGGCAAGATGAAGGTCTACCGCATGGTCGCATTCGCTGCGCTCCTGCCACTGCTGTTGGTGACGCATAGCGGCCCCACTCCATTGGGGTTGTGGCTGATCCTGACGACGATATTCTTCGTGCTGGTGTCGGGCCGCATGATCCCGGCGATGGCGATCATCACCTCGGCGGCGCAACCGAAACTGCGCGGTACTTTCATGTCGCTGAACGCCACCACGCAATCGCTGGCGATGGGGCTGGCGACCACGCTGGCCGGCTACATCATCTCGCAGGACGCTAACGGACAGATCGTCGATTACGGCATGGTCGGTTATGTCGCCGTAGCCGCGAACCTGCTGGCGATCTGGTTCGTCGGCCGCATCGAGATGCACGACCAGCGACCGGCGAAGATAGAATGACCACCCGCATTCCGGAGAATCATCCATGACCTGGAAACTCCTCATCAGCCGTTTGTTCAAGGCACGCGAGCAGCTCGCCGAGCGTCTCGCGCAACTGTGGAAGCACAGTTTCTACCTCTATCTCGCCGCGCTGTTCAGCGTGTTCGCGGTGCTCGACGCGACGGTGCTGCACAAGACCGCCGAGATGCGCCAAGCGGCGTTCGACACCATGGTGCGCTACCGCCTGATCGTGCCGGAGCCCGACCCCGACATCGTCATCGTGGACATCGACGAGGCCAGCCTCGCGGCGATGTCGCAGGACTACGGGCGCTGGCCTTGGCCGCGCCAGGTGCTGGGCGAATTCGTCGAGCAGATCGAGAAACAGCAGCCGAAGGCGGTGGTGTTCGACATCCTGTTCAGCGACGCCGACGTGTACAACCCCGACAGCGACGCCTATTTCGACGCTGCCATCGCGAATACTTCCAACACCTATTTCCCGATGCTGCGGCTGGACCCGTCCGCCGACGCGCTGAGCCAGATCAAGCCCGCGATGATCCCCGGCGTGACGCCGCTGCCGGATGTGCCGCAGGACGGGAACGCGACCGTCGCGATGGTGCTGCCGCACTTCCAGTCCGCGCTGGCCGGCGGCCGCCTCGGCCTGCACAACATCTACCCCGACAGCGACGGCGTCGCGCGCCGCTACAACGTCTACCGCGAGGACTACGGCTGGGCGCTGCCGTCGCTGCCCGCGCGCATCGCGCAGGATCAAGGCTGGCCCAAGACGGACGCGCAGCAAGTGCTGCTGAACTGGCGCGGTCAGCCCTTCACCTACCGCCACGTCAGCTTCAGCGACGTGTACCTCGACATGGGCAGCAAGGACAAGAAGCGCCCGCAGGACGAGTTCAAAAACAAGATCGTCATCATCGGCTCGACCGCGCCCAGCCTGTTCGACATCAAGGCGACGCCGATGGACCGCATGTTCCCCGGCGTGGAGATCCTCGCGACCGCCATCGACAACTTCAAGCACGGCGATTCGCTGCGCTACCCCGAGGGCCGCGTGTGGTATCTGCTGATCACGCTGACCATCGTGTGGTTCACCGCATGGGGCTTCTACCGCAACGCGGGACGCGACAAGATAGACCGGCTGTTCGGCCTGTCGCAGATCATCCTGATCGCGATCACCTATGCCAGCATCAACCTCACCACCGTCTACATCAACCTCACCGGCCCGGTGACGGTCGGCCTCGCTTTCTTCACCATCGCAAGACTGTACGCGATGGCGACCGGCAAGGCGCTGGAACAGAACATGGTGCGCGCGGCCACCGCGCGCAGCGGCGAACTGCAGGCCACGCTGCTGCTGATCCGCCTCGACAGCGAACGCAACGTGATCCGTGCCGCGGTGCTGGAGAAGATACGCCACGCGCTGGAGAAGACAGGATCGGTCGCAAAAAGCGTCGAGGCGCTGACCGGCGACCAGAAGGGCCTGTGGGACCTGTTCGAGAACACGCTGGCGATCTCTTGGGTCGCGGCGGCCGACGACACCGAAGCGCAGGAGACTATTCGGCAGGATGCCGAAGCGGTGCTCGCTGCGCTGCCGACGGTATTGCAACGCCATCTCGCCCAGCCGGATAATGCCACGACCCACTTCATCCATCAGGGACGACTGGACGGCGGCGCGGCGGCAGCGGCCGGCTGGCGCACGATGTTCGCCGAGGCGTTGCTGGAGTGGGACAGACAGGAAAACAAACACATGGGTTGAGCCCTTCGACAGGCTCAGGACAGGCTTCACGATACCCATCGTTCCGATACATGAACAAATTGATGGGTATCAGCCTTCGGCCTCAACCCATCCTACGATGATCGTGAATTCACAAAGGACACCGAATATGAAAACAATGCGATGGCTTCTTGCGTTAGCGGCGCTGCTGCTCAGCGGCGCGCTGCATGCCGCCGAAACCGGCACCGCGCTGAAGAGCGACGACATCAGGACGGAACCGTTCCGCGACGCGAAGTCCGTGGCGAAACTGGCGACCGGCGACAAGGTGGAGATCATCAAGAAAGACGGCGGCTGGTACCAGGTGAAGAGCGCGAAGGGCCGTGGCTGGGTGCGCATGCTGAGCATACGCAAAGGCGACGCGCGCAAGAGTTCCGGCAGCGCCTCCGGCCTGCTCGCGCTCGGCTCCGGCCGCGCCGGCACCGGCAAGGTCGTCGCGACCACCGGCATCCGCGGCCTGAATGAGGAAGAACTCAAGGCGGCCAAGTTCGACGAAGCCGAACTGAAGCGCGCCGAGTCCTACGCGACGAACAAGAGCGCCGCAGCTAAGTTCGCCGCAGCCGGCAAGCTAGCCGCACGTTCGTTTGACTACCTGCCCGCGCCGAAATGAGGAGAGTGACGATGAAGAACACTACACCGAGATCGCATTCCCAAACCCGTCATTCCGGCGAAGGCCGGAATCCAGCGCTTTTAAACAACTGGACACCGGCCTTCGCCGGTGTGACGAAATACAGCTTCCCTCTATTGATACTCGCGCTCGCCCTCATCTCCAACAGCGCCCTCGCCGCCAACCCGTTCGAGCAAGAACTATTCAAGGCGATCAAACAAGGCGTGCAGGAAAAAGTCACCGGCAAGTCCGCGACCTCCGTCGAGGAAGAGACCGCCATCGGAAGACAGATCGCCGGCAACCTGCTCGGCGCAGCCCCGCTGGTCAAGGATGCCAAGCTGCAGAAGTACGTCAACAATGTAGGCCGCTGGGTCGCCGACCAGAGCGAACGCCCCGACCTGACTTGGCACTTCGGCGTGATCGAATCGAACGACGTCAACGCCTTCGCCGCACCCGGCGGCTACATCTTCGTCACCAAGGGCCTGTACAAACTGCTGCAAAGCGAAGCCGAACTGGCCGGCGTACTCGCGCACGAAGTCGGCCACGTGATCCGCCAGCACCACCTGAAGATATTGCAACAGAGCAAACTACTCGACCTCGGCAGCCAGGCGCTCGCGAAGAACGTCGGCGGCGGCAACGACAAGGTGCAGAACCTGATCGGCAGCGGCGCGGAGATCGTATCGCGCTCGCTCGACAAGGACGCCGAATTCGAAGCCGACCGCATCGCCGTCGTGCTCGCCACCCGCGCCGGCTACGACGCCTTCGGCCTGCCCGCGGTACTGCAGCAGATCGGCCACTACGCGAAGGACGACGGCGACGTCGCGCTGCTGTTCAAGACCCACCCGCACCCGGACGACCGCTTAGGCAAACTGGGCGACGCGATGGGTGAACGCTTCGACGGGGTGAAGGGAAAGACGCTGGAGAAGAGGCTGTATCGGGTCAAGTAGCGAGTCGCTCGTCCGGCATCCGCTTACCGAACGAGGCAGCGGCAACGGCTGAGGTTTCGTTATAAACTGCGAATCGTCGGCACCTACTGCAAGGTGGTCAGCATGAGTACGAACCTGGAAATCCTGGAAGTCGAAGTTATGCAATTAGCTCCCGTTGAACGATCGCACCTGCTTGAGCGGTTGATCGCCAGCCTCAATTCGGACCCGGAAGTCGAGAAAGCCTGGGAGCAAGAAGCAGATTGCAGGGAAGCCGAACTGGAATCCGGTTCTGTCTCGGCAGTTTCAGGGCAGGAAGCCATCGCCCGACTTCGCGCAAGACTTGCGCGATGACCTACTCGCTCCACCCCGGAGCGGAGCACGATATTGCCATTGCACGATGCGGTAGCTTGCCTTCGATTATTCAACATCAAAATCGTCGGGGGTTGCCCGACAGCAAGTTCCTTTCTTTTGCTTCGCCAAAATAAAGGAACCAAAGAAAAGGCGACCCCGGTTTGCCGCCCGCTACGCGGGTTCCCTCCGTTGCTCAGGCGGTCAGGCCTCCTCATAAACTCGCACGACCCGCTACGCGGTCACGTGCTCAAACATATTCGTCGGACTACCCCTGACCGCCTTGCGCTACTCGGCGGCGCACAGGGGAAAGAGAATCAAAACCTTCAAACGGCATGGTGGGCTGCGCCCACCATGCCTTCTATTCGACTGTCGGAGATTAAATGCGAAGCTGCCCCTTTGCACCTCGTTAGCCTTCATGCGGAAACTCACGACGAAGAGTTGCAAGCACTTCACCGAATGTTTCCTTGATGTTGTTCTTCCCAAAGCGGATGTACTGGACACCATGGACATTTGAAAACGGTTCCACTCCGTCCTCAAGCAATAAGATTGCACGTGCAAAACCAAGTCGACCTTGGAACAAGCCAGCTTCGTGAATTACATTCTGACGACCGCGAAGACTGCCATCGGCCTGTTCGTCTTCGCCAGTTAGGATGAGGACTGCAAACGAGCTTTTAACCGCCATGTCTTCGAGAATATCCCGGATAGTATGACCGGCCCTTGCCCCAGTTTCATATGCCTCGATATCAATTCCATGTTTATCCTGCAAATGATCTTTGAGGTCGCGCCAGACGGGGCTTTGCCCGTGACCGATAAATACGGTTGGACGTCTAATACGGGCTGAGCCCAATATTTCCGTATTTGCTTCGCCGGCATGTCTTTCGAATATTTCAAATATCGATTCAATTTCCGAGCGTCGCGGAGCTACTACGGATACACTCGTATGACCATATGCGCAAGTAACCGTGAGATCGATCTTGTTGCCTCTGATACGGAGGTGTGAGTCACCTTTGAACTTCCTATAGTCAGCCAGGAATTCGTCGATGGTTTCATAATGCCAAATGGACCCATCGTCGTGACTTACGCTACAGTTCGTGGGCGATAGCTCATCTTCGACATTTAGTGCGAGTTCCCTAATTGCCGCTATTACATCTCTCAGCACGTCCGCATTGAAGCGCGACTGTACGTAGCTTTTTTCCTTTTCCAAATTGATGCTCCCTGTGAAGGCTAACGTTGAATGCCGGCCTGCGCGGCTTTTCGCGCAGGTCCGGTGGAATGATTGGTTAGCGAAGTAATCGGCCCTATGCCGCAAATCTCGCCGAAGAAACACGCGGCTTTGCGAATATGGCAAAGTGGAATGCGGTGCTGCGGAAGACCGGAATAGCAATGGTGCAAATTGCCCGAGGG
>JALNYK010000055.1 GCA_023229845.1 Gallionella sp.
ACTGGCTGCGCCAGTTGCGCGACCGCGCCTTCATCGAATACCGCCTCGAAGAAAACAACTAACCGGTGAGCAACGCCTTTCTTTCCGCGCCGCTGGCGATCACCGCCGGCGAACCCGCGGGCATCGGTCCCGATCTGTGTGTGCGGCTAGCCATAGAGCCGCCGGATTTTCCGTTCGTCGTCATCGCCGACAAGAGTATGTTGCAGCAGCGCGCCGCACAGCTTGGTGTGGAACTGCGTGTGCAGGATTATGTAGCTGGGCAGGGAGCCGTTTCCCCTTCCCCCTTTCCCCTTGTGCGAACGGGTAACGGCGAAGCCGTTGGGCACCCGTCGGCCTTCCCCTTGCGGGGGCCCCCTTCTCTGAACGTAGTTCACGTTCCGCTCGCCGCACCCTGTCGGTCGGGCGTGCTGGATGCGGCGAACGGTGGCTATGTGCTGGCAACGTTGCGTCGCGCGCTGCAGGGCTGCCAATCCGGCGAATTCTCCGGCATGGTCACCGCGCCGGTGCACAAGGGCATCATCAACGACGCCGGCATCCCGTTCACCGGCCACACCGAATATCTCGCCGAGCAGACCGGCACGCCGCTGGTGGTGATGATGCTGGTCGGCGGGGGCATGCGCGTTGCGTTGGCGACCACGCATCTCGCGCTGCGCGAAGTGCCGGATGCGATCACCGCGCCGTTGCTGGAAGAGGTGCTGCGCATCATCAGACGCGACCTGCATCGCCGCTTCGGCATCGCCGAGCCGCGCATACTCGTGGCCGGGCTGAACCCGCATGCGGGCGAAGGCGGCTATCTGGGGCGCGAGGAGATCGAGGTGATGATCCCCGTGCTCGACCGCCTGCGCGCCGAGGGCTTCGATGTCAGCGTTCCGCTGCCGGCGGATACGCTGTTCACGCCGCACAAGCTGGCGCAATGCGACTGCGTGCTGGCGATGTATCACGATCAGGGGCTGCCGGTGCTGAAGCACGCCAGTTTCGGCGCGGGCGTGAACGTCACGCTGGGCTTGCCTATCATCCGCACCTCGGTGGATCACGGCACCGCGCTGGACTTGGCGGGAACCGGTAAGGCCAATGTTGGCAGTTTGCTGGAGGCGATCAGGCTGGCTGCGGAGATGGCGAAGTGCGAGAGCACCGCGTAGGGGCGCGATTGATCGCGCCCTTGTCCTTGGGATATATCAAATGAGCCATAAAGCCAAAAAGAAATTCGGACAGAACTTCCTAGTCGACCAGCAAATCATCGCCGACATCGTCGGCGCGATCCGTCCTATGCCTACCGACAGCATGGTCGAGATCGGTCCCGGCCTGGGCGCGCTGACGCGCCCGCTGTTGAAGCGGCTGAACCATCTGCATGTAGTCGAGATCGATCGCGACATCATTGCGCGGCTGGAGAACGACTACCCGCAGGCCAATCCCGACAGGAAGCTGGCCATCCATGCCGGGGACGCGCTGGAATTCGATTTTGCCACCCTGCCCGCGCCGCTGCGCATCGTCGGCAACCTGCCATATAACATCTCCTCGCCGCTACTGTTCCACTTCGCCGCCTACACCGAGCGCGTCACGGACATGCACTTCATGCTGCAGAACGAGGTGGTCGAGCGCATGGTCGCCGAGCATTCGACGCCGGCTTATGGTCGGCTGTCGGTGATGCTGCAATACCGTTTCTACATGGAAAAGCTGCTCGACGTGCCGCCGGAGTCGTTCCGCCCCGCGCCCAAGGTCGATTCCGCCATCGTGCGTATGATTCCCTTGTCGGCCGCCGAGATTGCGGTGAAGAACGAGAAGCTGTTCGCCAAGATCGTCAGCGCCGCCTTCGGCCAACGCCGCAAGACGCTGCGCAACACCTTGCGCGACCATCTGGACGAAGCTGGTTTCGCCGAACTCGGTATCGATCCTCAGCTGCGCGCCGAGAATCTGGCGGTGGAAGATTTCATCCGGGTGGCGAATTATCTGGATGATAGAATGCGCAGCTGAAATCTTCAGGTAATCAGCCATGTCCGAATCCTTCCCGTTAGTAATGAGCTTCGCCGCCACCGACCCCAGCGGAGGTGCGGGCCTGCAGGCCGATCTACTGACCATCGCCAGCATGGGCTGCCACCCGCTGTCGGTGGTCACCGCGATCACCGTGCAGGACACCAGCGGCGTGGACGATGTCATGCCGATCGACGCCGAATGGGTCGAGGATCAGGCGCGCGCGATGCTGGAGGATGTGCCGGTCGCAGCGTTCAAGATCGGGCTGCTGGGCAGCGTCGAGAACATCGCGGCGATTGCCGAGGTGCTGGCGGACTATCCCGATATTCCATTGGTGCTGGACCCGGTGCTGGCATCCGGCCGCGGCGATGAGCTGGCCGACGAGGATATGCTGGACGCGATGCGCGAACTGCTGATCCCTCAGACCACGATCATCACGCCGAACAGCATGGAAGCGCGCCGGCTGGCAATGAACGACGATGACGAAAACGACGATCCCTCGCTGGAAGAATGCGCGAAACGCCTGCTGCGCATGGGCTGCGAATATGTGCTGATCACCGGCACCCACGAGCAGACGCCCAAGGTCGTGAACACGCTGTACAACGAACACGGCGTCGTACGCAGCGACAGCTGGGCGCGCCTGCCCGGCATCTATCATGGTTCAGGCTGCACGCTGGCGTCGGCGATCGCGGCGCTGCTGGCGCAAGACGTGGATGTGCCGGAAGCGGTCAAGGAAGCACAGGAATATACCTGGCAGGCGTTGAATGCAGGCTTCCGTCCTGGCATGGGACAGCATATTCCGGATCGTTTGTTCTGGGCGCGCGGCGAAGAAGATGCACCGGAGCGCCCAAATTAAAATTAAGGGCCTGTACGCGATCACGCCGGACGAAATGGATACGGCGGCGTTGCTGTACAAGGTGCGGCTCGCGTTGCTGGGCGGTGCAAGCGTGCTGCAATACCGCAACAAGATCGCCGATGCGTCGTTGCGGGCCGAGCAGGCCGGCGCGCTGCGCAGGCTGACCCGCGAGTTTGGTATACCGCTGATCGTCAACGACGACGCGGCGCTGGCGCGGCATGTGGAGGCGGACGGCGTGCATCTGGGCGGCGAGGACGGTTCGGTGGCCGAGGCGCGCGCGTTGCTGGGCGATGCCGGAATCATCGGCGTGTCTTGCTATAATCGCCTCCCGCTGGCGCAGGAAGCGGTGAAGCAGGGAGCGGATTACGTGGCGTTCGGTGCGTTCTTCCCCTCCGGCATCAAACCCGAAGCGGTGGTGGCGACCCTCGAATTGTTGCGGCAGGCACGGCACGAGTTGAACGTGCCCATCGTCGCGATCGGCGGCATTACCGTGCAGAACGGCGCGCAATTGCTGGAGACCGGCGCGGATGCGCTGGCGGTGATTTCGGCGGTGTTCGCCGCGGGGGACATTCAGGGCGCGGCCAGGCAGTTTGCAGATTTGAAATATTCATAGAACAACATCAGTTCCAAATAACATTAGTAGAAAGACGCACATGACTTCGCACAACCAGCAGCTTTTCGACGAATCCCAGAAGATCATTCCCGGCGGCGTGAACTCGCCGGTACGCGCGTTCAAGTCGGTCGGCGGCACGCCGCTGTTCTTCAAGCGCGGCAAGGGTGCTTATGTGTGGGACGCGGACGACAAGCGCTACATCGATTACGTGAATTCCTGGGGCCCGATGATTGTCGGCCACTGCCATCCCGAAGTGGTCAAGGCGGTGCAGGACGCGGCCGCCGAAGGGCTGGGTTTCGGTGCGCCGACGGCGAGCGAACTGGAGATCGCAGAGCTGCTGTGCAAGATCCTGCCCAGCTTGGAGATGGTGCGCTTGGTCAGCTCCGGCACCGAGGCGACGATGACCGCGATCCGTCTGGCGCGCGGTTTCACCGGCCGCAGCCGCATCATCAAGTTCGAGGGCTGCTACCACGGACACTCCGACGGCCTGCTGGTCAAGGCCGGTTCCGGTGCGCTGACTTTCGGCCAGCCCAGCTCTTCCGGCGTGCCCGCCGAGATCGCCGCGCTGACCACGGTGCTGGACTACAACGATGCGGCCGGTCTGGAGAAGGCTTTCGCCGAATACGGCAACGAGATCGCTGCGGTGATCGTCGAGCCGGTCGCCGGCAACATGAACTTGATCCTGCCGAAGCGCGAGTTCCTCGATGCGATGCGCAGTCTGTGCACCAAGCACGGCGCCGTGCTGATCCTGGACGAAGTGATGTCCGGCTTCCGCGTCGGCCTGCAGGGCGCGCACGGCCATTTCGGTATCAAGCCGGACCTGATCACGCTGGGCAAGGTGATGGGCGGCGGTCTGCCGGCGGCAGCCTTTGGCGGTCGCCGCGACATCATGCAATGCCTGGCCCCCTTGGGTGCGGTGTACCAGGCCGGCACGCTGTCCGGCAACCCGGTCGCGGTCGCCGCGGGTCTGGCCACGCTGAAGCTGGTGCAGGCCCCCGGTTTCTACGAGCGCCTGACGCAGATCGCTAAAGACATGACCGAAGGCATCGCCGCGAGTGCGAAGAAGCATGGCATTCCGTTCAGCGCGCAGTCCATCGGCAGCATGTTCGGCCTGTATTTCAGCGAGAAAGCCCCGACCAGCTACGCCGAGGTGATGGCGAGCGACAAGGCGGCGTTCAACCGCTTCTTCCATGCGATGTTGGATGAGGGCGTGTACCTCGCGCCGTCGGCGTTCGAGGCCGGTTTCGTGTCCGCCGCGCACAGCGATGCGGATATTGCGGCGACCATCGCCGCCGCCGACAAAGTCTTCGCGGCCTGGAAATAATGGGACTCTTCTCTAAGGCGGAGTTCTACACCACCGTCAACCATATGAAAGATCTGCCGCTGCACGGCGGCAAGGAAGTCGCGTTCGTCGGGCGTTCCAATGCCGGCAAGTCGAGCGCGATCAACACGCTGGCGAACCATGTGCGGTTGGCCTATACCAGCAAGACGCCGGGACGCACCCAGCACCTGAACTACTTCTCGCTGGGCGAGGATAAGTTTCTGGTGGACTTGCCGGGCTACGGCTACGCCAAGGTGCCGCCCGACGTGCAGAAGCATTGGGAAAAGCTGCTGGGCGATTACCTGCAAACCCGCGAAGAGTTGGCGGGCTTGGTGGTCATCATGGACTCGCGCCATCCGCTGACGGCGCTGGACGAAGGCATGCTGGAGTGGTTTGCGCCCACCGGCAAGCCGGTGCATGTGCTGCTGACCAAGTCGGACAAGCTCAGCCGCCAGCAGGCGACCAAGACGCTGCTCGAAGTGAAAGCCTACCTCAAGGAACATTTTCCGAACTGTTCCGTGCAGCTGTTCTCCAGCCTGAAGAAGCAGGGCATGGAGGAGGCGGAGGCGGTGATCGCGGGCTGGCTCAAGCAGGATTTGCCCGCAGATTACGCAGATTAACGCAGATTTTCAGGTACTTATGTTTGATAAGCACCGCACCTAAAAGCGGGCCTGATTGACGAGGTATCTGGTTGTTTAATTTGCGGAAATCTGCGTAATCTGCGGGCAACTGTTTTTTTAAGGATTAAATGCAGACGACATTGGGATGTCGAGGGCAAAAAAATGCCCCCGGCGTACCGGGGGCAAACATCTTAACAAGGTTAAGATTACACGCTCAGGGAGGAGAAACGTGGAACGATTCATCATCATTCACGCAATCAGATAAGCGTTCTCTAACTTAGTTCCAAAGAAAATAAAATTTTTCAGGAAAGACCATGCAGACACTAGGACTATACCCCCACAAACGCATGCGCCGGATGCGCCACGACCAGTTCTCGCGCGACCTGATGCGCGAGCATGTACTCACACCGGCTGACTTCATCTACCCGGTCTTCGTGCTCGAAGGCGAGAACAAGGTGGAGGACGTGAAGTCCATGCCGGGGGTGCAGCGCAAGACGCTGGACCTGTTGCTGAAGGACGCCGAGCAATGCGTGAAGCTGGGCATTCCGGTGATGGCGATCTTTCCGGTGATCGAAGCGCCGCTGAAGAGCCTGGGGGCGGAAGAGGCTTACAATTCGAACGGCCTAGTGCCGCGCGTGGTCGCCGCGCTGAAGAAGAACTTCCCCGAACTCGGCGTGATGACCGACATCGCGCTCGATCCCTACACCAGCCACGGGCAGGACGGCCTGATCGACGACAGCGGCTATGTGCTGAACGACGAGACCATCGCGGTGCTGACCCGTCAGGCGCAGTGCCATGCCGCCGCCGGAGCCGACATCGTTGCGCCTTCCGACATGATGGACGGCCGCATCGGTGCGGTGCGCGCGGCGCTGGACGCCGACGGCCACATCCACACCCGCATCATGGCCTACTCCGCCAAATACGCCTCCAGCTTCTACGGCCCGTTCCGCGACGCGGTCGGTTCCAGCGGCAACCTCGGCAAGGGCAACAAATACACCTACCAGATGGACCCGGCCAACTCCGACGAGGCGCTGTGGGAAGTCGGCCTCGACTTGCAGGAGGGCGCGGACATGGTGATGGTCAAGCCCGGCATGCCCTACCTCGACATCGTGCGGCGCGTGAAGGACGAGTTCAAGGCGCCGACCTTCGTCTACCAGGTCAGCGGCGAATACGCGATGCTCAAGGCCGCCGCGCAGAACGGTTGGCTGAACGAACAGGCCTGCGTGCTGGAGTCGCTGCTGGCGTTCAAACGGGCGGGGGCGGACGGGATACTGACCTATTTCGCGATCGATGCGGCGAAGTGGCTTAAGTCCGAGGACTGAGCTGCGAGTGCTGAGGACTGAGTAAAAGCTGGTGTACAGGGTTTTCTCAGTCCTCAGTCCTCAGCACTCAGTCCTGTTTTCAATAGCGCTTCCACCGCCGCAATATCCCCATGCGTCTCTGGATGCCGGCTGCCGCTGTGGCGGGCGTTCTCGGGTAGCACGACGATATGCGTCTGGATGCCGGATTCGGCGGTCAGCGTGTAGCTCGGTACGCTTATTTCGCGTCCGCCTATCTTCACCTTCCACTCTCCGTCCTCGAATTCCAGGTTGTGTTTGAGCAGGAACAGCAGCACGGCTTTCACATCGTCAGAGAACAGCATCAGGTTGATGTCGGAATGCCGGCCGGCGGTGCCGCTCAGCACCGAACCGGTCAGGTAGGGTTGGAAGGCCGACAGCAGACGCATGATGTCCAGCGCTTCCTCGCGTAGCTGGCGCAGGATTTTGGGATGACTGTCTTGCTGGTACAGCGCGCGGTAGCTGTGCAGGGCGTCGTCGACTTCCTGATTGCCGGGCAGGTGCTGGGTGTCGGATGCGCCGAGTTGCTTTGCCGCCTTGCGTTTGGCGAGCGCGTGGTCGGTGATGCCGCCTTCGGCCATCAGTTTGGCGGCCAGGTGCGCGATCTGTTCGCGCATCAGGTCGCGCTTGTGTCCGCGTTCGTGGTTCATCGCTTCAGAGCAGCTGGTCTTTGAGCGTTTCGGCCGGACGCACTTCGCTGCCGGGCAGCTGCAGGGGCGGAAGCGGCAGTTCCGAAGGGACGTTTTCCTGATAGAAAAAGTCGCTCAGGCTACCGTTCTCGTCGTGCTGCCCTTGTTCGTTGATGCGTACGGTCGCGATGCCCTCCGGCATTGCATAAACGGCTTGCGGCACGTCCTTGAGCACCTTTTCCATATAGCCTATCCACATCGGCAGGGCTGCGCCGCCGCCGGTTTCCTTGTCGCCGAGGCTGCGCGGCTGGTCGAAGCCCATCCATGCGACGCCGACGATGGTGGGCTGGAAGCCGCAGAACCATGCGTCGATCGAGTCGCTGGTGGTGCCGGTCTTGCCGGCCAGGTCCATGCGGCCCAGGCGCATCGCCGAGGCGGCGGTGCCGCGGCGGACGACGTCCTGCATCATGTTGACCATCGTGTAGGCGTTGCGCACGTCGATGACCTGTTCCGCACCTTCGTTTGCAATCGCCGGCGCGTGGCGACTGAGGACCTTGCCGTTGGCGTCCTCGATGCGTTCGATGAAGTAAGGCTGGATGCGGAAACCGCCGTTGGCGAACACGGAATATCCGGTCAGCATCTGCAGCGGGGTCACCATGCCGGCGCCCAGCGCCATGGTCAGGTAGGGCGGGTGCTTGTCGGCGTCGAAGCCGAACTTGGTCAGGTAGTCCTGCGCATATTGTGGGGTGATCGACTGCAGTATTCGGATCGAGACCAGGTTCTTGGACTTGGTCAGCGCCTCGCGCATGCGCATCGGACCTTCGAATGTCCCGTCGTAGTTCTTCGGCTGCCAAGGTTCGCTGCCGGTCTGTTCGGCGTCGAACATCAGCGGGGCGTCGTTGATCACAGTCGCCGGAGTGAATCCCTTTTCCAGCGAGGCGGAGTAGATGAAGGGCTTCAGGCTAGATCCCGGCTGGCGCCATGCCTGGGTGATGTGGTTGTACTGGTTGCGATTGAAATCGAAGCCGCCGACCAGTGCAAGGATGGCGCCATTGCGCGGGTCGGCGGAAACGAAGGCGGCCTCGACCTGGGGCAGTTGGCCGATCTGCCAGACGCCGTTTGCGTCCTTCTGCAACCGGACGATGGAGCCGGGGATGATGCGCTGATTGAGCGCGAGTTTGTCGCCGAGCGCGCGTTGCGCGAAAC
>JALNYK010000022.1 GCA_023229845.1 Gallionella sp.
AAGTTTTTCCTGACGCTGTTCGTGATCAGCTTCGTCGGCCTCGGTTACCTTGGCCTGATGCCTGCTACTCCGACCTATACGCTCATCTCGCAGGTGTTGTCCGTGGTGTACTTCGCATTCTTCTTCCTGATGCCCTGGTATACCAAGATCGACAAGTGCAAGCACGAGCCCGATCGTGTGACGAGCAAATAGAACAGAAAGGTTAGCTGACATGAAAGCAATCAACAAACTATGGATGCTGGCGTTGCTGATGGCGATGCCGGTGCTGGCGATCGCCAGCGGTGCGGAAGTTCATCTGGATAAGGCCCCGGTGAATCTGAAGGACCAGGTCTCCCTGCAACGCGGCGCCAAGCTCTTCACTTCCCGGTGCCTCGCCTGTCATAGCGCCTCCTACATGCGCTATAACCGCCTGCAGGACATCGGCATGACGGAAGAGCAGATCAAGAAGGATCTGGAGCTGCCCGAAGACGTCAAGCTGGGTTCCACGATGCAAGCCGCGATGGATGCCAACTCGGCCAAGCTGGCTTACGGGGTGGCGCCGCCCGATTTGAGCGTGATCGCGCGTTCGCGTAGCGCCGACTGGCTCTACACCTATCTGCGGAGCTTCTATGTGGATAGCGCTCGTTCGACCGGCTGGAACAATGCGATTTTTCCGAATGTCGGCATGCCGCATGTGTTGTCAGACATGCAGGGTGAACAGGCGCTCAAGGGCGAGGGGCACGAAAGGAAGCTGGAACTGACTGCACCTGGTTCGATGAAACCGGCGGAATACGATTCGGCGGTCGCCGATCTGACCAATTACCTGGTGTTCATGGGCGAGCCGGCCAAGCTGGTGCGCTATGATCTGGGGTTGATCGTCCTTGGTTTTTTGTCCATTCTGTTCGTGCTGGTCTATGCGCTGAAGAAAGAAATCTGGAAGGATCTTCACTAAGCGGTTGAATTTCATGCCCCGAATGTGGTAATTTCGCGGCAAGTTTTTCCGAGCGCCATTGCGGCGGAGCCATCGGCTCCGCCTTTTGGCTTTTTTATTCAGCAAGTTTTGAAGTCAGGTTGTTTTTATGATGCGACTCTATTCGGGCACGACCTGCCCATATTCCCACCGCTGCCGTATCGTGCTGTTCGAAAAAGGCATGGATTTCGAGGTGATCGATGTGGATCTGATGAACCGCAGCGAAGACCTCGCGGTGATCAATCCGTACAACAAGGTTCCGGTGCTGGTCGAACGCGACCTGATCCTGTATGAGGCCAATATCATCAACGAATACATCGACGAGCGTTTCCCGCATCCGCAATTGATGCCGCCCGATCCGGTGATGCGCGGCCGCGCGCGCCTGTTCCTGCACCGCTTCGAACAGGAGCTGTACAGTCAGGTGGACGCCATCGAGCAGAACGGTAAGGCCGCCGACAAGGCTCGCGCCACGATCCGCGACAACCTCACTCAGCTGGCGCAGATATTGACCAAGCAGAAGTTCTTGCTGGGCGACGAGTTCTCGATGCTGGACGTGGCGATTGCTCCGCTGCTGTGGAGACTCGATCATTACGGCATCCAGATGGGCAAGGATGCAGCGCCGCTGATGAAATATGCGGAGCGGCTGTTCTCCCGTCAGGGCTTCATCGACGCATTGACGCCGTCCGAAAGGGCGATGCGCAAATAATGAGCGATCTGTCGACACGTCCCTACCTGATCCGCGCGATTTACGAGTGGTGCGAGGATAGTGGATTGACTCCCTATCTGGCGGTGCGTGTGGACGAATTCACCGCGGTGCCGCCGGCCTACGTCAAAGATGGCGAGATTGTGCTGAACCTGAGTGCCGAGGCTATGCGCAATCTGGAGCTGGGCAATGAGTTCATCACTTGCAGCGGGCGTTTCGGCGGCGCGCCGTTCGACATCATCGTGCCGGTCGGCGCGGTTATCGGCATCTTCGCCAAGGAGACCGGACAGGGGCTGGTGTTCCAGCCGGGAGAGCATCCTTCGCCTCCGGCGGAGGGTGGCGATGAATCCAGGCGGAAGCCGCAACGACCGCAACTCAAGATCGTCAAATAGGCCGTAAAAAAACAAAAAAGCCGCAGAGAAATCTGCGGCTTTTTTGCTTGGTAACCTTCTGACTAAATAACTGCGGGAAGCAGAGCGGCCTGCATCTTGCCCAGCGCCTTCTGCTCGATCTGGCGTATGCGTTCGGCGGACACGTTGAATTCGGCGGCGAGCTCATGCAGCGTCGCGGACTCGTCTTCGTTCAACCAGCGTGCCTCGACGATGCGGCGGCTGCGTTCGTCCAGCCCGGCCAAGGCATTCGCCAAGCCGGATGTTTGCAGGCGCTCGCGCTCGGCGGTTTCCAGCATGCGCGAGGGTTCGTGCTCGTCGCTGTCGGCCAGATACTGGATAGGCGCATAGCTGTCGTCCTCGTCGCTGCCGGACGGATCGAGCGCCATGTCGTGGCCGGCGAAGCGCGCCTCCATCTCCACCACGTCGCGCTCGCTGACGTTGAGTTGCTGCGCGATCTCGCTGACCTGCTGCGGTTTGAGCGGCTCTAGCCCCTGCTTCATGCTGCGCAGGTTGAAGAATAGCTTGCGCTGCGCCTTGGTGGTGGCAATCTTCACCATCCGCCAGTTGCGCACCACAAACTCATGGATCTCGGCGCGTATCCAGTGCAGTGCGAACGAAACCAACCTCACGCCACGATCCGGGTCGTAGCGTTTTACCGCCTTCATCAGGCCGATGTTGCCTTCCTGTATCAGGTCGGCCTGCGGCAGGCCGTAACCGGCATAGCCTCGCGCGACGCTGACTACCACGCGCAGATGCGACAGCACCAACTGGCGCGCGGCATCCAGATCGCTTTCGGTCTTGAAGCGTGTCGCCAAATCGAACTCTTGTTCCTGAGTCAACACAGGGAAGCGGTTCACCGCCTGGATGTAACTCTCCAGGCTACCGACGGCAGACGGTACGGGAAATGTCATAGCAGTATTCATGGCTTTTCCTCCTTTGCGGGTGATTCTAGCACTCTCGAAATGAGAGTGCCAAGAGGATGGAGGGTTCCTTAATGTGGCTCGACCTGCGACAGATGCCGCGCCACCGACAGCCAAGCGCCCAGCCAGCCCAGATACAGAGAGAACAGCAGCAGCGACATGCTGTCGCCGGGGTTGAGCGGTTGCAGCACGAACTGGCTGGCATAGAGCTGCGACAGCTCCCCCAGCGGCCGGTTGAGCAACATCAGGCTGCCGGTGACGATGGCCCACGCGGCGATGCCGCCGAACAACCCTTGCAGCGCACCGAAATACAGGAAGGGGCGGCGGATGAAGCCGTCGGTCGCGCCGATCAGGCGGGAGACCTCGATCTCGTCGCGCTGGGTGAGGATCTGCAGGCGGATGGTGTTGAACGTCACGGCCACCAGCGCGAGGCTGAGCAGGCTGGCGAGGATCAGCACGGCGAGGCGACCGAAGCGGAGCAGCGCTTCGAGCTTGTAGGCCCAAGCCGAATCGAGTTGCGCCTGTTCGACCCGGGGCAACAGCGCCAATTCATCGCGCAAGGCATCCAGCGCTTGCGGCTCCGCTTGCTTGGGCGAGACGATGAAGGCATCCGGCAGCGGATTTTTTTCCAGGCTGCCGATCACGTCGGTGAGGCCGGTGCTCTGCTTGAGCTGTTCCAGCGCGCGGTCGCGCGCGACGAACTCGACGCGAGCAATCGCCTCGTTTGCCTCCAATCGGCTGTGCAGTTCGGCGATGTCGCTCTCCTGCGCATTCAACGCCAGGAACAGGCTGATCTGCGGTGTGCCGGAGAGTTGCTCCACCAATCCCTGCGCATTTTTCAGCAGCACATACATGCCGGCGGGCAGGCTGAGCGCGATGCCGATCACCAGAATGTTGAGCAGGCCGCCCACTCTGGAGGCGAACATGCGGCGCAACACCGCGCTTAACAGATCGAGATGTTGTCTCATTGCAACTCCCCCTGTTTCAGCGCCAACCGGCGAACCGCGCCGTCTTGCAGCACGCTCTCGTCGTGGGTGGAAAGCAGTAGCGTCACGCCGACCTGGTGGAACGAACGGAAAATATCCATGATCTCGTGAGCGTACTCGGTATCGAGGTTGCCGGTCGGCTCGTCGGCCAGCAGGATGGCCGGGCGGTTGACGATGGCGCGCGCGATGCACAGCCGCTGCTGTTCGCCGCCGGACAAGGCAATCGGATTCGCCTTCTCGCGCTTCAGCAGCCCCACCTTGTCCAGAGCAGCGCGCACCCGCTTCGCGCTCTCGCGATGATCGAAGCCGCAGATTTGCAACGGCAGCAGCACATTGTCGAACACGCTGCGGTCGAACAGCAGCTTGTGATCCTGAAAAATGATGCCGAGATTGCGGCGCAGATAAGGCAGCGCCGCCCCTTTGAGCGCGCCGACGTTTTGGTTATTCACCAGCACGCTGCCGGAATTGGGCCGCTCGATACCCGCGACCAGCTTCAGCAACGTGCTCTTGCCCGCGCCGGAGTGCCCCGAGACGAACACCATCTCGCCCTCGGCGATGTCGAACGAAACGTTCTTCAGCGCCTCGTAACCGCCGGGGTAGCGCTTGTTGACCTGGTTGAAGCTAATCATCTTGTTGGTAACACCTTAGGAAGCGCTGATTCAGTCGTCATTCCCGCGAACGCTGGAACGACAAAACCATAATTGTTCATCTCAAATAACCGATTGTGCCGTCATTCCGGCGGAGGCCGGAATCCAGTTGATTAAAAAAATACCCACGCAAGTGGGACAACATCCTGGGTTTGTCTGCTTCGCAGCATGTTTCAACTCGCTGGATTCCGGCCTACGCCGGAATGACCGTTATTTCCAATGGTCGATATGGATTCGTGATTGCGTTGCGGATGCTAGCGGCTCGCTGCGGAGAAAGCAATTTTGCGTGCCTGCGGCGGAGCATTTGTTCGATGCTTTGAAAAGTATATAGGCCGAATTATCTATGCATTTCGGTCTATTGACGGGTATGCCTGCAACTGAAAGACTGCGTGCCTTCATGAATTGACGGGCGAGTGCGACGTAGCCCCGTTTGTCATTCCGGAACACAGGGAGAAAAATAATGAAAACCGGCGAACTGTCTCCGCTGTTGGCGGAAGGCAAAGCCGTGGACTGGTGGTTCGCGTTCGAGTTCGACACGGCACCCCGTCCAGGCGATGAAAGATATTTGATCGGGAGCGTAGCCTTCGTGCAGGCCCCGGAAATACGAGAATCCATAAACGGCAACCGCAAACAGGGGAGAGATCACATGCCTGGCAGCACATCCGCGCGAAGATGGTTCATGTTGTTTGCTTCCGCCATGCTGGCCGCTAATGCCGCAGGCGCGGCCCGCGCGGCGGACGGCGGCTGGACACAGGTCTACAAGGACAATTACGACTATGCATCGCAGCCGGCCGACAACACCGCTTTCAACTCCTGGATGTGGCGGGAGGACTGCAACGGCAACCATACTTTTCAGGACACGCAATCGCACGGTTGCTCCGCGGCGCAGCCGTGCGTGAAGCTGACGGCAGATGTTTATGATGCAAAGCATGCGGTCTGTCATGCCTCCCTGCGCTCCCCTTCTTCCGGAGGCACGGGAGATCAAACGCCCTACACCAATTCCGAAATGTACAACAACCCATGCGTCCGCCAAGGGGCGGGCCAACCGCAGCCGCAGGACTTTGACAAGCTGCCCGGTTACAAGAGCGGGGACAATAACCCGTGGGTCCAAACCATACTCGGCACTCCCATCCTTCAGCCCTTTGTGATTTACGAAGAGCTCCGCATGCATTGCGATATGCCTTACCCGTACGACCCGGCATGGCAAAACGCGCACCCGGTCACGCCGTACGCCGGAGACTCGTGGAACACCACCACCCCCGGCGCGCTTTACGCCAATCCCCTCGCGTATGGCACCGCCGAAAACGCGGGGATGTGGTTCCGCGACCTTGCCTGGAACACGCCGTATCTGGCGGACGAAACGACATCCCAAAAAATAGAGATGCGCATAAAAGCCGAAGGGGACGGAGGGGGAACACGTGGCTGGGGCTTCTGGAATACCACGATGAACCCGTTTGCTTGGCAATACGCCTGGTTCATGGAGTTCACCAATCCGGTTCCACCGAACTCCAAAAATATCCGGAAAACCCTACTGGCGATGACAGTGACCAGGATAGACCTCGACAATTTAGGCGGGGGCGGCGTGTGCATGACCAGACTGTCCGATGACGTTTACAAGTGGCATGACTATTCGATCGTCTGGAGCGCGGACGCCATCGAATTCCAAGTCGACCGGAAAACGGTGGCCACTCACGGTCTTGTTCCGAACAGCGGGATGGCCTTTCACCACTGGGTGGACAACCGCAATTATTCCGGCATCGGGCCGGGCAATTACCCGCTGTCCGAATCCAAGAGCAATCTCATCAGTAACTTCGAGGTCTACAACAGGGTGACGGCGGCGGAGGCCGGTTCGCCAAAGCCTCAAGTCTCCACTCCGCCGGACTGCACAAGCTGGCAAACCATTATCCGAAAGATGTCCGGCATGAAAAATCCGCCGGGAAAAGACGCGGAAAAAAAGATGGCGAAAAAGTTCGCGACCGGGATGAAGTCGCTCAAGGATTTGACGATGCGGCTGAGGAAGCTGGGAGTGATGTAGATCGGGCTGTCCGCTGGCCGACAAAGGAATCCGGTGCAACAAAAAACTTTTTAACGAAAGGTGCAAATCATGTCAAAAACATACTTCAGCATCGCTGCCCGAGCGTTGGCGGGCATGTTATCCGTTGTTATCTCCACTCAAGTGATGGTATCGCAGGCCCAGGCGGCGCCAGCTCCCAAGGCTGTTTCCGCCAAATATAAGGCGGGCGCAGCAAACGCCTGCGACTACGCGAGCTTCGGACACATGGCAAACGGCCAGAGCTTCTGGTCCAGCACCGCGAGTTCCGCGCCATCCGTGCAGATGAACTGCTTTCTCGACCAGTTCGTCATGAACAATTTCCTGTATCTGGCAGGCAAGGGCAGCGGGGGGCAGCCGCGCTTCATGAGCTACGCGCCGTGGTACACGCTGTTTACGGAAAGCGGTACGCCGAGCTGGCCCGGAAAATATTCGCCGCTCAGCACCACCGAGCTGCACCACCACGACAACCAGATTCAGGCCGGCGACGGTTACGTGCTGAAAGACGTCAACCGGCAGATCACCAGCTACGACATGCGGGTCAACCAGACCTACTTCAATTTCGTCGCCGCCAATTCGCTGTACAAGCAGAGCAGCTTCAACAACGCGGTCACGGCATACAAGGCCAACAACAAGACCGGTGGCATATGGTTCCCGCCCGCCAGCACGGGAGACACCGGCGAAGGTGCGGTGACGATCAAGACCTCATGGCGCTATTACGGGCCGATGCAGAAGAAGTACATCACCCAGAAACGTTATGTCGAGATCAGTCCCTGCCCGGCCGACCTCATGCACTGCGAACGAGATTCCAAAGGCGACTTCTGGGGGCTGGCGGGTCTGCACCTGGTGCAGAAGACCGCAAACCTGCCGGGATTCGTATGGGCGACGTTCGAGCATGTCGGCAATGTGCCGGACTGCAACGCGGGCAACAGCATGCCCATCGGCCAGCAACCGATCTCCCCGGCAACCGGCAAGGCCATGAACCTGAACGGCCGGCTGCTCAACGGCATCGGCGCGCAGACCGGCTGGAATTACTTCAACTACGCCACATACAAACAGGCTGGCGGCGACGGCCAAAATTGCTCCTACCCCACCGCGCAACAGGCGAACACGCAATGCCTGAGCGCCCCGCAGGATGCGCCAGTGAACATCTGCCGCACACTCGCGCTGCCCGTTGCGTCCACGGCAAACTGCACCGATTCGGCAAACGACCCAACCAACATGAAGGCAACCTCGTGCCTGAACGAAAGCATCAAGCGGAATTTTTCCGCCACCGGGCTGGACAAGAAGTGGCTGAATTACCGCTTGGTGGGAATGGAGTGGCTGTCTTTCGGCCCGACCGGAGGCGGCGGCGGCCCGCTATCCGGCTGTCTGGCATATGACGAGGACGAAACCACTCCCAACGACTGGAAAACAGCGTGCCCCAACTACCCGCCTCTGACTCCGGGGGAATACCCGCCATCCTTTGCGCGCGCAGGCTCTTCCGGCGTACTGGGTTCGCCCAGCCCGGCCAACGCGACGATGGAAACCTGGATGCAATACAACATGAAGCTGAACGCCAACACCGGCGCAACCGATTGCCTGGCCTGCCACCAGCCGCAAACCATCGGCGGAACTGACGGGTTCGGGCAGGGCGATTTCTCGCATCTGTTTGGGCGAATCAAGCAGCAATAATGGTCAGCGGCAGAAAATAATCAGGGGAAAAGCGGGAGAAGAAATGAGACCGCTTATCCCTTCCAGTTACTTGCCTGTCAGTAGCTTTTAAGCTACATTGATTCCAATGATCGAAGTCTTTCGATACCAGAGCGAAGAGGGTGCAGAGCCGCTGACCGATTGGTTGCTCTCGCTGCGCGACAAGCAGGTGCAGGCCAAGATTCGCATCCGCCTTAAACGCCTGGAGGCCGGTAATTTTGGCGATTGCGAAGCCGTGGGCGAAGGCGTGCATGAATTGCGCGAACACCTCGGTGCCGGGTATCGGGTGTACTTCGGTCGTCACGGGCATACGGTCGTCATCCTGTTGTGCGGCGGTTCGAAAAGATCGCAGGCGACGGACATCAAGACCGCAAAGGCATACTGGCAGGACTGGAAGCGGAGACAAACATGAGCAGGAAAATAAAAGCGGCGGTGTCGCATCACGCGCGCGAAGTGGAAGAACTGCGCGCGGATCGCGAACTGGCGGTCGAGTATCTCAAGGCCGCGATGGAATCGCTCGACGACCCGGACAACCGCGCCGCCGGACTGCTCGCGCTACGCACCGTCGCGGAAGCCTATGGCGGGCTGGGCGCAGTGGCTGCGGAAGCGGGAATCAGCCGCGAATCGCTGTACCGCACCCTCTCGGCCAACGGCAACCCGACGCTCAAAACGCTGCTCGCGGTGCTGAAGGCGGTGGGAATGAAATTGTCGGTCGAGCAGGATCGGCAGGCGGCGTAGGGTGGGGTGATGCTGACCTGCGCTGACCCCGTTAATTTCATTCGACATACGACAACGCGATTAGACACCTTGAAAGGTTATAAGCCTGAGAGCAAACAAAGCGAAGGTACCGGAGTTGAATTGTTTTGAAGTAGATTGGAATGAAAATTAATTCAATGAACTCCGGTACCTTTCGCAACAATAGGACATGATAAATGAGCAAATTTACTAGAACGTATGTATCTGTAGAGCAACTTGATCTGGATGTGAGTAATCCTCGCTTTAAACCAGAAACCAATCAGACCGAGGCAATGCGCAATCTGCTATCGGTCGAGAAAGACGGTGAAAAGGTTCTTGAACTAGCAAGTGATATTTGTCGCGTAGGTGGTTTGGATCCGGCGGAAAGCCTTTATGTTATGGAATCGGAAACTCCTGGTCGGTATATTGTCCTTGACGGAAATCGTCGACTAACCGCGCTTAGGTTGCTTTCTCAGCCAACAACTCTTGACCGTGAAGAGCTTGAAGTCAGTCCTACTATTCGCAACCGATTTAAAAAACTACACGCAGAATTTTTCGGGAAATGGCCACAAGAAGTAGATGTAGTAATTTCTCCCAATAGGGAGTCAGCTAGACACTTTATCCATCTGCGTCATACGGGCGAAAATGCCGGTGCAGGGCGAAGTGCATGGTCGGCGCTACAAATTGCCAGATTTGACAATACCGGAACATGGCAGTGTATTCAGAAGCTGAGAGCAAATAACAGGCTCAATCTGGATGTGACTAATCGGATCGATTCAAGCGCTTTTGAAATAACAAATTTCGAGCGTGTTGTTCTAACTAGAGAGTTTCAAACAAAGTTCGGTTTTAAAATAACCAGCACCTCAGTCGAATTTTCGAATGAGCACAAGGCTATGTTGGCACTTTCGATCGTTGCCGAAGATGTTGTAAGTCAGCGCGTTCACACGCGTGGTGAGTTTGACACTGTGAATAAGATGCAAGGCTATTTTAGCGAGGTGGAGGCTAAGGTCGATGCTAAAATGGAACAAGAAAAATCAAAACAGGATGCGCACCAAAATTCAGAATCATCAGGTGAACCAAGTTCGCCGATAGACAATACTCAGGAAAGACAAGGTCAGGATGAGAAAACCTCTCCCCATCAGCCATCCTCTGACCCTAGTGCTGAAACAGGAGACGCGGGATCTCAGAACACGAGAAAGCCGCGAAAGCGTAAATATGTTGCGGAAAAAAGCGACATAACCTCAATAACGAATCGAAAATGCCACGAAATATTTCGAGAGTTAAGGGAAGGCGTCGCTGTAGAGAGTGCACCTTATGCCTGTGCATTGCTGATTAGATCTTTGCTGGAAATCACATGCGAGATCTATGTGAAGACAGTAATGGATGGTAAAGCCAAGGGCTATACCACTAATATTTCCACTGCAACCGGACATCTTTTGGGAAACAGTTATTCCACTGACTCTCCAGATAAGGCTACTATTTCGGAAAGTTTTAAGACTTCTGCGGAGACTTACGAACAGTTATGTTCAACCGCTCATAATCAATACAATGAGTTAAGTGCTGAGCATGTAAAAGCCACTTGGGGTAGTGTTAGGGGTGGGCTGGATCTTTTGTGGAAGAGAATTCACCACAAAGAACAGGCGAACTTAAAGCAAAACAATTGATGACCTGAATCAGACATAGATGCCAAACTGTACTCCACTTCGTTATCCGGGAGGGAAAGCAAGACTTCTTCCCTATCTTCAGAAGCTGATCGCCCAGAATAAACTTCACGATGCTCATTACGTAGAGCCATTCTGTGGGGGAGCTGGGCTTGCTTTGGAATTATTGTTTGGGTACTCCGTAAGCACTATCCATATCAACGATCTAGATCGTGCAGTCTATGCATTCTGGAACAGCGCGGTTTTTCATACAGATGCACTGTGCGAGAAAATTTCCGACACGCCGTGTGACATAGACACTTGGCATCTTCAGCGCGATATTTGGACAAATAAGAGTCATGAGGATCTATTGGATTTGGGATTTGCCACATTCTTTCTGAATAGGACAAACCGTTCTGGAATTCTTGCAGCAGGGGTTATCGGTGGGAAAGGTCAATCCGGGAATTGGAAAATTGACGCCCGGTATAATCGCGACGCTCTAACTCGGCGAATCGAGGCGATTGGCAGATTTCGTTCACGTATCAGTGTACATAATCTCGAAGCTGTCGAGTTTCTGGAGCGACTTCAGCCCTCACTTCCGCTTAACTCGCTCGTATATCTCGACCCACCCTATGTGGATAAGGGGCCGGGGCTGTATTTAAATTCGTATCAAGAGCAAGATCATCGAAGACTTGCTAATTGGGTAACTGAAAACCTGAAGCGACCGTGGATTGTTTCATACGATAACCACGCTCTAATTAGGGAGTGTTACGACGGGCATTGTGCAGCCAGAATTAATCTAACGTATAGCGCGTATGGGAATGCTAGATATGGGGAAGAAGTCATGTATTTTTCTCCAGGCCTGACCCCGCCCGATATGAGTGGAAATAAATATAAAACTCGCAAGCCGTGGGAAACAATCTCGAATCATCAACCTGTGATCAACACGTCCATTATTTAGTAGCGAGTGGTATGGGGGCAGCTTCAAATTTTTTTGTCCTGACAATATCGCCACATAACTCCTCCCATGGCCACCCTGATCCCCACCCTCGGCGCCGCGCACTTCGATGCGCGCGGCGAATTGAGCCTTGCCGAGCGGCTGAAAGATTGCCTCGAAGACAATGCCTGGGCATGGCACAACATTCCGGTCGGGCCGTTCGGCAAGCATCCCGATTTCGTGGTGCTGCATCCGCAGCAGGGCATCGTGGTGCTGGAGGTGAAGGATTGGCACCTGGATACGATCGTCGGTGCGACGCGCACGCATGTCGAGTTGTTGACGCCGCAAGGTGTGGTGTCGGTTGAGAGCCCGTTCGAGCAGGTGCGCGGCTACATGTTCAACGTGGTGGATGCGCTGAAGCGCGAGACTATGCTGGTCAACGAGAGCGGCAGTTTCAAGGGCAAGCCGGTGTTCTCTTTCGGCTACGGCGTGGTGTTCACCAACATCAAGCGCGCGCAGTTCGAGCAGACCGATTTGCGCGAGGTGTTTCCGCCGGAGCGCTGCATCTTTCGCGACGAGATGGCGGAGGGCGTCGATCCGGATGCCTTCCGCGAGCGCGTGTGGCGTATGGTGTCGCCGCGCATCGGGCCCGCGTTGTCGCTGCCGCAGATCGATCGCGTGCGCGCACGGCTGTTTCCGGAAATTCGCGTCACGCAGATTGCGCTGCCGCTGGACGAGCCGCCTGCGGATGCGTCGCCCGCCAGCGACCGCATGCTGGAGGTGATGGACATGCAGCAGGAGTTGCTGGCGCGCAGCATGGGCGCGGGACACCGCATCGTGCGCGGCGTGGCCGGCTCGGGCAAGACGCTGATCCTGGCGTTTCGCGCCGAACAGATCGCGCGCGCGGCGAGCCGTCCGGTGTTGTTGCTGAGTTACGCGAACGGCATATCGGGGCGTCTGGAGAACGCGATGCAGGACCGGGGCGTGGAGGACAAGGTGAACGTTTCGACCTTCCATTCCTGGTGCTGGAAAATGTTGCGCACTTACGGCCTTCCGCATCCGAGCGAGAAGGACATCCCCGACTATGATGCGCGGCTCGCCGCCGGCGTGCAGGCCGTGCTCGATGCCGCCGAGCGCGGGCTGATTCCGGGCGGGCAGTACGATGCGGTGCTGATCGACGAGGCACACGACTTCGAGCCGCAATGGCTGGCGCTGGCGGCGAAGATGGTCAACCCGGACACCAAGGCGCTGATGATCGTTTATGACGACGCGCAGGCGATCTACAAGGGGCGCGCGCCCGGTCTGGAAACAGCTCGGCATTGAAGCCTCAGGACGCACCACGGTGCTGAAGATGAATTACCGCAACACCGCGCAGATTTTGCGCTTCGCCCGCAAGTTCGCCGCCGACGTGATCGGCGCGCCCGGCGTCTGCGCCGACAACGAGGATGCGATCCTGATGCCGGAAGACGCCGGACGCCAAGGGGTGGAGCCGGTGGTGCGCAAGTGCGTGAACTACGACGGCGAGGCGCATGCGATAGCGGAATGGCTGCTCGGCCGCAAGGCCGCCGGTTACCAGTGGGGGCACATGGCGGTGCTGTATCCCCGGCATTACATCGGCGAGCGTTTCGAGCAGACTTTTGCGAAACACGGCATCCCGGTCGATGTGGCGAAGAGCCATCACAACCGCGTGGAAACGACGCGCGACGCGGTGCGCTTCCTGTCCATGCACAACGCCAAGGGGCTGGAGTTTCCCTGCGTGGCGATAGGCGGGCTGGGCGCGCTGGAGACGGAGAGCATAGAAGACGACGTGCGCCTGACCTATGTCGCCATCACGCGCGCCACGCACGAGGCCTTCATCACTTATTCGAATATGTCGGAGCTGGTTGGGCGGCTGGTGGTTTAACGAGAAGCAAAAAACCGTAGGGCGGAAAAGCGTAGCGCCTTCCGCTGTTCTTCAGGAATGATTGCCGGATGACGTGGTGTTCATTGCGTCGGATAACGCTACGCTCATCCGACCTACGGAAGGGTATTCAGTATGGCGATCGGAGTCAGGCGTCCAGCCCCAGCAGCGCGGCGATGAAGTCCTCCGCGACGAAGGGGCGCAGATCGTCCAGTCCTTCGCCGACGCCGATGAATCGCACCGGGATCGGGTGCGCCTTGGCGATGGCGGCGATCACGCCGCCTTTGGCGGTGCCGTCGAGCTTGGTCAGGATCAGGCCGGTGACACCGAGGGCCTCGTCGAAGGCCTTGACCTGAGATAGCGCGTTCTGGCCGGTGTTGGCGTCCAGCACCAAGAGTACTTCGTGCGGGGCTTCGGGCAGGGCTTTGGCGATGACGCGTTTCACCTTTTTGATTTCTTCCATCAGGTGCGCTTGGGTGGTCAGGCGGCCGGCGGTGTCGGCCAGGACGACGTCGATCTTGCGCGCCTGTGCGGCTTGCACTGCATCGAAGATCACTGCGGCGGCGTCGCCGCTTTGTTGGGCGATCACGGTGACGTTGTTGCGTTCGCCCCAAGTCATCAGCTGTTCTCTTGCGGCGGCGCGGAAGGTGTCGCCTGCGGCGAGCAGGACGGAGAGGCCCTGACCTTGCAGGTATTTCGCGAGCTTGCCGATGGAGGTGGTCTTGCCCGCGCCGTTGACGCCGCACATCATGATGACGAACGGTTTATGCGAACCATCAGCTTGAATAGACTGGGCCTTCAGCGGCTGCGCCAGCGGCTGCAGCAGTTTCAGCAGGCATTCGGCGAGGGCTTGCTTGAGTTGTTCGGCCTCGGTGAGGCGCTGTTCGCGCACGCGGTGGCGCAGGTCGGCGAGCAGGGCGCTGGTGGCGGTCATACCGACATCGGCGGTGATCAGGATGGTTTCCAGTTCTTCGTACAGGTCGTCGTCGATCTTGCCGCCGCGACCGAACAAGTCGGTGAGCTGGTTGCTTGTGCGGGCCAGCCCTGTTTTCAGGCGCGCGATCCAGCCGCTATCGGGCTTTGCGTCCGCAGAAGACGCGGATGAGTTTTTTTTCAGGAAGCTGAACATTTAGGTGTGGCCGAAAAAATATCGCATAATGCGCGCGGCATTTTATGCCTATTACACCTTTAAGGGCTAGGGACTATGAGGATTTATCTGTTTTGCTTCGCGCTGCTGCTGGGCGGTGCTGTGCAGGCCGAAGTGTTCGAGCGCACGCTGGCGAACGGCCTGAAGGTCGTCGTCAAGGAAGACCATCGCGCGCCGGTGGTGGTGCAGCAGATCTGGTACAAGGCCGGCAGCATGGACGAGCGCACCGGCGTGACCGGCATCGCGCATGTGCTGGAGCACTTGATGTTCAAGGGCACGGCTAGCGTGCCGGCGGGCGAATTCTCGAAGCGCATCGCCGCCGCGGGCGGGCGCGAGAACGCCTTCACCAGCTACGACTACACCGCCTATTTTCAGCAGTTGCACAAGTCCAAGCTCGCGCTGGCGATGCAACTCGAATCCGACCGCATGCGCAACCTGAAACTGACTGCGGCGGACTTCGCCAAGGAGGTCAAGGTGGTGATGGAGGAGCGCCGCTGGCGCACCGACGACGAGGCGCACGCGCTGTTGCAGGAAAAGATGATGGCGGCGATTTACCAGCAGCATCCCTACCAGCATCCGGTGGTCGGCTGGATGGACGACCTAGAGGCGCTGACCGTCGGCGACGCCAAGGCGTGGTACGACCGCTGGTATGCGCCGAACAATGCCACGCTGGTGATCGCCGGCGACGTGAAGGCGAGCGAGGTATTCGCGCTGGCGCAGAAATACTACGGCGCGATTCCGAAACGCGCGATGCCGCCGCGCCGCAATTACGACGAGCCCAAGCAGCTCGGCATCAAGCGGCTGGTGGTGAAGGCCCCGGCGGAATTGCCGCATATGGTGATGAGCTTCCGTGCGCCGGTGCTGCGCGATCCGGCGCAGGACTGGCAGCCCTATGCGATGGACATTCTCGCGGGCGTGCTGGACGGCAACGAGTCGGCGCGGCTCAACAAGCGTCTGGTGCGCGAGCAGCAGGTCGCCAGCGGAGTGGGCGTCGGCTACGACTCGTTCGCGCGCGGGCCGGGGCTGTTTGTGCTGGAGGCGACACCCAGCGAGGGCAAGACGGTGATCGATGTCGAGATCGCGTTGCGCAAGGAGATCGAGCAACTGGTGAAGGACGGCGTCAGCGACGAAGAGTTGCGGCGCGTCAAGGCGCAGGTGATGGCGGGCGAGGTGTATAAGCGCGACTCGCTGTTCTATCAGGCGATGCAGATCGGCCAGCTGGAAAGCATCGGCCTCGGCCATCGCGCCGTGCCGCTGATGCTGGAGAAGTTGCAGGCGGTGACCGCCGAGCAGGTGCGCCAGGTCGCCGAAGAGTTTTTGCGGGACGACAGCCTGACCGTTGCGGTGCTCGATCCGCAGCCGCTATCCGATAAGCCGAAGCAGAAGCCGCAAGGAATGAATCATGCTCACTAAAACATTTCCCGGATTACTGGCCGCAGCGCTGTGTTTCGCCGCTGCGTCGGCCCAAGCCACGCCCGCCATCCAGCAGTGGCAAAGCACCAGCGGCGCGAGGGTGCTGTTCGTCGAAAATCACGACATCCCGATGCTGGACGTGGCGGTGAGTTTTCCGGCCGGCAGCAGTTTCGATGCGGCGGAAAAATCCGGCGTCGCGGGGCTGACCCATCACTTGCTCGATCTCGGTGCGGACGGCCTGAGCGAGGACGATGTCGCGCGCGGCATGGCGGACATCGGCGCGCAGTTCGGCGGTAGTTTCGATCAGGACAGGGCCAGTGTGTCGCTGCGCACGCTGAGCAGCGCGGCGGAACGCGACCGCGCGCTGGACATCATGGCGCGCGTGTTGCAGCGCCCGCTGTTCCCGGAGTCGATACTCGAGCGCGAGAGGGCGCGCGTGATTGCCGCGCTGAAGGAGGCCGAGACCAAGCCGGAGAGCATCGCCGACAAGGCGTTCCAGAAGGCGGTGTTCGGCGACCATCCTTATGCGCTACAGGTTTCCGGCGAGATCGTCGGCGTGGAAAAAATCGCCGTGGCCGATCTGGGCGCCTTCTACGAGACGCACTATCAGGCGGGCGGCGCGGTGGTCGCGATCATGGGCGACGTATCGCGCGATCAGGCCCAGGCGATTGCGGAGCAGTTGACTGTCGGGCTGCCGGGCGGGGCTGCACCGGCAGCCTTGCCTGCGGTGGCGACGAAGATAGCCGCGAGCGAACGGCGCATATCCCATCCGGCCAGCCAGAGCCACATCCTGATCGGCGCGCCGGGCATGGCGCGTAGCGACCCGGACTACTTCCCGCTGTATGTCGGCAACTACATCCTCGGCGGCGGCGGTTTCGTCTCGCGCCTGATGAACGAGGTGCGCGAGAAGCGCGGCATGGCCTACAGCGTGTACAGCTACTTCATGCCGCTGAAGCAGCCGGGCGCGTTTCAGATCGGCCTGCAGACCAAGAAGGAACAGGCCGACGAGGCGCTGCAAGTGGTGCGCGCCACGTTGGCGGAATTCATCGCCAAGGGGCCGACCGAGAAGGAACTGGTCGCCGCGAAGCAGAATATCGTCGGCGGTTTCCCGCTGCGCATCGACAGCAACCACAAGATACTCGACTACCTCAGCGTGATCGGTTTCTACGATCTGCCGCTGAGCTATCTGGACGATTTCCCGGGCAAGGTCGAGCAGGTTACGGTGGTGCGGATACGCGAGGCATTCGTGCGCCACCTCGATCCGCAGGCGATGGCGACGGTGATCGTCGGAGCACCCGAAGTGGCGGCAAAACAATAGGGCGTCCCTATAAATTCGTCACACCGGCGAAGGCCGGTGTCCAGTTAACAAAACAGACAGTGCAACGCACTGACATAAAAATATTCTAATTAAAATCGCTGGATTCCGGCCTTCGCCGGAATGACGGAATTTGAATTTATAGAGATGCCCAATAAATTGTGAGCAAGTTTGATGGTTGCGAAATGCTACCTTCGTGCCTTTTGTGTTTTTCGTGGATAAATTCTGTTTTGGGGCTGCATAGATGAATAAAGTCCGCATCATCGGCGGCGAGCTGCGTAGCCGCGTCATCACCTTTCCCGATGCCGAAGGATTGCGTCCCACGCCGGATCGCGTGCGCGAAACGCTATTCAACTGGCTGGGCCAGACCCTGTACGGGCGCACCTGCCTCGACCTGTTCGCAGGCAGCGGCGCGCTGGGCTTCGAGGCCGCGTCGCGCGGGGCCGAACGCGTGACCATGGTGGAGAAAAATCCGGCAGTGGTGCGCGCGTTGCAGAATAACCTTAAAACTTTAGGGGTTTGTAACATTTTCGTTCATGCGCAGGATGGGCTAGAATTCGCGTCCCGCGATAAGCAGCGCTACGACGTGATCTTCCTGGACCCGCCGTTTGCCGCCGATTATTTGCCGAAATTGTTGGAGATTTTGCCGGAACGCTTGAATGAGGGCGGCCTGTTGTATGTGGAATCCGGCGCGGCGGTCGAAGTGCCGCCGACATTACAAGTAAAAAAATCCGGCAAGGCGGGGCAGGTGCATTACCAATTATTGGGAATTCAGCAGTGATAATAAAAGTTGTATATCCGGGCACGTTCGATCCCATCACGCGTGGGCACGAGGACGTGGTGCGCCGCGCCGCAGGGCTGTTCGGCGAGGTGATCGTCGCGGTGGCGGAAAGCCGGGCGCATACGCTGTTCACGCTGGAAGAACGAGTGGATATGGCGCGCGAGGTATTCGCCGATTTCGCCAATGTGCGCGTGGAAGGATTCAACGGCCTGCTGATGAACTTCGTGCAGGCGCACGACGCACGGGTGGTGTTGCGCGGTTTGCGCGCGGTGTCGGACTTCGAGTACGAATTCCAGCTGGCAGGAATGAACCGCAACCTCTATCCCGAGGTCGAAACATTGTTCCTGACGCCGGCAGAGCAGTACACCTTTATTTCGGCGACGATGGTGCGCGAGGTGGCGCGTTTCGGCGGCGATGTCGGCAAGTTCGTCTCGCCGCGGGTGGCGGCAAGATTGCAGCAAAAGAATTAGATTAGATTTGATTTTAATGAGGAGAGTAGCATGGCACTGATAATTACCGACGAATGTATCAATTGCGACGTGTGCGAGCCCGAGTGCCCGAACGACGCGATTTCCCAAGGCGACGAGATTTACGTTATCGATCCGTCCAAGTGCACCGAGTGCGTGGGCCACTACGATACGCCCCAGTGCGTCGAAGTCTGCCCGGTGGATTGCATCCCCAAGGATCCGGCTCATGTGGAGAGCGAAGATCAGTTGCGCGCCAAGTACGAGCGCCTGATCGCCGCGAAGGGCTAATCTTTGCGCTGCACGGCAAGCCGCACAGAGAACCTGTGCGGCTTGTGCTTTTCATGGGATAGGCCATTCGCGGCAGGCCATGACCCTAATGTATAATGCGCGACTTTGAATTTACCGATAGGAGGATGTTATGCCTATTTATGCTTATGCCTGTTCCAGCTGCGGTTTGCAGAAGGACGTGATGCAAAAGATGAGCGATGCCCCGCTTACCGTTTGCCCCGAGTGCGGCAAGGAAACTCTTGCCAAGCAATTGACTGCCGCCGGCTTTCAGCTGAAGGGCAACGGCTACTATGTCACCGATTTCAAGGACAAGCCCAAGGCCGAATGCGCGCCCTGCGCCAGCGCGGGCTCCTGCCCGATGGCCGGCTGATCGATGAAAAAATATCTCATCACCGGGCTGCTGGTCTGGGTTCCACTCGGCATCACCATCTGGGTGTTGAATCTGACCATCAGCACGATGGATCAGACGCTGTTGCTGTTGCCGCAGCATTGGCATCCGGACAGCTGGCTGCCGCTGCATGTGCCCGGTTTGGGCATCATCCTGACTTTCGTGGTGGTGTTGTTGACCGGCTTGCTGATCCGCAACGTGTTCGGCCAGCGCCTGTGGGCGCATTCCGAGAAGGCGATGCTGCATGTGCCGTTCGTCGGCAGCATCTACAAGGGCGTGAAGCAGGTCAGCGACACGTTGTTGTCGGGCAACGGCAATTCGTTCCGCAAGGTGCTGCTGGTGCGCTATCCGCATCCGCAAGCCTGGTCGCTGGCTTTCCAGACCAATGTGCCGGGAGATGTGAGCAGTCGCTTCGACGAGGAGTACGTGGCGGTGTTCATCCCCACCACGCCCAGCCCGGTGAACGGTTTTTATTTTTACGTGCGCCGCGCCGACACTATAGAGTTGGACATGACCGTGGACGTCGCGCTGCGCACCATCGTGTCGATGGGCGTGGTCGCCACGCCCGAGACCGTGCATGCCCACACGGAAGCACACCTTTCAAGACAAGATTAACTATCAAGAAGCCGAACATGCGAACTCATTACTGCGGACTCCTCAACACCGACCAACTCGACCAGACCGTGAGTATCTGCGGCTGGGCGCATCGCCGCCGCGACCACGGCGGGGTGATCTTCATCGACCTGCGCGACCGCGAAGGTCTGGCTCAAGTCGTGTGCGATCCGGATCGTGCCGACATGTTCAAGATCGCAGAATCGGTGCGCGGCGAATATGTATTGCGGATCACCGGTAAGGTACGCCGCCGCCCGGAGGGCACGACCAACGCCAATATCACCAGCGGCGAGATCGAGATCCTGTGCCATGAGATCGAGGTGCTGAACGCCGCGGTGACGCCGCCGTTCCAGCTGGACGACGAGAACCTGTCCGAGAACGTGCGCCTGACCCATCGCGTGATCGACCTGCGCCGTCCGCAGATGCAGAAGAACATGATGCTGCGCTACAAGGTCGCGATGGCGTTCCGCCGCTTCCTCGACAGCCGCGGCTTCATCGACATCGAGACGCCGATGCTGACCAAGTCCACGCCGGAAGGCGCGCGCGACTACCTGGTGCCGTCGCGCGTACACCCCGGCGAGTTCTTCGCGCTGCCGCAGTCGCCGCAGTTGTTCAAACAGATGCTGATGGTGGCCGGCTTCGACCGCTACTACCAGATCACCAAGTGCTTCCGCGACGAAGACCTGCGCGCCGACCGCCAGCCCGAATTCACCCAGGTGGATATCGAGACCTCGTTCCTGAACGAGGCGCAGATCACCGCGCTGATGGAAGAGATGATCCGCACTATCTTCAAGGAAACGATGGACGTGGACCTGCCGAACCCGTTCCCGCGCATGACCCATGCGGAAGCGATGGCGCGTTTCGGTTCGGACAAGCCCGACCTGCGCGTGACGCTGGAGCTGACCGAAGTCACCGACATGGTGAAGGACGTCGCGTTCAAGGTGTTCGCCGGCGTGGCGAATTCCGAGACCGGCCGCGTGGCGGCATTGCGTGTACCGGGCGGTGCTGCGTTCACCCGCGGCGAGATCGACGAGTACACCAAGTTCGTCGGCATTTACGGCGCGAAAGGCTTGGCCTACATCAAGGTCAACGACGTGACGCAACTGAACGAAACCGGCCTGCAATCGCCCATTGTTAAGAATCTCCACGAGGCGGCGCTGAAATCGATCATGCATCACACCGGTGCGCAGAACGGCGACATCATCTTCTTCGGTGCGGACAAGGCCAAGATCGTCAACGACGCGCTGGGCGCGCTGCGCAGCAAGATCGGCCACGAGAAGGGCTACGTCAACGGCAAGGCCTGGGAGCCGCTGTGGGTGGTGGACTTCCCGATGTTCGAATACGACGACGAAAGCAAGCGCTGGGTCGCCTGCCACCATCCGTTCACCAGCCCGAAGGACGAGCATCTGGAATTCCTAGAGACCGATCCCGGCAAGTGTCTGGCCAAGGCCTACGACCTGGCGTTGAACGGCTGGGAACTGGGCGGCGGTTCGGTGCGTATCCATAAGGAAGAAGTGCAGAGCCTGGTGTTCCGCGCGCTCAACATCGACGCGGAAGAGGCGCAGCTCAAGTTCGGCTTCCTGCTCGACGCGTTGCAATACGGCGCGCCGCCGCACGGCGGTCTGGCGTTCGGCCTGGACCGTATTGTCACGATGATGACCGGTGCGGAATCCATTCGCGATGTGATCGCCTTCCCGAAGACCCAGCGCGCGCAGTGCCTGCTGACCCATGCGCCTTCCGCGGTGGACGAGCGCCAGTTGCGCGACCTGCATATTCGTCTGCGCCAGCAAGTGCAGACGACTGCGGAAGTCGCCAAGGAATAATCGATGTCGCGTCACCTGCGTCTCTGGCTGCTGGCGCTGCTGCTGTGGTTGCCGCAGGTTCAGGTACAGGCGGCTGGTTCCGGGGAACTTCCGGTCATTGTCAGGGCCGAACTGCCCGTCGAGGCGCGCGAGACATTGCGCGCGATCGAACAGGGCGGGCCGTACGCTTATGAGCGTGACGGCACGATTTTCAAGAATTACGAACGGGTGTTGCCGCAGCAGTTGCGCGGCTACTACCGCGAGTACACGGTGAAAACGCCGGGTGCGCGCAATCGCGGCGCGCGGCGCATCGTATGTGGAAAGTTGCCAGAATGTTATTACAGCCCAGATCACTACCGGACTTTCAAACGCATCAGAGAATAGCCATGAATCCACTGGCGCAACAATTGAACGATACCGCTGCCGCCGGCAGCTACACGCTGACTTGCAGCGTGGACGAGTTGCGCGCCGCCGCCGACGAGGCTAGCTTCGCGCTGTTCGAGGCCGACCTCAAGGGCGTCAAGGGCAAGCAGAACCTGCTCAACGCGCTGGCGCGCGCTGTCGATTTCCCGGAAGAGTTCGGTGCGAACTGGGATGCGCTGGCCGACGACCTGTGCGACCTGTCCTGGTGCGGCAACGTGTCGGGCTATGTGCTGCTGCTGCGCAACGTCAGCGACACCTTCGGCCTTTCGCTCAACGACCGCGAGATCGCCCTCGACATCCTTGCCGATACTTCCGTGTACTGGCGGCAGCGCAACAAGGCGTTCTGGATATTTTTTGTTTAACCCAAATTATCCGTTAGAAAAACTACGTCATTCCGGCGAAGGCCGGAATCCAGAATGATTAAAAATTTCCCACGCAAGTGGGCCAAAATCATGGCTTTGTCCGCTTTGCGGCATATTTTTCATCGCTGGATACCGGCCTTCGCCGGTATGACGGCCTAATGAACAATCCGAGTTTAATGGCGCAATACAAACAGCCAGTCTCTGTACTGGTGGTGATCTACACGGATGATCTGGATGTGCTGCTGCTGGAGCGCGCTGACCACCCAGGCTACTGGCAGTCGGTCACCGGCAGTTGCGAACCGGGCGAGGCGCTGATTGACACGGCGATCCGCGAGGTGTGCGAGGAGACCGGCATTGATGCTTCGCAATATGTACTGACCGACTGGCAACAGCGCAATGTCTACGAAATCTACCTGCACTGGCGCCATCGTTACCAACCCGGCGTCACCGAAAACACCGAGCATGTGTTCGGCCTGCAACTGCCGGCGCAGGTCGCAGTGCAACTTGCGCCGCAGGAGCATCTGGGCTACCAGTGGCTGCCGTGGCAAGAGGCTGCGGACAAAGTGTTCTCGCCGAGCAACCGTGCGGCGATATTGCAATTAGCGGAAAGAACGAAAATCCCCCCCAGCCCCCCTTTTGCAAAGGGGGGAGTGTAGAGCGGCGGCGGGGTTTATAGCCCCCTTTGTAAAAGGGGGCGGTGAGCGAAGCGAGCGGGGGATTTATGCAGCCCTACGATAAGAATCTGAAGCCTTTTTCGAGGATGCTCCGCTCGAATATGACCGAGGCCGAAAATCATTTATGGTACAGGCTCAGGAATAAGCAGATTTGCGGTGTCCAGTTCTATCGACAAAAGCCGCTGCTTTCGTTCATCGTGGATTTTTACTGTCCGAAAGCAATGCTGGTGATTGAACTGGATGGCGCACAACATTTAGAAGCTGAGCATCGGCTTCTGGATGCCGAGCGCGATAAGAAACTGGCAGACACGGGGATTAAAGTGTTGCGTTTCGATGACAGGCTGGTGCTGACTGAAACGGATGCCGTGATGGATGAGATTTATTGGGTTATGAAGGCGCGGATAAGTTAAATCGCCGTGAACCGAAGGGAAGAAATGCAAGAGAACATCATCCAGATCGCCTACGATCATCCCGATGCGGTGCAATCGAGTTGCAGCACCGCGCGAGCATGGGCGAAACGTCCGCAGGAGCCGAGTCCCGAGCAGAAGGCCGAGCTGATCGCGCGTATCAAGCGCCTGCTGAAAGAGCAGGATGCGGTGCTGGTGTCGCATTACTACGTGCATCCCGACCTGCAGGACCTCGCCGAAGCAACCGGCGGCATCGTGTCGGACTCGCTCGACATGGCGAACTTCGGCCACCAACATCCGGCGAAGACTATCGTTGTCGCGGGCGTGCGCTTCATGGGCGAGACCGCGAAGATACTGAATCCAGAGAAGCGCGTGCTGATGCCGGACCTCGAAGCGGAATGTTCGCTCGACCTCGGCTGTCCGGTGGACGAGTTCGCCGCGTTCTGCGACGCGCATCCGGACCGCACCGTGGTCGTGTATGCCAACACCAGCGCGGCAGTGAAGGCGCGCGCCGACTGGATGGTGACCAGCTCGATCGCACTGCCGGTGGTGAAGCACCTGATGGAGCGCGGCGAGAAGATACTGTGGGCGCCGGACCGCCATCTCGGCAGCTACGTGCAGGAACAGACCGGCGCGGACATGCTGCTGTGGCAGGGCTCGTGCATCGTGCACGACGAATACAAGGCGAAGGAACTGATCGAGCTGAAGGCGCAGCATCCGGGTGCGCTGGTGCTGGTTCATCCCGAGTCGCCGCGCGCGGTGGTCAAGCTGGCCGACGTGGTCGGCTCGACCACGCAACTCATCAAGGCGGCGCAGGGTTCGGACGTGAAGGAATTCATCGTCGCAACCGACAACGGCATCCTGCACAAGATGCGCACGCTGTGCCCGAACAAGGTCTTCCTCGAAGCGCCGACCGCGGGCTACGGCGCGACCTGCACTAGTTGCAGCCATTGCCCGTGGATGGCGATGAACGGTCTGATCAATCTCGCTGAAGTGCTGGAAACCGGCAAGAACGAAATCCATGTCGATCCGGAAATCATTCCGCGCGCGGTGCTGCCGATCAAACGCATGCTGGATTTCGCGCAGCAGATCAAGCTGCCGACCAGCGGCATCGGCAACGCGTGAAAAAATTGCTGCGGAGGGCGTCTGCGGCGTTGCGCGGTGCTCGGAATCCTCATGTACAAAAGTACATTCCGGTTCCTGCGCTCCGTGCGCCTTGCATCCATCCCTCCTCGCGAATTTTTTAGAAAGCCTTTGAGGCTAGCATGAACAACGAAGAAAAAATCCAGAAGCGCCAAACGGGCGCACAGAAGACCGCGCGCAACCCGATCAAGATCGTGCCGCTGCAGGAGCGCCTGCGCAAGCCGCAGTGGATACGCGTCAAGTCCGGCAGCGGGCAGGGCTACCACGATGTGAAGCGCATGCTGCGCGAGAACCAGCTGCACACGGTGTGCGAGGAGGCTTCCTGCCCGAATATCGGCGAATGCTTCGGCAAGGGCACGGCCAGCTTCATGATCCTGGGCGACGTATGCACGCGCCGCTGCCCCTTCTGCGACGTCGCGCACGGCAAGCCGCTGCCGCCGGATCCAGACGAGCCGCAGAATCTCGCGCGCTCCATCGGCCTGCTGAAGCTGCGCTATGTCGTCATCACCAGCGTGGACAGGGACGATTTGCGCGACGGTGGCGCGCAGCACTTCTCCGATTGCCTGCGCGCGATCCGCGCCAGCTCGCCGACGACAAGGCTGGAGACCTTGGTGCCGGACTTTCGTGGTCGGCTGGATGCCGCGCTGGATGCGATGGCGGGAGACCTGCCCGATGTGCTGAACCACAATCTCGAAACCGTGCCGCGCCTGTACTCGCTGGCCCGCCCTGGCGCGGACTATATCCATTCGCTGAAACTGCTGAAGGAATTCAAGGCGCGCTTCCCGCAGGTCGTCACCAAGTCCGGCCTGATGGTGGGCTTGGGCGAGACCGACGACGAGGTGCTGGAGGTGATGCGCGACCTGCGCGTGCACGATGTCAACATGCTGACTATAGGCCAGTACCTGCAACCCTCGGACGGCCACCTGCCGGTGCTGCGCTACGTGCCGCCCGAGACCTTCGCGATGTACGAGCGCGCCGCGCAGGAGATGGGTTTCAGTCACGCAGCATGTGCGCCCATGGTGCGGTCGAGTTATTTTGCAGATGAACAGGCACTTCGGGCGGGTGTGTAGTAGTAGTAGTTGTAGTAGTAGTGTTTTTTATTCCCGCCGCTTCCGGGGCGACACGAACATCCCCACCAGCAAGCGAATGAAGCCATAGCTCACGCGGGCGAGTGCGCGTGCCCGGAAACTTTTCCCTGACTGATGTACGCGTAGTCCGTGGCTCGCGATTTCGGCGAGCAGGCTGGCGCGAAGTTCCTGCGCGAAGCCTGCATCCTGCACGACGAGATTGGCTTCTCTTGCGAGCAGCAGGCTGAACGGGTCGATGTTCGACGAGCCTACCGTCGCCCATACGCCGTCGATCACGGCGACCTTGGCATGCAGGTGGCTGGCCTGGTATTCGTGGATTTCGATGCCGGCGGCGAGCAGTCGGTCATACAGCGCCTGCGTCGCGTAATGTTGGAGCCAGTATTCCACTCGTCCCTGCAGCAACAGCACGACGCGCACGCCGCGTTTCGCAGCCTGAATCAGCGCGCGGCGGAACATGCGGCCCGGTAGGAAGTAGGCATTGGCAATAATGATTTCGCTACGTGCGCCGACGATGGCCCTGAGGTAGGCTCGCTCGATGTCGCGCCGGTGGCGCAGGCTGTCGCGGATCAGCAGGGCGACGGGTTCATCGGGCGCAGGCATGCTTGTCCTGCCCGAGCGCCAGTTCATCGCCTTGCTGCGCCGGTGCAGAGTGGCCCACGACACCATGTTCCACAGTCGGCGCATGGCGGTGTGCACGGTGCCGGCCAGCGTACCCTGTACGCGCACCGCATAGTCCAGGCGCGGTTCGGAGATGCCGCCATCCGGCGGGATGTCGTCGATGATGTTGATGCCGCCGACGAAGGCGATCTTGCCGTCGATCGCCGCCAGCTTGCGGTGCAGGCGGTACAGTCGCCGCCGTCGGCTGCGCTGCAGCGTGAACGGCGAGACGGCGCGCCGGAACCATTGCACTTCGACTCCGGCAGAGCGCAGCTCGTCCACCCAGTGCGGCGGCAGTTCTGCCGAGCCGAAACCATCCAGCAACAGGCGCACTGCGACGCCGCGCGCCGCGGCTCGCCGCAACGCCTCCCCGACCATGCGCCCGCTGTAGTCCGCGGCGTAGATATAGGTCTCCAGATAGATCGAGTGTTGTGCCGCGTCGATGTCGGCGCATAGCCGGGGGAAGTAGGCTGCGCCGTTTTGCAGCAGCGTCAGGCGGTTGCCGTCGATCCGGTGTGCGCCAGTCTGATGGCGTGTGCTCACGCGACGTTCCCGCCGTGCCGTGTCAGCCGTGCCGACAGCGCGGCATGGTCAGACAGCCGCTGCCATGCGTCGCCGACATGCACTTCGCTGTGCGCCACGCCGAAGCCGCGCACGTAGATGCGGTCCAGCCGAAACAACGGCAGGCGCGCCGGGTAGCTGCGCGCAGGCGCGCCGGCATGCAGGTGAAATACGTCCTGCACCCCCAGTTCATTTGCCAGCGTGGCACTCATCTGGTTGCGCCAGTCGTTGAAGTCGCCGGCGATGATCAGCGGTGCATCCGGCGGAACGGAGTCGCGCACATGAGCTATCAGCGCGCGTGTCTGTTCGCACCGTCCTTTGGCGAACAGACCGAAATGGGCGCACAGGCAATGAACGCGCTGCCCGTCCGCCAGCTCGATCTCGCAGTGCAGCAGGCCGCGGCTCTCGAAACGGTGTGCCGAAACATCCCTGTTCTGGCATTGCACGATGGGGAAGCGGCTGAGGATTGCGTTGCCGTGGTGTCCGGCCTCGTATACCGCATTCTTGCCATAGGCACGATGCGGCCACACCGAACCGGCGATGAATTCGTGCTGTGCCTCGTCGGGATAGTCGTCGTGACGCTCGGCATGGTGGCGGTGTTCGCCCTGCACTTCTTGCAGGAATACGATGTCGGCATCCAGCTCGCGCAGTCGTTCGCGCAACCCGTGCATCACGACGCGGCGATTGAAGTGCGAGAAGCCCTTGTGGATGTTGTAGGTGGCGATGGTCAGCGTGCTCATGTGAGCCGCATTCTTGCCGAACGGAGAGGGGGACGCAAGCGCAAAAAAACAGGGGAGACCGAAGTCTCCCCTGTTCATTACTTCATTAGCTTTTGTGTGATGGGGATCGGCTAAGCCTCAACCCATCCTACGCGGGCTAACTTACCATGCAGCTTCCAGCAAGAACGTGGTCAACTGCTTGCCCGTTGCAAGAGGTGCAAAGGAGTTGCCGCTACGCTGAGAGTGGTTCACGTGCAGAGCAACGTTCTGGGTCAGGTCGTATACTGCGGTCACAGTGATCGAGTCCAGGTTCGTGCCAGTCGCGCCAGCCGGGATTGCTGCGCCGGTGGTGCCGTTCAGGTAGGCAGCACCGATGTGCAGAACGTGAGGAATCACGCTGTAGTCGGCGCCGAGGCTCCATGCCTTGCGGCCAGCTGCAAAGTAGTTGCCCACAGTATTGTCATTCTTAGCGTAGGTTGCGTAAACGCTCAGATCCTTGCCAGCTGCTTGGCCTTGCGCTTGGAAGTCAAGAGCAGTCGCACGGGCTGGGGTAGGAACTGCACCAACGTTACCGGATGCAAACTGAGCGCCGATGTTCATTGCCCAGTCGCCCACGGTCGGGGTTGCGGAGATACGGACATAGTTGCCGCTCAGCTTGTTGTTTGCGGCGCCTGCACCTGGGTTAGCCAGGTTGACTGCATTGGTCCACTTGGAGAAGTTGATATAGCCCATGTCGTTGATAGCAACAAAAGCCAGGCCGGTTGTTGCGCCAGCGCCGATGCCGGTAAACTGCTGTGCGGAGATGTCGGTGCGGTGTTCAGCCCAACGCACGCCGCGCACTGCGCCGGTGCTGGATTGTTCGAAGCCGTAACCAACGCCCAGAGCGTCGGTCAGGTAAGGAACTGCCAACAGCTTGGCGGAACCCAGATCGAACACGATAGGCATCTTGAAGCCAGCAACCAAGCCGGAAGGAGATGCGGTGTTGCCTTCAAACATGAAGCCGATGTTTTCAGCGACGCGACCGCCGAAGAACAGGCTGAACTCGTCAGGGATCTGCCACTGGCCGTTGCCGGTGGTGTTGGTGTTGGCACCGGGAAGTGCGCCAGCGGTGTCATCCTTGACGTAACGTGCCTTCAACAGCATGGATGCGTTCAGGACGTTAGGGATGGACAGGTGTTCGCCTTCAACCTTTTCTTGCGCGCCCATCATGGTGTAGCCAGCAGCCTTGAATGCCTGACCGAAACCGTTCAGGACTGGATAGTGTTGCTGGTGGCAAGCGTTACATGCCATGCCGGTTTGACGTGCGAACGACGGAACAGCGGACGCTTCCGGTGCGAACGCGGCTGCAGCCATCACGCCAGCGATAGAGAGAACGATCTTCTTCATGGGTTTTCCTCTAAGTTTTAAGTTGGGTTGTATGGCCAGTCGACTAAGTCGCTGGCCAACGTTTAGTTGCTTTTTTAGTGAATGGCAATTCCTCCCCTTCACTGGGAGCGGACTGTATAGAAGCGCGGGAGGGGCTGTCAAAGGTTGTACAGGGATGTGTGGTTTTTTTGCAACAGTGCTTCAGCGATTGGGGGCAATCTCGCCCAGAATATCCAGCAGCGGTCCCAAGTGTTGTTCATAACGTCGCCAACGTTCCATTGACGAGCGGTAAATAGGCCGCCGCACCTGAGCTATGCTTGCTGTCCTGACCGAGCGGCCATTGTTTTGAAAATTCATGCAGGCATCGTCCCATTTCAGTCCGCAATATTCGATCAGTCTGCGTGTTTGTGTTTCCTGGTCTGATACGACATCCTCGTAATTCACCTCGATGAATGCTCCGTTCGGTAGCACTTTGCGCCAGTGCTCCATCAGGCGGAGATAGTCGAGGTAGTAGCGGCCTAGCTCCTCCAAGTCGTAGGAGAAATCCATTCTGCCCTGGAATAGCTGGGTGAGGCAGGAGACGCAGGTGTCGAGCGGGTTGCGCCTGACATGGATGATTTTTGCGTTGGGCAGCATTAAATGGATCAGGCCGACGGCAACGAAATTGACGGGCATCTTGTCGGTGATGCGCAAGGAGTCCGGCGAGTGCCTTTGCAAACGGGATACATATTCACCCCCCATCGAGGTCAGATATTCCGGGGTGAGTTCTTGCAACGCTTGCGGGAACTTGGTGTCCCCGCCGCCGATTATGCCTGTCGCGATTTCTAGCAAATCGGGCAATTCTCCTGCGCCATGCACTTCCGGATGGCTGGCGATGATCTGCTCGATCAGGGTGGTGCCGGAACGGGGCATGCCGAGAATGAATACCGGTAGCGCGGAGGGATTGCCGCTACCGCGCAGTTTTTCCAGCGTTGATGCATTGAAGATATGCGCGACTTCCGCAAAGCTGGCGGACGTCTGTTCGGGTGAATAGTCCAGCGTGGCGCGTTTCCGGCGTGCGCCTGTCAGGAAATGGGCGAAGGCCGTTTCATGGTGTCCGCAATCGTCCAACCCCTTGCCGAGGGCAAAATTCAGCATGGCTGCATCCTGGTCGGTCAGTGCGTTGCCTTTGTTTCTTTCAATTTCGAGCAGCATGGCAAGGTTCTCGTCGCCCTCATTGGCCTTGCCGATTTGCGCAAGATTGAAGCGGGTCTCGATGTCTTCCGGGTTCGATGCCAGTATTTGTCGATAACAGTCTCCCGCTTCGGCAAAACGTCCTTGCTCGGAAAGGCAGACGCCCAGCTTGAGGCGCGCTTCAGAGTAGTTCGGGTCTAATGCCACAGCCTTCCTGAAACGAGCCTCGGCATTCTGGGAGCGCCCCTGCACCATATACTGGTAGCCTAGGCAGTAGTGTCCGCCCGCAAAGTCCGGTTTGATTTCCAGTGCGCGCAACAGGTGGGACTCGGCCTCTTGCAATTTTCCTTCAGCCTTGAGCGCCAAGCCCAGTCCATAGTATGCCATTGCGTAATCAGGCTTGATTGCAATAGCCTGCCGCAATGCGTTCTGAGCGTCTGGCAAGCGTCCTTGCGCCATGTAGGCGACATTCAGGTTGTAAAGGATTTCCGTCTGCGCCGGATTAATTTTCAGTGCTCGCAGGAACGTCGCCTCGGCCTCGTGCAGTTTTCCTTGGGCTGTAAGAACAACGCCTAATTGATTGTGCAATTCCATATCGGCGGGCAATAGCGAGGCGGCCTTTTGCAAGGCAGATAATGCGTCTTTCCCCTGCATCAGCAAGCAAAATCCCAGAATTTTCCAGGCGAGTCCGGTATCTGGATGTGATTTGGTTATTCTGCGCGTCCCGGCTTCAGCTTCTACAGCGCGCCCGGCATTGAACAGCGCAATGGCCTGATTGAGTTGCAATGCCAAGCTGGATGCCCCTTGGGTTGTACTGCTGCTCGCATTGGGAGTGTGTTCGCGCTCGTATCGATCTTGACAGCATTTTTTGAATTTTTTTCCGCTGCCGCAGGGGCATGGATCGTTTCTGCCGGGTTTCACGTTGCTTGTCCTTTGGTTTAGTTCGTCGGCCGGGATTTTATCGCATCAGCACTATTCTGCTCTTTGCGTACTTGTATTAATCATGCTTAATCACTATGATTAAAAATCATAAATCGCTATGCGATGGGAGCCAAAATGAATACAAAAGTGCTTACTGCTCATGTTCCTGTTTCTCTCGCGGAGAAGGTCGATCAAATCGCGGCTCGAATGGAGCGTTCGCGTGGCTGGATTATGAAGCAGGCTTTGTCTGCATGGGTGGATCAAGAGGAGGAGCGTCGAAGAATGACGCTTGAGGCGATGGCGGATATAGAAGCCGGTCAGGTCATCGAGCATCAGTCGGTGCAAGCTTGGGCAGAAAGCCTCGGTTCAGATAAGCCGTTGTCGGCGCCACGCTGATGGAATTGAAATGGACCAGCAAGGCGCTGTCCGATTTGGTCAGGCTGTACGAGTTTCTGTCGCCGGTAAATCGGCAAGCTGCTGTGGCTACCGTTCAAACATTGACTGCCGCGCCGGCAAAACTTCTGACTCAGCCTCGTATTGGAGAGTCGCTGGATGAGTTCGCTCCACGTGAGGTTCGTCGAATTCTTGTTGGGCATTATGAAGTGCGTTACGAAATTCAGCATTCGACAATTTATGTGCTGAGGCTGTGGCGTACGCGAGAAAACCGGTAGTGGGCACATATCGCTTGCCGGACTGCGCCTCCTCGCTCTCGTGCGCTCATGCGTCGTGAATGGGCGGCATGTTAGAATGCGCGCCTTTCAGATTTCGAGCTTTTACAGATTTTCTTTACCTTTAGGGATATTTGCCATGTTCTCCAGAAAAAACACCGTTGCTACCGTCGATCCGGAATTGTGGGCCGCAATTGAGGGCGAGAACCGCCGCCAGGAAGCTCACATCGAGCTGATCGCCTCGGAAAACTACACCAGCCCGGCCGTGATGGAGGCGCAGGGCAGCCAGTTGACCAACAAGTATGCCGAAGGCTATCCGGGCAAGCGCTATTACGGCGGTTGCGAGTATGTGGATGTCGTCGAACAGCTGGCGATCGATCGCCTCAAGGCGCTGTTCGGCGCGGAATACGCGAACGTGCAGCCGAACTCCGGTTCGCAGGCGAACCAGGCGGTGTATATGGCCGTGCTGAAGCCGGGCGACACCATCCTCGGTCTGTCGCTGGCCCACGGCGGCCACCTGACCCACGGCGCATCGGTCAACGCCAGCGGCAAGTTGTACAACGCGATCCAGTACGGTCTGAACGACAAGGAAGAGATCGATTACGACCAGGTGCAGGCATTGGCGACTGCGCACAAGCCCAAGATGATCGTCGCGGGCGCATCGGCCTATTCGCTGGTAATCGACTGGAAGCGTTTCCGCGAGATCGCCGACAGCGTCGGCGCGTATCTGTTTGTGGACATGGCTCACTACGCGGGTCTGGTCGCTGCGGGCGTGTACCCCAGCCCGGTCGGCATCGCCGACTTCGTCACCAGCACGACCCACAAGACGCTGCGCGGCCCGCGCGGCGGCATCATCCTGGCCAAGGCCGAGTTCGAGAAGGCGCTGAATTCGGCGATCTTCCCCGGCATTCAGGGCGGCCCGCTGATGCACGTGATCGCCGGCAAGGCGGTGGCGTTCAAGGAAGCGGCCAGCAAGGAATTCAAGGCGTACCAGATTCAGGTGGTAGAGAATGCACGCGTGATGTCCAAGGTGTTGCAGGAGCGCGGTCTGCGCATCGTCTCTGGCCGCACCGACAGCCATGTGTTCCTGGTTGACCTGCAGGCCAAGCACATCACCGGCAAGGATGCCGAAGCCGCACTGGGCCGCGCGCATATCACCGTCAACAAGAACGCGATCCCGAACGATCCGCAGAAGCCGTTCGTCACCTCCGGCATTCGCATCGGCAGCCCGGCGATGACCACGCGCGGCTTCAAGGAACTCGAAGCCGAGAAGCTCGCCCACCTGATCGCCGACGTGCTGGACGCGCCGAACGACGATGCGGTGATCGTGCGCGTCGTGGGCGAGGTGAAGAAGCTGACGGCGCAGTTCCCGGTGTACGGAGCCTAGAGCGTGAAGGGGGAAGAGGGAAGGGAGAAGGGTAAAAGCAACTGCGCCGCCCTTATCCCTTATCCCTTCCCCCTTATCCCTTCCCCATGAGATGCCCCTTCTGTAAAGGCGTAGACACCCAGGTGGTGGATACTCGCGAAAGCGAGGAGGGCGACAGCATCCGTCGCCGCCGCCGCTGCCTGTCGTGCGACAAGCGTTTCACCACCTATGAGACGGTGGAGCTGCGCATGCCGCAGGTGGTCAAGCAGAACGGCATACGCAGCGAGTTCAATGCGGACAAGCTGCGCACCAGTTTCACCCGCGCGCTGCATAAGCGCCCGGTGCCGACAGAGCTGGTGGATGCGGCGATCGACCATGTCACGCAGAAGATATTCGCGCTCGGCGAGCGCGAGATCGGTTCGCGCCAGATCGGCGAGATGGTGATGAAGGAACTGCTCAAGCTCGACAAGGTCGCTTATATCCGCTTTGCCTCGGTGTACAAGAGCTTCGAGGACGTCGACGATTTCGCCGATGCGGTGAATGCGGTGCGCAAGTCGCCGGTGCGGCGCGCGGCGGTGAAGAAAACCTGATCATGGCGGACGCCGCAGACAGCCGCTGGATGGCGCAGGCGCTACGGCTGGCCGAGCGCGGCCTGTACACCACCAGCCCGAATCCGCGCGTTGGCTGTGTGCTGGTGAAGGATGGCGCGGTCATAGGTGTAGGTTGGCACGAGCGAGCCGGCGAGCCGCATGCCGAGGTGCATGCGTTGCGCGAGGCGAAAGATGCGGCGCGGGGCGCGACTGCCTACGTGACGCTGGAGCCTTGCAGTCACCACGGGCGCACGCCGCCCTGTGCGGATGCGCTGATCGCCGCGGGCGTTTCGCGTGTCGTCGTCGCGATGCAGGACCCTAACCCTTTGGTCGCGGGGCAGGGCATCGCAAGGTTGAGTGCGGCGGGAATCGAAGTCGAATGCGGTTTGATGGAAGCTGCGGCGCGCGAATTGAATATCGGTTTTTGTTCGCGCATGACGCGCGGCAGGCCGTGGGTCAGGAGCAAGATCGGCATGAGTCTGGACGGGCGCACCGCGCTGGCCAACGGCGTCAGCCAGTGGATCACCGGCGCTGCGGCGCGGCAGGATGTGCAGCGCTGGCGTGCGCGATCCTGTGCGGTGTTGACCGGAGCAGGCACGGTGCTGGCGGACGATGCGCAACTGAATGTGCGCAGTGTGGAAACACCGCGCCAGCCGTTGCGTGTGGTGCTGGACAGCGAGTTGCAAATGTCGCCGTCTGCACGCATCTTGCAGGACGGCGGAGTGGTGATCTACACCGCTGTGCAGGATGCGGAAAAGATCGCCGCGCTGGAGCAGATGGGCGCGACGGTCTGTTTGTCGCCGGATGCGGCGGGGCAGGTTGATCTGGATGCCGCGCTGAGCGACCTCGCGCGGCGCGGTTGCAACGAGCTGCTGGTGGAAGCGGGCAGCACGCTGAACGGTGCGCTGCTCAAGGCAGGGTTGGTGGATGAGTTGTTGCTGTATGTCGCGCCGCAGTTGCTGGGCGATGCGGCGCGTGGCATTGCAGCATTGGGCGAGTTGACCGCGCTGGATCAACGCGTCGATCTCGAATGGCAGGATGTGCGCCAGGTCGGCAACGACCTGCGCATCACGGCGAGGGTTAAAAACTAGGCGTAAAGGAGTTTAGGTATGTTCAGCGGCATCATTGCAGATGTAGGTGTTATCAAGCGCGCTCAGGATCGCGAAGGCGGCCTGCGCCTGACCGTGGCGACCGAAGCGCTCGGCATGGACGATGTGCAACTCGGCGATAGCATCGCGGTGAACGGCGTATGCCTGACCGTGGTCGCGATTGAAGGTAACGACTTTACGGTCGATGTGTCGCGCGAGACGTTGAACTGCACCGTCGGGCTGGAGCGGCAGGGCGGACGCGTCAATCTGGAAAAGGCCTTGCGCCTGTCGGACAGGCTGGGCGGCCATCTGGTCAGCGGCCATGTCGACGGCGTCGGTGTAGTGGAGGCCTTCGACGATATCGGCGAGAGCTGGAAACTGGTGGTGCGCGCGCCGCAAGAACTGGCGAAATTCATCGCACTGAAAGGCTCGATCACCATCAATGGCGTCAGCCTCACTGTCAACGAGGTGGATGGCGCGGTGTTCAACATCAATCTGATACCGCACACGCTGAAGATGACGATGCTGAACGAGTTGAAGGCCGGGGCGCGCGTGAATCTGGAAATCGATCTGATCGCGCGCTATGTGGAACGCATGATGTATGCAGAGAAAGAGCAAACCAAATGACTGACGTAGCACCGATACAAGAAATCATCGAAGAGATACGCGCCGGGCGCATGGTCGTGCTGGTGGATGAGGAGGATCGCGAGAACGAGGGCGATCTGGTGTTCGCCGCCGAGTTCGTCACGCCGGAGATGGTCAATTTCATGGCCAAGCACGGGCGCGGGCTGATCTGCCTGACGCTGACGCAAGCGCATTGCGCGCAGCTCAAACTCCCGCTGATGGTCAGCGAAAACGGCCTGCCGCTGGCGACCAATTTCACCGTTTCCATCGAGGCGGCGACCGGCGTGACTACCGGCATCTCGGCGGCGGACCGCGCGCGCACGATACAGGCGGCCGCGAACAAGAACGCCAAGCCTGCCGACATCGTGCAGCCCGGCCATATCTTCCCGCTGCGCGCACAGAACGGCGGCGTGCTGGTGCGCGCAGGCCACACCGAGGCGGGCTGCGACCTCGCGCAACTGGCCGGGCTGACGCCGGCTTCGGTGATCTGCGAGATACTCAAGGACGACGGCGAGATGGCGCGCCTGCCCGACCTGATTCCGTTCGCGAAACAGCATGGGCTGAAGATAGGCACCATCGCCGACCTGATCGAATACCGCATCCACAACGAGACGCTGATCGAGCGCGTCGCGCGCCGCAAGGTGCAGACCGCCTACGGTGAGCTCGACCTGGTGACCTATACCGACAAGACCACTCAGCGCACGCATCTGGCGCTGGTCAAGGGCGACATCCAGCCGCAGAACGAAACGCTGGTGCGCGTGCACGAGCCGCTGTCGGTGATGGATTTCCTCGAACAAGCCAGCTATCCGAACTCCACCAGCGTGCATGCCGCGCTGACGCGCATCGCCGCGTCGCCGGCCGGCGTGCTGGTGCTGATGCATCACGACGAGACCTCGGCCAGCCTGCTGGCTCGCGCCGCAGCGAAACCGGAGGCGCAACATGCGCAGTGGGACCCGCGCAATTACGGTATCGGCGCGCAGATACTGCGCGACCTCAACGTCGGCAAGATGTGCCTGATCGCCACCCCGCGCAAGCTGCCGAGCATGACCGGCTTCGGCCTGGAAGTGGTGCGTTACTGTCAAAACAAGGAAAAGCAATGAAAGAACTGGAGAAGAATCTGGACGGCAAGGGCATGCGCATCGGCATCGTGCAGAGCCGCTTTAATACCGAAGTGTGCGAAGGCCTGCTGGGCGCGTGCCGTGCGCAACTGGTGCAGCATGGCGTTGCCGAAGACGACATCACGTTGGCGACCGTGCCCGGCGCGCTGGAGATCCCGTTGGTGCTGCTGAGCATGGCCGAGACCGGCGAATACGATGCGCTGATCGCGCTGGGTGCGGTGATACGCGGCGATACCTACCACTTCGAAGTGGTGTCGAACGAATCGGCGCGCTGCGTGGGCGACGTGCAGCTGGTCACCCGCACGCCGATCGCCAATGCGATCCTGACCACCGACACCGACGAACAAGCCATCGCGCGCATGCACATCAAGGGCGGCGAGGCAGCGCAGGTGGCAATCGAGATGGCCAACCTGCTGCGAGGCCTGGCGTGAGCGAGGGCGAAGTCAAAAAGGCTCCGGCCAGCCCGCGCCACCGCGCGCGCGAACTGGCGCTGCAGGGCATCTACCAGTGGCGCGTCTCCGGCGGCGAGGTGAGCGACATCGAGAAACATACCCTCGGCGAGAAGAATCTCGGCCGCTACGACAAGGCGATGTTCTCACGCCTGCTGCAGGGCGCGCTGGCGCAGCACGAGGCTATCGAGGCACTGCTGGTGCCGTATCTGGACAGGCCGATGTCCGAACTCAGTCCGGTGGAGTTCTCGGTGCTGCTGCTCGGCGCGTTCGAACTGTCGCAGTGCATCGAAGTGCCCTACAAGGTCGTCATCAACGAGGCGGTCGAACTGGCCAAGACCTTCGGCGGCACCGACGGCCACAAGTACGTCAACGGCGTGCTCGACAAGCTCGCTCCGCAAGTGCGCGCCGTGGAGTTCGCCGCGCGCAAGTGATATTTGTAGTTACGTAGGTCGGGTTAGCGTAGCGTAACCCGACATTTCGATGCTCGTCGGGTTACGCTACGCTAACCCGACCTACAATTTATGTCCGAATTCGACCTGATCCGCCGTTACTTCACCCGCGCCACGCCCGGCGCGGTGCTGGGCGTGGGCGACGACGCCGCATTGCTGCAGCCGACGGCGGGCAAGGTGCTGGCGGTGTCCACCGACATGCTGGTCAGCGGCACGCATTTCTTCCCCGACGCCGACCCTTATCTGCTTGGTCACAAAACCTTGGCGGTGAATCTGTCCGACCTCGCGGCGATGGGTGCATCGCCGCGCTGGGCGACGTTGGCGATATCGTTGCCGGCGGCGGACGAGGTCTGGCTGGAGCGGTTCAGCGCGGGATTTTTCGAGCTGGCGCAGCAGCATGGCGTCGATCTGGTCGGCGGAGACACCACGCGCGGGCCGCTGAATTTATGCGTGACGATCTTCGGCGAAGTGCCGCCGCAGCAGGCGTTGCGCCGCAGCGGCGCGCAGCCCGGCGACGACATCTGGGTGTCGGGTACGCTGGGCGATGCCGCGCTCGCGCTGGCGCATCTGCAGGGGCGCATCGCCTTGTCGGAAGCTGATTTTGCCGCCTGCGCGCAACGCCTGCACCAGCCGCAGCCGCGCATCGAACTGGGGCTGGCGCTGCGCGGCGTCGCGAACAGCGCGATCGATGTGTCGGACGGCCTGCTGGCCGATCTCGGCCATATCATGGAATGCTCGAACGTCGGCGCGGAGATAGATTTCGATGCGTTGCCGGTGTCGCAGGTGCTGCGTTCATACTCGCAGCAGAAGCTCGCATTGGCCGGCGGAGACGACTACGAATTGTGCTTCACCGCTCCCGCTGCGCGAGCCTCCGAAGTGCGCGCTATCGCCGAACGGCTGGGCCTGCCGCTGACGCGCATCGGAAAAATCGTTGCAGGACGCGCCTGCATCGTGCAGGATGCGAACGGCAATCCGCTCAATATCGAATCCGAGGGTTATGACCACTTCCGCTGAGTTGCTCGTCAAACCGAGCTGGCGCTTCCTGTTCAGCCATCCGGCGCATCTGCTGTCGTTCGGTTTCGGCAGCGGGCTGGCGCGCAAGGCGCCGGGCACGTTCGGCACGCTAGTCGCCTTCCCGATCTACTGGTTTCTCGCGCCGCGCCTGTCCGAGGCAATGTTCCTGCTACTGCTGATCTGGGCGTTCGCGATAGGGGTGTGGGTGTGCGACATCACCGGCAAGGCGCTGGGCGATTCGGACTACGGCGGCATCGTGTGGGACGAGATCGTCGCGATGCTGCTAGTGCTGTTCTTCACACCGCCGAGCTGGGAATGGTGGCTGCTGGCCTTTGTGCTGTTTCGCTTCTTCGACATCGTCAAACCGCCGCCGATACGTTATTTCGACAGCAATTGGCACGGCGGGCTGGGCGTGATGTTCGACGATCTGCTGGCCGCCGGCTATGCGCTGCTCTGTCTGGCGATCGTCAAGACCTTCCTCGTATGAAGCCGATCCGCATCCTGCTGCTGTTGTTAGTCGCACTTCTCGCGGCGACAGCGGCGCAGGGTGCGAATACTCCGGCCCAGGTTTTTACCGCCGAGGTGATCGCGGTGCTGGACGGCGACACCCTGCTGGTGACGCGCGGCGGCAAGCCGCTTAAGCTGCGGCTGGCCGAGATCGATGCGCCCGAGAAGGCGCAGCCTTACGGCACGGCCTCGCAGAAATCGCTGGCGGATATGGTGATGCGCCAGCAGGTGCAGGTCGAGTCTCGCGCGGTGGATGACTACGGGCGCATCGTCGCGATGGTGAGCGTCGCCGGCCTAAATGTGAATCACGAGCAGGTGCGGCGCGGCCTGGCTTGGGAGTATTCGCGCTTCCATTCCAATCGCGAACTGATGGCGCTGCAGCGCGAGGCGCAACTGGCAAAGCGCGGGCTGTGGGCGGGCGATGATATCGTCGAGCCGTCGAAGTGGCGCAAACAGCATCCATCCACTGTCGCGTCGCCGGTCGCCGTGTCGTCTGTTGCTGCATCGACGGCGGCGAGCGTCGCATCGGACGAATCGGGATGCGGCAAGGCGCGCTGTTCCGAGATGACTTCCTGCGCGGATGCCAGGCGCTATTACGAGCGTTGCGGCGGCAAGCCGCTGGACGGCGACCACGACGGCAGGCCTTGCGAGAAGCTGTGCGCCGCCGAGGGTGTGAAGTTGCGCTGAATAAAAAGCGTTTTGGTCCACGAAAAACACGAAAGTCACGAAAAATAAAACATTGCTTTCGTGTCCGCAAATTTGCTGCACAGGTGAATCTTTCGTGTCTTTTCGTGTTTTTCGTGGACAGTCGGTTTTTCAGCAGATATTCAGAACAACCCGGTCTTCGGCAGCGCCGGCCCATCGACCGAGCCGGGCGAGAACAGGATCATGTTGCAGCCCATCGCATCCACGCGCAATGCGGAGCCTTCCTCGGACCAGTCGGCCAGCACCCAGCGTACGCAGCGATGGCCGTCCACCAGATGTTCGTGGCGGCTCGGACGATGGGTGTGGCCGTGGATCAGCCGCGGGTACTGGAATTCCCGCAGAATCGCTTCGACCGCTTCTTCGTTGACATCCATGATCGCGCTGTCCTTGGACTCCTTCTCGACCATGCTGCGCAGCCGCAGTCCGGCGATGTAGTCCTTGCGCTCATCCAGCGGTTTGGACAGGAACAGGCGCTGGAACTCCTCGTCATGCACCATTTCGCGGTAACGCTGGTATTCGATGTCGTCGGTGCACAGCATGTCGCCGTGGGTCAGCAGCGTAGGTGTGCCGTACAGGTCGACCAGCGTCGGGTCGTCCAGCAGCGTGGCGTGGCAGGCAGCCGCCAGTTCCTGGCCCATCAGCAGGTCGCGGTTGCCGCGTTGCAGGTAGACCAGCGTCTGGTGGTGGGCGAGGCTCGCCAGAGCGGCGACGACTTCGGCATGGAAAGGATCGCCGAGATCGTCATCGCCTGCCCAGTATTCGAACAGGTCGCCTAGGATATACAGCGCCTCGGCCTGCGGCGCGATTTCGGCGACGAAGTGGCGAAACTCCGCCATGCTCTCAGGGTGGTCGGCGGAGAGGTGCAGGTCGGAAATGAATAGCGAATGTGGCATTTCGAGATCGAGGACTGAGGGGCGAGTACTGAGTGCTGAGGAGAACCGCCGCGCCACTCAGCACTCAGTCCTCAGCACTCTTTGTTATTGAACGACTTCAGCCTTGGTGATGACGACGTCTTCCTTCGGCACATTCTGGTGGAAGCCGCTGTTGCCGGTCTTCACCTTCCTGATCGCATCGACGACTTCCATGCCTTCGACGATCTTGCCGAACACGCAGTAGCCCCAGCCGTCCTGTCCCGGATAGTCGAGGAAGTCGTTGTTCGTCGCGTTGATGAAGAACTGCGCGGTGGCGGAATGCGGATCGGAAGTGCGCGCCATCGCGACCGTGTATTTCTCATTCTTCAGGCCGTTGGCGGCCTCGTTCTTGACCGGCGCGTTGGTCGGCTTCTGCTTCATGCCAGGTTCGAAACCACCGCCCTGGATCATGAAGTTATCCATCACGCGATGGAAGATCGTGCCGTCGTAAAAACCGCTGTTTACGTATTCGATGAAGTTTGCGACGCTGAGCGGCGCTTTTTCGGCGTCCAGTTGCAGTGTCATGGTGCCGAGGTTGGTGTGCAGTTTGATCATGGTCTGTTTGCCTTTGGTTGAAAAGTTCTTGGGTTGGGAATGGGCCGGCTGCATCGTGCAGCACAGCAGCAGCGCGAACAGCGCGGCGAAAATTCGTTTCATGTCAGGCGGCTCCTTCGTAGACTATCTGCCAGCGACCATCCTGCTTCATCCAGTACTGGCGCTTCTTCATCTTGTTGGACAGGTTGCTGCTGCTGTAGTCCTGTTCGAAATTCACCACGACCAGATCCGGCCGGTTCGGATAGGTGAACATGCTGACGTTGGACAGGCCGACCTTGATCCAGGTTTTCCCGCCGTTCACTTGCTGTTTCTGTTTCGCCCATGACTCATAGTTCGCGCCTCCGCTGGCGAAGTCGCGCGCATAGTGGCGCAGGTAAGCCTGGGTGTCGAGGCTGGCCCAGTCGCCACGCCATTGTTCGATCTGTTGCTGCAACGCGGCGCGCTCGGTTTGAGTCTGTTCGTCTAGCCAGTCGATGCGGTCGCTGATGATCACCGGGGTCACGCCGACCTGCAGATAGCGGGAGACCTTGTTCAGGTCGTCGTTTGCCAGCACGACGCAACCGTTGCTGGCTCGCGGCGGACGGCTGTAAGTGCCGGACTGGGTGCCGTGCAGCCAGATGCCGCTGCCGCTGCGGTTGTTTTTGCGATCCCATTCGTTAGGGTAGTCGAGCGGAAAAGCGCCGCTGCCATAGAGGTCGGCGAGCTTATCTTTCGGCAGGTCGGCCTGGACGAAATACACGCCCAGCGGCGTGCGCTGGTCGCCTTCGGAATACTTGTCGGTGCCGAGCTTGCCTATCGTCACGTAGAAGTCGGTGACGTAACGCGGTTCGCCGTTCACGTTTTCGTATACGAACAGCGTGGAACGGCTGGTGTCGACCACCAGCGCGTATTTCTGCTGTGCGTTCATCTGCCACAGGAAGCGCGGCGCCTGTTTCTTGTCGTCCTGCGACAGTACGCGCATCAGGCGCACGCGCGCTTCGTCGCGCAGGTCTTCGATCTTGTCCTGCGGCGCATTGGATGCGCTGCCTATGCCCTGGATCTCGCCGGCGCGGGCCATCAGCAGGTCGCCCTTGACCAGATGCGCCAGCTTGAAGTCGGGATTGGATCGCAGCAGTGTGTTCACTTCGTGCAACGCGGCGTCGAGACGATTGTCGTTGATGGCCTGCAGGGTTTTCGCCAGCTGCCCTTCGATGCCGCGCGAATCCAGCGGCGGCAGCGCAGAGTCGTCAAAGGCATCGCTGTCACCCGACTGGGCGGCGTGGACCGAATCGGACGATGACTGGACTGCGCCTATCAGCAGGCAACACAGCAGAGTCGATATCAGGGCGCGGCGCAACATGGCTTAGCGGGTGCGCTCTTCCTGAATGCGCCAGTCGCCGCCGGACTTGACCATCAGCAGTGTCTTTCTGCTGGAGGTCTTCAGGTGGCTGGCGCGGTAAGTCTGGCGGAACTTCACGGTCGCGTGGCTGGCGTCGCTGAAGCTCACACTGGTCTCGCTGATGCCGACCTCGATGGATTTGGGCTTGGCGATGCGCTCCTTGCGGGAGGCTTCCCATTCCTTGCGGCTCTGTTTGCCCGGCACCTTGAAGTCGGACGCATAGAGCGACAGGTACTTTTTGCTGTTCTGCGCCGACCATGCCGCAGCCCAGCTGTTGACGGCTTTCAGCACGTCATCGCCGTTGTTGTTTGCAGCCGGCTTGGGTGTTTTCTCGACTGGTGCGGCAGCGGCCTGTGCGGGCTTGGCGGCCGCTACAGGCTCGGCTGCAACCGGCTTCGATGCGGCGACTGCGACAGGCGTGGCGGGTTTGGCACGCGTGCCGTTCGAGAACAGGTCCTGGATCATCGCCAGTTTGGTCTGTGTCGCGGTGTTGCTGCGGTCCAGTTGCAACGCGCGGTCGTAGGCTTGACTGGCCATCTTGGCGTAGATGTCGCCGAGGTTCTCGTGCGCGGTGGCGTAGCTCGGATGGGTGCGGATCGCCATCTCTAGCGACTGCTTCGCCTTGTCGTACTGCCCCTGGCTGGCGTACAGCACGGCGAGGTTGTTGTACGGCTCCGGCAGCTCTGGATAGTCTTCGGTCAATGAGGAAAAAACCTTGATCGCGTCGGCGCTCTTGCCCTGTTCCGTCAGGATCAGGCCTTTCAGGAAGCGCGCCTGTGCGTCCTTGGGCTTGCCGGCGAGATAGCCGTTCACCTTGTCCATTGCCTGCGTGTGCTGGCCTTGCTTGAACAGCTTGTTGGCGTCCTGCACGTCGTCGGCATGAGCGGCGACACTGAGAGCCAACAGCAACGCGCCGACGAGCGGCGCGATATGGCGGTTGATCCGGATTGAGCGAGTCTGGTTGCTGCGATTCTGCATATTCTGTTCCCGATGGCGCGCATACGGCGCGAGGATTGCTTCGATAGCGGCGGATTCTACCAAATTAACGGCCCTTGTTCACGGCTCTGGCAGGGGATTAAAGGGGATTTTCGGGTAGAATTCGGCGCGTAATCCCTCAATTCGACCGGAACCGAGAAAACAGCATGAGCAGCGCGCCACAACCAGCAGTCTCCAATTTCATCCGCACGATCATTGACGGCGACCTCGCCGCTGGCCGGCACAAGAGCATCGTCACGCGCTTTCCGCCGGAGCCGAACGGCTATCTGCACGTGGGTCACGCCAAGTCCATCTGCCTGAACTTCGGTCTGGCGAAGGACTACAACGGCTTGTGCAACCTACGTTTCGACGACACCAACCCGGAGAAAGAGAGCGAGGAGTATGCGCTGTCCATCCAGGAAGATGTGCGCTGGCTGGGCTTCCAGTGGAGCGGAGAGGTGCACTGGGCGTCGGATTATTTCGACGCGTTGTACGATTTCGCGGTCGAGCTGATCAACAAAGGCTTGGCTTATGTGGATGACCTTACGCCTGAGCAGATGCGCGAATATCGCGGCACACTGACCCAACCGGGCAAGAACAGCCCGAACCGCGACCGCAGTGTGGCAGAGAACCTCGACCTGTTCGCGCGCATGAAGAACGGCGAATTCGCCGACGGCGCGATGGTGCTGCGCGCGAAGATCGACATGAGTTCGCCCAACATGAACATGCGCGATCCGGCCATCTACCGCATCCGTCGCGCGCACCACATCCGCACCGGCGACAAGTGGTGCATCTACCCGATGTACGACTACACGCATTGCATCTCCGACGCGCTGGAAGGCATCACCCATTCCATCTGCACGCTGGAATTCGAAGATCACCGCCCGCTGTACGACTGGGTGCTGGACAACATCACCATCCCCTGCCACCCGCGCCAATACGAGTTCTCGCGCCTTGAGCTGCACTACACCATCACCAGCAAGCGCAAGCTGCTGCAACTGGTGAATGAAAAGAAGGTAAACGGCTGGGACGACCCGCGCATGCCCACGATTTCCGGCATGCGCCGTCGCGGTTACACGCCGGAAGGCATACGCGAATTCGCCAAGCGCATCGGTGTGTCCAAGGGCGAGAACAGCGTCGATATGGCGGTGATGGAAGGCGCGATTCGCGAGGATCTGGAATTGCGTGCGCCGCGCGTGATGGCCATCGTCAATCCGCTCAAGGTCACCATTACGAATGCCGACGGCGCGTTGACGCGCGAAGCGGATTTCCATCCCAATGTGCCGGAACTCGGCAAGCGCGTCGTGCCATTTTCGAAAGAGCTGTTCATCGAAGCCGACGACTTCGCCGAAGTGCCGCCGGCAGGCTGGAAGCGCCTCACGCTGGGCGGCGAGATCCGTTTGCGCCATAGCTACGTGATGCGCTGCGACGAAGCGGTGAAGGATGCTGCAGGCCGTGTGATCGAACTCAAGTGCAGCATAGACCACGGCACGCTGGGCAAGAACCCGGAAGGCCGCAAGGTCAAGGGAGTGATCCACTTCCTGTCCTGCGAGCACGCGCTGCCTGCGGAGATACGTTTGTACGACCGCTTGTTCAACGTTTCGGAGCCGGATGCGGACAGGGAAGTGGATTTCTGCACTCACCTGAACCCGACCTCGTTGACCGTGGTGCAGGGCTGGGTCGAGGCTGACGTGCGCGACGCAGCGCCGGAGACGCGCTACCAGTTCGAACGCCTCGGTTATTTCGTCACCGACCGCCGCGAGCATCAGCCCGGCGGCAAGCTGGTGTTCAACCGCACCGTGACGTTGAAAGACTCCTGGGCGAAGGAACAGAGTTAACCGTCATTCCGGCGTAGGCCGGTATCCAGTTAGTTAAATAGCCCGTGCGAAGCACGGACAAAACCAACGGCATGTTTGATAAAAGCACTGGATACCGGCCTGCGCCGGTATGACGAAAACCAAGGGGCGACACGATGAACAAGCAGCCGTGTGTTTATCTGCTAGCCAGCCAACGTAACGGCACCTTGTATGTTGGAGTTACCTCGGACTTGGTCAAACGGGTATGGGAGCACAAGAACCACGTTGTCGATGGATTCACCAAACAATATGGCGTGGGTCAACTGGTTTGGTATGAGGTGCATGAAACGATGGAGTCTGCCATTCAACGCGAGAAAGCGCTCAAGGAATGGCAGCGTGCGTGGAAATTGAAACTGATCGAGGAGTTCAATCCTGACTGGACGGATTTGTACGACTCGGTATGTTAGGCCGTCATACCGGCGTAGGCCGGTATCCAGCGGTTTTAATTAACATGCAGTTGGTTTTGTCTCCGCGTTGCGGAGAATTTATTCAATGACTGGATTCCGGCCTGCGCCGGAATGACGGCTCAGGAAGAAACAGGAAATGCTGAAAATCTATAACACCCTCGCCCGCGACAAGCAGGATTTCAAACCCATCGACGCCAACAAGGTCCGCATGTATGTCTGCGGCATGACGGTGTACGACTACTGCCACTTGGGACACGCACGCGTCATGGTGGTATTCGACATGGTGTACCGCTGGCTGAAGGCCTCCGGCTACGACGTCACCTATGTGCGCAACATCACCGATATCGACGACAAGATCATCAAGCGCGCGGCGGAGAATGGCGAGTCCATTCACGCGCTGACGCAGCGCTTTATCGATGCGATGCACGAGGACGCCGATGCGCTGGGCGTGCAGCGTCCCGACCACGAGCCGCGCGCAACGCAGTACGTGCCGCAGATGCTGGCAATGATCGAGCAGCTGGAAAAAAATGGCTTGGCCTATCAGGCGGCCGACGGCGACGTGAACTATGCTGTGCGCAAGTTCGACGGCTACGGCAAGCTCTCCGGCAAGTCGCTGGAAGACCTGCGCGCGGGCGAGCGCGTGGATGTCGCGACCGACAAGAACGATCCGCTCGATTTCGTGTTGTGGAAGCACGCCAAGGACAGCGAAGCGGACGAGGTGAAATGGGATTCCAAATGGGGCAAAGGCCGCCCCGGCTGGCATATCGAATGTTCGGCGATGGGCTCGGAATTGCTGGGTAAGCATTTCGACATCCACGGCGGCGGTGCGGACTTGCAGTTCCCGCACCACGAGAACGAGATCGCGCAAAGCGAGGGTGCGCACCAGTGCAGCTTCGTGAACTACTGGATGCACAACGGCTTCATCCGCGTGGACAACGAGAAGATGTCCAAGAGTCTGGGCAACTTCTTCACGATACGCGAGGTGCTGAAGAAATACGATGCCGAAGTCGTGCGCTTCTTCATCCTGCGCGCACACTACCGCAGCCCGCTGAACTATTCCGACCAGCATCTGGACGATGCGAAGGGCGCGCTGACGCGTCTTTATACGGCGTTGAAAAGTGCCGAAGTTGTAGGTCGGGATTCATCCCGGCATGAGGATGTCGGACTGAAGTCCGACCTACTACCGGTGGATTGGGCTGATGCTCATGCGACGCGCTTCAAGGCCGCGATGGATGACGACTTCAACACCCCGGAAGCGGTCGCTGTGCTGTTCGATCTCGCCAACGAAGCGAACCGTAGCGAGGCAGGGGCACGGCGCGCCGTGCCCCTACTCAAGGCACTGGCCGGTGTGCTCGGACTGCTACAGCGCGATCCGCAGCAATTCCTGCAAGCGGGTGCTGGCGAAGGCGGGCTGGACGATGCCGCTATCGATGCGCAGATCGAAGCGCGCATCGCCGCGAAGAAAGCGAAGAACTTCGCCGAAGCCGACCGCATCCGCAAGGAGCTGCTGGAGGCGGGAGTCGTGCTGGAAGATACGCCGCAGGGAACGAGCTGGCGCAGGGCCTGATTACGGGAGCTTGCCTGCCGCGACCATGCGGTTCATCAAGGTATTAGGTGATATCCACGCAACGATGTCGTCGAAACCGTTCTGAACGAAATCGTGGCTAACAAAGTGGTTGTTGTTGTCTGATGCAACGTTGTCTAGTTCATCTCCTGTTGCAGTAGTGGGTGGCGTCCCACCTGCGGGTGTGTAAGCTCCAAGTCCGTTTGATCCATGTGATACAACAATGGCGGGGACGTTGAATGCAACACTGGTATCGGAGGAATTGCTGGTTAAGCCAACATCCAGGTTGGCTGAAGAACTTAATAGAAAGAGCGGGGTGACGGTTGCAAATGCGGGGGTGACACGGTAAGTAAAACGCCGCCCCCATGCATCCGTTTCATTGACGCCCAATGTAACCCAAGGTAGCACACCACCATTATTGCCAGCTAAACAGGAGCTTTTTTCTTTGCCGGAATCGGGCTGGCCGGTAGCTATGGTGGCGTCCGCGGGGCAGGGTAGCCTGCCGTAGATCAGGGCGAAACCGATCAGTGCTTCTTTGATTTCATTCATTTGATGTTGAGTTTCTTTGATGCGTTGAGCTTCCATTTGCGCGGATAGCGTGGGCATCAGCCCGCTTAGCAGCAGGCCGATGATCAACAGCACCATCGCCATTTCGACCAGCGTGAAGCCCCCTTGTGTCTGATGGTATTCGCTATGATTAATCATCGATAAATCAGTGTGTCGTTGAAAGTGGCTGATGGTGAACTTTGAATGAATGTATACCCGCCGCTCTGATCAGCATTTTCGTTGCCGCCTTCTAAATAATAAAATGCATTGGTCTTGTTGATATTGCGTAGCGCTTGGTCAGGGTTACCTAGTTTCTTTCCTGCAACAATCACAACAAATTTCGCTGGGGTATTCAAGCTATTAACGTTCAGACAATTGCCGGGTGTTGCACAGGTCGATGGAAAGTCTGGAGCGGTAGTATCATTCGGTCTGAATCTACGTGCCACTCCATAAAATACCATTTCTTTCCAGTTAATCCACCACCCACTCGGCGTATTGTTGTAATGGGTATTGCATGCTCCCGTTCCCCAATCGTTATCCATGGTATAGCTAAAGATAGGCCAGCCGACGTAGCTATCGCTCCGAGTATTATCTAAGTTGTCCGAGAGGCGACCGAAATATTGGTCATGCTCGTCGTGGTAAGTGCCCAAATCGTTTAGTGGTGTGGCCCACGGGTAGCGACCAAGGTTGTTGCTTGCATAGTCTTCTAGGCACAGCCTTACCTCCGCTGCTACGCGTTTCTGGACGGGCTGTATGATATTTTCTTGAGATATAACCAGTAACTGGTCATTGACGATGGTATTGCCGTTGCCATCATCAATTTGACCCTGGATAAATCCATTGCTGGAAGAGCCGTCGATAAAGTTGGCGTTGTCCTCGGTGTTGCCGCCGACAGTGGCGATGTCCAGATAGTTGCTGGCGATGTTGATGCCGATGCTGCTGCGATCTTGCTGTAAGCCATCTTGTCGTTTCAAGATGTCACCGGGCGCGATGATGATTGCTACGGCTCCAGTACTTCCGCTGCCATCGTTGATGCGGGTTCCATCGCGCGCGGATACGCTAATCGTGCCTACTGTGTCGCTATTTAGGCATCCGGTTTGTCCAGGTGAAGTGCAAGAAGTTCGGTAGTTGTTCTTGAAGTTGTTGGAGACGACATACCATAACCTTTCACCACTGCCGTCCCGAAGATCGGGTAGTCCCAATGTTCTCCAGGGTAGGCGACCAATGCGTGTTGTTTGCCCGGTGCTTCCTGAGGCATTGCCACACGAGGATTCGGCACTGCCGTCGTTGTCGATATCAGGACAAGGTAGGTCGCCCGGGCGTGTGCAATTGGGAATACAAGCTGTCGAGTGGCTGAGTTGCACTTTGACGGCGTAGCCGATTAGCGCATCTTTCGCCTGCGCGAGAGCCTCGGCGGTTTTACGCTGCTGCTCATTTTTTAGTGCCGTGGTGGTGAGCGAGCCGATCAGCGCCGCGGCGATTCCCATGATCATGACCACCAGCATCACCATCAGCGCGACGCCGCGTTGTTTGTTTGGGCTGGTGTGGCGTGAAGGGCGGCGCATCGCGCGTTCCTATTCTCCTGCGGGGGCAGGATTGACGATCACTTTCTGTCCGACCTTGACCTTGACCGGTTGCGACTGACCGGGGACGGCGACCGGGACGCTCTCGGGTGCGCGTTCGTCGCTTTGGCCTGCAGACTGAGGCACGCCGTTGATCCACACGGTGCGTTCGCCGCCGTGGCGTTGCACGATGCCGTCTATCGACATGACGTTGGGCGAATCGGCGGGTGTGGTGTTGCGGGCGTGCTCGATGTCCATCTGGGCACGCTGTTCCGGGGTGTAAAACAGGCGGCCCAGTTCTTCGGCGTTGGCGGGAGCGAAGGTCGTCAGGGCGATGGCGCACAGGGCGATTTTGAAATTCGGGTTCATGGCGTCGCGTTCCGGTTCTTCAGGGTGATCCAGCCGCCGCGGCATGCGGCGGTGAGGCCGGCCTTGCCGCCGCCCTCTTCATTGCCGCCTTGCCGTTTCAGCGTGCAGCCTTCGAGCTGGTAATGCCCCTTGACCTGGTTGCGCAGCGCGGAGAAGAAATTCAGTAGTTGTCCTTCGTGCAGCAGGTCGAATTCCATCGTCATTTCGCTGTACTGGATGTCGAAGTTGCCGCTGTCGATCGGGAGCATGGGGGCATGTGTTTTTTGCGGGGCGATGTTGTAGCGGAACGAGGAGACGAGTTGTCGCTGCCTCAGTTTTTCCAGTCCTTCCATCCAGTCCAGTCGCTGCCCGTCGCCGATGATGCCGTTATTCGCCAGGGCCTGATATTTTTCTGCATAGGTCGCCATGTTTTGTTTGTCCTCCTGGGCGGACGTCAGTTGGCGGCGGGCATCGTCGAGTCGGGTTCGCGCGCTACGCCGGTCTTGCTGCGTTTGTGCGGCATATTGGCCGCTGACATACAGGAATGCCGCGCTGAGCAGTGCAGCTGCGCAAACCGCCAGCAGGCTCCATTGCATTAGAGTGAAATCGGAACGGGCGAGTTTCATTCCGGCGACCTCCGCGAGAGTTTCAGTGCAAAAGTGAGCGCCTGCTGTTGCGCTTCGATGCGGTCGGAGATGTTGCCACTCGGGCTGACGTCGAGCGGCTTGCTCAGCGCGGTTACGCGGTAGCCCTGCTTTTCGAGGTCGTGCTGGAAGCGGTCGAGGTGGTCGAGTGCGGTGCGATAGTCGTTCTCGAAGCCGAGCAGGCGTCCGTTGAGGGTGACGACTTGCGCCGGGATAGCGGATGGCATGTTATCCGCGGTGGGTTCTGCGGCATCCATTTTCCAGCCGAGTTCGTCGAGCTCGATGCGCGGATAGCGTTCGAGTACGCTGCCGAGCGGCTGCATCGCCTCGCCGGGGGCGAGGGTTTGTTTGCCCAGCTGGTGCATGATCGAGACGGACGCCTTCATGTCCGAGGCGGGGGCGAACGTGTTCGGGAATGCGTCGGTGATTTGTTTCACTTCGTTCTGGATGAGCCTCGCCTCGCTGTCCATGGTGCGGGCCTCGTTCGCATTCCAGCCGCTTTGCCAGATGTCGGCCGTGCCCCAGCCCAGGCTGCCGACCAGCAATCCGCCTGCGATCCAGTTCAGCGCGCGGCGCAGCCGCCATAGCGTGCAGTAATGGACATGCTCGGTGTTGGCATAATGGGTCGGCGGCGGGGTGGTCGCCAGATAATGCATGAATACCTGGCTGGCATCCGAGTCGGTGAAACGGTGTTCGATGTCGAGTTTGTCGGCCAGATTTTCCAGGTCGACGAAGTCGTAACGCATGTCCGCATTCGCCGGCAGCGTCGACTGGAGCTCGATCAAATCCCGGCTCTGTCCCAGCAGGCGCACATCCAGCATCTGCCCGGCAGGGAGCAGGCTCAGGCTCTTCAGGTATTGGTAGGTGCGCGGCAATTCGCGCGTAACTGCGTCCTGAAATGTCAGGTCGGCATTGATCGGCGTCAGACGGGATATCTGCAGGCGATGATCGCTGAAATAGGTTTGGCGTAACCCGGCCGATTTCTCCCAGGAAATCAGCAGCAGATAATTGGATGGATGATCCTTGACCAGCGGCGCGCTGATCTGCGGCACCGAATAGATGCCGACGAGCGGGATTTTGTGTGCCAGCAGGATGTTCAGCCAGGGGGTGACCAGCGCCGGATTGGTCAGCGCCGAGAACAGCATGTCGTCGTCGCGCCGGCCGGTTTTCTGGCGTTTCAGCAGTGTGGCCTGGCGGAACGGCGTGCCGCGGTAAAACTGCTCGAACTTGCGTTGCAGCAGCGCGTTGCGGCTGCCGCCGATCAGGTGCGGAATGCTTTCTTGACGAAAATCCTCTTCGATCAGGTCGACCAGCAGGTAAGTGCGATAGTGGACGGTTTTCATGAAGGCCGCGAAATCGCTCGGCCCGGCCGCCGTGTCGTCGAATTCGTGCTGCGCCACGATTTTTCCGCCTCTCATGATTTGCGCATGGAGATGGCTGGCGCTCAGGAACAGCAACAGGGCGTTTTTCATCAGAATTTCACCTTGCCGATGAGATCGTAGATCGGCGACAGCACCGACAGCATCACCCAGCCGAGCAGTGCGCCGAGGATCAGGGTCATCGTCGGCTCTATCATGACTTGCACCTTCTTGATGGAGTCTTTGACATCGCGGTCGTAAAAATAGCTGACATTCAGCAGCGCCTTGTCCAGCGAGCCGGTGGCTTCGCCTACCTTGAGCATGCGTATCACCAGCGGCGGGAAGATGCCGGTGTTCTGGAAGCTCTGGGTAAGGTTCTTGCCGGATTCGATCTCGACGATGACGTCGTCCAGACTCTTGGAAATCACTTGGTTGTTGACCACTTCGCGCGAATTGGCGATGCAGTCCATGATGCCCACGCCCGAGCCGTACATCATCGCGAAGGTGTTGGCGAAGCGCGCGAGGATGATCTTGCGCAGGATGGGGCCGATCACCCAGAACTTGAG
>JALNYK010000056.1 GCA_023229845.1 Gallionella sp.
CAAACCGTTCTTCGCCGTAATCACGTATCACCTCCCCGAGCAAACCCTCATCCACCGTCGCCAGCCACTCCGCCGCGGTCAGCCCGCTGCTGGTGTCCATGCGCATGTCCAGCGGCGCGTCGAAGCGGAAACTGAATCCCCGCGCCGCCTCGTCCAGCTGCGGCGACGACACCCCCAAATCCAGCAGGACGCCATCCACCTTCTCCACCCCCAGCTCGCGCAACACCTGCGCCAACTGATCGAATCCGCTATGCACCAGCGTGAAACGCGCATCACTCCACTGACTGCCCGCCGCAATCGCCGCCGGATCCTTGTCCAACGCGATCAGCCTGCCTTCCGGCCCCAGCTTCTGCAAAATCAGTGCGCTATGCCCGCCGCGCCCGAAAGTGCCGTCCACATACACGCCATCCGGCCTGATATCCAGCGCCTCGACCGCCTCGGACAACAGCACCGTCTCGTGCGTCAGCCCCGAGGCGGCGTTCTCGCTCACCTCGCCGGCGTCGCGCTCACTCACAAGGAAAAGCCCTCAAGCTCCGGCGGCAGCTCGCCACCCATCAGCGACAACGCCGCTTCCTGCTGCGCCTGCCACTTCGCCTCGTCCCACAACTCGAATTTATTGCCCTGACCGATCAGCATCACCAGCTTGTCCAGCCCGGCATAACTGCGCAGCGTCGGCGGAATCAACACCCGCCCCGCACCATCCATCACCACCTCGGAAGCATTACCGACCAGCAAGCGCTGCAACGCGCGACTCTTGGGATTAAAAGAAGAAAGCTTGTTCAACTTCTCAAGGATCGGCCGCCACTCCGGCTCGGGATAGATCAACAGGCAGCCATCGGCATCCACGGTCAGCACCAGGCTGCCCGCGCAATGCGCAAGCAGCAGGTCGCGATACCTTGCCGGTATCGCGAGCCTGCCCTTGTTATCTACGCTCAGTTGAGTCGATCCTTGAAACATCACAATTTCCCACTCTCACCCACTTTTCACCACTTAAGCCCACTATATTGAAAAAAAACCACCAGGTCAATACGAAAAACGGATTTTTTCTTTACGGGACAAGGAGTTAGCGTGAGAAGTTAATGCAAAACAAATATGCTTATAAAGCAATGAATTGCACAAATAAGCTAAAGTGCTTTGTGATGGAAGGCCTAGATATTCAGGTCTATTGCCCCGGTTTCAGGGGTGGGATATGGTGCGCGGGGTTGTTGAGGAACAGCTTTAATTTGTAACACTTAATAATTCAGATTGCTCCACATAGAGCAGCGACTACACTCAGGGCCGCCATAACAAAAAGCAGATTCCATATTGCCATATTGCAGCCCTGCAAATTTGGTTTATAAACCCACTGCAGAGGAGCAGTAATGAACGAAAACAAGAAGGAATGGGGCGATATCCTTGCGAAGGTCAACACAAAAACGAAAGTCTTAGGACTAATCGCTCTTGTGGCTGAAGGACTTTTTTTGGGCGCTCTTACCATTCTCAGAGAAGAGCGGTTACTGTTTGCACTATATGCGTGTGCAGCCATACTGCTCGTTACCATTATCGGAATTGTCATTATCGAAGTAACCGAGACGCGCACATTCAAACCCGATGCTAATCGCCTTACTCCAAGTCCATTAACTCCACGCTCAAGTTTTCTTGACGATGTCATCAACAGCTCAATTCAGACGGTCTGCCGTGCTGTTAGCCTTCCGCAAACACCTCAGAGCGCAAAACTACGTGTTTTCATTTTCCGAAAAAAAGGCAGTCAGCTTATTTGCAGCCATTACTGGTCGCAAGACCCCGTTACAGAGCAAGTTGGAAAATTGCGATTTGATTTAACTTCCGAAGTTGCCAAAAAAGTGGCGGTCGTTCGTGCCGCTACTGACGAAAAAATCTGCCGCACATCAGTCGAGCCTATTCCAGAAAACGCTCAAGGAATCACTGGCGATGTCTCCGATGAGCTTAAATTTGTTCTAGCCGCACCGATTAAGGATGGCGAAGGAAATATTTGGGGGACAGTTGATTTCGACACCTCAAGCGACACAGGTAAAGCCTTGCTTTCAACCGAAGTATCTGATGCCGTCATGTTTCAGCTCGCAAAGCACTTATCAATAATATTCGCGCTCGAAAGCAAGTAACGAACACCTAAAGGGGCAACTTCGCATTCGTTTTTGCATCCGCGAGGAAGGCATGGTGGGCGCAGCCCACCATGCCTTTTGAAGGTTTTGATTTTCTTTCCCCTGTGCGCCGCCGAGTAGCGGAGGCTGGTCAGGGGATTTCGGCGAGGACTGTCTGAGCGCGTAGCGCGAGTTCCGCAGCCGCCTGACCTGCCGAGCAACGCAGGGAACCGCGTAGCGGCGGCAAGCTGGGGGCGCCTTCTTTTGGTTCCTTTTCTTGGCAAGACAAGAAAAGGGACTAGCTGTCGGGCTACCCCCGACGGTTTTGATTTGGATTTTCGATATTGATGTTGGGTATCGCTGCGCTCAACCCAACTTACTCGCTCGGCAGGAACCTTCCAACTCTCACCCCTCTCCCTAACCCTCTCCCCCAAGGGGCGAGGGAATAAAGACAAAGGCGTCGCCGCTAGCTTTCCAGATAATCGACCAATATCCCGCTGGTCATCCGCAACCGCTGGCTCAGCAACCTCGCGATTTCCAGCAACAGCTTCGCCGACAGCGCCGGCTTCTCCTGCATGATGCGTTTGAAGTTCATCTGCGTCAGCACGGCCAGCATCGAAGTCTGCACGACCACCGCGGTCGCGGAGCGGGGTTCTCCGTCGACGATGGTCATCTCGCCCAGGCTGCGCCCCGGCAACACCGTGCCGACCACCTTGTCGACGCGCTGGGTGTCTTCCTTGCGAACCTCCAGCTTGCCTTCCAGCACGATGCACATGAAGTCTCCGCGCTCGCCTTCATGGAACAAGACCGTGCCGGGCGTGGCGCGGTAGAGCTGGATATAGCTCGCCAGCGCCACAACCTGGGGCCAGTCCAGGTCCTTGAGCATGTGGGCGTTCTCGAGCATCGAGGCGATGCGGTCGGACGTGGCGATGCCAGACCCGAGAATTTCGAGTCCATCCAGAGCCGACCTTGGTTCGCTGCTCGACATTTCGTTCTACCTATTTCCCGATGCGATCAGGTGCTTTGTACCACGATTTTCGGGAACGCTGCGCTGTGATCCTGCGCCATGTCCGCGACCTTCACCGCGATGCGACGCGCTATCTGTTTGTAGACCTTGGCAAGGTTGCCGTCGGGATCGGCAACGACCGTGGGCATACCGGAGTCGGCCTGTTCGCGGATGCGGATATCCAGCGGCAGGCCGCCGAGGAATTCGGTGTTGTAGTCGGCGCACATCTTTTCGCCGCCGCCCGCGCCGAAGATATGCTCTTCATGGCCGCAGTTGGTGCAGATGTGGGTGCTCATATTTTCGACGATGCCGACGATCTTGATGCCGACCTTCTCGAACATCTTCAGCCCTTTGCGCGCGTCCAGCAGCGCGATGTCCTGCGGCGTGGTGACGATCACCGCACCGGTGACCGGCACCTTCTGCGCCAGCGTCAGCTGCACATCGCCGGTGCCGGGCGGCAGGTCCACGACGAGGTAATCGAGATTGTCCCACTTGGTCTGGTGCAACAGCTGATCCAAAGCCTGCGTGACCATGGGGCCGCGCCAGATCATCGGCGTGTCGTGCGCGTCGATCAGGAAGCCGATGGACATCGCCTGCAGGCCGTGGCTCATCATCGGCTGCAGCATCTTGCCGTCTTCCGACTCGGGCTGACCGGAGATGCCCAGCATGGTCGGCTGCGACGGACCGTAGATGTCGGCGTCCAGCACGCCGACGCGCGCGCCTTCGGCGGCCAGCGCCAGCGCGAGATTCACCGCCGTGGTGCTCTTGCCCACGCCGCCCTTGCCGCTCGCCACCGCGATGATATTCTTAACGCCCTCGACCAGCTTCACGCCGCGCTGCACCGCGTGCGGCACGACCTTGCTGGAGACGTTCGCTTCGATCTTGCCGACACCCGGCAGCGCAGACTTCAGATGGCCTTCGACCATCGCCTTGATCTCGCCCCAGACGCTCTTGGCCGGGTAGCCCAGCAGGATGTCCAGCGACAGGTCGTTGCCGCTGATTTGGATGTTCTTGACGGATTTGCCGCTGACGAAATCCTTCTTGGTGTTCGGATCGATGAGGGTCTTCAACGCGCCCTGCACGTCGGCTTCGGTAAAGCTCATGGCACACTCCAGTGATATTCGAGGACGCGATTCTACCAGCTAGCCGCATGAACACGCAGGCCTGAATACCCCGAAACGAGGGCCGAAACAGGCCTCCGTCCGACTATCTGGAAGGGGTGAAGAGTCCGAACACCGGCCCGCACCGGGTGCCGGCAAGCTGTTTTTCGGCTGAAAATGCCGCCCTGATTGAGAAATCATGCAAAAGGGGCTTGCCAGCCGGCTCAATATCCTCAACAATCCGCACCGGCTTTTCAACACAACCCAAGGGAGAACTGACTATGAACCGCAAAGAACTGATCGACGCACTCGCAGAAAAGACCGGCAGCACCAAGGCCGACGCAGACCGCAACATCGCGGCCCTGATCGACATCGTCACCGCCACCCTGAAGAAGGGCGACAGCATTGCTCTGGTTGGCTTCGGCACGTTCGAAGTGCGCAAGCGCGCAGCACGCACCGGCCGCAACCCAGCTACTGGCGCAGAACTGAAGATCAAGGCATCCAAGGTGCCGGCATTCAAGGCTGGCAAGGCATTGAAGGATGCAGTCAACGGCGCGAAGAAGTAATTCCGTTCGACCGATTCAAATGCAAGACGCCCCGGAAACGGGGCGTCTTTGTTTTGTGCTCCTGCTTTGTACCGCCCCGATAACCGGAAATCGATTACGCGCAAACTCCCGGGTCACTGATAGTCGATATCCTGCTCATCTCCCGCGAAATTTTTCTGTATCTCGATGAGGACCGATTTGGCGCTGGTTTTGGACAGGATTTTCTTGGCGATGGTATTTCTGTACTCGTCCATGCGCTCGCGCAGTATGGGCTGATATTCGGGCGGGGCCTGATTCAGCAATTCGTTCCAGCCGGCATCGATATCGGGCCGCGTTGCGCGAACGCGACGAATCAGGCTTTCGAGTTCTTCTTGTCCGGTGCGGGCGACGATACGACCATCGCCCAGAATCGCAAAAATAACCGCGATTGCGATTACGGCATAAGCATCCATGTCTGTTCCCCTGACGGGCCCGGCGTAATGCTTTTTACGCAGCCATTTCGCACAATCGATGATGGTCTGGATGCTTTTCCGATCCTGCAATTCATGGTTATAGATGCGATCCCCAGTCCATGCCGTAGCGGGGTCGGCGCGGCATATCTGCGCGAACAGCAGTTTGATATCGAGCTGCTGTTTGTGCGGATCGTTATCGAAATCCGTGACAAAGGCCGTGTAGGGCAGGCCGGATAATTCCTTGATATGCCGAAAGCCCATCTGGAAAACATATTCCGCACCGTGGTGCAGCAGGAAGGACAGCTGTGCCTCGCCGTCTTCGGGGAGATTCGCCTGGCTGATGCCCAGCGAAATACATCCCACGGTCAGATGAAACGCATCGAGCAGGCCGTCCGCCGTCCGTTCGTTCGTGAATTTTCTGGCGACGAGCACGTTGATGCCGCTGAGATCTTCAAGCAGAATTTGCGCCGCCTCCTGATTACCCCCACGTCGCGCCAGCGCTTCCAGCGCCTGAGCTAAATGAGGGAGGCGCGCGTCGAGGTGGGCAAGTTGCATGGCTGGATTTTCGTTAACTTGCTGCATCTGATTGCCGCATCACGCAAAAATATCCTCACCCAGACTTGGGCGGGCACCCTTTTTAGGCGTGCTGACCGATTTGCTCGGCACTTGTCTGCGCAGACGCAACAGCAAATCATGAGTAGTCCGGGCCAGAGCGTAGTCATGATTGACTTCGTCGTCGTCATCCTCTTCGGACCTTGCGCGCAACTGGTTCTCGCCGGGCTGCCAGTCCGGAAATATCTCGAACAACACCCGGTCCCACGCATCGGAATCGCTTCGGGCGATTTCCAGCGCAAGCGGAATCACATCGTGGTCGGAAGTCGTCTGGCCGCTGCTATGCGCACCGCGCGAGTGGATGTCGTTGGCGAGTTCGATAATTTCCCCGATTGCCGTCGAGAACAGCACGGCAAAAGCAGTCGTGCCACAATCGGTCGACAATGCCTCATGAATCAGCGCGGCGCGCCGTTCCGCTTCGTCGCTGGAGAAAATGACGCCGTGGACATGCGCGAACAGCGACTCGGTCAACACCTCCGGCTCGTCTTCGATCATGTCATCGCTCCAGATCGCAGCGAAATAGGCCAAGCTCTCGGCCCATGCCTTGGGCGAGATCAACAACGTGGCCAGCGACAACTTGCCGCCATCGAAAGCAGACAAATGCATCGCAGCCACTTGCGGCTCCAGCGTGTCCAGCACCGCAACCACGGCCAAGTCGCCGAATTGCTCCGCCGTATCATTGATCGCCTCTTCCGCATGATCGGAAGAGCCGGCCAGAACCAGTTCGGTTACCTGCCGGCTGATTGCCGGAAAGTTTGTGTTATCAGCCATTCCCATCCTCGCGCTTGTCGAACAAATCGATCACATCCTGACCCGGCACATTGCGCTCCAGCTCTTCTTCATCGTCCATATTCTTGAAGTTATCCTCTTCTTCCTGCAGAGCATCGAGGGACTCGTCCGCACCAGACCAGCGCTTGGCATTCTTGAACAAGAATGCCGTAACGATCGCCTTGCGCGCCAACTCCGGATTCTTCGCAGCAACGGCAGCCAATGCCTTGCTTGCCCCCGCATGCGCACAAGACACCATGCTGACCGCAGATACGGCATCGCCTCCGTCATATTGCTTGCACTGCGCGAACAGCCCGGCCGGATCGTCAAAGCACAGATGTTCGACCAGTGCGAAGCTCAACAGATTCACATCGTCTATCTCCGTGCCCTTGGCGTATTCGTCGATCAACGACGCAACGACTTGCGCATAGGTGCGGTGGTCGGGCGGATCGCCTAGCGTATCTTCGATCTGGATGCCCAGTTCGCGGGACTGATAGGCAAATTCGTGATGTATGTTTTCGTTCATGAGTTTTGTATTTTAAGGTGATTAATGACTGTCTCGCGGCAGAACAACTCCGCAGCGATCGAACAATGAATGCCACAAAGCGCGAGCCTCGCTATCCGGATCGATGATGATGCGATTGTTCAGGCTCTGGTTATATTCGGCCCGTTTCTTGGGGTCAGAAAGCACCTCATGCGCCGTCTTGATCGCATTGAATCGACTCTCCGAGCCGGAATGTGCATTCCTGTCCGGGTGGTAGCGCATCGCAAGCGAGCGATATGCCTTCTTGATGTCGTCGGCTGTCGCAGACGGTGAAACGCCTAGGGTGTTGTATAGGTTTGCCAACAGAGTCTCCTGTAAGAAAAGGATTTTACCGTTTAACGGACATGGCAAGTGTGCCACCCCTGATGATGAAACTTGCCATGCCCGTTTCCCTTACCTCAATCCTCTCCCGCAAGCGGGCGAGGAGGCAAACGAATCGCTACGCGAGTTTCACGTTAACCATGAGCACGAGGAGCACGCGGGACGGCGGCCGCTCGACTCACTTACAGGCAAACGCGACCATATCGGCTGCTGCATGCCTGATACCAGGCATCTGCCATACAGTTTGCAACTATGGATGGACACAGAAAAACTCTGTGGTTTTCATTGACCGTAAGTCGCATGACCACAAGTCGGAAATGGTGCGCTCGGCGGGAGTCGAACCCACGACCCTTGGCTTCGGAAACCAATACTCTATCCAGCTGAGCTACGAGCGCATACTTTGGAGGCGCGCAGCATAGCGGTTTTTGCCCGCGCAGTCCAACGCAAAGC
>JALNYK010000023.1 GCA_023229845.1 Gallionella sp.
CGATGCTGGATTACAAGACGCATGCCGACGCCGATTCGATGTACAACACGCCGCCGACCTACGGCATCTACATGGCCGGGCTGGTGTTCCAGTGGCTGAAGAAGAACGGCGGCGTCGCGGCGATGGAGAAGACCAATATTGCCAAGGCGAAGCTGCTGTACGACGCTATCGACGGCAGCGACGGGTTCTATTCGTGTCCGGTGAACAGGCCTGACCGCTCGCGCATGAACGTGCCGTTCAAAACGGCAGATGTAGCGACCGATGCCGAGTTCCTCAAACAGGCGGAGGCGCGCGGCATGCTGCAGCTCAAGGGGCATAAGCTGGCAGGCGGCATGCGCGCCTCCATCTATAACGCCATGCCCGTGGCGGGCGTGCAGGCACTGGCGGACTTCATGGTCGAGTTCGCGCAGCGCAAAGGTTGATCGCCCATGTCCGAAAAACTTACACAATACCGCACGCAGATCGACGCGCTCGATGACGAGTTGTTGCAGTTGTTCAACCGCCGCGCCGCGCTGGCGCAGCAGATCGGCCACCTGAAGGAAAACGGCGTGGTGCTGCGCCCCGAGCGCGAGGCTCAGGTCCTGCGCCGCCTGCAGGACCGGAATGGCGGCCCGCTGGGCAATGACGCGATCGCGCAGCTGTTCACCGAAGTGATGTCGCAGTGCCGCGCTCTGGAAGCGCCGCTGGCGGTCGCCTATCTCGGCCCGCAAGGCACGTTTACCGAGGCTGCGGCGCTGAAACGTTTCGGCAGCGCGGTGCAGGGCGAACCCTGTGCGACGATAGACGACGTGTTCCGCGCGGTCGAGAGCGGCGCGGTTCAATACGGCGTTGTGCCGGTGGAGAATTCCACTGAAGGCGCAATCGGGCGCACGCTGGATCTGCTGTTGAACAGCAACCTGCAGATCTGCGGCGAGGTGATGCTGCAGGTGCATCAGTGCCTGCTGTCGAACGAAAACGAGCTGTCGCTGATCCGCAAGGTCTATTCGCATCCTCAATCGTTCGGGCAATGCCAGGGCTGGCTGAACACGCACCTGCCGCATGCCGAGCGCATCACCGCTTCCAGCAACGCCGACGCGGCGCGTCTGGCGGCGGAAGAATCGTATGCGGCGTCGGTCGGCGGCGTGCAGGCGGCGGAGCATTTCAAGCTCAAGGTACTGGCGCAGAACATCGAGGACGACTCGCGCAACACCACGCGTTTTCTGGTGCTTGGCAAGCAACAAGTCGCAGCGTCCGGCAACGACAAGACCTCGCTGGTGCTGTCGGCGGCGAACCGTCCCGGTGCGGTGCACGACCTGTTGACGCCGCTGGCCAGACATAGCGTGTCGATGACCAAACTGGAATCGCGCCCTGCGCGTTCCGGTTCGTGGGAGTACGTGTTCTACGTCGACATCGAAGGTCATCGTGACGATGCCAGAGTTGCAGCGGCATTGGGCGAGCTTGCCGAGTCCGCCGCATTCGTAAAAATTTTGGGTTCTTATCCGGTCGCCGTTTGAGCGATCTTCACAGGGTTTAAAGCATGGCATTGAAGCAATTGAGTTGGGACATCGATTTTCTGAAGGACAACCCGGTATTTCAGGACGAGAACTACGGCATTCCGCCGGAAGTGAAGAAGATCAGCTATCCGATCCGGCTGGTGCGTTACTGGTTCATGTACCACTTTCTGCGCGAGGACGCCGCGCGCAAGGGCCCGCTGGACGTGTGCGAGATCGGCGTGGATGTGGGCCAGATGCTGGGCTTCATGCATGCGGCAGCGGAGCGCGGCGGCGAGAAGGTCGCGCTGGCGAGCTGGGATGCGGTGGATGCGATCATCCGCAAGGAGCGGCTGGAGCGCGCAGGCTACAACCATTTCTACGAAGTGAACCTAGAAAGCCCGGAGTTCAAGCTGGACGACGCCAAGCAATACGACGCGATGATATTGCTGCATGTGCTGGAGCACCTGTTCAAGCCGGAAGAGCTGATCACCAAGCTGGTGCCTCACCTCAAGCCGGGCGGCATGCTGATCGGCGGCTTCCCGTCCACGCCGCAGAGCTTCGCCCAGTCGCGCGAGGACAAGATCCGTCCGGGCGCGCGCAAATACGGCCACGTCAGCGTGTTCTCGCCGGAGCGCGTGTACGACATGGCAGCGGCCAACGGACTGGAAGTGGAGTTCTTCACCGGCGCGTTCTTCATGCGCAAGAGCGGCTTCTTCATGGAGAACTATAAGTGGTGGATGCGCTTCAACCTGTGGTTCGGCGCGAAGTTCCCGGGCTGGCCCGGCGAGACCTACTGGGTCCTGCGCAAACCGGCCAAATAATCAGAGATTCGAAATGATGGATTACACACAACTGGCGCCGGACTACATCCGCGCCATCGCCCCCTACCAGCCCGGCAAACCGATTGCCGAGCTGGAGCGCGAGCTGGGCATCACCGGCATCGTCAAACTGGCATCGAACGAGAACCCGCTGGGCTGCAGCCCGCTGGCCACGGACGCGATGCTCGCAGCGATCAAGACCATCGCGCTGTATCCGGACGGCAACGGCTTCGAACTGAAGGACGCGCTGGCCAGGAAATACGGCGTGGCGCACAACCAGATCGTGCTGGGCAACGGCTCGAACGACATGCTGGAACTGGCGGCGCGCGCCTTCCTGACCGTGGGCGACAAGTCGGTGTATTCCGACCACGCGTTCGCGGTGTATCCGCTGGCGACGCAGGCGGTCGGCGCTGTCGGCGTCAGCGTGCCGGCGATCAATTACGGTCACGACCTGAATGCGATGCTGAAGGCGGCGGTCGAACACAAGGCGAAGCTGGTGTTTGTCGCGAACCCGAACAACCCGACTGGCACGTTCCTCAAGGCGGACGACCTGCTCGCATTTCTGCGCGCGCTGCCCGCCGACATTCTGGTGGTGCTGGACGAGGCGTACAACGAATACCTGCCGGAAGAGTGCCGTTACGACAGCGTGGCTTGGCTTGCGGAATTCCCGAACCTGATCGTGTCGCGCACTTTCTCCAAGGCCTATGGGCTCGCCGGTCTGCGCGTGGGCTACGCGTTCTGCCATGCGCAGGTCGCCGACATGGTCAACCGCGTGCGCCAGCCGTTCAACGTCAACAGCGTGGCGCAGGCCGCCGCGGTCGCGGCGCTGGCCGACACGGACTTCGTGCGCAAGACCAACGAACTCAACCGTCGCGGCATGGAGCAGATCGTCGCCGGGCTGGAAAAACTGGAGCTGGAATACATCCCGTCCTACGGCAACTTTGTAAGCTTCAGGATAGGTGAGGGGCTTAAGATGTACCGCCGCTTGCTGGAGCTGGGCGTGATTGTGCGCCCGGTGGCGAACTACGACATGGCCGAATACCTGCGCGTGAGCATAGGGACGGAAAACGAAAACGGAAAATTTTTATCTGCATTGACGCAGGCGATAGAGGAAACGAAATGATCATAGTGATGGGCAGGGATGTCACCGACGAACAAATCGGTGCGGTAGTCAAGAAACTGGAAACAGCCGGACTGAAGGCCAACATTTCGCGCGGCATCGAGCGCACCGTGATCGGCGCGATCGGCGACGAGCGCCAGCTGAGCGAAGAGATGTTCACGCCGCTGCCAGGCGTGGAATCGGCGATGCATATCGCCAAGCAGTACAAGATCGTGTCGCGCGAGTCTCACCGCGAGAACACCGTGATCGACATCGCCGGCGTGCCGCTGGGCGGCAAGCAGATCCAGATCATCGCCGGCCCCTGTTCGGTGGAGACGCAGGAGCAGATGGACCTGTCGGCGAAGTACGTGCATGAAGCCGGTTGCCGATTGATGCGCGGCGGCGCGTTCAAGCCGCGCACCAGCCCGTATGCCTTCCAGGGCCACGGCGCCGAAGGTCTGGACATGTTCCGCAAGGCCGCGAGCCAGTACAAACTGCCCATCGTCACCGAACTGATGGACGCGCGCCAGTTGGATACCTTCATGGAATACGACGTCGACGTGATCCAGATCGGCACGCGCAACATGCAGAACTTCGACCTGCTGAAGGAAGTCGGCCGCATCAACAAGCCGGTGATCCTGAAGCGAGGCATGTCCGCGACCATCAGCGAATGGCTGATGGCGGCGGAATACATCGCGGCCGGCGGCAACCACAACATCATCTTCTGCGAGCGCGGCATCCGCACCTTCGAGACCGCCTACCGCAACGTGCTGGACGTGACCGCGATCCCGGTGCTGAAGAAAGAGACCCACCTGCCGGTGATCGTCGATCCCTCGCACGCCGGCGGCAAGGCATGGATGGTCGCGGCGCTGTCGCAGGCGGCAGTCGCCGCGGGCGCGGACGGCCTGCTGGTCGAGATGCACCCTAACCCCTGCGAAGCCTGGTGCGACGCCGACCAAGCGCTGACCCCGGACGAACTGAAGAAGCTGATGGGTACGCTGGGCGGCATCGCCGGCGCGATCGGGCGTTCGCTGTAAAGGTAAACGGCCGTCATTCCGGCGCAGGCCGGAATCCAGCGATTTATTCAACTGGACACCGGCATTCGCCGGTGTGACGACAGATTAAGAGGGCTTGCATGTCCGCACCGCAATTCAACAAAATCGTCGTCTTCGGCGTCGGGCTGATCGGCGGCTCGTTCGCGCTGGCGCTGCGCAAGGCTGAGGCGGTCGGCGAAGTCGTCGGCTTCGGCCGCAGCGCGGCGACGCTGGAGCAGGCGCAGCAGCTGGGCATCATCGGCCGCATCGGCAGCGATGTCGCTACGGAAGTTTGCGATGCGGATATCGTGTTGCTGGCGACGCCGGTCGGGCAGATGGCCGAGCTGATGGCGCGCATCGCGCCGCATCTGGGTAACCATACGCTGGTCACCGACGGCGGCAGCACCAAGGGCGACGTGGTCGCCGCGGTGCGCGCGAACATGGGCGATCGTGTCGCGCAGTTCGTTCCCGCGCATCCCATCGCCGGCGCGGAGAAGAGCGGGGCGGCTGCGGCAATGGCCGACCTCTATGTCGGCAAAAAAGTGGTGCTGACGCCGTTGCCAGAGAATTCCGCAGAGTCCGTCGCGCGCATCCGCCGTGCCTGGGAGCTGTGCGGCGCAGTGGTCAGCGAACTGACCGCCGAACAGCACGACGCGGTGTTCGCCGCGGTGAGCCACTTGCCGCACCTGCTGTCGTTCGCGCTGGTGCACGACCTCGCGCAGCGCGACGACCGCGACCTGCTGCTGTCCTTCGCCGCCAGCGGCTTCCGCGACTTCACCCGCATCGCCGCGAGCAGCCCGGAGATGTGGCGCGATATCTGCCTCGCGAACCGCGACGCGCTGCTGGGCGAGCTGGAAAAATACACCGCCGAACTGAATCTCTTGTCGCAAGCGCTGGAAAGCCGCGATGCCGCCAAACTGGAAACGGTGTTCAGCGAGGCGCGCAAGGTGCGTAGCAACTGGCGCGCAGAATAATCTACGTTAAGTATCGCAATGAATTCCCTACGCATACTGGTTTCGCTGCTATTGCTTGTAGTTACTAGCGGGTGCATCCTTAACCCAATTTACCTACCAGGAAAATATAATATTCTGGGAGTTACGAACGATGGCTTTGGCATTGCACTGGCTCCCAGCCGATACAACGAACTTGGGGGCCAAGAATCAAAAGAATTTGCTGCATTTATTCAAGAAGTGGCAACAAAGGAAAAGTTGTGTTCCGATGGAGCACGAGTCACAGATGTGCAAGGTCTATGGGGTTACATGGCAATAAGCGTTCAATGCGTTAGCAACTTGAGATAAGCAAAATAATTATGCGATGCCGATATCTAACCCTACGCTCAAGTTCGCTCCTTCTGGTCGCTGGGACGCACCTTCGGCGCGCTCATTAACTTTACGTTAGGGTTTCCCCATGGCACTTCAGCGTATTGAGATACCCGGCCTGACATACGATCAGCTTTTAGAGCACATTCGCCTAGCTAAAGTAAACTTTGAGGAATACTCCGGATTACACGATGCTTTGAAAGACGAATTAGAAAAGCGCGAACCGACAAAGAACTACAAATGCTTCAAATGCGACTACACGGAATTTGAAGAGCACCAAATCAGGGTCGCCCAAGGTTTTTGGAGTGCGTTTTTTGACATGCAGTCTGGTCGTTATCGCGCTGTGGTTTGTGCGAGATGCAAATTCACAGAGTTTTACCAAGGAGATACAAGCATTGGACAACAAGTCGCAGATCTTATGCTTGGCAAATAATCACCCTAACAGTCGCTCATCAAGCTAAACGATAGAATCACCCATGAAATTCTGCCTCGCCTGTAAATACACCTATTCCGATGCATCTTGGAAATGCCCCGCCTGCGGCCATGAGCCCGCCGAGCGCGGCGGCTTCGTGTCGTTCGCGCCCGAGCTCGCGGCGCAGAACGACGGCTTCGATCCCGAGTTGTTCAAGCGCTATGCGCAGGTCGAAGCGGGCAACTTCTGGTTCGTCGCGCGCAACGAGCTGCTGAAGAAGCTGATGCTGCGCCACTTTCCGCGCGCGTCCAGCGTGCTGGAAATAGGCTGCGGCACCGGCTTCGTGCTGGCGAACACGCGCGCGACCTATCCGGATGCGCAGTTGTCCGGCAGCGACATCTTCACCGAGGGGCTGGGTTTCGCGAAGCAGCGCGTGCCGTCGGCAACGCTGTTCCAGATGGATGCGACCGCGATCCCGTTCCGCGACGAATTCGACCTGATAGGCGCGTTCGACGTGCTGGAACATATCGACGACGATGCCGCCGCGCTGGCGCAGATACATGCCGCCTGCAAGACGGGTGGCGGGGTGATCTTCACCGTGCCGCAGCATCCGTCGCTGTGGAGCCGCATGGACGAATACGCGCACCACAAGCGCCGCTACACCCGCGCTGAGCTGCTGGAGAAGATGAATGCAGCCGGATTCAAGGTGCGTTACGTGACCTCGTTTGTGTCGCTGCTGCTGCCGGTGATGTGGCTGTCGCGCCTGTTGCAGCGCAACGCGCCGCCGGCCGCCGACGGCATGGATCCCGGATTGAAGATACATCCCTTGATGAATGCGGCGTTCGGCGGCGTGATGGCGTTTGAACGCGGCCTGCTGGCGCTGGGCGTTACGTTCCCGGCGGGCGGATCGCTGTTGGTGGTGGCCGAGAAATGAAAATGGAAAAAACAATTGTCCACGAAAGACACGAAAATCACGAAAACGGTTTTCGATTTTTTCGTGTCGTTCGTGTCGTTCGTGGATGAATAGGGTTTACAGAATGAATATCACGAATCGCTATTTGCTGATTCTGCTCGCCGTGCTGGCGCTGATCTGGTTCTCCAACCTCGAATACCGCACGCTGGTGAAGCCGGACGAGGGGCGTTATGCCGAGATCCCGCGCGAGATGGTGGTCAGCGGCGACTGGACCACGCCGCGCCTGAACGAGCTGAAGTATTTCGAGAAACCGCCGCTGCAATACTGGGCGACCGCGACCGCCTACACCGTGTTCGGCGAACACCAGTGGACCTCGCGGCTGTGGACCGCGCTGACCGGCTTCGCAGGTATCCTGCTGGTGTGGTTCGCCGGCGTGCGCTTGTTCGGGCGCGAGGCGGCGGGTTATGCGGCGCTGCTGCTGTCCAGCAGCCTGTTGTATGTGCTGATGGCGCATATCAACACGCTGGACATGGGCGTGACTTTCTTCATCACGCTGGGCATCTTCGGGCTGTTGCTGGGACAGGTGCAGGCCGACGAGAAGAAGCGGCGCAACTGGATGATGCTGGCCTGGGCGGGCATGGCGCTGGCGGTGCTGAGCAAGGGGCTGATGGGCATCATCCTGCCGGGCACGGCGGTGTTCATCTATTGCCTGGTGCAGCGCGACTTCTCCGTGCTGAAGCGCATGCACTGGCTGCCGGGACTGGCGGTGTTCTTCGCGATCACTGCGCCGTGGTTCTATCTGGTGATGAAGGCCAATCCCGAGTTTTTCGAGCGCTTCTTCATTTACGAACACTACACGCGCTTCACCACCAAGGATCTCGGGCGCTACCAGCCCTGGTACTACTTCATCCCCATCCTGCTGGCCGGCGCGCTGCCGTGGACGGTGACGATGTTCGACAGCATGTGGCGCACCGTGCGCAACAGCAGCCTGCCGTCGCAGATGTTCAACAGCCAGCGTTTCCTGCTGATCTGGGCGGTGTTCATCTACGTGTTCTTCTCGATCTCTGGCTCCAAGCTGCCGTCCTATCTGCTGCCGATGTTCCCGGTACTGGTGCTGCTGATGGGCAAGCGCATCGCCGACATGCGCGAACGCGTGCTGTTCTGGCAGATTGCTCCGGCGATCCCATTCGCGTTGCTGCTGATCGCGATTGGACTGAAGCTTCCCGGCATGGCCGATACGCCGAACCAGGCTGAGCTTTATCCGCACTACACCCCCTGGCTGATTGCCGCCGGACTGGTCTCGCTGGCAGGCCTGCTGATCGGGATGATATTGCTGTGGCGCGCGAAGAAACAACCTGCAGTGCTGGTGCTGGCGCTGACCGCGCTGCTGTCCGCGCAGGTCGGCCTGTCCGGTTACGAGAGCATCGCGCGCGAGCGTTCCGCGAAGCACATCGCCGAAGCGATCCGCGCCGAGGTGAAACCGGAAATCCCGTTCTACTCCATCCTGACCTACGAACAGACGCTGGCTTTTTACCTGAAACACACCTTCACGCTGGTGCAGTATCAGGACGAGATGGCCTACGGCATCAAGCAAGAGCCGCAGCGCGTGATACCAACCGTCGAGGAATTCGCCAAGGTCTGGAACAACCAGCCCGAGGCGCTGGCGATCATGCCGGTCTATGTCTATCCGATGCTTCAGCAACAGGGCGTTTCGATGCGGACTATCTTCGAAGACACTCAACACATAGTGGTGAAGAAACCATGAACCTTGTCAGCTTCAGCCTCATCGTCACCGGCGTGATGTTCAACGTCGCCGCGCAACTGCTGATCAAGTCGGGCACCAACGCGGTCGGCTACTTCGAGTTCTCGCGCGAGAACATCCTGCCGATAGGTTGGAAGCTCGCGACCGAACCGCATATCGTCGGCGCGATGGCCTGCTACGCGTTCGGCGTGGTGATCTGGGTGCTCGCGCTGTCGCGCGTGCAGGTCAGCATCGCCTATCCGCTGCTGTCGCTGGGCTACGTGGTGAACGCCGTCGCGGCCTGGTATCTGTTCAACGAGGCGTTCAACCCGGCCAAGATAGTTGGCATGGGCATCATCATCCTTGGCGTCGTCATTATTTCGCGGGCTTAGTTGTCATTCCGGCGCAGGCCGGAATCCAGATAATAAGAAGGTAACCCCGCAAAGCGGGGACAAAAGCCAAAGGCATGTTTAATAAAATCACTGGATTCCGGCCTGCGCCGGATAACCAGCCACTTGCCAGCTTGCTGGCTTAGTGGATTGGCTAGTAGTTCCACCAATGACGGTTTTAGGGAAGATGCCGAATTTTTAGCGGTCTCTTGAGGGATATTTTATGAATACATTTCTTCCATTCTCCAAACCCACCATCGACGAATCCACCATCGCCGCAGTCGGCGATGTGCTGCGTTCTGGCTGGATTACCAGCGGCCCCAAAGTCGCTGAATTCGAGAAACAACTCTCTGCATATTTCGGCGGTCGCCCGGTGCGCACTTTCAACTCCGGCACCTGCACGATGGAGATCGCGCTGCGCATCGCGGGCATAGGCGCGGGCGACGAGGTCATCACCACGTCGATCTCCTGGGTCGCCACCGCGAACGTGATCCTCGAAGTCGGTGCGACGCCGGTGTTCGCCGACATCGACCCGGTGACGCGCAACATTGATTTGGATAAGGTCGAGGCCGCGATTACGCCGAAGACACGCGCAATCATCCCGGTGTACCTGGCGGGCAAGCCGGTGGATATGGATCGTCTTTATGCCATCGCGGCGAAGCACAAACTGCGCGTGATCGAGGACGCCGCGCAGGCGATGGGTTCGTCGTGGAATGGCAAGCCTATCGGCAGCTTTGGCGACTTCGTCTCGTTTAGCTTCCAGGCCAACAAGAACATCACCACCTCCGAGGGCGGCTGCCTGGTGATGAACAACGAAGAAGAAGCGAAGCTCGCCGAGAAGTTCCGCTTGCAGGGCGTGACGCGCAGCGGCTGGGACGGTATCGAAGTGGACGTGCTGGGCGGCAAGTACAACATGACCGACATCGCCGCCGCGATTGGCCTTGGTCAGTTCGCCAAGCTGGCCGAAATCACCGCGCATCGCCGCAAGCTGGCGCAGCATTACTTCGCCACTTTCGGTGCGGACTTTGAGGCGCAGACTGGCGCGCAACTGCCGCCGCAGGATTTTGAAAACACCAACTGGCATCTGTTCCAGCTCGTCCTGCCGGATTCCATCACCCGTGCCGAATTCATGGAAAAGATGAAGGCGCACGACATCGGCATCGGCTACCACTACGCGCCTATACATTTGTTCAAGCTGTATCGCGCGCTGGGCTTCAAGGAAGGCATGTTCCCGGTGTCCGAACATGTCGGCAGACAGATCGTCAGCCTGCCGATGTTCTATGCGATGAACGAGGCGGATGTGGAGCGCAGCGTTGCGGCAGTGAAGGAAGTGTTGTTGCCACGCTGATTTGCAGATGGACTAACGAACAACGCCTGCTCTACGCAGGCGTTGTTCGTTTGGGGCGTTACTGGCGCGAGAGGATGAACTTCACCATCGCATCGACATCTTCCGGTTTCGCGGGCTGCGGAGGCATGGACATGCTACTCCAAACGCCTTTTCCGCCCTTGGTCACCTTGGCGATCAGCGTGGCTTCCGCATCGGGCTGGCCGCGATACTTGGCGGCGACATCCTTGAAACCAGGGCCGACCAGCTTCTTGTCCATCGCATGGCAGGCAACGCAGTTGTTCTTTTTCAGCAATGCATTTCCGTCGGCATCCGACAGCACCGTCTTGATCTCAGGGGCCGCCGACTCGACCGTGGCGGGAACCGCCGATGCCGCATCGGCAGCATAAGCTCCGCCGGTATAAACGACACCAGCCATCAACATCGAAGTCATCCACTGAGTATTTCGCATCTTGTTACCTTTCATGATCGATTGAATAACTCCGGTGACGGTATGTTTCCGGAGTCCCGCCACATGAGTTCACGGGCAAGCGGGGGTAGGACGGACGAGGGGCGCTATGGTTCCGGGCGATTTGTAACAGGATGTGAGGGCTGGAAAAGTATGACGACCACTAGCGGATGACCGGCCGCTGTAGGTGCATACACCGGTCTTTCTAATCCGGAAATACCGTGTTCCTATTATTTGTCTGAACTTCCTCTGGGTGTAGATTTTGGCGACGTGAGGATGAGCGCTCGTTCCGTCGGCATGAAATTCCTCGTTGCCTCGCAATAGAACCTGACGAAACGGAGGACACCATGAATTTCCTGTCATCGAATGTTCGCGACCCGCTTAGTTATTTTCTCGGGATAACTGCCGTATTGTTTGCGTTGTTTCTTGCGGGCGGCGCCCAGGCGCTGAGCGTAGCGGCGACCACGCTGGAGGTTCAGGTCGGCAACACGGCTTCCGTCAGGATCACCGACACTTCCGGGGAGGTCAGGGTTTCGTCCTCCGACAGTGATGTCGCGACGGCGAAATACGAAGACGGCTTTGCCAGAATCCGCGGGCGTGCCGCCGGCTCTGCCACGGTCACAGTCCGGGACAGGCAAGGCAGCCGCCAGATTGCCGTCACAGTGACGCCAGCGCCCGTCCTGACCGTTGAGCCGACTTCGGTCCAGATCCAGGCCGGCAACACGACTACGGTCAGTGTGACCAATGCCGTCGGCGAGGTTGAGGCTTCGACATCCAATACGCGCGTCGCCACCGTGAGCTACAACAACGGAGTCGCCACCATTCGGGGGCGCGCTGCTGGTTCTGCGACGGTCACCATCAAGGATAAGCGCACCATCCTCCGGGTCTCCGTTACGGTTACTGCAGAGTCTGCACTGACCGTGTCGCCGACCTCGGTTCAGGTCCAGGCAGGCAACACGGCTACGGTCAGCGTGACCAATGCTACCGGCGAGGTACAAGCCTCGACATCCAACACGGCTGTCGCGACTGTGAGTTACAGCAACGGGGTTGCCACTATAAGAGGGCGTACCGCCGGTTCGGCTACGGTCACCATTCGGGATACCCGAACTACCCGCACGGTCTCCGTTACGGTTACTGCGGAGTCTGCCCTGACGGTCTCGCCGACCACGGTGCAGGTGCAAGCCGGCAATACGGCGACGGTCAATGTGACTAATGCGAACGGAGCGGTCACGGCATCATCGTCGGATACGGGCATCGCCACGGTGACCTATGCTTCGGGTGTCGCCACGATAAGCGGAGTGGCGGCCGGGACGGCGACGATCACCATACGCGACAGCGTGAATACCCGCACGGTCGCGGTGACGGTGACGGCGGTGCCGGTTCTGACCGTCTCGCCGACCACGGTGTCGGTGCAAGCCGGCAATACGGCGACGGTCAATGTGACTAATGCGAACGGCGCGGTCACGGCATCATCGTCGGATACGGGCATCGCCACGGTGACCTATGCTTCGGGTGTCGCCACGATAAGCGGAGTGGCGGCCGGGACGGCGACGATCACCATACGCGACAGCGTGAACACCCGCACGGTCGCGGTGACGGTGACGGCGGCGCCGGTTCTGACCGTCTCGCCGACCACGGTGCAGTTGCAAGCCGGTAATACGGCGACGGTCAATGTGAGCGATGCGAACGGAGCGGTCACGGCATCATCGTCGGATACGGGCATCGCCACGGTGACCTATGCTTCGGGTGTCGCCACGATAAGCGGAGTGGCGGCCGGGACGGCGACGATCACCATACGCGACAGCGTGAATACCCGCACGGTCGCGGTGACGGTGACGGCGGTGCCGGTTCTGACGGTCTCGCCGACCACGGTGTCGGTGCTATCCGGCAATACCGCTAACGTTACGGTGACCAATGCGAACGGCGCGGTAACGGTATCATCGTCAAATACGGCGATAGCGACGGTGACCTATGCTACCGGCGTGGCTACGGTTCGCGGCGTGGCAGCCGGTACGGCGACGGTCACCATACGCGACAGTGTGAACACCCGTACCGTGGCAGTGACGGTGTCTGCCGCCGTGGCGGGAAACTACACGCTGCTGGCCTGGAATAATCTGGGCATGCATTGCTACGACGGCAACGATTATTCGATCTTCGCCATCCTGCCACCGCTGAACACCGTGAATGCTCAACTGGTGAACAAGGCTACGGGCGGCTTGGTGACCAGTGGTGTCACGTTGACCTACCAGACCACGGCCGACACCACCGGTTCGATCAACAGCATCAGCTCGACCAAGACCAATTTCTGGGACTATGTTCAGGATCTGTTCGGTCTCGCACCGGCGCCCGACGTCGGCCTGCTGGGTTACCCCATGGCTTCCAACACCCCGGCACCGATGGCCTACAGTGCGGAGCACAGCTGGTTCGAGGCGGTGGGTATCCCAATCACCAACGTGGACGATACCAACAGGAGGAACGATTACCCGATGATCGAGGTGGTCGCGAAGAACACTGCGGGACAGGTGCTGGCATCGACCAAGGTGGTGCTGCCGGTGAGCGATGAATTGACTTGCAGGAGTTGCCACACTTCCAATACCGCTGGCAATGCGGCTGCGAATGCGGCTAGGCCGGCGGCGGGCTGGGTGTTCGATCCCGACCCGCTGAAGGACTGGAAGAAGAATATCCTGCGCCTGCACGACGAGAAGCAGGCGGCAAATCCAGTCTATGCCAGCGCCCTGCAGGCCAAGGGTTATCCCGACGGCCTGTTCAATTCGGCAATGACCGGCAAGCCGGTGTTATGCGTGGCCTGCCATCTTTCCAACGCATACCAGCTTGAGGCAGGGGTTCCTACCGGGATAGCCGGCATACCGCCGTTATCCCGTGCGCTCCATGGGCTGCACGCCGACAAGATAGATCCTAACAATGGTTTGACACTTGATAGCGTCAATAACCGCAATACCTGCTATCACTGCCATCCCGGCTCGGACACCATGTGTCTGCGCGGTGCAATGTCGGGGCCGGACTACCAGTGCCAAAGCTGCCACAGCAGGATGAGCCACGTCGGTAGCACAACCCGCGAGGGATGGCTGGACCTGCCGAACTGCCAGTCCTGCCACCATGATGGACAGCGCGAAGTTAATGGCGTCGATGCCCAGGGTTTGCCGCTGGTATGGAGTGATCGCCGCTTTGCAACTACGCTCAACGTACCCGTTACAAGCAAGCAGTTGTTCCGTTATAGCGCCGGGCATGGGGGATTGAAGTGCTCGGCTTGTCACGGCTCTACCCATGCCGAATTCCCTAGTCGGGAAGCAAACGACAACGTGCAGAGCATTGCCGTGCAAGGTCATGTCGGCACGGTGCAGGAATGCGTTGCGTGTCATGCTACCGTGCCAACTACAGTAAGCGGCGGGCCACATGGTATGCACCCTATCGGTAGTCAATGGGTGAACCGGCACAAGGACTCGGTCGGAACGGCTGCAGCGCGTGCCGAGTGCGCCTATTGCCATGGTGCCGATTTCCGTGGTTCTCCACTCAGTCGGGTGAAGGTCGCCAAGACCCTCGATTCGCGTAGTTTTGTGGCAGGGCAGATGGTGGGCTGCTATGACTGCCACAACGGCCCGACTGGCGCGATCACGTCGGCGACAAAGTTCGCGGAGGGAGAGAATTTCATCGACAGCGTAGGCCACTTCTTCGGCGAGCTGTTCGTGAGCGTGGTGAGCTTTCTGAGCGAGATAGGCGACAAGATGTTCCAGGCCTGAATTTCGGCCTGAGTCAAAGGCCCGCATTCCTCAGAGGGAATGCGGGCCTTTTTGCGTTAGCTATTTCAACGCTTGCTGGTACTCGTGCCGGAAATGCTGGAAGGAGCTGTCGAGCAGATGCACCACACCGTTCACCAGATGGCAGCGGCCGCTGCCCGGCAGCATGCGGCACAGGGTTTCCAGCGTCGCAAGGTCCGCAGCGGTGCCGCGTCCGGTGTCGATGCGGTCGAGCAGGCGGCTGATGGTCGCGGTGCCGGTCTTGCAGGGCGGGCACTGGCCGCAGGAAGAATGGGCGAAGAAGCGGGCGTACTCGGCGACGCGCTTGACCATGCCGGTGCCTTCCGAGACCACGATCATCGCACCTGTGCCCAGGCTGCCGCCGCGTTCGCGCAGGGATTCGAAGTCCATGTTCACATCCAGATCGTCCGGGGTCAGCAGGGTGTTGGACGGCCCGCCGGTGAATACCGCCTTGAGCGGCTTGCCGGAAAGCAATCCGCCGCCGTGGACGTAGATCAGGTCGCGCAGCGTGGTGCCCATCGGCAGTTCGTATACGCCGGGGTGCAGCACGTCGCCGGAGAGCGAATACAGTTTGGTGCCGGCGCCTTGCCCGATGCCCAGATCGCGGAACCACTCGGCCCCGTTGCGCACGATGGCGGGAACATGGGCCAGCGTCTCGATGTTGTTGATCAGCGTCGGGCAACCGTAGATGCCGCATTGCGCCGGGTAGGGCGGTTTGCCGCGCGGGAATGGGAATTTGCCCTCTGCGCTCAGGCGTCCCTCGATCCATTCCATCGCGGCGGTTTCTTCGCCGCCGATGTAATGCGTGGAGCCGGGCACCAGTTCCATCTTGACCGGTTTTCCTAGTGCGTTGCTCGCGAGTTGCAGCAACTCGCCGTCCTGCCATTGCGCGAGCGCGCCCTTCAATGCGGCGAGCGAGCGCGTCAGGTCCGGGTTGATGTAGAACACGATGCGGTTGATGCCGCAGGCAAGCGCGGCCAGCAGCGCGCCTTCGATGATCTGGTGCGGAGTCTCTTCCAGTAGCAGCCGGTCCTTGAAGGTGCCAGGCTCGTCCTCGTTGCCGTTGCATACCAGATACTTGTCGGGATTGGCCGCTTCCTTCGCGACCGCTTCCCATTTGCGCCATACCGGGAAACCGCTGCCGCCCAGACCGCGCAGGTCGGCATCCTTGATGGTCGGGACGAGCGCTGCCGTATCCTTCGTTGCAATGCGCAACGCTGTGCCGCCGCCAGCTTGCTGCCAGCGCGACATATTTTCTCCGACCCGCTGTTGCGGATGGAGCAGGTTGATGTTCAGGGCTTCCATATATCCTTCCCGGCCGCCGTATAGGCGGGCAGTATCCGGGGGGCGCGCTGCGTCAGCGGCAGCCCGGCCAGCGTCAGGTCGCGGCGGGCGCGGTTGACGTGTTCGAGGGTGATTTTTTTCGGGCCGCGGTCATGTTCCGCAGCGGCGGCGGCAATGCCTGCGCGGCGGCCGAAGCCGATGATGTCCAGCAAGGCGTTGCCCATGATGCGGTTGCGTCCGTGGATGCCGCCCGCGACTTCGCCCGCCGCATACAGCCCCGGCACGGAGGTTGCGCCGTTGACGTCGATGACCACGCCGCCGTTCTGGTAGTGCAGGGTCGGATGCACGAGTATGGGTTCCAGTCTCGGATCTATGCCTACATGGTGGGTGCGTGCCAGCAATTTGGGGAATTGCTGTTGCAGCATGCCGGGCTGGCTGCGCTCCAGTCGCGGCGTGTCCAGCCACACGCCCACGCCGCCGGTGTCGGTGTGTATGCCGCGGCCTTCGCGGCATTCGCGGATGATGGCTGCGCTGACGATGTCGCGCGGCTGCAGTTCGTCGACGAAACGCTGTCCATGCGCATTGAGCAGCAAGGCCCCGGCGGCGCGCACGCCTTCGGTGACCAGCTTGCCGTAAAGATGCGGCGGATGGACCAGCCCGGTGGGGTGGTACTGGAAGGAATCCAGCTCGCACAGACGCGCGCCCATGCGGTAGGCGAGCACCAGACCGTCGCCGGTGGCGCCGATGTGGTTGGAGGTGGGGAATCCGTTTAGGTGCAGGCGACCCAAACCGCCGGTGGCGAGGATGACCGAACGGGTGCGCACGATGCGCATGCTGCCGTCGGTCAGCGAGCCCAGCACCGCGCCCACGCATTTCTGGCCGCGTTCGTTGGACAGCAGTTCGACCACCGGGCTTTGATCCCACACTTCGATGCCGCGATGCTGTTTCACCGCTTCGCGCAGCACGCGCATCATTTCCAACCCGGTGTAATCGCGGCAATGCACGATGCGCGGCGCGGTCATGCCGCCGGCACGGCGGGTGTGCAGGTCGCCGCTCGCGGTCTGGTCGAATTGCATGCCCTGATGGATCAGCCAGCGGATCACCTCGGGGCCGTCGCCGACCATCGCCGCGACCAGCGCCGGATCGCCCGCGTGATGTCCCGCGCGCAGGGTGTCCTGCATGTGTTGTTGCGCGGTGTCGCCCGGTTCGATCGCAGCCTGGATGCCGCCTTCGGCCATCACCGTGTTGCTGTCGCCCAGACGCAGCTTGGTGACGAGCAGCACGCGCGCGCCGCGCTCGGCGGCGGCCAGTGCTGCGGCGCAACCCGCGCCGCCGCCGCCGACCACCAGCACGTCGGTGTCGGTGACTTGCGCGCCGGCCAGATCGGCTTCGTCGATGAACGCCTCGGCCTGCAGCAGGTCGGCCAGTTCGCGCTGGCAGTCCGCGCCCGCGTTGGGGCCGATGGTGAGCTTGGTCATGCTGCCGCGCAGGTGATCGGGGTGATAGCTGTTCAGCAGCGTATCGGGATCGTCCAACTCCGGCACCGGCGCCAGTTCGGCATCGGGGCGATAGGCGGCGAGCGCGGCTTGCAGGGATAGTCCGCGCTTCATGGCTGTTCCTTCTTGTCGGCTTGTTCTTTCCTGATCTCTTCCAGCTTGTGGATCAGATTGGGCGGACGCAGATGGAAGAATGCGGTGATGCGGCGGGAGAACAGGCCGACATGAGCTGGCGCGATGTTTTCGGGGCAGGCGCTGTCGCATAACTCGCACATCACGCATTCGAGGAAGGCTTCGCCGGCCTCGCGGTAGTGCCCTGCTGCGGCGAGTGCGACGCCTTCCTCGACCGAGATGTCTTTCGGACAGGACTTCACGCAACCGTGGCAGTGGCGGCAGCGGCTGGCTTCCGGGAATATTTCATGGAAGCGCGCCTGGATGTCCCAGCCGTCGGATAGGTCGGTCAGTTGATACTGATGGCGGTCTGTGCCGGGGGCGGGCAGGAACAGCGCTTCCATCCCCGGTTCGACGAAGGTCTCGCAGCCCAGCGCGACGTTAACCTCCTTGCCGCGACGCACCAGAATGCGACACGAGCCGCACACGCCTTCGAGACAGCCCACGCCGGTGACGCGCGGCACACCGCCCGCCCAGGCCGCTTCGACGATAGTCATCTGCGGTTCGGCGCGCACCGGGATGCCGTTGATCAGCAACTCGACGGGTTGGATGTCGCGGGCGGTTTCTGTCATTAGTGATTCAGGCATCTGCGATTCAGGCATCTGCGGATCAGGGACGGGCGAGGTCGATGATCTTGCGCAGATCGTAGTCCGGGCTGCCGCCGACCTGCTTGACCAATTCCGCCATGCGTTCGTCCAGCGTGGCGCGTTGTTCGCGGAACAGCAGACCGACCGGGATGCGGCCGTTCCTGTGCGCCATGTTCACCGCATGCATCGCGGCGTCGATGTCGCCGACGTCGTGGCTATCCTGTATTTCTTCGGCGGTTTCCTTGAAGTACTTCGCGTCGTCGATGTTGTTGAACGTGGGGCAGTGGCTCATCACGCTGATGAAGGAGAAGCCCTTGTGTTCCATGCCCTCCTTGATCAGCTGCGCGGTCATCTTCACGTTGGTGGCCAGCGTCTGGGCGACGAAGCTCGCGCCGTAGGTCAGCATGTACAGTATCGGATCCAGCGGTTCCTCGACGCCGCCGTAAGGCGTGGTGTAGGCCTTCATCTTGCGTTGCGAGGTGGGCGAGACCTGTCCCTTGGTCAGACCGTAGATGCGGTTGTCCATCAACACATAGGTCATGTTGATGTTCTTGCGCGCCAAGTGCGGCATGTGGCCGCCGCCGATGGAGAAGCCGTCGCCGTCGCCGCCGTTGACCAGGATCGCCAGGTCGGGACGGGCCAGTTGCACGCCGGTCGCCACGGGACCCGCACGGCCGTGCAGGGTGTGCATCTTGTACGAGCGGACGAAGTACGGCAGGCGCGAAGAGCAGCCGATGCCGGAGATGTTCACCAGATAGTTGGGGTCGACGCCCAGTTCGGCCAGCGCGCGGTAGACGGAAGTCAGCACGCCGTGGTCGCCGCAGCCCGGGCACCAGAACGGTTTGGTCTCGGTCTTGTATTCCTTGGGCAGCAATTCGACTTTGTGCAAGTGGGTCTGTGCGGTGCTCATTACAGCATCTCCTTGGCTTTGCCGACGATCATGGCGGGCGTGAAGGGCAGGCCGCCGCAAATGGTGTAGGAAACCGGACGCAGGCCGGTTTCGGCGCGGACGAAATGCGCCAACTGGCCGGTGTGGTTCACCTCGGGCAGCATGATCTTGCGGCAGGATGCGCCGAAGGCTTCGTATTGTTCGGCCGGCATCGGCCACAACAACTTGGGATAGAAGCCCTTGACCGAATGGCCCTCGGCGCGCAGGCGCGCGATGGCTTCGCGCACCACGCCTATGGTGCTGCCCCAGGCGATGATGCCGAGGTCGGCCTCGCCTTCGCCGTCCACTTCGACCGGAGCAAAATCGTTCACCACGTTATCGAGCTTGCCGAAACGCTTGGCCTGCATGGTTTCGTGGTTGGCGGAACTGTAGTTGGGTTCGCCCGCCTCGTCGTGTTCCAGCCCGGTGGCGATATGCATGCCGCCCGGCGTGCCGGGGGCGGCCATCGGGGAGATGCCGTCGTCGGTGAGCAGGTAGCGCTTGTATTCGCCTTCGCCGTCCCAGCACTTGCGCGTCACGATAGGGTAGCTGTCGGGATCGGGGTAGGGGACGGTCTGGGTGGAAAACGCCAATGAACCGTCGGACAGCAGGATCACCGGGCACTGGTATTTCTCGGCCAGATTGAAGGCTTCCACGGTCAGCGAGATGCAGTCGGAAACGCCTTCCACCGACAGCACGATGCGACCGCAGTCGCCGTGGGAACCGTGGATGGACAGGAACAGGTCGGACTGCTCATGCTTGGTCGGCAGGCCGGTGGATGGGCCGCCGCGCTGCACGTTCGCCACCACGCAGGGGGTCTCGCTCATGAACGACATGCCCAGCATCTCGCCCATCAGCGCTAGACCGGGGCCGGAGGTCGCGGTCATCGCCTTCTTGCCGGCGAAGGATGCGCCGACCACTTGCGAGATGGAGGCGATCTCGTCCTCGGCCTGGATCAGCGTGCCGCCGCGCTTGGGCAGATGCCGCGCGACATAGCGGGCGATCTCCGTCGCCGGGGTGATCGGGTAGGCCGCGAAGAAATCCAGCCCGGCGATGATTGCGCCCAGACCGACGGCATCGTTGCCGGAGAGCACGACGACATCGCGCTCTTCGGTCTTCGGATCGCTGACATGCCAATCGTCGGTTTTGGTCAGCGCGGCGGCGAGTTCGCGCCCGCGCGCGAAGGCGTTGAGGTTGCTTTCCAGCACCGTGCTGCCTTTTTTGGCGAACTTGGCGGAGAGGATTTCGCGCAACGCCTTTTCCGAGATGTTGAACAACTGCGACAACGCGCCCATCGCCACCATATTCTTGGCCTTGATGCTGCCGAGTTCCTTGGCGGTCTGCGTCATCGGGATCGCGTAGGCATGCACGCCCTCGGGAATTTCCGGCTCGAAGTCGCCGCCGGGGCCGTCGTAGACGAAGGCCGTGCCGGGGTGCAGCAGATGACGGTTCATGTCGTAGGCTTGGCCGTTGAACGCGCACAGCACATCGAAGGTATCGCCCTGATTGAATAGCGGTGCGGCGCTTGCACGCGTCTGATACATGGCATAGCCGCCCTTGATCTCGGCCGGGAATGTCTTGAAGGTGTAAACCTCGAGCCCGGCGCGCGCGCAAGCCTGCGTGATGAAATCGCCGGTGGAGATAATGCCTTCACCGCCTTCGCCCGCAATACGGATAATCAAATCGTTCTTGTTCAAATCTAACCTCTGTGTTGACGCTGCAAAAAAACCGCCTTCAACGAACCTGAAATCCGTTCGGCGAATGTAAAACCGGAGTCGCGTGACGCACCCGCCAGACCGATGTGCGCGGTGCGATAACCCTGCTCCCATACCGGATCGATAGTCGCATACCGGGATGTGTCCGCCGACCAGCCGCAGCCCTGCCGAAAAAAACGCGGCGAGCCGAAGGGCGACGAAGGGAATGAGTGCTTTATTGGTATTGGTTTTGCAGTCAGGCGCGGATTTTAATGGATAAGCGGTGGAAGCTCAATGCCGGGCTGGTTTGTGATCCTAGCACCGTCATCCCTTTCCTTGAGGGGATGTCTGTCGCGTGTTACGATGCACTTCAAATGTAACACATCGGGAGTTATCTATGAGCGAGGCAACCTTTACATTCAGAGTTGATGAGGGTCTGAAGAATCAATTCACGACAGTTGCAAAAGGCCGGGACCGTACTGCCGCGCAACTCTTGCGGGATTTTATGCGCGATTACGTGCTACAGCAGCAGGAAGCCGCAGCGCATGATGCTTGGTTTCAGCGTCAGGTAAATACCGGTTTGGCTTCGGCTAATGCCGGCAATCTGATTCCAGCCGAAGAGGTCGAGGCCGAATTTGCAGCCCGGCGGGCCGAAACTCAACGCAGGCTCGAAGCTAAATCGTGAGGTGTTCTGGACGCCGGAGGCACTTGATGACCGCCGTGCGATCTATGACTACATCGAGGCAGATAACCCGGATGCCGCATTGGCGCTTGACCCGTTACGCTAAGGAGTGTCAACTGCTCTCATAACCGTGTTGGGTTGCGGGCGGCGCGGGAAATATATAGGGGACGTACCCCGAATACCTAGGGGACGTACCCCGAATACCCCAAGTGCAAGTGCCCAGGTGTAGCTGCGCCAGTCTCCGGGGCAATCAGAATAATCGCCGCGCTCATTGCTGCAACAATTTATCCCTGTCGAGCGGCTCATATCTGCCGGTGGGCAGGTTCCTGTTGGCCGTTTCTGCGTGGTAGGTCAGGTCGTCCAGAGATGCCTTGCTTGCGTAACGTCCGCTCTACGCGAGCTGTCAATTCGATGGTCGGAAACCTCAGTGGTAGCCCACGTATTTCGCCAGTCAATCCGAAAAAATATTAACAGCCAGAATACCCGCCGCCTTGTTCAGGCGATCATCGTTTGTCCAAAACTCCTGGCAGCCGTGATGCAATGCCGTTGCAAGGTGCAGCGAGTCCGGCGTTTTAAGGCCGTGATGGGCGCGCAGGTGCAAGGCGCGATTAAAAGTCGCGTCATCGATTGCAAGCCATTGTTGCGCGGCTAAAAAGTCCTCATAGTCCGACACCAATACCGTTGCCGATTCGCGCATAGGCTTGAGCAAGACTTCCATTCGCACAAGGGGTGAGACACACAAAAGCGCATCGCCGTTGCGGGCAAGGTAATGCCGTGCTTTTTCACTAAATGGCCCTGCATTTTCCAGCAGGTAGATGACGACACAGGCATCAAGGTAAACATGCCGCATCATAACCACCGTCTTGCTGGCGTTTTCTGACAGCTTAGTCGGATGGCTAGTAGTTCCATCAGTGATCGCCCCAGTCGTTGCGCAGTTCGTTGATACGTTGCTGTACTTCGTCGGGGGGGGCGACTGGACGCTGTGCAAAGCGCGGAGAGGCGAGCAGTTCCAAGGCTTTGGCAGCACTATGATCTTCAGCCATGCCGGGCAGTCGTTTATTATCCGGGGAAGGCAACAGAGTCAAATAGGCTCGCCCGGAAGGAATGAACGATAAGGCTTCAAGCGGATGAATGTGTCCGCTAGGATCAATTTCGACTTCAATGGTTTGTAGCATATTCAATCTCTTTCTCGATAATAGGGAACGCCCCCCGAATACCCCAAGTGCAAGTGCCCAAACTGTAACTGCGCCGGACTCCGGGCGTCAACTTGAATAGAGTCGCGCTCATTGTTGCAGCAGCTTGTCCCGGTTGAGCGGTACATATCTGCCGGTGGGCAGGTTCTTTCCGTCCGATTCTGCTTGGTAGGGCTGGTCGTCCAGCGATGGCTTGCCTGCATCTTGTTCAACGAAAAATTGGTGAGCGATTTCATGTGACAGCATTATGTAGGAGTTCGACTTGTCGGGCGATTGCCGCGCAAAGTGTTTACTCGAAAATCGCGGCGACTCTTGCCAGCACTTCATCCATGATCGTTGGGGGCAAGGTGTCTATCTTGCGGGCATTGCGGGCTGTCAAGTCGAGCACACGCGGCTGATCGCAACGCACGACACCGGTGGTCTTGATGCCGGTAACGGGTACGGCGAAACCCAGACGACGGGCAAATTCGCCGCCATTGGTGATCGGGCAAACTACCGGCAGTTTGGTGGCTGCATTGAATTCGGTCGCCGATACGATCAATACCGGACGGCTGCCGGTTTGTTCGTGTCCTGCGGTCGGGGCTAGCGACACCAGATAAATGTCGCCACGCTTCACAGCAGCTCATCTCCCACGGCGGGCGCATCGACCCATTCGCGATCTTCGGATGATTGCGGCTGCGAATAGTCAGAAGCGGCCAACAGTTCGGCAAGCGTGTAGCGAGGACGAGGCTTGGGGTCTACCACCAGACAGCCGTGATCGATGGCCAGGCCGACGGTCGTGCCGGCTTGCAGGTGCAGTTGATCGAGGAATGCGGGCGGGACGGCCAGCATGACAGAGCCGCCTACTTTGCGCAGATTGGTGGTGTGCATGATGCCTTTCCATGGGTAAAGTTATATGTAAGTATAATCCAAGATTATTCATTTGCCTCATTGCATTGCCACTCCATCCGCCTTGTAGGGGGGGAGAGCGAAGCGAGGGGGGCTTGAGGGTGGGGATAGAAGCGTTGCCCCTTCGCCGATGCGGCTAGAGCAGATGCTTTACATGCTCGCGTTCGTCGAGCAGTTCCTTGTGGCTTGCCAGCATGTGCCGGCGTCCCGGTTCGCTTATCGCCAAGTCCTGCACGATCTGGTAGTCGCCGTTTTTGCAGCGCACCGGGAAGCCGTAGATCACCCCTTCCGGGATGCCGTAACTGCCGTCGGACGGCACGCTCATGGTGACCCAGTTGTTGTGGTGCGCACCTAGCACCCAGTCGTGCATGTGTGCGATCGCCGCGTTGGCAGCACTCGCCGCGCTGGACAGGCCGCGCGCTTCGATCACCGCCGCGCCGCGTTTTTGCACGGTGGGGATGAATTCGCTTTCCACCCAGTTCTGGTCCGACAGCAGGTCGCGCACCGGGATGCCCCGGATCTGGGCGTGGTCGAGGTCGGGGTACTGCGTGCCGGAGTGGTTGCCCCAGACGATCATGCGCTTGACGTCGCGCACCGGCTGGAACAGTTTCTTCGCGACTTGCACGATGGCGCGGTTGTGGTCGAGGCGCATCATCGCGGTGAAGTTGCGCGGATTGAGGTCGGGCGCATTTTTCATCGCGATCAGCGCGTTGGTGTTGGCGGGATTGCCCACCACCAGCACCTTGACGTGGCGTGCGGCGACTTCGTTCAGGATGCGCCCCTGCTCGGAGAAGATCGCGCCGTTGGCTTCGAGCAAGTCTTTGCGCTCCATGCCCTTGCCGCGGGGGCGTGCGCCGACCAGCATGGCAATCTCGGCGTTCTTGAAGGCGACTCGCGGATCGTCGTTGACGATAACTTGTTGCAGCAACTGGAAGGCGCAGTCCTCCAGTTCCATCATCACGCCGCGCAAGGTTTGCTGCGCCTGGGGCAGATCCAGCAGTTGTAGGATGACCGGTTGGTCGTCGCCCAGCATGTCGCCGTTGGCGATGCGGAACAACAGGCTGTAGCCGATCTGGCCTGCTGCGCCGGTAATGGCGACGCGGATGGGGGCTTTCATTAAGATTCTCCTGCGTGGATTGCAATGCCGCCATTCTGCCAGCGATGGCTATGCCGGCATAGAGGCAGGCCGCGCAAATGTTCTCGTGGCGGGGGGTACAATACGATCATAGACAAGATCAATACAGCGGCCGCCCGTCATGTCCAACGAAGCTCCGAATAAAGGAATACCTTCTCCCGGCGAGTTGTTGGGGCTGCTCGACATCTTGACGCGCCATCGCGATGCGCAGCTGGTCAGGCTGAGTGCGATGCAGGCCCTTTTCAATCTGATTCGCCCGGACAGCATCAAGCTGTACGATGTGCTTAAGAGGGGAGAGCAGTATCGTATCGTCCTCTCTGCCTGGAACGAGGGCGAGCAATTGCATTTCAACGACGAGGCATTGTCCGAGGAACGGTTCGAGCCTATCGGGCCGGACTCCTTGCTGGGGCGGGCGTTGGGCGTAGGTGGCGGCTGCCATTGCGATATTCAGGACGGCGTCCATGGATGCTATCTTCCGGTCATGATGAACGACGAGCCGCTATCCCTGTTCGAAATACAAAGCGTCCGGCCTTTCAGTCTGGAAACAATGGCCGTTGCGACAGGCGTGGTGGCCGTGTTTCGCAACTATCTGGAGTTGCTGGAAGATAGCCAGCGCGACACCCTGACCGGCCTGCTGAACCGCAAGACTTTCGACGAGGGATTCGCGGTGTTTCTGAGCGCCGCGAGCCGTTCCGACGAGCGCGAGCATGCCCGCCCGGACGACCGCCGTTCGCGCAGGGATGGCAGCCATTGGGTGGCGGTGATTGACATCGATCGCTTCAAGCGGGTCAACGATACCTTCGGTCATCTGTATGGCGACGAGGTGCTGATCCTCATGGCCAATCTGATGCGCGCCTCGTTCCGCCAATACGACCGTCTGTATCGATTCGGTGGCGAGGAATTCATCGTGCTGATGCGCGATATCAGTTTCACCGATGCGAAACACAGGCTGGAGGGGTTCCGCGAAAAAGTCGAACAGCATGTTTTTCCGCAGGTCGGACAGGTCACCGTCTCGATCGGATTTACGGCGGTCGCCTCGACATCGACCCCCAGCATGGTGCTGGGAAATGCCGACGAGGCGCTGTATTACGCGAAGGGACATGGGCGCAACCGGGTATGCTGCTATGGCGAACTGGTGGAGCAGAAGCTGCTGGCGCCGAAAACCGTGCACACCGAGGCGGATTTTTTCTGAACGCAGTCGGGAGTGTCAGTCGCGTCGGTTGGGCAGGTTGATCAGCAGGGAGCGTTCGCCGAAGGACACCACCCCGAGGCTGTTGATGGCCGCGACGGATGCCTGCTGGCTGTCCATCGTGATCAGGATGATCCTGCTTTCGTGCGCCGGCAGGTCGAAGACCTTCAGGCTGACCACCATCCCGAAGGCGGACAGGCGTTCCGAGACTATTTTGTGTATGCGCTTTTCGTCAGTCAGGCCATTGAGATCCTGCAGCAGCTTTTTCGTCATGGTCGGCTTATGGAATCAAACGGTCGTATGGTGGATGTCGGACAGCAGTTGCACGTAACGCTCGATCAGTTCGCGGGTATGGGTCGATACGCCCAGTTCGATGCTGCGGCGATCCGATACGCAGCGCGTACGGGTGATGATGCCGTTCTGCACCAGGGAGCAAATGCGGCGTTGCACCGTGGCCGGAGAGGTGATGTTCAGCAGCACCAGCCCCTTGAGTGTGAGCGGCGAGCCGTTTTCCTGATGGAAACCGACTTCGATGACGATGTCGAAATCTTCGTGAGTGCGAAGATGCGGCAGATGCTGCTTCTCGAACGTCCTGATTGTTTTTAGTTTTTTGAATGCAGTCATGGCAAGGATTCTGCTTTAGTAAGGGGTTGAAGCAAAGCCGGATTGCATCGCACTTTGATTAGCATGGAAACTAACTGTAGATGAGTCAATAAGTTAGCCTGTGTATTTCGGATCGCGGCACTGTAGGTGGCCGGACGGTCGACGAATCGCGGATTACGCAATCTTCCGTAGAACAAGGCGGATGTTATCGGGTGTAATATCGCCTCTGAATCTACAGTCTGGTTGCGATAACAATGAATAGAGAACGCCCTAAACACCTCGCGTTGCACCAGATCAGGCTGCCGCTGCCCGGCATCGTTTCCATCCTGCACCGGATCAGCGGTGTGATGCTGTTCCTCTCCCTGCCTGTGCTGCTGCTGATGCTGCAATACAGTCTGGCTTCCATCGAAACCCATACCCGGTTGCTGGAGCTGCTGGCGCATCCGCTCTCCAAACTGACGTTGATCGGCCTGTTGTGGGCGTTCCTCCATCATTTCTGCGCCGGGATCCGCTATCTGGCGATCGATCTGCACTATGTGCGCAGTCTCGAACAGGCGCGCAACAGCAGCAAGGTCGTGCTGGCGGTGAGCCTGGCATTGACCGTTTTGTTGGGAGCGAAGCTATGGTGAACCGTGTCGTCGTCGGCGCGCATTACGGCTTACGCGACTGGCTGATCCAGCGCGTCACCGCGGTGGTGATGGCCGTCTATAGCTTGGCTTTAGGTGGCTGGCTGATGTGGCAGCCGTATGTGGATTACGACATCTGGACCGCACTGTTCTCCAGCCAGTGGATGCGCATCTTCACGCTGCTGTTTCTGTTGAGCCTGCTCCTGCACGCGTGGGTCGGCGTGCGCGACGTGGTGATGGATTACGTGAAACTGGCGGGCGTGCGACTGGTGATCCATGTGCTGGTGATCCTGACGCTAATCGTCTATGCGATCTGGTCCGTCCAAATACTCTGGGGCATGTAATGACAATTACAAAACGGACGTTCGATGTAGTCGTGGTCGGGGCCGGCGGTTCCGGCATGCGTGCGGCGCTGCATCTGGCGCAGGCCGGGCTGAAGGTCGCGGTGCTGTCCAAGGTGTTCCCGACGCGCTCGCACACCGTCGCGGCGCAGGGCGGTATCGCCGCGTCGCTGGGCAACGTCAAGGAAGACAACTGGCACTGGCATATGTACGACACCGTCAAGGGCTCCGACTATCTCGGCGACCAGGACGCGATCGAATATATGTGCCGCGCGGCACCCGAGGTGGTGTACGAACTGGAGCATTTCGGTATGCCGTTCGATAGGCTGGATTCCGGTAAGATCTACCAGCGCCCGTTCGGCGGCCACATGCAGGATTACGGCAAGACGCCGGTGGATCGCGCCTGCGCCGCCGCCGACCGCACCGGCCACGCGCTGCTGCATACGCTGTACCAGCAGAATATCAAGGCAAACACGCATTTCTTCATCGAGTGGATGGCGCTGGACCTGATCCGCGACGAGGACGGCGACGTGCTCGGCGTGACCGCGCTGGAGATCGAGACCGGCGAGACGATGATTTTTCAGGCGCGCGCGACGCTGCTGGCGACCGGCGGGGCGGGTCGCATCTTCGCCTCCAGCACCAACGCCTACATCAACACCGGCGACGGCCTGGGTATGGCGGCGCGCGCGGGCCTTCCGCTGGAGGACATGGAGTTCTTCCAGTTCCATCCGACCGGCGTGTACGGCGCGGGCGTGCTGATCTCCGAGGGCGTGCGCGGCGAGGGCGGCTACCTGCTGAACAAGAACGGCGAACGTTTCATGCCGAAATACGCGCCGAACGCGAAGGACCTGGCGAGCCGCGATGTGGTGTCGCGCGCGATCACCGTCGAGATCAACGAAGGCCGCGGCTGCGGCCCGCACGGCGACCATATCCTGCTGAAGCTGGACCATCTCGGCGACGACGTGATCAAGCAGCGCCTGCCGGGCATCCGCGAGATCGCGCTGAAATTTGCGCAGGTCGATCCGGCGAAACAGCCCATACCCGTCGTGCCGACCGCGCATTACATGATGGGCGGCATCCCGACCAACTATCGCGGGCAGGTCGTAGCACCATACAAGGGCGGCTCGGACGAAGTGGTGCACGGTCTGTATGCGGTCGGCGAATGCGCCTGCGTGTCGGTGCACGGTGCGAACCGGCTGGGCTGCAACTCGTTGCTCGACCTGCTGGTGTTCGGCCGCGCCGCGGCGAGGCAGATCGTCGAAGACCTGCAACACCACCCGCATCCCAAGCCGCTGCCGACCGCCGCCGCCGAGCGTCCGCTGGCAAGGCTGGACAGGCTGGAGAACCAGAAGAACGGCGAGCGCGTCGCCGACGTGGGCGACGCGATGCGCAAGGTGATGCAAAAGCACTGCGGTGTGTTCCGTTTCCCCGAATTGCTGGCCGAGGGCGTGGAGCAGATCGAACAGATCGCAGGGCGCGTCGCCCAGACCGAAATCGGCGACAAGAGCCGCGTGTTCAACACCGCGCGCATCGAGGCGCTGGAGTTGGACAACCTGATCGAAGTCGCGCAGGCGACGATAGTTGCGGCAACTGCGCGCACCGAGAGCCGCGGGGCCCATGCGCGCGACGACTACCCGAATCGCGATGACGCGAACTGGCTGAAACACAGCCTGTATTTCCGCGAAGGGCAGAGGCTGGACTACAAGCCGGTGCGCCTGAAGCCGCTGACCGTGGAGTCGTTCCCGCTCAAGGCAAGGGTTTACTAAAAACTTTTCCCCGCAGATTACACAGATTGACGCAGATTAAGAACCAAAACATGGAACGGGACGAGCAGACATATTCCATTATCGGTGCGGCAATGGCGGTGCATAGCGAGCTCGGAAACGGGTTTCTGGAGGCGGTGTATCAAGAGGCGTTGGCGGTGGAGTTCAAGCATGTCGGAATTCCATTTGTCAGAGAAATTGAGTTGCCGATTCGTTATCGTGGAACGTTGTTGGCGACTTGTTATCGAGCCGACTTCCTGTGTTACGAATCGATTATTCGTCGAGTTGAAAGCGATTGAGTGCATGACTTCTCGTGAAGAATCTCAGTTGCTCAACTATTTGAACGCCAGTCGTAAAGAAAAGGGTTTGTTGCTGAACTTTGGAAGCCGCAGCCTCGAATACAAACGAATGGTTCGTGCACTTAATCTGCGTGAATCTGCGTAATCTGCGGGAAAATGTTTTTAAGGTTTAAACCATGAAATTTAGTTCCGGCCGCTACGCTTCACATCGGCTACGCCGATATGAACCTGCACTGAAACTCAGTGTTGGCATGGCTTTGGGAGGAATTTAGAGTTATGCCAACACTTCGTTTTAAAATATATCGCTACAACCCCGAGACCGATGCCGCACCGTACATGCAGGACTACGAGCTGCAGTCCGAGCCGGCCGGCAAGATGCTGCTGGACGCGCTGCTATTGCTGAAGGAGCAGGACGATACGTTGTCGCTGCGCAAGTCCTGCCGCGAGGGCGTGTGCGGTTCGGATGCGATGAACATCAACGGCCGCAATGGCCTGGCCTGCATCACGCCGCTGGACAGTCTGGGCGAAACGGTTACGTTGCGTCCGCTGCCGGGGCTGCCGGTGATACGCGACCTGATCGTCGACATGACGCAGTTCTTCAACCAGTACCGCTCGATCAAACCTTACCTGATCAACAACGATCCGCCGCCGGAGACCGAGCGGCTGCAGTCGCCCGCGCAGCGCGCGCACCTGAACGGCCTGTACGAGTGCATCCTGTGCGGCTGCTGTTCGACCGCCTGCCCGTCGTTCTGGTGGAACCCGGACAAGTTCGTCGGCCCGGCCGGATTGCTGCAGGCCTACCGCTTCCTCGCCGACAGCCGCGACCAGGCGACCGCCGAGCGGCTGGACGACCTCGAAGATCCGTACCGGCTGTTCCGCTGCCACACCATCATGAACTGCGTCGATGTCTGTCCCAAGGAATTGAATCCGACCGAGGCGATAGGCAACATCAAGGACATGATGGTCAAGCGTATGGTGTAACGTTCCCTCTCCCCTTGTGGGAGAGGGGTAGGGAGAGGGGGATGAGTTTAATCTGACTGTCATTTGCCAAGCAGCTTCGCCGCAACGATGACGGATGCCGAAAAGTTGTTATGGTTCAGATTGCGGGATCATCGTTTTTGCGGAGTGAAATTCAAGCGCCAGCAACCTTTGGGCGATTACATCGTCGATTTTGTTTCTTTTGAAAAGAAACTGGTGATTGAAGTTGATGGCGGCCAGCATTTTGAGAGTGAATCCGATAGGCTGCGCGATATCTGGCTGAGGAATCAGGGTTTTGAGGTGCTGCGTTTCTGGAATAACGAAGTTTTGGGACAGACTGAATCGGTGATGGAGAAGATATTTCAAGCGCTAACCCCCTCTCCCCAACCCCTCTCCCACGAGGGGCGAGGGGATAGGTCGCTGCAACGCATGCGCTGGCGCTGCCGGCGCGGGCTGCTGGAGCTGGATATCGTGCTGGGGCGCTTCGTCGAGCGCCATTACGCGACGCTGGACGAGGCCGGGCGGCAGGCGTTCGAGGCGTTGCTGGACATGCCCGACAACCCGCTCTGGGATATGATTGCGGGAAGGGTGGAGCGAGGGGTTCATGAGGCGATGCCGGGCGATCAGCAGGCGTTGCTGGAAAAGATACGGGCGAGTTGATCGTCTTGGGATAAAGGGAGCATGGGATGGAAAAGCAACGCATGGCAATACTGACTCTGGACGATGGGCGCAGTATCGAACTGCCCATCCTGTCCGGCACGCTGGGGCCGGATGTGGTGGATATGCGCAGTCTGAGCAAGCTCGGCGTGTTCACTTATGATCCGGCTTTCTTCGCCACGGCCAGTTGTACCTCATCGATCACCTTCATTGACGGCGATGCCGGCCTGCTTTATTACCGCGGCTATCCTATCGAGCAACTGGCCGAGAAGTCCGATTTTCTGGAGGTGAGCTATCTGTTGCTGTATGGCGAATTGCCGACCGCGGCGCAGAAGGCCGAGTTCCGGCACATCATCACCCATCACACGATGGTACACGACCAGTTGGCGCGCTTCTTCAACGGTTTCCGCCGCGATGCGCACCCGATGGCGGTGATGGTCGGCGTGGTCGGTGCGCTGTCGGCGTTCTATCACGACTCGATGGATATCAACATTCCGAAGCATCGCGAGATTTCCGCGCACCGGCTGCTGTCCAAAGTGCCGACGATCGCCGCGATGTCGCACAAGTACAACATCGGTGAGCCGTTCATGTATCCGAAGAACAAGTTCAGCTACGTCGAGAACTTCCTGTACATGATGTTCGCCACGCCGGCCGATGACTATGTGCCGAATCCTGTGATCGTGCGCGCGCTGGAGCGCATCTTCATCCTGCATGCGGACCATGAACAGAACGCCTCGACTTCGACGGTGCGGCTCGCCGGCTCCTCAGGCGCGAACCCGTTCGCCTGCATCGCGTCCGGCATCGCCGCGTTGTGGGGCCCTGCACACGGAGGCGCGAACGAGGCCGCGCTGAAGATGCTGGAAGAGATCGGCGATGTGTCGCGCGTGGCGGAATACGTGCAGGGCGTGAAGGACAAGAAATACCGTCTGATGGGCTTCGGTCACCGCGTATACAAGAACATGGATCCGCGCGCCAATGTGATGCGCCAGACCTGTTATGAAGTGCTCAGGGAGCTGAAGCTGGAGAACAACCAGCTGTTCGAACTGGCGATGGAGCTGGAGCGCACCGCGCTCTCCGATCCGTATTTCATCGAGCGCAAACTGTACCCGAACGTGGACTTCTATTCCGGCATCGTGTTGCGCGCGATCGGCATCCCGACCAATATGTTCACGGTGATCTTCGCTGTGGCGCGCACGATAGGCTGGATATCGCAGTGGAACGAGATGATAAGCGACGCCGAACACAAGATCGGCCGCCCGCGCCAGCTGTATCTCGGTGCGACCCAGCGTGACTTCGTGCCTATGAATCAGCGCGGATAACCGGCGATCATGACGGCTCCGGACAATAACTATCTGCGCAGCATGCAGGAGACCTCGCTGCTGTTCGGCGGCAACAACGTGTTCGTCGAAGGCCTGTATGAAGACTTTCTGCGCAGTCCTTCCAGCGTGCCGGCCGAGTGGCGCGAATATTTCGAGAAGCTGACCGGTGCCGGCAGAGCACCGGATGTCGCGCATAGCCCCATCCAGCGCAGCTTCGAGGCCCTGACCCGCCATGCCGGCATGTCATGCGAAGTGCCGGTCGACGAGATGCGCAAGCAGGCGTCGGTGCTGCAACTGATCAATGCCTACCGCTTCCTCGGCGTGCGCATTGCCGACCTCGATCCGCTGGCGCGGCATGCCAAGCCGCAGATCGCCGAACTCAATCCGGCCTACTACGATCTGGGCGAAGCCGACATGCAGACCACGTTCAATACTGGTTCGCTGGTGGGCGGCGCGCGGATGACGCTGGCCGAGATCCTGCAGCGCCTGCGCCGCATCTATTGCGGCAGCGTCGGCGCGGAATACATGTACATCAGCGATGTCGCGCAGAAGCGCTGGATACAGGTGCGGCTCGAAGGCGAGCGCGGCCAGCCGAACTATTCCGCAGAAACGAAGAAGCGCATCCTCGAGCGGCTGACCGCGGCCGAGGGGCTGGAGCGCTACCTGCACACCAAATACGTCGGGCAGAAGCGCTTCTCGCTGGAAGGCGGCGATACGCTGATCCCGCTGCTGCACCACTTGCTGCAGCGCGCCAGCGAACAGGGCGTCAAGGAAACGGTCATCGGCATGGCGCACCGCGGGCGGCTGAACGTGCTGGTCAACACGCTGGGCAAGCTGCCCAAGCTGCTGTTTGCCGAATTCGAGGGCATACACCACGAGCACCTGACTTCCGGCGACGTCAAATATCACCAGGGGTTTTCTTCCGACATCGCCATGCCGGGCGGACCGCTGCACGTCACACTGGCGTTCAATCCGTCGCATCTGGAGATCGTCAATCCGGTGGTCGAGGGCTCGGTGCGCGCGCGCCAGCACCGCCGCGGCGATCACACCGGCAGGCAGGTGATGCCGGTGCTGATACATGGCGATGCGGCGTTCGCCGGGCAGGGCGTGAACCAGGAGACGTTCAACCTGTCGCAGACGCGCGGCTACCGCACCGGCGGCACGGTGCATATCGTCATCAACAACCAGATCGGTTTTACCACCTCGGACGCGCGCGACACGCGCTCGTCTCTGTATTGCACCGACGTGGCGAAGATGGTCGAAGCGCCTATCTTCCACGTGAACGGGGACGATCCCGAGGCGGTGCTGATGGTCACCGAACTGGCGTTCGATTTCCGCCAGCAGTTCGGCAAGGACGTGGTGATCGACATGGTGTGCTTCCGCAAGCTTGGTCACAACGAACAGGACGAGCCGCTGGTCACCCAACCGTTCATGTACCGCTACATCAACAAACATCCGGGCACGCGTGCGCTGTACGCTCAGCAGCTGGCGGAACAGGGCGTGGTGTCGGCGGACGAGCCGGATGCGATGGTCGCCGCCTATCGCCTCGCGATGGACGAAGGGCGCGATCCCTTGCAGTCCGCACTGACCGTCGAGAACCGGGAAAACAGCGTCAGCTGGGAGCGGTTCAAGAAGGAGGTGCCGTGGACCACGCCGGTGGACACCGCGGTGCCGCGCGAGCGTCTGCAACGGCTGGTGCAGCGCCTGACCGAGGTGCCAGAAAATTTCGTGCTGCACTCGCGCGTCGAGAAGATCGTCGCGGACCGCATCGCGATGGGCAAGGCTGAGCTGCCGCTGGACTGGGGTATGGCCGAGAACCTCGCCTACGCGACGCTGCTGACCGACGGCTATGCGGTGCGCCTGTCCGGCGAAGACTGCGAACGCGGCACGTTCTTTCACCGCCATGCGGTATGGAACGACCAGAACCGCACCCAGTGGGACAAGGGCACTCATATCCCGTTGCAGAAGCTGGCGGCGGACCAGGCCGATTTCGTGGTGATCAATTCCATCCTGTCGGAAGAGGCGGTGCTGGGTTTCGAATACGGCTATGCGACTGCCGAGCCGAAGACGTTGACGGTATGGGAGGCGCAGTTCGGCGATTTCGCGAACGGCGCGCAGGTGGTGATCGACCAGTTCATCGCCTCGGGCGAAGCCAAGTGGGGGCGCTTGTGCGGGCTGACGATGTTGCTGCCGCACGGCTACGAGGGGCAGGGGCCGGAGCATTCTTCAGCGCGCATCGAGCGCTACCTGCAACTGTGCGCGGACTACAACATCCAAGTGTGCGTGCCGTCCAATGCGGCGCAGATATTCCACCTGCTGCGCCGCCAGATGCTGCGCCCGACCAGAAAACCGCTGATCGTGTTCACGCCCAAGAGCCTGTTGCGCAGCAAGGATGCCGCGTCGCCGCTGGACGATCTGGCGCAGGGCGGATTCCAGCCGGTCATCGGCGAACTGGACGCGCTGGATGCCGGCAACGTGCGCCGCATCGCCGCCTGCAGCGGCAAGGTGTATTACGACCTGCTGAAGGCGCGGCGCGAGCGCGGCATCGCCGATATGGCGATCATCCGCATCGAGCAGCTTTATCCGTTTCCGCATGACGATTTCGCCGCACAGATCGCCGCCTATCCGGAGGCGACCGAACTGGTGTGGTGCCAGGAAGAGCCGGGCAATCAGGGCGCATGGCACCGCATCCAGCATTACCTGTTGCGGCACATGCGTCCGGGCATGAAACTGGGCTATGCGCTACGGCCTTCCTCGGCATCGCCGGCGGCGGGCTATCTCGCGTTGCACCACGAACAGCAGAAGGCGGTGATCGACGCCGCGTTCCGTCCCGACCTGAGCATCACGAACAATCCAGGAGCACATCGCCATGAGCATAATTGAAGTCAAAGTCCCGCAACTGTCCGAGTCCATCTCCGAGGCGACGCTGCTGACCTGGCACAAGCAGGTCGGCGAGGCGGTCAGCGAGGGCGAGAACCTGATCGACATCGAGACCGACAAGGTGGTGCTGGAACTGCCTGCGATCAAGAGCGGCGTGCTGACGAAGATCGTCAAGGGCGACGGCGAGAAAGTCGGCAGCGAGGAGGTCATCGCGCAGATCGACACCGATGCGGTTGTTTCCGCGGGATCCGTGGCGAAGGCAGCGGAAGCGGCCGTTGCGGCCACGCCTTCCGCACGCAAGCTGGCGCATATGCATGACGTGGATGCAGGCCAGTTGCAGGGTAGCGGCAAGCATGGTCTGGTGACGAAGGAGGACGTGCTGAGTGCGGTGCAGACTGCCGCGTCGGCCGAGCTGCCGCCGGTTGCGCCGGTAATGGCGCCTTCCGGCAACCGCCCTGAACAGCGCGTGCCGATGACCCGCATCCGCCAGCGCATCGCCGAGCGTCTGCTGCAATCGCAACAGAACGCCGCGATCCTGACCACCTTCAACGAAGTGAACATGCAGCCGGTGATCGACCTGCGCAACAAGTACAAGGACGCGTTCGAGAAGAAGCACGGCGTGAAGCTCGGCTTCTCGTCGTTTTTTGTCAAGGCCGCGGTGCTGGCGCTGCAGAAGTTTCCCATCGTCAACGCATCGGTCGATGGTGCGGACATCATCTATCACGGCTATTTCGATATCGGCGTGGCGATCGGCAGCGAGCGTGGGCTGGTCGTGCCCATCATTCGCGACGCGGACAAGCTGTCGTTCGCCGACATCGAGCGCCGCATCGCCGATTTCGCCGCGCGCGCGAAGGACGGCAAGCTCAGCATGGAGGAGCTCTCCGGCGGCACGTTCTCGATCACCAACGGCGGCGTGTTCGGCTCCATGCTCTCCACGCCCATCATCAACCCGCCGCAAGCAGCTATTCTCGGCATCCACGCGACCAAGGACAGGCCGGTCGCCGAGAACGGCCAGGTCGTCATCCGTCCGATGAACTATCTCGCGCTGTCCTACGATCACCGCATTATCGACGGCCGCGAGGCGGTGCAGTTCCTGGTCGCGATCAAGGAAGCGCTGGAGTATCCGGGCCGGGGGCTGCTGGATTTGTGATGATTCGCAGGTCGGGGTTAGCGATAGCGTAACCCGACAAAATCCCATATATGAAGAAATTCTCCGCTTACCGCATCTTTGACGAAAACGGTAAATCCCAAGGCCGTTTCGTCGAGCTGTCGCTAGCCGATCTCGATCCCGGCGAGGTCGTGATCCGCGCGCATTATTCCGGCGTGAATTACAAGGACGCGCTCGCCGCGACCGGCGCGGGCAAGGTGATCCGCCGCTTCCCCTGCGTGGGCGGCGTGGACGTGTCGGGTGTCGTCGAGAGTTCGTCCGATGCGCGCCTCACGGTCGGCGACGAGGTGCTGGTCACCGGCTACGGCATGGGCGTGGACCACGACGGCGGCTATGCCGAATATGTGCGCGTGCCGGCCGACTGGGTGGTGAAGCTGCCGCAGGGATTATCGTTGTTCGACGCGATGGCGCTGGGCACGGCCGGATTCACCGCGGCGCTGTCTATCCACCGGCTGGAACAGAACGAACTCTCGCCGGAAAAGGGCAAAGTGATCGTGACCGGCGCGACCGGCGGGGTCGGCAGCCTCGCTATCCAGATGCTGGCGCAACTCGGCTATCAAGTTGTGGCGATGACCGGCAAGGCGAGCGAGCACGATTACCTGAAGTCGCTGGGAGCGAGCGAGATACTGCCGCGCGACGAAGTCGATCTGCACAGCGGACGCGCGCTGGAGAAGGCGCAATGGGCCGGCGCGCTGGATGCAGTGGGCGGCGACACGCTGGCCTGGCTGACGCGCAGCATGCAGCAGGACGGCGCGATTGCCAGCTTCGGCAATGCGGGCGGAATCGAGTTGCATACCACGGTGTTTCCATTCATCTTGCGCGGCGTCAAGTTGCTGGGGGTGGATTCCGCGGCGACCGCGATGCCGTTGCGTCGCGAAATATGGCGGCGCCTGGCGGGCGATCTTTATCCCTCCGCGCTGGCTCGGGCGACACATGTCGTATCCTTCTCGGAGCTGCCCGGCGTGTTCCCGCAACTGCTGCATGGCGGAGCGCGAGGCCGCTGTGTGGTGGACATCGCGGGGACGCGTTGAAATAGTGGTGCAGGGTATAATTCGCGTTTGGCTGTAGCTCCGGAACGGCTTGATGACGCGAGAAGATAAACAATACCTGTCGAAACAGCTCTACGTGAAATTGACCTGGCTCACCTTGCTGGTGGGATTGTTGATCGGTTTCGCCGCCGCGTTATATGAGACATTCGGCCATTACGCCGCCGAGAAGGATGGACGGGCCAGCGAGATTTCCTATCTGCTCAACGCCAGCTTCCAGACCGCCAGCCGAGCCGTAGTCACCCGCGACAAGGCGCTTGCCGAGGAGGTGACTCACGGCATCATGGCATTGCCTTCGGTTTATCGTGCCGTGATCTCTGACGAGCGCGGGGTGGTGCTGAGCGATGTCGGACGGAGCGAATTTCCGTCGGGAATGCTGGCCTCGTTCCTGTTCGAGGGCGAGCAGGAGTATCGCGTGGCGCTGCGCGTGTCGGACGGTTCGGGCTCTCCGGGTGGTCAGGAATCGGCGGGCGAACTGTACGTCGCAGTGGACCGCGAGGTGATTGCCCAGCAGGTCTGGGGGCGCTTTCTGGAAACGCTGGTGGATGAGTCGCTGCATAGCCTGATGATCGCGTTGCTACTCTCCCTGATTCTCTACTATTTTGTGACGCGGCCGCTGTCGCACCTGTCTGCGAGGTTGCGCCAACTGCATCCGGGCGACATGACGAGCGTCAGGCTGGAAGTGCCTGTTGGCCATGGGACAGACGAGATCGGCATGGTCGTCGGCACGATGAACCAGCTGATTTCGGAACTGCGCTATTCCGAGGAAGTGCTCCGATCGGATGCGGACAAGCTGCGACTCCACGCCGGCATCTTCGAGAACAGTCACGACTCCATCGCTATCACCGATGCGCAAGGCAATATCGAATCGGTCAATCCGGCATTCTCAGTCATCACCGGATATACCTCGGAAGAGGTGATAGGCAAGAATCCGCGCATCCTGCAGTCCGGCAGGCAAGGCTCGGAGTTTTACGAGACGATGTGGAAGAGTTTGCTGGAGAACGGTTTCTGGAGCGGAGAGGTGTGGAACCGGCGCAAGGATGGCGGATTTTATGCCGGCTGGCTGTCGATCAGCGCGCTGCGCGACGCAGAGGGCAATATCGAGCATTTTATCGGCGTCACCAGCGACAACACCGAATACAAGGCGGCGCAGGAGCGCATCCGGCAAATGGCGTTCTACGATCAGCTGACCGGATTGCCGAACCGCAGTCTGCTGCGGGATCGCGTGGACAGGTTGTTCGCGCAGATGCGCCGCGAGGAAAATTCCTTCGCGATCATGTTCATCGATCTCGACAATTTCAAACGGGTCAACGATTCGCTCGGACATCATGTGGGCGACCTGTTGCTGAAGGAAGTGGCGAGCCGTCTGGGCGCGTGCGTGCGCGAAGTCGATACCGTGTCGCGCCAGGGCGGCGACGAGTTTGTGGTGCTGCTGCCGGAGTGCGATAGCGAGTGCGCGCAAAACATCGCGGCGCGGATACTGTCCAATCTTTCCATTCCCCATGGCCTTGAGGGACACGAGGTTGTCGCCACGCCCAGCATCGGGATCAGCATGTTCCCGCGCGATGCGCGGGATTTCGAGACGCTGACCAAGCATGCGGATACGGCGCTTTATCGCGTCAAGGAGAACGGGCGGGCCGGCTTCCAGTTCTTCATGCCGGAGATGAATGTCGCGGCGCGCAAGCGGCTGGAGCTGGAGAATCAGTTGCGCAAGGCGGTCGAGAATGCCGGGTTTACGCTGCATTACCAGCCGCAGATCGACCGCTTGCATGGCAGAGTGGTCGGTATGGAGGCGCTGATTCGCTGGAACGATCCCTTGCTGGGGAATGTGCCGCCGGACGAGTTCATCCCGGTGGCGGAAGAGAATGGCCTGATCGTGCCGATCGGCGTCTGGGTGCTGCGCGAAGCCTGTGCGCAGAACAAGCGTTGGCAGGAAATGGGACTACCTGCCGTGCCGGTTTCGGTGAACGTCTCCGCGGTGCAAATCCACCAGCCGGACTTTGTCCGGACGGTGGCCGACGTGCTCGAAAGCACCGGCCTTGCGCCCAAATTCCTCGATCTGGAGCTGACCGAGCGGGTGGTGATGGCGGATGTGGAACAGTCGGTGCAGATCATGCGCGAACTGAATGCGCTGGGGGTGGGGCTGTCGATCGACGATTTCGGCACCGGGTACTCCAGTCTGGCTTACCTGAAGCGTTTCCCTTTGAGGGCGATCAAGATCGACAAATCGTTTGTGCGGGATCTGGAGACCAATGCCGATGACCGAACCATCGCCAAGTCGATCATCCTGCTTGCACATGGTCTCAACGTGGCTGTCGTGGCCGAGGGGGTGGAAAATGAGTTGCAGCTCGATATCCTGCGGGAGCAGGGGTGCGATACGGTGCAAGGTTATTACTTCTCTCGCCCGCTGCCGACCGAGGCGTTTGCCGCGTTTTTTCGTGAGGCGCGGACGAGATGAGCCGCAGTCATCGCTTCGGGCTGAAAGCGGGGGAGTGATGCTATAATTCGCGTTCGAAGCTGGGAGCAGACAGCGCGAAAGTGGCGGAATTGGTAGACGCACTGGATTTAGGTTCCAGCGCCGCAAGGCGTGCAGGTTCGATTCCTGTCTTTCGCACCAGCAAAAATTTAAACTTTAATCTCAAGGAATTACAGTATGTCCAGCGTAGAAACCGTGAGCGCACTCGAGCGTCGTCTTAACGCATCCATTCCGCAGCAGGCTATTCGTGCCCAAGTCGCCGCGCGCTTGAAGAATATCGGTCGCACCGCCAAGATCGCCGGTTTCCGTCCCGGCAAGGTTCCTGCCAAGGTATTGGAGCAGCATTACGGTGCGCAGGCTCAGCAGGAAGCGCTGGGAGATGCATTGCAGCAGTCGTTCGCCGAAGCGGCCGAGAGCAATAAGCTGCGCGTGGCCGGTTATCCCCAGTTCGAGCTGAAGACTGCCGACCTGAATGCCGATCAGATCGAATTCAGCGCGACTTTCGAGGTGTATCCGGAAGTGGCGCTGGGCGATATTTCCGCCGAGACCGTCGAGCGTGCAGTGTACGAAGTGGGGCAGTCGGATGTGGATAACACCATCGCGACATTGCGCAAGCAGCGCGCCACTTTCGAGCAGGCCGACCGTGCAGCGCAAGCTGAAGACCAGGTGCGCATCGACTTCGTCGGCAAGCTGAACGGCGAAGTGTTCCAGGGCGGCGAAGCCAAGGACTATCCGTTCCAGTTGGGTGTCGGTCGCATGCTGCCGGAGTTTGAAGCTGCGATCACCGGCATGAAGGTCGGCGAAACCAAGTCTTTCGACATGACTTTCCCGGAAACTTATCACGGCAAGGATGTGGCAGGTAAGCAGGTGACGTTCACGATTACGCTGAACAGCGTCGAGGCGCCGAAGCTGCCGGAAGTGAATGCGGAATTCGCGCTTGCTGTCGGTATTACCGATGGCGACGTGAGCAAGCTGGAAGAAGAGATTCGCAGCAATCTGGAGCGAGAAGTGTCCCGTCGCCTGAAGGCGCGCAACAAGGATGCGGCGATGGATGCGTTGCTGAAAGTGGCTCAGTTCGATCTGCCCAAGGCGCTGGTGGAGTGGGAATCGCAGAGCCTGATGCAGCAGACCGCTCGCGACATGGAAGCGCGCGGCATGAGCGTGAAGGGTATGCAGCTGCCGCCCGAGCTGTTCGCAGAGCGTGCAGGCAAGCGCGTTAAGCTGGGCCTGGTTCTTGCTGATCTGGTGCAGAAGCATGACTTGAAGGCGAAGCCTGAACAGGTGCGTGCGCTGGTCGAGGATTTTGCGCAGAGCTATGATCATTCGGAAGACGTGGTGCGTTGGTATTACGCCGATCCGGCTCGTTTGCAGGAAATCGAGAATCTGGCTCTGGAAGAAAATGTCATGGTCTGGATCATGGGACAGGCAAAGACGGTGGATAAGGCTCTTGCCTTCAACGAACTGATGGGGAACTGATGCGATGGGCCGCATAGAACCGCAGAATATCGGACTGGTCCCGATGGTTGTGGAAACCAGCGGGCGTGGCGAGCGAGCATATGACATCTACTCTCGCTTGCTCAAGGAGCGCGTGGTATTCCTCGTGGGCGAGGTGAACGACTACAGTGCAAATCTGATCGTGGCGCAGATGCTGTTTCTGGAGTCGGAGAACCCGGATAAGGACATCCATTTCTACATCAACTCGCCCGGCGGTTCGGTGACGGCTGGCATGGCGATCTACGACACGATGCAGTTCATCAAGCCTCATGTCAGCACCCTGTGTATCGGCCAGGCGGCCAGCATGGGCGCGTTCCTGCTGACCGCGGGCGAGAAGGGAAAACGTTTCTGTCTGCCCAATTCGCGCGTGATGATTCATCAGCCGCTCGGCGGTTTCCGCGGTCAAGCCTCGGATATTGAGATTCACGCGCGCGAAATTCTGTATCTGAAGCAGAAGCTCAACCAGATGCTGGCGCATCACACCGGTCAACCGGTGGAAACGATAGAGCGCGACACCGATCGCGACAATTTCCTGAGCGCCGAAGATGCGGTTAAATACGGTCTGGTAGATCAGGTGCTGGACAAGCGTCCGTAAGGGGCGCGGTCGGTATGCCAATAATTTGATGGAAGGTTTGAGGAAGAATGAGCGGCGATAAGAAATCAGGTGACAAGTTGCTCTATTGCTCGTTCTGCGGCAAGAGCCAGCATGAGGTGCGCAAGCTGATTGCGGGACCGTCGGTATTTGTGTGCGACGAGTGCATCACGCTGTGCAACGACATCATGCGCGAAGAGAGCCAGAGCGAGACCGTCGGCGGGGAAAAGTCGGACGACTTGCCGGTTCCGAAGTATATTTGCGCGGCGTTGGACGAGTATGTGATCGGCCAGGAGAAGGCCAAACGCATCCTGTCGGTGGCGGTGTACAACCACTACAAGCGTCTGAAGAGCGACAATAAAGACGGCATAGAGTTGTCTAAGAGCAACATCCTGTTGGTCGGCCCCACTGGTTCCGGCAAGACTTTGCTGGCGCAGACGCTGGCGCGCCTGCTGGACGTGCCGTTCGTGATGGCCGATGCGACGACGCTGACCGAAGCCGGCTATGTCGGCGAAGACGTCGAGAACATCATCCAGAAGCTGTTGCAGTCCTGCGATTACAACGTCGAAAAGGCGCAGCGCGGCATCATCTATATCGATGAAATCGACAAGATTTCGCGCAAGTCGGACAACCCGTCGATTACTCGCGATGTGTCCGGCGAGGGCGTGCAGCAGGCGCTGCTCAAGCTGATCGAAGGCACCAAGGCTTCGATTCCTCCTCAGGGCGGACGCAAGCACCCGAATACCGAGTTCCTGCAGGTGGACACCACCAACATTCTGTTCATCTGCGGCGGCGCATTCGACGGGCTGGAGAAGGTCATCCGCAATCGCTCCAAGAAGGCCAGCATCGGCTTCGGCGCGACCATCAGCAGCAACGACGAGCGCAAGACCGGCGAGACGCTGCGCGACGTGGAGCCGGAAGATCTGGTCAAGTTCGGTCTGATTCCCGAGTTCGTCGGTCGCCTGCCGGTCGTCGCGACGCTGGAGGAGTTGGACGAGGCGGCACTAGTGCGCATCCTGACCGAGCCTAAGAACGCGCTGACCAAGCAGTATCAGAAGTTGTTCTCGATGGAGGGCGTGGAGCTGGAGTTCCACGACGGCGTGCTGGCCGCGGTTGCACGCCGGGCGCTGGCACGCAAGGCCGGCGCGCGCGGTCTGCGTTCGATACTGGAACATGCCTTGCTCGACGTGATGTTCGACTTGCCGTCGATGGACAATGTCGAGAAGGTGGTGCTGGATGAAACCGGCGCCGACGGCGAGATCAAGCCGTTGATTATCTATGCGGATAACCACAAGGCAGCCTGATTCGGCTGTTTCCGCCCGTTCTTTTGTTATCTTGTCCCGATGGGGATGCTTGAATTAATCACGGCCATCCCCATCTAACCCTCCGGTTAACGTATAGGTTGAAGCCATGCTAGAACAAGATATCCAAACAAATTCCATTCAGGCCGATCTGCATCCGTTGTTGCCGTTGCGCGACGTCGTGGTGTTTCCGCATATGGTCATCCCGCTGTTCGTCGGGCGTTCCAAGTCCATCAAGGCGCTGGAAGCCGCGATGGAGGCGGGCAAGGGCATCGTGTTGGTTGCGCAGAAGTCGGCAGCCAAGGACGATCCGGGCAAGGACGATTTGTATGCAATCGGCAGCATGGCGAACATCCTGCAGATGCTCAAGCTGCCGGACGGCACCGTGAAGGTGCTGGTCGAGGGCACGCAACGCGTCAAGGTGCTGCGCGTGTACGATGCGGATAACCGCTTCGATGCCGAAGTGGAAGTTGTTGCCGCCGAGGACGGGGCCAGCAGCGAGTCCGAGGCGATGCGGCGTGCGCTGATCGCCCAGTTCGACCAGTATGTGAAGCTCAACAAGAAGATTCCGCCGGAGATATTGACTTCGCTGGCCGGTATCGACGATGCCGGACGTCTGGCCGATACGATCGCCGCCCATCTGCCGCTCAAGCTCGAACAGAAGCAGGAGGTGCTGGAGATATTCGGCGTGCGCAAGCGTCTGGAACATTTGCTGGGTCAGCTGGAAGCCGAGATCGATATTTTGCAGGTAGAGAAGCGCATCCGCGGTCGCGTGAAGCGCCAGATGGAAAAGAGCCAGCGCGAGTATTACCTGAACGAGCAGGTCAAGGCGATTCAGAAGGAACTGGGCGAGGGCGAGGAAGGGGGCGACCTCGACGAGCTGGAGAAAAAGATCAAGGCGGCGCACATGCCCAAGGAGGCGCGGCTCAAGGCAGAGGCCGAGCTCAAGAAGCTGCGCATGATGTCGCCGATGTCTGCCGAGGCCACCGTGGTGCGCAATTACATCGACGTGCTGGTCGGCTTGCCGTGGAAGAAAAAGACCAAGATCAGCGCCGATCTGAAGGCTGCGGAGGTGGTGCTGGAAGAGGATCACTACGGCCTGGACAAGGTCAAGGAGCGCATCCTCGAATATCTGGCGGTGCAGCAGCGCGTGGACAAATTGAAGGCGCCCATTCTTTGTCTGGTCGGGCCTCCGGGTGTCGGCAAGACTTCGTTGGGGCAATCGATCGCTCGTGCGACCAACCGCAAGTTCGTGCGCATGTCGCTGGGCGGGGTGCGCGACGAGTCCGAGATTCGCGGCCATCGCCGCACTTATATCGGTTCGATGCCGGGCAAGATTCTGCAGAACATGAACAAGGTCGGCGTGAAGAATCCGCTGTTCCTGCTGGATGAAGTGGACAAAATGGGCATGGATATGCGCGGCGATCCGTCGTCGGCGCTGCTGGAAGTGCTCGATCCCGAGCAGAACAGCACCTTCGTCGATCATTATGTCGAGGTCGAGTACGACCTGTCCGACGTGATGTTCGTCGCGACCGCGAATACGCTGAATATTCCGGAACCGCTGATGGATCGCATGGAGATCATCCATGTTTCCAGTTACATGGAAGAAGAGAAGATCAACATCGCCACCCGCTATCTGGTGCCCAAGGCGCAAAAGAACAACGGTCTCAAGCCGGAGGACATCAGCATCTCGGAGAGTGCGTTGCGCGACATCGTGCGTTATTACGTGCGCGAAGCCGGTGTGCGTGGCATGGAGCGCGAGATTTCCAAGATATGCCGCAAAGTGGTGAAGGCGCTTGCGCTGAAGGGTAGCGACAAAAAGGTGGTGATCACCGCGCGCAATCTCGACAAATACCTAGGGGTGCGTCGTTATTCCTATGGCATCGCCGAAAAGAACAACCAGATCGGTCAGGTGACCGGCTTGGCATGGACTGAGGTCGGTGGCGAATTGCTGACGATCGAGGCTGCAGTGCTGCCCGGCAAGGGCAAGACCACGACTACAGGCAAGCTCGGCGAGGTGATGCAGGAGTCCATCCAGGCCGCGTTGAGCGTGGTGCGCAGTCGCGCGAAGCGTCTCGGAATCGACGAGGAGTTCTATCAGAAGAACGACTTGCACATTCACCTGCCGGAGGGGGCGATTCCCAAGGATGGTCCCAGCGCCGGTATCGGCATGTGCGTCTCGATCGTCTCCGCGCTGACCGGCATCCCGGTGCGTGCCGATGTTGCGATGACCGGCGAAATCACGTTGCGCGGCGAAGTGCTGCCTATCGGCGGCTTGAAGGAAAAGCTGCTGGCGGCGCAACGCGGCGGCATCAAGACCGTGCTGATTCCGCAGGAAAACACCAAGGACCTGGCCGAGATTCCGGACAACATCAAGAACAAGCTGGATATTCATCCGGTGAAATGGATAGATCAGGTGCTGGAGATGGCGCTGGAGCGCAAGCCGGAGCCATTGCCGGAGCCCGCTGAAAAGATAGCGGTTGCCGATCTGGCGGCTGATGCGAAGGCGGCAGAATTGCTTGCTGCAACCAAGCATTAGTGCGCGGATTCTCCCTTGCAATTCGCAGGGGGGAATCGCTGGTGAATCCCCGGTGTGCTTGACCAACTCCGCAAAGCCTTGATATAAACCCGCTGCAGGGCATTCTCTGTTTTAAACTAACTAGCAAAGGGGATTTACGTGAACAAATCCGATCTGGTTGATGCAATCGCAAAATCCGCCGATATTTCCAAAGCGGCTGCTGGTCGTGCACTTGAGGCTACTGTCGAGTCCATCAAGAAGGCGCTGAAGAAGGGCGATACTGTGAGCTTAGTTGGTTTTGGTACGTTCAAGGTTGGCAAGCGCGCGGCTCGCACAGGTCGCAATCCGCGCACCGGCGAGACAATCAAGATCAAGGCAGCGAAAGTTCCAAAATTTACCGCTGGCAAAGGTTTGAAGGATGCTGTAAACTAGCGTTCTTTGTCGGGTGCTTAGCTCAGCTGGTAGAGCACCGCCCTTACAAGGCGATTGTCGGCGGTTCGATCCCGTCAGCACCCACCATAAAAATGTAGTTAGTAGTACATGTTCTTTCAGAAGTACAAGTTATGGAGTGGTAGTTCAGTTGGTTAGAATACCGGCCTGTCACGCCGGGGGTCGCGGGTTCGAGTCCCGTCCACTCCGCCAAATCAAGGCGAACGAAAGTTCGCCTTTTTTCATATCTGGCGTTTGCCGGAACACAACCATCGAGTGATAACGCTATGTTTGATTTTGTCCGCGAGAAAAAACGACTTGTGCAAATAGTGTTGGCAGTCATCATCCTTCCGTTCGCGTTCTGGGGAGTCGATTCGTACAACCGCTCGGGCAATTCGGCCGAGGTTGTGGCGACAGTGAACGGTGCAAAGATCAGCCGTCAGGAGTTCGACGAGGCGCTGGGCCAGCAGCAGGAGCAATTGCGCCAGATGATGGGTGGGAATTTCGATGCCGCGATGCTGGACAACCCGGAGATGAAGCGAGCGGTGCTGGATAATCTCGCCGCGCAGCGTCTGTTGCTCGAAAGTGCCAAGGTCGCAGGGCTGTCGGTTACAGATCAGCAGGTAGCGCAACTGATCGCAGGCATTGATGCGTTCCAGCAGGACGGAAAGTTCGACAAGAGCCGTTACGAGGCGGCATTGGCGAGCCGCAATATGAATCCGCCGATGTTCGAAGCGCGCTTGCACGAGGACCTGATCAGGCAGCAAATGCGCGACGTCTATGTGCAGAACGGTTACGCTTCGAATGGCGTGGTGGACAATATCGTGCGCCTGAACGAGCAGCAGCGCACTGTCAGTGTTGCGACGATTGCCTCTCAGCCGTTCCTGGCGCGAGCGCAAGTCGCCGACGCGGCGGTGCAGGACTATTACAAACAGAACCAGAATGAATTCAAGGTGCCGGAACAGGCGCGTGTCGAATACGTACAGTTCTCCGCCGACGAACTTCAGGTCAAGGCGAATGTTTCTGAAGAAGAGTTGCATCGCTATTACGACGAGCATCAGCAGGAGTTTGGCACGCCCGAGGAGCGCCGCGCCGCACATATCCTGATTGCTGTCGCAGCCGCTGCGCCGCAATCCGAACAGGACGCCGCGAAGGTTAAGGCCGAACAGATATTGCAGCAGGCGAAGCAGAATCCCGATCGCTTTTCCGAACTGGCCAAGACTAATTCGGAAGATCCGGGTTCCGCAACGAACGGCGGCGATCTCGGTTTCTTCGGGCGCAGCATGATGGTCAAGCCATTCGAGGACGCGGCCTACGCGCTCAAACAGGGCGAAATCAGCGGTTTGGTGAAATCGGATTTCGGTTACCACATCATCAAGATCCTCGCGATCAAGCCATCTCAGGTGCAGCCTTATGCCTCCGTGCGCGAAGGCATCAACGGCAAGCTGCGCCAGCAGAAGGCGACCGACCTGTTTGCCGAGCAGGCCGAAAAGTTCAGCAACACTGTTTATGAGCAAAGCGACACACTGAAGCCGGCCGCCGAACTGGTCGGAGCCAGGATCGAGCAGAGCGGCTGGTTGGTCAAGGGTATGAGCGTTGCCCAACCTTGGACCGACAAGATGATGCAGGCCGTGTTCAGCGACGAGGCTGTGAAAAACAAGCGCAACACTGCGGCTATCGAAGTGGCTGCCAACACGCTGGTTGCCGCGCGGATACTGGAACACAAGCCTGCATCCGTGCGTGCTCTAAGTGATGTGCAACAGGCGATACGCCAGAAACTGACCCAGCAGCAAGCACTGCAACTGGCAGCTGAGCAGGGCAAGGCGGCGCTGGCGAAATTGCAGGGCGGCGATAAGCCCACTTTAAGCTGGAGTCCGGTTCAGAGCATCACCCGCGCGCGTTTCGGCGATTTGGACGTGGCTCTGGTGCGGCAGATATTTCAGGCGAACGGAGACAAGTTCCCGGAGTATGTCGGCGCGGAAACAGGGCAGGGTTATGTTCTGGTTCGCATCGATGCCGTCAAGCAAGGCGAGACTCCGGACGAGATGAAGCGCATGCGTTATGCACAGCAACTGCGCCAGCTCACCGGCGAGGAATTGTTCCAGGCTTATATGTCCGATGCAAAAAAACATGCAAATATTGAACTAAAACTTCAATAAGCGGCTATAATGCTGTCCCCTTGAAACGAGGGGAGTTTCATGGAGTGGTAGTTCAGTTGGTTAGAATACCGGCCTGTCACGCCGGGGGTCGCGGGTTCGAGTCCCGTCCACTCCGCCAACACCGAAAGGCGAACGAAAGTTCGCCTTTTTTATCGTCTGTACTTTGCCGCACCAACTTGCGCCGGAATTTCGTTGTGCGCTATTGTGCGTCGCATTTCTGGAGACAGCATGGCAAAGCCAAAAACGATATATAGCTGCACCGAGTGCGGCGGACAGACGTCCAAATGGCAGGGACAGTGTCCGCATTGCATGGAGTGGAACACGCTGGTCGAATCGGTCGCCGAGACGGCGGCCAAGGGCGGCAACCGCTTCAGTGCACTGGCGGCATCGGGCCGAGTGCAGATGCTGTCCGAAGTCGAAGCGGCCGAAGTGCCGCGTACGCCGACCGGCATCGAAGAATTCGATCGCGTGTTGGGCGGCGGGCTGGTGTCGGGCGGCGTGGTGCTGATCGGCGGCGATCCCGGCATCGGCAAGTCCACGCTGTTGCTACAGGTGCTGGCGCATTTGTCCAAACAGCAGAATACTTTGTATGTCAGCGGCGAGGAATCTGCCCAGCAGATCGCATTGCGTGCGAAGCGACTGTCGCTGGACGCACAAGGGCTGCGCTTGCTGCCGGAGATCCAGCTGGAGAAGATTCAGGCGACTATCGCCGCGAACAAGCCGGACGTGGTGGTGATCGACTCGATCCAGACCGTGTATTCCGAGCAGCTTACTTCCGCGCCGGGCTCGGTGGCGCAGGTGCGCGAGTGTGCGGCGCAACTGACGCGCATCGCCAAGAGTCAGAATATCACCATCATCCTGGTCGGCCATGTGACCAAAGAGGGCGCGTTGGCGGGGCCGCGCGTACTGGAGCATATCGTCGATACCGTGCTGTATTTCGAGGGCGACACGCATTCCAGCTTCCGCCTGATACG
>JALNYK010000057.1 GCA_023229845.1 Gallionella sp.
TTCGACTCTGGGTCGCGCCTCCAAATACCCGCCCGGGTGGTGAAATTGGTAGACACAACGGACTTAAAATCCGTCGGGGAGAAATCTCCGTACCGGTTCGATTCCGGTCCCGGGCACCATCGGCATCTGGGTAGTCATATCTCCACCCCACCGTCAACGCACTTTCCAGCCACAGGTTTATATCAGCTCGAACTCCGTTGCAATAAGCTTCAACCACGTCTCCAACCGCGCATCGGTGAGTAGCTTCTGGTTCTCCTGATCCAGTGCGAGGCCGACAAACTCATCGTCCACCAAGGCCTTCGATGAGATGAAATCGTAGTCGTCTGCAGGCCATGCGCCGACGAAACTCGCGTTTCTTGCCTTGAAAAACTCGTAGAGGAGGCCCATCGCGTCGACGAATTCGTCGGGGTATTTGGCTTGGTCGCCCAGACCGAACAGGGCGATGGTCTTGCCGCTGAAATCCAGGTGCTCGATCTTGGGCAGGAATTCTTCCCAGCCGCCGCCCATGCAGTCGGTGGAGAGTCCCGGCAGTGCGCCCGCGCCGAGCGTGGAGGTGCCGAGAATGAGGTGGCTGTAGCTTGCGAACAGTTCAGGCGTAGCCTTGTTGACGTTGAGCGCGTCGGCCATCGTGTCGTCGTCGAAACGTTTCTTGAGGGCCTTGGCGATGCGCCTTGTGTTGCCGGTGCTGCTGGCGAAGAAGAGACCTATGCGTGCCATGTTGTTCACCTCGGTTGTTGCGAATGCGACAAAACGTTTGTGCAGTATGTGGCCGGGATACAGCATTGTGGGAGCGGCCCTTCGACAAACTCAGGACAGGCTTCAGCCGCGATAAGCTTTTCGCGGCTAAAGCCGCCGCTCCCACATGAATCCGGCTTAGACCGGACCGCGTCCTGCGCGCTTCAACTCGACAGTTCGCGTCAGCGCTTCCTCGAAGCCGACCTTGTCGCCCTTGGGTTTGTAATCGCCCAGCGCCTTGTACACGGTGACAATCTTTTCCGAGGCGGACTGGCCCTTGAAGTCGCCCTTGTCCAGCGCGGCGATGTCGATCAGCTCGTTCCAGATCAGGCCTTCCTGCATGCCGATGGCGGCGATGGAAAGGCCCCCCAGGTCGATCACCATCGGCTTGTTGATGTTCACGACGAACAGGATCAGAAGCACATCCGCAGCGAAGTCGGCCTGATAGTAGTCCAGCAGCTTGGGCAAGAGTGCCAGCTCGTCGAGGCTGCCGACATAGAGTTTGATCTTGTCGTTCTCGGCCAGCACGATAGTGTTCTTGATGGTCGAGACGGGCGGTTTGCGGTGGCCGAGTGCGTCGCCGATTTCGCCCAGTTCCAGCACCAGGTCGCCGCGATAGGCGGCGTAACTGCCGTTGGCTTCCTTGAAGTTCATGTTGAACAGCAGGCCTTTTTGTTCGTAGGTATCGAATAGCATGTTTCACCTTGTCGTAAATAAATGATGGGACCCTGTGTTCAGCAATATTTGTACCAATCAGACGAATGGATATGAAACGGTTAAAATGCTCGCCTGTAACAGGCCAAGGTTCGGACAACCTTGCCGGTATCGGCCGCGTGATGCGACCAAAATTCAAGGCTATAGACAACTTCATGAAAGAACATAAAAGATTGCCGCAGGTCGGCTTCGTCTCACTCGGCTGCCCCAAGGCGACTTCGGACTCCGAGCAGATACTTACCCGCTTGCGCGCCGAGGGCTACCTGATCTCCGGCAGCTATCAGGATGCCGATCTGGTCGTCGTAAATACTTGCGGCTTCATCGACAGCGCGGTGGAAGAGTCGCTGGACGCGATCGGCGAGGCGCTGGCCGAGAACGGCAAGGTCATCGTCACCGGCTGCCTGGGTGCAAAGGGCGACGTGGTGCAGCAGGCGCATCCCAGGGTGCTGGCCGTTACCGGCCCGCACGCCACCGACGAGGTGATGGCGGCGGTGCATCAGCACTTGCCGAAGCCGCATGATCCCTATACCGACCTGGTTCCCGCGCAGGGTATCCGCCTGACGCCGAAACATTACGCCTATGTGAAAATTTCCGAAGGCTGCAACCACAGCTGCACCTTCTGCATCATCCCCAGCCTGCGCGGCGACCTGGTCAGCCGCCCAGTCGGCGACGTGATGCAGGAGGCGCGCCATCTGGTCGATGCCGGCGTCAAGGAGTTGCTGGTGATCTCGCAGGACACCTCGGCCTACGGGGTAGACGTGAAATACCGCACCGGCTTCTGGGGAGGCAGGCCGCTGCGGACGCGGATGACCGAACTGGCGGCAGCGCTAGGCGATCTCGGCGTCTGGGTGCGCCTGCATTACGTCTATCCGTACCCGCATGTGGACGAGGTGATCCCGCTGATGGCTGAGGGCAAGATCCTGCCTTATCTCGACATCCCGTTCCAGCATGCCAACCCGCGCATCCTCAAGCTGATGAAGCGTCCGGGCAACAGCGACAACGTGCTGGCGCGCATCAGGCAGTGGCGCGAGATCTGCCCGGAGCTGACGCTGCGCAGCACCTTCATCGTCGGCTTCCCCGGCGAGACCGAGGCCGAGTTCGAGGAGTTGCTGGATTTCCTGAAGGAGGCGCAGCTGGATCGCGTCGGCGCGTTCGCCTATTCCCCGGTGGAGGGCGCTGCTGCGAACGAACTGCCCGACCCGGTACCGCCCGAGGTGCAGCAGGAGCGTCTGGAGCGCCTGATGCTGTTGCAGGAGCAGATCAGCGAAGAGCGCCTGCGGCGCAGAATCGGCCAGACCATCACCGTGCTGGTCGATGAAGTGGACGAGGAGGGCGCGGTCGCGCGTAGCTCGGCCGACGCGCCGGAGATAGACGGGCTGGTGTATATCGAGGACGGGCAGCATCTGAAGGTTGGCGACATCGTCGACGTGAGGGTTACCGATTCGGATGCCCACGACCTGTGGGCTGAGCGCGTCAAATAAACACCCCCCCGCCCGGCGCTGCCGGGCGGGTAGCTTCACATAAAGTCTACGCCTGCATCCGGGGCTTCTTCTGCGTAACCGTAGATTCGCGTTCCTGCCTCCTTAATTCATGTAACTGCCTACCGATTCGGCGACTGAAAAACACATAGTCCGCTTTATCGAAAAACATCGTCCCCGAAGTTATCTTGTAATCGAGGGAACGTCTTGTTCGTCATGCCAGTGTCGTGGCGGGTCTTGTTCGGCGTTCCCTTGATTGTCGTGAAGGGGGCGTTATGTACTTGGCATGGATGCGCCAATCATGACAGCCACACTTCAGTTCGCTTGGACAACTGAATGGATAGGAGAATGATTATGGGAATGCTGTATAAAACCACTATGAGTGCCAACAGTACTAATCGTCCCAATGTCTCGGGAAACATCGAGGGACTCCACACGAGCGATGAGATCATCCATCGCGCCAATGAAATATTGACGCAACAAATGGGGCTGGAATTACATTCCTTTGCCGGATTGAGAGAGGTGGAAATTCCCGCGGATGACGGCGACTTGATCTATTACGTCGACCAGTCCGGGAACAGAGTCGAGTTCACGGAAGAGCTGCAGCTTGTAGCGGCCATCGCCGTGCTCAATTCAAAAGGACATTACTTCGAAGCGACGCCCACGGAAGAAGGCATGCGCGGCTTCGCCTGAGGGTGAAAATGCTGAGCGTCCCGATCGGGGCGCTCAGCAAACGGCCGGCCGAGCGGAGCTGGTTAAAATCAGCCAGCCAGGCTGTGGAAGCGCAGGCCGGGTTACTTCGCGCCCTTGCCGCCCGGTTCCCCAAGCGGGCAGTCGCCCATCCGCGATTCGGCGTCGCAACGTTTGCCCATGTCGTGCCTGAATTTCTGGCGTTCTTCCGGCGACATCTTCTCGAAGCGTTCGCGCATCTCCTTGCGGTGTTCCGCACGCTCTTCGGGCGACATGTTCTTACGGTGTTCCTTTATTTCCGTGCGCATCGTTTTGCGCTCTTCGGGAGACATTTTCTCCCAGTGTTCGTGCATCTGCTTGCGGCGCTCTGCGCGCTGCTCCGGGGTCATGCTGTCCCATTCCTTGCGCCTTTCTTCGCGATAGGTGCGGCGTTCTTCCGGCGACATGCGTTTCATGTCCTCGTGCATCTTCTCGCGCATTTCCTTGCGTTCTTCAGGCGACATTTTCTCCCAGCTCTCGCGCATCGCCTTGCGGTGTTCGGCGCGCTGCTCCGGCGTCAGGTTCTGCATCTCCTTATGCATAGACTCGCGTTCCTTCGCGCGCTGCTCGGGCGTCATGGTCTTCATGCGTTCCATGCGCTGCAAGTGCTCCTGCACGTAGGGAGCGTCGGCGGGCGTGATATCGGCGGGGACGGTATCGGCAGCGAGGGCATTCAGGCTGAACGAGGCGACGATGCCTGCGGCGATCAATGTTTTCAGTATGGCATTCATGGCATTCTCCTTGGGGATGGGGTTCGCCTCTTCCGGCGTGGTTGCATGATGCGATTGAACTGTAAGCGGAGTGTTTGCGCCAGCGGTTAGATTGTAAAAGTTTGTTTCAGCGCGCTCTTATGGTCACAATTTCTTACAGCCATTCCGTTCGGCCGGATTATCATGCCGCCATGAACAATTCCCACCGCATCCTCATCATCGACGACGACGCTCGTCTGCGCGATCTGCTGCAGCGCTATCTCGGCGAGCAGGGCTACGATGTCCGCGCCGTGCACGACGGCGAGGCGATGGACAAGGCGCTGCGCATCGGCCGTTTCCACCTGCTGGTGCTCGACCTGATGTTGCCCAATGAAGACGGCCTCTCCATCCTGCGGCGGTTGCGCGCAGCCGGGGAGAGCGTGCCGGTGATCCTGCTCACCGCGAAGGGCGACGAGATCGACCGCATCGTGGGTCTGGAGATGGGTGCGGATGATTACCTACCCAAGCCGTTCAACCCGCGCGAACTGGTCGCGCGCATCAACGCGGTGCTGCGCCGCAAGGGCGGATCGCCCGTCGGCGCGCCCGATGCCGAGGAGAAAAGCGTGAACTTCGGCGATTGCGAACTGAACCTCGGCACGCGCATCCTCACCCGCGCCGGCGTACCGGTGCCGCTGACCACCGGCGAATTCGCGCTGCTCAAGGTGCTGGTGACTCATCCGCGCCAGCCGCTGTCGCGCGACAAACTGATGGAGCTGGCGCGCGGGCGCGACCACGATCCGTTCGATCGCGCGATCGACGTGCAGGTGTCCCGGCTGCGCAAGCTGGTCGAGCCCGACTCCGGCAAACCGCGTTTCATCCAGACGGTGTGGGGGCATGGCTATGTGTTCGTGCCGGATGGAGTGAAGTCTTGAGCCTCATGCCGAAGACACTGCTGGTTCGCGCCTTCCTGCTGATCGTGGTGCTGATCGCGCTGTCGTTCGCCGCCGCGTTGGCAATCTTCCGCCATGCCGTGCAGGAGCCGCACGCAAAGCAGATGGCGCAACTGGTCGTGTCTACGGTCAATCTCACCCGCGCCGCGGTGTTGTCCTCTGCCCCGGAGTGGCGCAGCGCGCTGCTGGCGGAGCTGCGCGACGCCGAAGGCATGCGCATACAACTGGCCGATCCGACCGACGTGCTCGAACCCTTGCCGGACGAATCGCCCGAGTTGCACGAGATGATGGAAGAAGTGCGCGAACGGCTGGGCGACGATACGCGCTTCGCCGCCTGGCGCAACGGCGAAGAGGCGCTGTGGGTCAGCTTTCATATCGGCGGCGACGAATTCTGGCTGGCGCTGCCACGCGAACGCATCGAGCATCCGCTGTCCGAGGTGCTGCTGGCGTGGGGCGGTGTGGTGCTGTTGCTCGCCTTGCTTGGCGCCTATTTCATCGCGCGCCAAGTGGCGCGTCCTCTGAAACGGCTCGCACAGGCGGCACAGCAGGTGGGCGAGGGCAAGACGCCTGCGACTTTGCCGGAGCGGGGTGCGCAGGAGGTCGCCACGGTGTCGCGCGCCTTCAATCGCATGTCCGCCGATCTCGCCGCGAACGAACGCGAGCGTGCGCTGGTGCTGGCGGGCATCTCGCACGATCTGCGCACGCCGCTGGCACGGGTGCGCCTCGCCGCGGAGCTGACCGCGGATGCCTCGCTGCGCGAAGGCTTGGTCGCCGACGTGGAGCAGATGGACTCGGTGATACAGCAGTTCCTCGACTATGCGCGCCTCGACGAGAGCGAAGCCGCGGCGCCGACCGATGTGGCCGTGCTGATTGAAGAAGTCGCCCAGTGCTTTGCAGCGCAGGCCAAGTCGCTGGCACTCGACCTGCAACCGTTGCCGCAGCTTGCCGTCAGGCCCTTGCTGCTGAAACGCGCGCTGTCCAACCTGCTGGACAATGCGATCAAATACGGCGGCGGCGAGATCTCCGTGACGCTGCGGAGCATGCATGATGGCGTCGAACTGAGCGTCGCCGACTGCGGCGCGGGTATCCCCGAGGAACAGCGCGAATCGGTCAAGCGTCCGTTCGTGCGCCTGCAGGCCGCGCGCAGCGACGCAGGCGGTTCCGGTCTGGGGCTGGCCATCGTCGAGCGCGCCGCACGACTGCATGGCGGTGCATTCCATCTGGAACCGCGCGAGGGAGGTGGGTTGGTGGCTAGGCTGGTGTTGCCGAACCGCTGAAGAATTCCACCGCGACCGCCTCGTCGCGCGTGCGCTTCATCGGCGGCAGGCTTTGCCACACGCGCTTGCCGTATTGCTTGGTGATGATGCGCGGGTCGCAGATCATCAGCACGCCGCGGTCGTTCTCGTCGCGGATCAATCGTCCCGCCCCCTGTTTCAGCGTGATGATCGCGCGCGGCAGCTGGTATTCCATGAACGCGTTGTGGCCCTGTTTCTTCAGTTGTTCGATGCGCGCCGACAGCACCGGATCGTCGGGTGGGGCGAACGGCAGCTTGTCGATGATCACCAGCGACAGCGCCTCGCCGCGCACGTCCACGCCTTCCCAGAAAGACTGGCTGCCCAGCAGCACCGCGTTGCCGTGTTCGCGGAAGCGGCTCAGCAGTTCATTGCGCGAGCCTTCGCCTTGCAGCATCAGCGGATAGTCCCAGTTGCGCAGGTCGAACTCGGCTTGCAGGATTTCGTGGGCGCGCTGCATCGCACGCAGGCTGGTGAACAGCAGGAAGGCGCGGCCACGGCTGGCCCCGATCAGCGGCAATGCGGCCTGCACGACCGCCTCGGTGTAGCCCTCGCTGTTCGGCTCCGGCAGGTTCTGCGGCACGTACAGCAAGCCCTGTTCGCCATAATTGAAAGGACTGTCCCAGCAGGCGGTCTGCGCCTTCATCAGTCCCATCTCGCCGAGGTAATGGGAGAAGTCCTGCTTCACCGCCAGCGTCGCGGAGGTGAATATCCAGGCGCGCGCACTGCCGCCGATCTGCTTCTCGAATATTTCGGCGATGGACAGCGGTGTGGTGTTGAGTTGCAGCGAGTGGTGGAAGACTTCGAGCCAGCGTACCTGGTCCGGCGTATCGCCGTCCTGCCACTGTTTCAGTTGTAACACCAACGCCTGCGCGCGCTGCCAGCAGTTCTCCAGCCCCTCGCTGCGTTCGGCTTGTTTCTCCAACAGGCCGCACAGTTGCGTCAACTTCTCGCCGGTGTTCTTCAATGCGGACGGGAATTCCTTGAAGCCTTCCGCGACGCTGGCGGGCAATCGTCCTTCTTTCTTGAACGCCAGCCGCAGGTCGCGCGCGGCCTTGTCCAGTTCGTCGCAGCCCTTGGGCAGCGGCGCGAAATCCTTGGCCGAGGCGATGGCTTCGAGGCGCG
>JALNYK010000024.1 GCA_023229845.1 Gallionella sp.
TACGAGGGCGTGGACGAGCGCCTGATCCGCCAGTATGTGGATGACGAGATTTCCATCGGCGACTACGTGTTGTCCGGTGGCGAATTGGCGGCGATGGTGTTGGTGGACAGCGTGGTGCGGCACTTGCCCGGCGTATTGGGCGATGCCGATTCGGCGGAGCAGGATTCGTTCGTGCAAGGCCTGCTGGATTGCCCGCACTACACCCGCCCGGAAGTGTTTAATGGTGAAGTCGTGCCCCCGGTATTGTTGTCCGGCAATCATGCGGACATACAGCGCTGGCGGCTTCAGCAGTCGTTGGGCAGAACGTGGTTGCGCAGGCCGGATTTATTGGCCAAGCGTGATTTTACAAAAGAGGAGTCTCGGCTTCTGGCTCAGTTCCAGAAGGAACAAGACCCGATATTAAAGGAGCAATAAATGAATCTGATCGAACAACTGGAGCAGGAAGAAATCGCCCGTCTGGGCAAGACCATCCCGGTCTTCTCCCCCGGCGACACCGTGGTCGTTAGCGTGAACGTGGTCGAAGGCGAGCGCAAGCGCGTCCAGGCTTACGAAGGCGTGGTAATTGCCAAGCGCAACCGCGGCCTGAACTCCGCATTCATCGTGCGCAAGATCTCCGCCGGCGAAGGCGTGGAACGTACGTTCCAGACCTACTCGCCCGTGATCGCCAGCATCGAAGTGAAGCGCAAGGGCGCAGTGCGTCGCGCCAAGCTGTACTACCTGCGCGAGCGTTCGGGCAAGTCGGCGCGTATCAAGGAAAAGCTGGCAGCACGCGGTTAAGCTGCGCGCGGTTTTTCTGCGACAAAGAAACGGGAGCTTCGGCTCCCGTTTTTGTTTCGGCCGCCGCCTTTGTTTTGTGCGCTATGATTCCATCATGAAATATCAGGCTAAATTGAAAGTGCCATTCGGCATGCTGGGCATCCGCTGCACGGCAGACGCCTTGACCGGCATCGACTTCCTGCCCGCCTCGGAACCACCGCAAGCGCCGACGAACGAATTCGCCGCGACGGTGTGCGCAGAATTGCTGCGATATTTCGACGATCCCCATACGCCATTCACCGTGCCGCTCGAATTGCACGGCACGCCTCATCGACAGAAAGTCTGGCACGCAATGTTGGACATCCCCTGCGGGCAGACGCGCAGCTACGGCGAACTGGCCGCGGAACTGCACTCCGCCGCGCAAGCCGTCGGCCAGGCCTGCGGCGCCAACCCCATCCCCATCGTCGTCCCCTGTCATCGGGTAGTGGGCAAGGCCGGGCTGGGGGGATTCATGCAGCATGCGGAGGGTGAATCGCTGGGCATCAAACGCTGGTTACTGGGACACGAGGGCGCATTATGAAATCCCCGCGCCCGCTTAAAAGAAGGTGAAGCTGGCCGATAAGCCGGGTTCTGTCGTGGACAGTCATTCCTCTAGGCGTTTCGTTACCTGACGCTCAAGCAATCTACCCGCTGACGACGCGAGCCACGCCATAGTCAGCCTATTTGATCTTGCTCCGGATGGGGTTTACCCTGCCACTGATGTTGCCACCAGCGCGGTGAGCTCTTACCTCGCCATTTCAACCTTACCGTTTCTCGAAAGAACTTGGGCGGTATATTTTCTGTGGCACTTTCCATCGCCTCACGGCGTCCGGCCATTAACCGGCATCCTGCTCTGCGGAGCCCGGACTTTCCTCCCCACTCTTGCGAGTGCGGCGACTGTCTAGCCAGCTTCGGGGCGGAGTCTATCACGAGAGGAGCCGCGCCAATCGCCCTCTTCAACCGGCAGCCATGGCCCGAACCAGCCCTGCGCCAAACGACAGCACGTAGATCAAGCCGAATGCCGGATTATTCCGCCCAAACTACGAGTCTGACGGCTCGAGGAATTTGCCAGCACGGAATGTCAGCACCAGCGTATCGCGATATCCGCCTTCCGCCGTCGGTTGAATAGGCGTGGACTCGTGGATAACTTTTTGATCGTCGAGCAGCAGCAGCGTCCAAGGCTCACTCAATGTGAAGCGCTGCCCATGCCGTCCGTTGAATTCGAAGATGCGACTTTCGCCACCACTGACATTCTCACGCGCAACCAGCAGGATGGCGACAAAATCCACACCGTCACGATGCGCACCCTCCGGCGTCGGGCGCCCGATGCCGTGGCGGGTATCGATGCGAAACTGGTGCGCTTCGACATACCATGGCTGCACTCCCTTGACGCTGGAACAAACGCGCGCAATTTCCCGCAATAGGTTAGACCATATCTGCCGCGAAACGGTCTGCTCGGCCATCGGCTCGAATAAACGGCGCATCCCCCCGTGTAGCGCGTTGTACTCCAGCGGCTGGTAATGCGCGCGATGCGGAACCTGCGTGACGTCCTGTTGCTCAACGATGAAACAGGAATGCCGGCGACGACGATAGCACCCGCCGTCTTTGAGAAAATTGTCGAGCGGCAGATCGTCCCAGTCCGGCTTCAAAGACTCCAGATCGGCCAACGGCGATGCGATGAATGAAGCGAGCCCGGACGGGCTCAACACACCGAAGCCATAACCGCTCAAAGAGTCGGCCAGACGGGATGGCTCAACGTAGCCGGGTGCGAGCATAGCGAGTGTCATAAATGTTTTATTAAGGCCTAGTTTAGGCTGATTCTACGTCAATGCCGCACACCGCCGTTTGAAAAACCATGCCCCAGAATTCCTGCTGAACATCTCCCGCAGGCAAGCAAAGCAGCCATGATGCCCTTGGTCTTTTCGTAATTCATGACAGATACCTTTAACAGCAGCCGTCATTCCGGCGAAGGCCGGAATCCAGACAATTGACAGCGCCCCACGCAGTGGGACAACACCCGAAACACGGTTTTGTCCGCTGCGCGGCCTTATATGATGAACTGGATTCCGGCCTCCGCCGGAATGACGGGGACAGGTTTCGCGTACTGTCGCCTATGGAAACTTTAATTATCTGCAACATTGAAGCGACATAGATATAAATTCCGCGAATGTGGAAGAAGAGCACAGTTATTTTGCATTGCTTATGCGTGCAAGGTATATCCTGTCAGGTATCGACTGAAACGATCCGCGCCGGGAGCAGCCTTGAACTCGATTCTGCAATATCTGAAAACGCATGGTGAGCGGCTCGATACCGAGATCGCCGAAGCCACGGGTCTCACGCTGGCCAAAACTCGCGCACAACTCGCCGAACTTGCCGCCAAACGCGAGATCATGGTCTGCCAATCCACTCGCTACGAAAAAGGCAAAAAGATCGAGGGATTGAAGTGCCGCTTGGCCGGATTCATCCCTCCCGCCGCCCCGGGGCGGAAATCAAAATCGCAGTTAAAAATCTCCTAGAGTCACTCCGTCACCTGTATTCCTCATGGCACGTCGCAACCACTACCATGTCTATGTGATCGAACTGTCGAAAGATGTTCTCTACGAAGGCCGCTTCAAACGCTGCAACCCCGGCTACATCCCCGGCAAACCCTGTGTCTATGTCGGCATGACGGGATTGGATCCCGACATACGTTTCGACAAACACAAAGCCGGCATCCAGTCCAACCGTTACGTCAAAGATTACGGACTGCACTTGCTGCCCGACCTCTATGAAGGGTTCAATCCGATGTCCTATGACGAAGCCTGCTCCAGAGAAGTGGAAATAGGGATCGACTTGCGCGAGGCCGGCTTCGGGGTTTGGCAGGCATGAAATCGCAGATTGCGACTCCCATCTGATACGAGATTCGCACAATTGATGAAAACCATTTTAAAGCATACCATCCCCGTCCTTTCAATCGAACGAACTATCGACGGACATTGGTGCGCAGCGCACTTTCGACCCGAAGTCGCATACCGTGCGATACGCTATATATGCGAACAAAGTCTGTACTTATTTATCAAAATAAACATTAAAAAGAGGATCGCTGACATGAAGAGGAATCTTAACGACGATACCCGTCAAATCAAAAAGTGTGAAGAAATGCCCGTTGAAAAAAAGGCTGGCGGGTTTCTTATTCTTATCTTGGCGGCATCAATTCTATTGCTCGCTTACTTCCTCTTTAATTAGCAGAATTCGACTACGGACAAGGGTTGTGCAATCCCCCCCGCTCTATTCGAACAACCATGTCCCGCCCCTGAAACCGTGTTGACACCCCAAACGATTTCGCCAACACTCCTCCGCCCATGAGAGAGCTCTTCATCACCGAAACCCGCGCGCGGCTGCGCACCTGGTTGGCGCTGGGCTATGCGCTATTCATCGCGTATGCCAGCCTGTCGCCGTTCACCGGCTGGCGCGAACAGGGACTGAACTTTGCCGACGTGCTCGCCGCCCCGCTGGCGCTGACCTACACCCACTTCGATGCTGCGCTCAACCTGCTCTCCTACCTGCCGCTCGGCCTGCTGATCGCGCTGGCATTGCGCTCACGTCTGGGCGCCTTGGCCAGCGTCGCGCTGGCGCTGGTAGCCGGCATGCTGTTGTCGGCGGGCATGGAATATCTGCAGATGTATTTGCCCAGGCGCATCAGCTCGAACATGGACTTGCTGTCCAACAGCACGGGCGCATTGCTCGGCGCATTGCTCGCGGTCAGCATCGCCTCGTGGACCCGGCTGTTCACGCTGCTGGTGCGCTGGCGCAGCCGGCTGTTCCATCACGGCAAGGAAATGGACTTCGGGCTGGCCTTGTTGGCGCTGTGGATGTTCGGCCAGATCAACCCATCGCTGCCGATGCTGGGCAACGTGTTCATCAGCGAAGTGGCGCGGCAGCCCTTCGTCGCACTGCCGCCCGCTCCATTCGATATCTGGGAGAGCATCGCCGTAATGCTGAACCTGCTGATGCTGGGGACACTGCTGCTGACGTCGCTGCGCGCCCCGCGCAACGTGGTGACCGCGCTGCTGCTGGTGCTGAGCGTGGTGGCGCTGGCGAAGTTCGTCGCCGCCGCGCTGCTGCTGAAATCCTGGGCGTTGCTGCTGTGGATCAACGGCGAAGCCGTGCTGGGCATGCTGATCGGCATGCTGCTGCTCTCCGCGCTGCTGTGGCCGCCGCGCGCAGCGATGATCACGCTAGGCGCGGCAATTGCCGCCGGCTATTTCGTCATCGTGAACTTCCTGCTCGGCGACAGCACCCCGGCCTCCGCCGCCAGCATCTATCACTGGCACTACGGCCATTTGCTGAACTACAACGGCCTCGCACAAACCATCTCGCTGCTGTTCCCGCTGTTGCTGCTGTGGCATCTGTGGCGCATCAGGAAAGTATAATTTCCCCCTTCAAACCACCGGAGTACCCGATGAGCTATTTCGACAAGCATGTCTTCTTCTGCACCAACCAGCGCGATGACGGCGAGGATTGCTGCGCCAACCACGGCGCGCAGCAGGCGCGCGACTACATGAAGAAGAAGGTGAAAGAACTCGGCATCTCCAACCGCCACAACAACATCCGCATCAACTCCGCCGGCTGCATGGACCGCTGCGGCGAAGGCCCGGTGATCGTGGTCTATCCCGAAGGCACCTGGTATACCTTCGTCGATAACAGCGACCTCGACGAGATCATCGAAGAGCACCTGAAGAACGGTCGCCTGGTCGAACGCCTGAAGATTTAAGACGGCATCCACTCGGGAATGATGCCTGTGGGAACTGCCCCCGACAGACTCAGGACAGGCTTCAGCCGCGATTGCTTCGCTATTTATCGCATTGACAATCGGGTGCGAACGATCTCAGTGTGATGAAGAGAAGTCACTGGTCGCTCACACGACACGATATATGTGTAGTGGACGGTCAAGCTATGCTTTTGGAGCCACAGAATAGGGATGAGAGATAAGACCGACTGGGAAAAAGCGGCTGAGGCACAGGGCACAACCGATTCGGAACGTGCCCTAGCGCGTCTCGCCCGCAAGGCGTTTTTGAGTCTGTGGAGCTACCCGAACGTTTACAGCGACGAAGGGAAATCAGGCGCTAAAGGTGATGGCAAGGAACTGGTAGATCTCCTGGTGGTTTTTGGCACCGACGTACTGTTATTCTCCGACAAGAGCTGCGCGTTTCAGTCGGACGTGGATATCAAGGTTGCCTGGCCGCGTTGGTACAAGCGGGCAATCGAGAAGTCTGCTAAGCAGCTTGCAGGGGCCGAAAGTTTTCTGCGTCGATTCTCGGGCCGAGTGTTCGTCGATAAGTCATGTCAGACCAAGTTGCCCGTGGCACTTCCGGACCCAAGCTTAGCCCGCTATTTCCTGATTGCCGTTACGCGCGGTGGTCATGAGGCAGCGGCTCGGTACTTTGGCGGCGGAAGCAGCGGCAGCGTTATGCTTAACAGTATGCTTGAGGAAGATGCCCACTACGAACGCCCGTTCGAAGTCGGCTTCCCGCTGAAAGGCCGCCGCTTCGTCCACGTCCTCGATGAGGTGACAGTCGACGCTCTCTTGGCGGAGCTGGACACCGTCCCGGACCTTGTCGACTACCTAGCCTGCAAGGAGCGCTATTTTGGCGCGAACGGCGTCTTCATGAACATTGCAGGTGAAGAAGAGCTACTGGCACAGTACATGTGCACAATGGAAAGCGGTCGTCACGCCTTGCCCACGGTGCCGCCTGGCGCTGATGCTATTACCCTCCTGGAGGGAGATTGGCGGTTTTATCGCTCAAGCCCTCAACGAGCGGCCAAGCAAGAGGCTGATCAAGGCAGCTACATGTGGGATGCACTAATTGAGTACCAAGCGTCTTTCGTTCGCGCAGGGACAGCGATTGGGCTCCCAGAGATGTCGCCGGAGACCATCGACCACGAGCGAATCTTGCGCGCCCTTGCAGCAGAGCCCCGACTTGCAAGACGCGAACTCGCCAGCCACTTCCGCTTTGCTCTCTCGAAGAGCGAGCCCGGCAAGAAGTTCGCACGCATGACCCTGAGCTGCAACAACATGGCCCGCGCGTATGTTTTCCTGACGGTTCCAAAGCCGCCGGATATTGACTACCAGGCGTACCGAGAGATGCGCTCGGCTGCACTGCTCGCGTACTGCCACGGCATCAAGGTGCGCTTTCCCCACGTGATCGAAGCGATTGGCATCGCATCAGAGCCTTTCTCCGAGAAGGAGTCCTCCCAAGACTTCTTATATGTCGACCTCACTGAAGAGATGCGCCCAGAGGAATCCGTCGTTTGGAAGGACGCGATGGAGGAGCTCGATGTACTACAGGTGCCGGCCAAGGACGTGCAGTACTACGGGACAAAAGGTCACGAGTTTCCGATGCCTTTCAACTTCGACGGACCGAAATTCTACGAGTACGACTCTGGCACCCCAATGAATCGAGCCGAGCGACGCAGAATGGATCGAGAAGCTAGGAAAGAAGCCAAGAAGGCGAACAAGCAGGCGCGCTAGACGCGTTCTGGCGATGGGAAAACGGAGGAGGACCACATTGGGGTTGGCTGAAAGCGCCTGAATGCTGGCACGATAACCGAAAGCAGGTTCCGGCTTTTTCCTGCGATAATCCATCGCAGATCCAAATCCCGGAATCCAATGTCCAGCCTCAAGAAAATCACCCTACCTGGTCCAGCCGGCAATCTCGAAGGCGTCTGGCACCTGCCGGATGCCTGTGCCGAGCAAGGTTGCGAGCCTGCCGCCGTCGCCGTGATCGCGCATCCGCTGCCGACCATGGGCGGCACGATGGAGCACAAGATAATCACAACGCTGGCGAAGACCTTTGCCGAGCTGGGCTACGCCGCGCTGCGCTTCAACTTTCGCGGCGTGGGCAACAGCGAGGGGGAGTTCGACAGCGGCAACGGCGAGGTCGAGGATTTGCTGGCGATGGTGCAGCATGCGCGCGACGAGTTCGGGTATCTGCCGCTGATCCTTTCCGGCTTCTCGTTCGGCGGCTATGTGACCGCGCGCGCGGCACAGCATCTGCATCCGCAGGCGCACAAGCTGGTACTGGTAGCGCCCGCGGTGGGTCGTTTTCAAATGCCGCATGTGCCGCACAACACGCTGGTGCTGCACGGCGAACACGACGAGGTGATCTCGCTGGCCGACGCGCTGGACTGGGCGCGCCCGCAGCATCTGCCCATCGTCGTGCTGCCGGAGGCGGGGCATTTTTTCCACGGACGGCTGAGCCAGTTGAAGCAGATAGTGCTGCACGAATTCCACGGGTGCCGCTTATGAATAACACCGTGATCCGCGCCGAAGGGCTAGTCAAAAATTACGGAAACCTGCGCGTGGTGGACTGCGTCAGTCTCGACATCCGTCGCGGCGAATGCTTCGGCCTGCTGGGCCCGAACGGGGCGGGCAAGACCACCACGTTGCGCCTGCTGCTCGGGCTGATCACGCCGGACGGCGGCAAGCTGACGCTGCTCGGCCACGACGTGCCGGGACATGCGCGCGAGGCGCGGCTGCGCGTCGGCGTCGTACCGCAGATGGACAATCTCGACCCCGATTTCACCGTCACCGAAAACCTGATGGTGTATGGCCGCTACTTCGACATGAAGGACAGCGAGATCGAGGCGCGCCTGCCGGAGCTGCTGGAGTTCGCCAATCTGACGCACAAGGCCGATGCCAGAGTGCCTACGCTATCCGGCGGCATGAAGCGGCGACTGACCGTGGCGCGCGCGCTGGTCAACGATCCGGATGTGATCTTCCTCGACGAGCCGACCACCGGCCTCGACCCGCAGGCGCGCCACCTGATCTGGCAGCGCCTGCGCGAACTGACCGCACGCGGCAAGACGCTGCTGCTGACCACCCACTTCATGGACGAGGCCGAGCGCCTGTGCCATCGCCTCGCGGTGATGGACGAGGGCCGCGTCATCAGCGAAGGAACGCCGCGCGAGCTGATCGCCGACAACATCGAACCGCAGGTGATCGAGGTGTTCGGCGAGCACGCGGATGCCTGGGCGCGCGAACATGCGGCGCGCCACTCGCAACGCTTCGAGATCAGCGGCGAGTCGGTGTTCTGCTACACGGACGATGCGCAGCCGCTGCTGCAGGAATTGCAGCAACAGCCGCAGTTACGCTACCTGCACCGGCCGGCGAACCTCGAAGACGTGTTCCTGAAACTGACGGGGCGGGAGATGCGGGAATGAATTCTATTTTGTCATTCCGACGCAGGCCGGAATCCAGTGTTTCAAGAATTCCGCGCAGCGGACAAAACCTCGGATGTTGTCGCGCTGCGCGCGGCCTGTTTAATTTGCTGGATTCCGGCCTGCGCCGGAATGACGGAAGCGTGAAATGAAAACGAGCCACTTCGCCCTCCCCCGCCCCACTCTGCGCTTCATCCCGATCTGGCGGCGCAATTTCATGGTGTGGAAGAAGATGGCCGGCTCGTCGATCATCGGCCATCTGGCCGACCCGGTGATCTACATGCTGGGCCTGGGCTACGGCCTCGGCGGCATGCTGCCGGAGGTCGGCGGCATGTCCTACATCGCCTTCCTCGCCGCGGGCACGGTGTGCTACAGCACGATGAACAGCGCGAGTTTCGAGGCGCTGTATTCCGGCTTCGCGCGCATGCACGAGCAGCGCACCTGGGAGGCGATCATGAATACGCCGGTGACGCTGGACGACATCGTCTGCGCGGAAATCGCCTGGGCGGCGAGCAAGAGCCTGCTGGCCGGGCTCGCGGTGCTGGCGGTGATCTGGCTGCTGGGGCTGTCGCATTCACCGCTGACGCTATGGCTGATTCCGCTCGCGCTGCTGGTCGGGCTGTGCTTCGCATCGCTGGGGCTGATCGTCACCGCCATCGCGCCCGGCTACGACTTTTTCATGTATTACTTCACGCTGGCGATCACGCCGATGGTGCTATTATGCGGCGTGTTTTTTCCGGTCGATCAGTTGCCTGCGGCGCTGCAAAATGTGTCTTCCGTGCTGCCGCTGACGCATGCGATCAACATCGCGCGACCGCTGCTGAACGACACCGTCCCCGCGAACTGGCTGCTGCATGTGGGCGTGTTGCTAGGCTATGCGATGGCGGGGTTTTATGTGTCGCTGGCGCTGTTCAGGAAGAGACTTTCCCAATAAAAATTATGGGCCGTCATTCCGGCGCAGGCCGGAATCCAGTCAATTCAAAAAACTGGATGCCGGATCGAGTCCGGCATGACGGCATTCAGGAGTTCACTTATGTTGTGGGTCAAAGCATTTCATATCTTCTTCGTCGTCAGCTGGTTCGCCGGGCTGTTCTACCTGCCGCGCATCTTCGTCAACCATGCGATGGCAACCGAGCCGGCGGAGATCGCGCGGCTCAAGCTGATGGAGCGCAAGCTGTACCGCTTCGTCACGCCGATCGGCGCGCTGGCGATCGTCTTCGGCCTATGGCTGTGGTTCGGCTACGGCTTCTCCGGCGGCTGGCTGCACGCGAAGACCGCGCTGGTCGCGGTGCTGGCCGGCTATCACCTGTATTGCGGCCATCTGGTGAAGGAATTCGCCGCCGACCGCAACACGCGCAGCCATGTGTTCTACCGTTTCTTCAACGAGGCGCCGGTGTTCTTGCTGCTGGCTATCATCATCCTCGTCACCGTCAAGCCTTTCTAAGCCATGCCTGAATTTTTCGCCCCCTGCCCGCGCGGCCTCGAAGCATTACTGCGCAGCGACCTTGAAACCATGGGCGCGCAGAACCTGCGCGCCACCGACGGCGGTGTGGAGTTCTCCGGCGACTGGCCGCTGTGCTATCGCGTCAACCTGGAGAGCCGCCTCGCCAGCCGCGTGCTATGGCGCGTAAAAGAGACGCGCTACCGCAGCGAACAGGATGTCTACAAGGCCGTGTTCGAACTGCAATGGCCGCGCTGGTTCGACGTGAGCAACACGATACGCGTGAACACCACCGCGATACGCTGCCCGCTGAAGAGCCTGGAATTCATCACGCTGTTGGTCAAGGATGCGGTGTGCGACCGCTTCCGCGAACACTGCAACGAACGCCCCAGCGTGGACACGCTGGAGCCGGACGTGCGCATCCATGTGTTCATCGAAGATGATCTGCTGATGCTGTATCTGGATACCTCGGGCGATGCGCTGTTCAAGCGCGGCGTGCGCCAGTACACCAACATTGCGCCGCTGCGCGAGAACCTCGCGGCCGGCATCCTGCGCATGACCGGCTGGCAACCCGGCACGCCGCTGGTCGATCCGATGTGCGGCAGTGGCACGTTTTTGATCGAAGCCGCGCAGATGTCGCTGAACATCCAGCCCGGCATCGCGCGCCGCTTCGCATTCGAGAAGCTGAAGAACTTCGATGCGAAGAAATGGCAAGCTATGCGCGAACAGGCCATCGCCGCACAACTGCCCCCGAAGCCGCTGGAACTCTACGGCAGCGACCTGTACGGCGACGCGCTGAGAACCGCCTCGCGCAACCTGCAGGAAGCCGGACTGGCGGAGTGTGTCGAACTGAAGCAGGCCAACGTGCTGGAAGTCTCGCCCCCGGCGGAACACGGCATTTTGGTCGCGAACCTGCCCTACGGCGAGCGCATGGGCGAGCTGGACGAACTGGCCGAGCTGTACCCTAAACTGGGTGACGCGCTGAAGAAGAAGTTCGGCGGATGGACGGCTTACCTGTTCACCGCGGACAGGGCGATCCTGAAACTGATGCGACTGTCGCCGTCGAAGCGCACCCCGCTGTTCAACGGCCCGATCGAGTGCCGGTTGCTGGAATACAAGATCGTCGCAGGCAGCAACCGGCCCAAGTAACCCGGCTTACTGTTCGACGCAATCGACAGAACGACCACGGCGGGCAAAACCAATGCAGTTTTTGTGGATGGGTGGAGGCGATAGCCGATACCCATCAAACGCCCCGCACCGACAATTCCACCCCAGATCGCCCGAAATCAGGCAACCCCACGACCCACCTCAGGGGTCAGCAAAGCCGCGCGCGCAACCAACACTTTATCCACTCGATTCTTGTCCATATCCATCACCTCGAAACGGCAACCGGCCACCTCGAAGTGATCCGAAACCATCGGGATACGGCCAAGTTCATGCATGACGAAACCGCCCAGAGTATTGAATGCATTTTCTTCCTCACCCGGCAATTCGTCGTCGATATCGAGTACTGATTTCATGCGCTCTATCGTTACACTGCCATCGATCAGCCACGATCCGTCTTCGCGCACAGTGATGTCCTGATCTTCAGGAAGATCGGAGGATGGCAATTCCCCGACAATAGATGTCAGCACATCGGTCAGCGTAACCAGGCCCTGCAATTCGCCATACTCGTCCACAATCAGCGCGCATTGTTGCCGGGCTTTGCGGAAGTTTTCGAGCAGGTGCGTGGTCGTTACCCCTTCCGGCACATATAACGGCGGACGCAAAGACAGATCGACCGCTATCGGCCTTCCTGCCAGCGCATCTTTCAGGATGTCCGCCGTGCGCAATATACCCACGATATGATCCAGCCCGTTGCGGCAAACGACGATACGTGTGTAGGGACTCTCGGCAATCCGGTTGCGAATCACGTCTTCGGGTTCGTCCAGATCAAGCACGTAAATGTCATTACGGTGCGTCATGATTGCCCCAATGCGCTGCTCGTCGAGACGCAACACGTTGGAAACAATGGCCTGTTCGCTCTCATGGAATACGCCCGCCTCGGAACCCTGCTCCATCAGCACCTTGATCTCTTCATCGGTGACAGGAGGCTCCCCTTGGCGAACCGCACCCAGCATGCGCAACAGAAAATTCGAGGAAGCCGAAAGCGACCAGACCAGAGGACGGGTGATCCGTGCCAGCATATTCATCGGCGGCGCGATCAACGATGCGGTTTTTTCCGGGGCCAGCAATCCCAACTGTTTGGGAACCAGTTCGCCGATAACAACGGAAAAATACGTCAAACCTACGACAACTATCGTCATCGCCGCGCCTCTGGCGTAGGGCTCCAGCAATGGGAAACCGGCAATCCACACGGTCAGCGGGTCGGCCAATGCGGTTTCGCCGATGGCGCCGCTCAAAATACCTACAGTGGTAATTCCTACCTGAACGGTAGAAAGGAAGGTGGAGGGTTCGTTACTTAGATCAAGCGCTGATCGCGCTCCGGGACTATCGTCATCGGCCAGCTTTTGCAAACGAGCCTTGCGGGAAGATACTACGGCGATTTCCGACATCGCCAAAACGCCATTCAGAAGAATTAAAAACAGAAGTAATACTATGTCCACTACAGAGTCGCCCATCGCCGTTTGGCGCGCGAACCAGGATTAATAAGGTTTTGATTTTAGCACTTTAACTACGCCAGCCGAAGTTGACTGTAGTTAGCCATGTCCCATAACGGGGCTGGTTGCTATCGAGGGCAAACCCCGACCGTCTTTTATGACTCATTTAAGCCATGCGACATCCCCAAAGACAAACCGCGCTGGCGCGCGGCTTGTCTTTGCAGGGCATGTCAATGTCAGGTCAGCTTCAGATGCTCGGTGCCGCTCATCACGTCGCGGTCTCCGCTCAGCTTGCTCTCCAGCTTGATGCGCAGACGCAGGTCGTTGACCGAGTCGGCATTTTTCAGCGCATCCTCATAGGAGATTTTCCCGCTTTCGTACAGGTTAAACAGCGCGCCGTCGAAAGTCTCCATGCCGAGTTCGCGCGACTTGGACATGACTTCCTTGATCGCATGCACCTCACCCTTGAAGATCAGATCGGCGATCAACGGCGAGTTCAGCAGGATTTCAATGGCCGCCGCGCGCCCGACGCCGTCCTTCTTCGGAATCAGGCGCTGAGAGATCAGCGCCTTGATGTTCAGCGACAGATCCATCAACAGCTGCTCGCGCCGCTCTTCCGGGAAGAAGTTGATGATGCGATCCAGCGCCTGATTCGCGCTGTTGGCGTGCAGCGTGGCCATACACAAGTGGCCGGTTTCGGCGAACGCCACGGCGTATTCCATGGTTTCGCGGTCACGGATTTCGCCGATCAGGATCACGTCCGGTGCCTGACGCAGGGTGTTCTTCAGCGCGTTGTGCCAGTTCTCGGTGTCCACGCCGACTTCGCGGTGCGTGATGATGCAGTTGGCATGCTCATGCACGTACTCGACCGGGTCCTCGATGGTGATGATGTGGCCGTAGCTGTTTTTGTTGCGGTGACCGATCATGCCAGCCAGCGTAGTAGATTTACCAGAACCGGTGCCGCCGACCAGAATCACCAGGCCGCGCTTGGTCATCACGACATCCTTCAGCACCGGCGGCATCCCCATCTCGTCAAGATCGGGAATCTTGGTGGTGATCGTGCGCAGCACCATGCCGACGCGCTGCTGCTGCATGAAGATGTTCACGCGGAAGCGACCGATGCCCGGCGGACTGATCGCAAAGTTGCATTCGTGGGTCGCCTCGAATTCGGCGGCCTGGCGGTCGTTCATGATCGCGCGCGCCAATTCCTGAGTATGCACCGAAGTCAGCGTCTGATTGGAAACCGGCGTCATCTTGCCGTCCACCTTGAAGGCCGGGGGGAAGCCCGAGGTAATGAACAAGTCTGACGCCTTTTTGCTGATCATCCCGCGCAACAGGTTATGTATCAGCTCGGTGGCCTGCTCTCTTTCCATTGAATACTCCTAAAATCCGGACGAACCGGAATCAACAACGATGGGTAGGGGCACAAAAAACTTTTGTTCGGGCACCCGCACGGCACGCCGTGCCCCTACGAGATTATCCTGGGAACAGATCCTTGTTGGCGGCCTTGCTGCGCGCCTCGGCCGGGGTGATGACGTTGGACTTCACCAGATTGGTCAGGCACTGATCCAGCGTCTGCATACCCATGCTCTGGCCGGTCTGGATCGCGGAGTACATCTGCGGCACCTTGGCTTCGCGGATCAGGTTACGGATGGCCGGGGTGCAGATCATGATCTCGTGCGCCGCGACGCGGCCCGAACCGTCCTTGGTCTTGAGCAAGGCCTGCGAAATGACCGCGCGCAACGATTCGGACAACATCGCGCGCACCATTTCCTTTTCGTCGGCCGGGAACACGTCGATGATACGGTCGATGGTCTTGGCCGCCGAACTGGTGTGCAGCGTGCCGAACACCAGGTGACCGGTTTCGGCCGCGGACATCGCCAAGCGGATGGTTTCCAGATCGCGCATTTCGCCGACCAGAATCACGTCCGGGTCTTCGCGCAATGCGCTGCGCAGCGCGTTCTGGAATGACAGCGTATGCGGGCCGACTTCGCGCTGATTGATCAGGCACTTCTTCGACTCGTGCACGAATTCGATCGGGTCTTCCACCGTCAGGATGTGGCCCATCTCATGTTCGTTGCGATGATTCACCATCGCTGCCAACGTGGTGGACTTGCCCGAACCGGTCGGACCGGTCACCAGCACCAGACCGCGCGGATAATCGGAAATGGACTCGAAACTCTTGGGGCACTTCAGATCTTCCAGCGACAAAATTTTGGAAGGAATGGTGCGCATGACCGCGGCCGCACCGCGATTCTGCACGAAGGCGTTGACGCGGAAACGCGCCAGCCCGGGCACCTCGAACGAGAAGTCGACTTCCTTGTTTTCCTCGTAAAACTTGCGCTGTCCGTCATTCATGATGTCGTACACCAGCGCATGCACTTCCTTGTGCTCCAGCGCCGGCAGGTTGATGCGGCGCATGTCGCCATGCACGCGGATCATCGGGGGCAGGCCGGCGGAAAGATGCAGGTCGGAAGCCTTGTTCTTGACGCCGAAGGCGAGCAGTTCAGTGATATCCATTATAATCTTCCCGATTTAACGGGCATGGCAAGTTGCCACCCCTGATGATGAAACTTGCCATGCCCGTTTCCCCCTATCCAACTTTCCCCCGCAAGCGGGAGAAAGGGCAAACGAACGCTTACGCGCATTTCACGTTAACGACGCGGCCTGAATGGCTGCTGGTGCGCCGGATTATGACAACAATCGCTTCCAACTTGCAAGCCACGCGCGCCGCGATAGCGGACGCCGCGACGGCTTGCGGACGCGCGCCGCAAGACATCGAATTGCTGGCGGTCAGCAAGACCTTCCCCGCCGACGCGGTGCGCGAGGCCTATGGTGCGGGGCAGCGCCGCTTCGCCGAAAATTACCTGCAGGAGGGTCTCGACAAGATCGCCGCATTGCAGGGCCTGCAGATCGAATGGCATTTCATCGGCCCGATCCAGAGCAACAAGACCCGTCCGATTGCAGAGCACTTCGACTGGGTGCATGGCATCGAGCGACTGAAGGTCGCCGAACGGCTGTCGGCGCAACGCCCGACCGGTCTGCCGCCGCTGCAGGTCTGCCTGCAAGTAAACGTCAGCGGCGAAGCCAGCAAGAGCGGCGTACCGCCGGAACAGGCGGAAGCACTGGCGCGCGGCATCGCGGCGCTGCCCAACCTGCGCCTGCGCGGACTGATGGCGATCCCGGCACCCAGCGACGATGTCACGGAGCAGCGCGCCGCATTCGCGCAATTACGCATATTGTTCGAACAATTGAATCGTCAGAACTTGCAACTCGACACCCTGTCGATGGGCATGTCGCACGATTTCCCCGCCGCCGTCGCCGAAGGCGCGACCCTGGTGCGCATCGGCACGGCAATCTTCGGCAACCGGATTTATCACAAGGAAACAACATGAACATTTGCTTCATCGGCGGCGGCAATATGGCGACCGCATTGATCGGCGGCTTGGTCGGCAAGGGCTTCGAGGCCGGACAGATAGGCGTGGTCGAGATCAACCCGGACAACCGCACCAAGCTGAACGCACAGTTCGGCGTGCATACCACGGACAACCTCGCCGAGGGCGTGGCCGGCAGCGATGTCGTCGTGCTCGCGGTCAAGCCGCAACAATTGCGCGAAGTGGCGCAACAGCTGGCCGCACTGCTCAAGGGCCAGTTGCTGATCTCCATCGCCGCAGGCATACGCGCGGGCGATCTCGCGCGCTGGGCGGGCAGCCAGGCCGTGGTGCGCGCGATGCCCAACACCCCCGCGCTGGTGCAGAGCGGCATGACCGGGCTGTACGCGATGCCGGCGGTGAGCGCGGCGCAACGCGATCAGGCGCAGGACATACTCGCGGCGGTGGGCGAAACCCTGTGGGTGCAGGACGAGGCGATGCTGGATGCGGTCACCGCGATCTCCGGCAGCGGCCCGGCCTATGTGTTCTATTTCATCGAAGCGTTGCAGAAAGCCGGACAGGAGCTGGGCTTTTCCGCCGACGACGCTCGCCGGCTGAGCTTGGCCACTTTCCTCGGCGCGAGCAAACTGGCCGCCTCCAGCGACGAAGAACCCGGCGTGCTGCGCGCGCGAGTGACCTCGAAGAACGGCACCACCGAACGCGCCTTGCTGAGCATGTCGGCCAATCATGTCGACGAACACATAGCCTTGGCGGCAAAGGCTGCCGCCGACCGCGCGAAGGAAATGGGCGACGAACTGGGAGCGCCACAATGATGAGCGAAGGCCTGATATTCCTGTTCGACATGCTGCTGCAGCCGTTCGCGGCGATCCTGCTGTTTCGTTTCCATGCGGTCTGGCTGCGCACGCCGATGCGCAACCCCATAGGCGAATTCATCATGGCGATCACCGACTTCATGGTGTTGCCGCTGCGCAAACGCCTGCCCGCCATCGCCGGGCTGGACAGCGCGACGCTGCTGCTTGCGCTGCTGGCCGAGCTGCTTTATCTGAGCGCGCTATTCATGGTGCAGGGCGATCTGTCGCACGGCTTCCCGCTGGTCGGATTGCTGGCTCTGGCGCTGGTCAAGCTGCTCAAGATCAGCGTGTACCTGCTGATGGCCGCGGTGTTCGCGCAGGCGATCCTGTCGTGGGTGAATCCCCATTCGACGGTCGCCCCGCTGCTGGCCTCGGTCACCGATCGCTTCCTGCGGCCTATCCGCAACGTCGTACCAATGATGGGCAGGTTCGACCTGTCGCCGCTGCTGTTGTTCATCGTCTGCCAGTTACTTATCATCGTTCCCGTCAGCGCGCTGGAGCGTATGACGCTGGCGCTGTTCTGACATGGCGGACTGGTTCCGCCACAACGGTGAAGTCGTCACGCTGACCCTGCATATCCAGCCGGGTGCGAAGCGCAGCGAACTCGCCGGGCTGCACGGCGAGGCGCTCAAAATCCGCCTCGCCGCCCCGCCGGTGGAAGGCCGCGCCAACGAAGCGCTGCTAAAGTTCATCGCGGGACTGTTCGACGTGCCCGTGCGCCAGGTGGAGCTGAAACAGGGCGGACAGTCGCGCCACAAAGTCGTGGCGATAACGGGAAGCCGGGTCGAGCCGGAAAGCCTGCTGAAAGCTTGAGTGGCGTTTGACTACGCCATGCGTGGGCGGAGTCCGCCAGCGCCTCCCAGTCCGGCTATCTTCCAGTAACAGTCTTTCAACGAGTCCGTACACAGAATTCCGTAGCCTCGACCCCGCCCCGTTTAACTCATTGCTCCGCCCGAGAGCGACGATAGTCGTTTGCTCATGCCGAAAAACGTTCCTCCCCACCGCATTAGCAGACCGCCCGGACTCTTCACGCCATTTCCCTCACCGGATATTCCCGGATTTCGTCACACGCTCGATTGCTTGGTCGAGTCAGTCTACTAAGCAATAATGCTTATATCGCCCGCGAGTTGTTGCCTCTATTATTTGCACGCGGCATTACATGGCCGAACTACTTCATGGTCAGATTATTTATCTGTGCGCCAACCTTGTCTGACTGCGTGCATCGATCAGTTTGATTCATATTGCAGGAGGCGAAATGGATACGATTGGAACTCAAATCAACCGAATCAACGGCATTTATCCGCAACGCCAATCGGCCGTCTTGCGATCCCCCGCGCTTATCTTCCTGATCATCGCCACCTCGGTCTTCGTTTCCGAATCGTTCGTCATGTTTCTGCTCCAGCATATGCCGAAGATATCCCCCTCGTTTGAGGCCGTATTGGACAGCACGCTGTTGCTCGTGCTCATTTCGCCGACGCTTTATTATTTCCTGTTCCGGCCTCTGGTAATCCATATTCACGAGCGCAACAAGGCCACCGAGGCGCTCCAGAAAAGCAGCGAGGAGCAATTCAAAACCATGGTTCGCACCTCTCTGGACGGTTTCTGGATGACAGACAGGACGGGCAGATTCCTGGAAGTGAACGATGCATACTGCCAGTTGATCGGCTACAGCCGCGAGGAATTGCTGGGCATGACCGTTCACGACGTAAAAACCCTGGACCGGCCCGAAGCGGTCGACCGGCACATCGAGAACATCATTGCCGTCGGCAGCGATCGATTCGAAACCCGCAACCGATGCAAGGACGGTCGCATTGTGACGATAGAAGTCAGTGCCAATTACAGCAGCGCATGCGGCGGGCAGCTGTATTGTTTTATCCGCGACATGACCGAGCGCATCGAGGGAGAGGAAGCGCTGAGGCTTGCGGGTTCGGTATTCCACAATATGGAAGAAGGCGTACTGGTGGCCGACGCGAATGCCACGATCATCGCCGTCAATCCCGCATTCACTTCCATTACAGGCTACACATCGGACGAGGCCGTCGGCAACAATCCGCGCCTGCTCTCCTCCGGCAAGCACCCTCCCGAGTTCTACCAGGAAATGTGGCGGCAGTTGAAGAATTCGGGCGCCTGGTCCGGAGAAATCTGGGACAAGCGCAAGAACGGCGAGATCTATCCGAAGTGGCTGACCATCAGCACGGTAAAGAACGAAGCCGGCGAGATTTTCCAGTATGTCGCCATTTTCAACGACATCACCGCGCGCAAGCGGGCCGAAGAGGAGATACTCAATCTGGCTTTCTACGATGCCCTGACCCAGCTGCCGAACAGACGTTTGCTGCTGGACCGATTCCGCTCTGCCCTTCCGGTGTCGGCGCGCAATCGTCTATACGGCGCAGTGCTGTTCCTCGACATGGACAAATTCAAGAATCTGAACGACACGCTGGGGCATGATTACGGCGACCAGTTGCTGATCGAGGTCGCCCGGCGCATCCAGGCCAATGTGCGCGAGGGAGATACCGTGGCGAGGTTTGGCGGGGACGAGTTCGTCGTGCTGCTCGAAGGGGTGGGCGCGAGCGCAGAGGATGCTTCGCAAAAGGCCGCCATGATTGCGGAAAAGCTGCGCCTGGCCCTGTCCGCGCCATATATGCTCAAGGGGCACAAGCATCACAGCTCGCCCAGCATCGGAGTCAGCCTATATCTCGGCAACGAAGAGTCGGTCGATGCATTGCTCAAACGCGCAGACCTGGCAATGTACCAGGCCAAGGAAGCCGGACGAAATACCGTGCGTTTCTTCGATCCACTCATGCAGCAGGCGGTGGAAACGCGTGCGTCACTGGAGGCGGACCTGCGCTATGCAGTACTTAACCAGCAATTGCTGCTGTATTACCAGGTTCAGGTTTGCGACGAGCATCGTCCGCTGGGAGCCGAGGTGCTGGTGCGCTGGATGCATCCTGAGCGCGGCATGATCATGCCGGCGCAATTCATTCCCGTGGCGGAGGAAAGCTCGCTCATCATCGAGATCGGGGACTGGGTGCTCGATGCCGCCTGCCGCCAGCTTGCCGCGTGGGCCGACAACGAGCAGATGCGCCGCCTGACCCTCGCGGTCAACGTCAGCGCGCATCAATTCAGGCAGTCCGATTTCGTGGGCAAGGTAACGGCAATTACGCACTTGCATGGAGTCGACCCGGCCCGCCTCAAACTTGAACTGACCGAAAGCGTGATCTTGAACGATGTCGCCGATGTCATGGCAAAGATGCGCGCGCTGAAAAACATCGGGGTCAAACTGTCGATGGACGATTTCGGCACAGGCTACTCGTCGCTATCCTACTTGAAGCAGCTGCCGCTCGATCAACTCAAGATCGACCAGAGTTTTGTCCGCGACATCGCGACGAACAGCAACGATGCCGTGATGATCCAGACCATTATCGACATGGCGCAGAACTTCGGCATAAGCGTCATCGCCGAAGGAGTCGAGACCGAAGCACAGCTGAATTTCCTCAAGCAGAACGGCTGCATGGTCTATCAGGGCTATTTGTTCAGCAAACCCGTTCCCATCGGCGAGTTCGAGCAGAAGGTCATGACCTTTTCCGCGAGACCGAAAACCATGAATTTCCGTCTCCCTTACTTGTTGGAGTTGGCTGGTCAGGCGTACTGAAGTGTACTCGGTCTCCAGAGCGGGTTTTGGCGTTCCGGCATCCTTGATTACATATCCGCATCGGCGACCAGCAATCCGGATGACTCAACAAAGCTAAACCATGCAGCCGACTGGCCGGCAACAACTCGATCCGATAAACGATGAAATAGGTAACCGCACCTATATTTCAAACACCGCCTTGCCCTCAAAATACTCTCCTGCAAACGCGACAATCGGCAAGATCACCATCGCCAAAACCACCGACACGAGGAACAACCATGACGGCACCTGCTTATCCGGGAACAAGCGCTACGCAGAAAATTACCGACGGGCCTCCGCTGTGCCATGACAGCCAGGCCATCCAACCGTCGGACGATGCCCATGAGCTGGCGCTGATGCAACGCATCAAGGCGGGAGATTTCGATACGAGACAACAATTGGTCGCCTGCAACCTGCTTCATGTACTCCGCAGCCACAAGCACTATGCCCATAGCGGCACAAAGATTTTCGATCTGCTCAAGGCGGGCGACAAAGGCCTCGTTCACGCACTGGATCATTTCGAACCAAAGAGCCGGGGCCGATTTTCGACATATGCCGCCACCTGCATACGCCAGCATATCGAGCTCGTGCTGAACCCGCAGAGTGCTCCATCGGCATGCACTGACCTGCCCCTAGACGGTTCGCCCGCAATGCGTTTGACCATGCTGCCGGACACATGCCCAAACTAAGCGACTACGTTCAGACCGCCGCGACGGAATATCTGCTGGAGACGGGAAACACCGAACTGGATGCGCTTTGGGCCGCCGAATTCTTTCAGGACAGCGGCGTGCTGGAAGAATATCCCCACCAGAATATGGTGGCGTTTTACAACATGGTGCAAAAGGAGCTGACCAGACGAGCCGATCGCGCCGAGAAACAGACGCGCATGAAACTGGAAAAAATCAGCTGGTTCCCCAAGCCGCCGCGCAAAGATTGACGCCCCCTCTCTTGCTCGCCCCCGCCGGCCTGACTTGACCGCCAATTCCGGAGATGCAAAAAAGCCGGCTTGCGCCGGCTTTTCGTATCTGTTGCTAATGGTGCTTAGTGATGCTCGCCGTGACCGTGATCTGCCTTCGCAGCCTGTACCGGCATGTTGCGCAGCTTGGCCGGGTCGGTCTCGCCGTTGATGTTGATGACGTTCAGCTTGCCTGCACCCTTCTTCATGTCATCGGCAAAGTCGTACACCGCACCCACGATCAGCAACTTGCCTGCCTTGACGTTCTCGCCCCACTCCTTCATCGCAGCGGCAACTTGGTTATTGACGTTGGTCTTCACGCCGTCGATGCTGGCGCCGCCCTTGGCGATGCTGATGGTGTCCAACTCCTTCTTGACCGGCTCTTCCAGCGTGGAATAGTCGCCGCCCGCAGCAGCGATCGCGCCGCACTTGGAGTGGCCGACAATCAGCAGCAGCGAGGAACCTAGGTGATTCACGCCGTATTGCACTGAGCCATGCGAGGTCGCGATCTGGTTACCGATGTTGCGCACCATGAACAAGTCGCCCTCTGGCGTCTTGTCCCACATATTGGTGTGGACGCGCGAATCGGAACAGGCTACGACGGTTGCGCGCGGAGTCTGGCCCTTGGACAGCTCCTGAAAGAACGCGGCGCCCTTGGCTGCTGCATAAGCGTTCTGGTCTGCCTGGACTTCCTTGATGAAGGCTTGCGCTACAGCAGCATCGCCGCCGTGACCGTGGTCGCCCGCATGGGCAGCGAAAGGCGTAACGAATGCTGCGGCGACCAGCAAGGCCGCGAATTGCTTCTTGAACATACTTTTCTCCCTGAGACGGTATTTTTTGAAATGCGTCAGAAACGCGAACGTAGTCTAGCAGACTGCCGGCACTGAAAGAGAAACTCGCGAAGCGATTCGTTCGCCTCCTCTACCGCTTGCGGGGTAACCAGCCACTTGCCCGCTTGCGGGCTTAGTGGATTGGCTAGTAGCTCCACCAGAGGATTGAGGTGGGGGAACGGGCATAGCGAATCACCATCAGGACGGCAAACTGCTATGCCCGTAACGCGCAACCCCTACATCAGGATGACATCGTATTGTTCCTGGCTGTACATGGTCTCGACCTGCATCGAGATTGGCTTGCCGATGAAGTCGGAAAGTTGCGCCAGCGCCTGCGATTCCTCGTCCAGAAACAGGTCGATGACTTGCTGCGACGCGAGAATGCGGTACTCGCGCGCATTGAACTGGCGCGCCTCGCGCACGATCTCGCGCAGGATCTCGTAGCACACGGTCTGCGCGGTCTTCACCTCGCCTCGCCCCTGGCAGGTGGGGCAGGATTCGCACAACACATGCGCGAGGCTCTCGCGCGTGCGCTTGCGCGTCATCTCGACCAGGCCCAGCGACGAGAAGCCGTTCACGCTGACGCGCGTATGGTCGCGCGCGAGCGCCTTCTTGAATTCATCCAGCACCGCGTCGCGGTGCTCCTGCGTCTCCATGTCAATGAAGTCGCAGATGATGATGCCGCCCAGATTGCGCAGCCGAAGCTGGCGGGCGATGACCTGCGTGGCTTCGAGGTTGGTCTTGAATATCGTGTCGTCGAAGTTGCGCAGTCCGACGAAGCCGCCGGTGTTCACGTCCACAGTGGTCATCGCCTCGGTCTGGTCGATGATCAGGTAGCCGCCGGATTTCAGGTCCACGCGTTTGGACAACGCGCGCTCGATCTCCTCTTCGACGCCGTACAGGTCGAACAGCGGGCGCACGCCGGGATAGTGCTCCAGTCGATCCAGCGCACCTTGATTGTAGTCCCCGGCGAACTCCTGCATCTTCTGGAAGGTGCTGCGCGAATCGACCAAGATGCGCGACGTATCCAGTGTGACGAAATCGCGCAGTACGCGCAGACTGATGTCCAGCTCCCGGTACAGCGGCTGCGGTGCGGCTGCGGTCTGCGCGGCGGACTTCAGGTTATTCCATAACTTGTCCAGATAACGGATGTCGGCGTCGAAATCCGGGTCGGTTGCCGCCTCGGCGACGGTGCGGATGATGTAGCCGCCCTTGTGCCCTTCCGGCAGTGCCGATTGCAACCGCGCACGCAGCGCATCGCGCTGCTCCACGCTTTCGATGCGCTGCGACACGCCGATATGCGTCTCCTGCGGCAGATACACCAGCAGCCGTCCGGCGATGCTGATCTGGGTGGATAGCCGCGCGCCCTTGGTGCCTATCGGCTCCTTGATGACTTGCACCATCAGCGTCTGCCCGTCGGACAGTACTTTTTCGATGGGCTTCGGCTCGACACCTTCGCCACCGTTGCCCCAGATATCCGCGACATGCAGAAAGGCCGAGCGCTCTAGGCCGATGTCGATGAATGCGGACTGCATGCCTGGCAGCACACGCTTGACGCGGCCGAGATAGACGTTGCTGACGATGCCCCGGCTGCCGCTGCGCTCGATGTGCAGGTCCTGCACCACGCCAAGCTGCATCACCGCGACGCGCGTCTCTTGCGGTGTGACGTTAATCAGTATTTCTTCGCTCATGCGCCCGCCTATGGTGTCGGATAATCGAAACGGCGCAGCAGTTCGACGGTCTCGAACAGCGGCAGCCCCATCACGCCGGAATAGCTACCGGAAATATGTTCGATGAATGCGCCGGCATGACCCTGTATCGCATAGCCGCCGGCCTTGTCTGCATACTCGTGGGTACGCAGGTAAGCATTGATGCGCGCCTCGGTCAATGGCGCGAAGCGCACCGTGGAAACGGACACGACCTGCTCGACATGTTCGCCCATCGCCACCGCGACTGCGCTGAGCACTTTATGCTCCTGTCCGGAAAGCTGGCGCAGCATCTCCCCGGCATGCTCGGCATTGTCCGGCTTGCCAAATATTTTTCCGCCCAGCGCCACGGTCGTATCGGCGGTCAGCACCGGAAATACCGGCAAGTTGCGCATACGCAACGCAGCGTAACCCGCCTCCGCCTTGGTCTGGCACACCCGACGTACATAGACCTCGGGCTGTTCGTCCGGATAGGGCGTCTCATCCACATCCGAACTGCGACCGGAACTGGAACGCAGCAGCAACATTTCGAAATGAATGCCGATCTGCTTCAATAGTTCGCGGCGACGGGGGCTCTGTGAGGCGAGGTAGATACGCGGCTTGATGATGCTCATTGTTGAACCTTTACGGGAAGGGTAAAGGGGGAAGGGACCGCACCTGCGGCGCTCAAGGGTAACGGCCGCGCAGCGGCCTTCCCTTCCCCTTTCTCTCTTCCCCCTTCCCTGTTATTCACGGTGATAGGGATGATTGTGCAACAGGCTGTGCGCGCGATACAACTGTTCGGCGAGCAGGACTCGCACCATCGCGTGCGGCAAGGTGAGCGCCGACAGCGCCATCAGGTTCTGCGCCGCCTGTTTGACCGTGTCGTGCAGCCCGTCCGCACCGCCGACGATGAACGCCACATCGCGGCCTTCGCGCATCCAGTCCTGCATCTGCGCGGCGAGCTGCTTGGTGGTCGGCATCGCGCCGCGCTCGTCCAGTGCGATGCGCAGACAGCCCTGCGGCAGGGCCGCGAGGATGCGTTGCGCCTCGGCTTCCATGATCTGCGCGGTGGTCTTGCCGGTGGTGCGCGGCTCCGGCTTGACCTCGACCAGTTCGATCTTCGCCTCGCGCGGCATACGTTTGGCGTATTCGTTGTAGCCCGCGGTGATCCAGTCCGGCATCTTGTGGCCGACGGAAACGATCAGGAGTTTCATGTATCCCCGTAGGGGCGCGATTCATCGCGCCCTGCTTTATTCGCACACGAGACAAAGGGCGCGATGAATCGCGCCCCTACGATCAGATGCCTTTCCGGCTCCATGTTTATTCCGGTTTCCGTTATTCGGGCTACCGTTATTCCGGCTTCTGGGCCAGCTTCGGACGGAACGTCTGGCCCTTGCTCCACAGCTCTTCGAGGTTGTAATACTGGCGCACCGCCGGCTGCATCACGTGCACCAGCACTTCGCCCAGGTCGATCAATATCCACTCGCCGCTGTCTTCGCCCTCGCGGCCACCAACCGGTTCGCCGAGCTCTTTCAGCTTGACGACGACGTTGTCGGCGATCGCCTTGGTCTGGCGTGTGGACTTGGCGCTGGCGATGATCATGCGCTCGAACAGCGGGCTGAGCTTGCTGGTGTCGATGACCGCGATGTCTTCGGCCTTGATGTCTTCGAGCGCATCGACGATGGCTTTGGTCTTTTCTTCAATGTTTAACATGATGTGTACAGGTGATGTTGATAAATATAGTCCGCCACCGCATTGGGCAACAGATAACGTATGGTGCGACTCTCGGCCACGCGGCGGCGGATGTCGGTGGCCGATATTTCCAGCTTCGGGATCGCCAGTTCGGCGACACCGCCGCAAGGCACATGCGCCATGGCTTCCACGGCGCACAAGCGCTCCCGATAATGCTTGCGCAACATCTCGGGCGCGACTTCGATGCGCTCGTCCAATGTGTAACCGGGACGGAAGCCCACGACGATGTGCGCCAGTTCGAACAGTCGCTCCCACTCGTGCCAGGTGTGCAACTGCAAAAATGCGTCGCCGCCCATCAGCAGGCACAGCGGCTGCGTCGCACCCAGTTCCGCGCGCAGTTCGCCCAACGTGTCCACGGTATAGCACGGCACGCAACGATCGACTTCACGTTCGTCCAGCACGAAGGCCGGCTGGTCGGCAATGGCCAGTTTCACCATCGCGCTACGCTGCTGCGCCGACACCTGCGGCGAACCGCGATGAGGCGGCGTGCCGGTCGGAATGAAACGAATCTGCTTCAGCCCGGCGAGTTCCAGCATTTCCTCGGCCAACCTCAGATGCCCGAAGTGGATCGGATCGAAGGTGCCGCCGAGGATGCCTATTGGCTTGCTGCTCACCGGTTATACGGCGAGCCTGCGGATGTCGGACAGCACATGCGCGAGGTAGGTGGTGAAACGCGCGCCGGCCGCACCATCGATCACGCGATGGTCGTAGGACAGCGACAGCGGCAGCATCAGCCGCGCGACAAACTCGCCATCCTGATACACCGGCTTCATGCTCGAACGGGACACGCCGAGGATCGCGACTTCCGGCGCATTGATGATGGGCGTGAACGATGTGCCGCCGATGCCGCCGAGGCTGGAGATCGTGAAGCAGCCGCCCTGCATGTCGGCGGCGGTGAGCTTCTTGTCGCGCGCCTTCGCGCTGATCTCGCCAAGTTCCTTCGCCAGTTGCACGATGCCCTTCTGGTCCACGTCGCGTATCACCGGAACCATCAGGCCGTCCGGCGTATCCACCGCGACGCCGATATGGATGTATTTCTTCACGATCAGGTTCTCGCCGCTCGCATCCAGCGAAGCTGCGAAATCCGGGAAATGCTTCAGCGTCGCCGCAGCCGCCTTCAACAAAAAGGCCAGCGGCGTGATCTTGATGCCCGCCTTGGCGTGCTCGTCGTTGAGCTGCTTGCGGAATGCCTCCAGCTCGCCGATGTCGGCCTCCTCGAATTGCGTGACATGCGGGATCATCACCCAGTTGCGATGCAGATTCGCGCCGGATATCTTCTTGATGCGCGACAGCGGCTTGCTCTCGACTTCGCCGAACTTAGCGAAATCGACATCCGGCCACGGCAGCAAACCGGGCAGACCAGCTCCCGCCGCACCGCGCGGCTGCGCCAGCGCCTGCTTGACGAAGTTCTGCACGTCTTCCTTGGTGACGCGGCCCTTCTCGCCGCTGCCCTTGACCTGCGCGATGTCCACGCCGAGTTCGCGCGCGAAGCGGCGGATCGCCGGGCTGGCGTGTCCCTTGCCGCCGGAAGAAACTGCGGGCTGCACCGTTGCAGTCGCGACAGGGACGGCAGCCGGCTTGGCCGCCACGGATGCAGGCGCGGCCGGGGCTGCCACTGCAGCAGCCTGAGGCGCAGCCGCCGCACCGCTGGTCTCCATCACCAGGATCAGCTTGCCTTCTCCCACCTTGTCGCCGACCTTGACCTTCACTTCCTTCACCGTCCCGGCAAACGGCGACGGCACGTCCATCGCCGCCTTGTCGGTCTCCAGCGTGACCAGCGTGTCCTCGGCGGCGACCGTATCGCCGGCCTTGACCATCACCTCGATCACCGCCACATCCTTGAAGCCGCCGATGTCCGGCACCAGTACTTGTTGTTCTGCCATGTTGTTCTCCCCGGCCTAGACTGTCGTCGGGTTCGGTTTGTCGGGATTGATGCCGTAGAGCTTGATCGCGCGGCTGACCTGCACCGCCTCGACAGCACCTTCCTCGGCCAGCGCCTTCAGCGCCGCGACCACGATGTAGTGACGATCGACCTCGAAGAAGCCGCGCAGCTTCTTGCGTGTATCCGAACGACCGAAGCCGTCGGTGCCCAGCACCTTGTAGCGCGCATGCACGTACGGACGGATCTGGTCGGCGTAGCTCTTGATGTAATCGGTCGCGGCGACCACCGGGCCTTCGCGCTTCGCGAGGCACTGCTCGACGAAGCTGGTGCGCGGCTTGGCTTCCGGATGCAGCATGTTCCAGCGCTCGACATCCAGGCCTTCGCGGCGCAGTTCGTTGAAGCTGGTCACGCTCCAGATATCGGAGGCCACGCCGAAATCCTTCTCCAGCATCTCCGCGGCGGCGATCGCCTCGCGCAGTATCGTGCCGCTGCCCAGCAGCTGCACGACCGGGCGTTTCCCATTTCCCTTTTCCCGTTTCGCTTCACTGAACAGGTACAAGCCCTTGACGATGCCGTCTTCCGCGCCCTTCGGCATCGCCGGGTGCGCGTAGTTTTCGTTCATCACCGTCAGGTAATAGAACACGTCTTCCTGCTCGACATACATGCGGCGCATGCCCTCGCGCACGATCACCGCGAGTTCGTAGGCGAACGCCGGATCGTAGCTGACGCAGTTCGGGATGGTCGCCGCCATCAGGTGGCTGTGGCCGTCCTGGTGCTGCAGGCCTTCGCCGTTCAGCGTGGTGCGACCGGCGGTGCCGCCGACCATGAAGCCGCGCGCGCGCAGGTCGCCCGCCGCCCAGGCCAGGTCGCCGATGCGCTGGAAGCCGAACATCGAGTAGTAGATATAGAACGGAATCATCGCGACGCCATGATTCGCGTAAGCGGTCGAGGCGGCGATCCAGTCGGCCATGCCGCCGGCTTCGTTGATACCCTCTTGCAGGATCTGGCCGGTCTTGTCTTCCTTGTAGTACATCAGCTGGTCGGCGTCCTGCGGCGTGTACAGCTGGCCGACCTGCGAGAAGATGCCGAGCTGGCGGAACATGCCTTCCATGCCGAAGGTGCGCGATTCGTCCGGCACGATGGGCACGACCTGCTTGCCGATGTGCTTGTCCTTGACCAGCGCGCCGAGCAGGCGCACGAACGCCATCGTCGTCGAAATCTCGCGGCCGTCGGTGCCCTTCAGCAAGGCATCGAACGACTCGCTCGCCGGCATCGCCAGCGGCTTAGCCTCTGGACGGCGCGACGGCACCGAACCCATCTCCGCGACGCGCTCACGCAGATATTTCATCTCCTGGCTGTCTTCGGCAGGACGCACGAACGGCAGGTTGGGCAGATCGGCATCGCTGACCGGGATGTTGAAACGGTCGCGGAATTTGCGCAGCGACTCGCCATCCATCTTCTTCTGCTGGTGAGTCGGGTTCTGCGCCTCGCCGGACGAACCCATGCCGTAGCCCTTCACGGTCTTGGCGAGGATCACGGTTGGCTGGCCCTTGTGCTTGACCGCGGAGGTGTAAGCCGCAAACACCTTGCGCGGGTCGTGACCGCCGCGATTCAGACGCCATATCTCGTCGTCGGACATGTCGGCGACCAGCTCCAGCAGTTCCGGATACTTGCCGAAGAAGTGCTGGCGCACATATGCACCGTCGCGCGACTTGTAAGTCTGGTATTCGCCGTCCACCACCTCTTCCATGCGCTTCAGCAACAAGCCGCTCTTGTCCTTGGCAAGCAGGCGATCCCATGCGCCGCCCCAGACCACCTTGATGACGTTCCAGCCTGCGCCGCGGAACACGCCTTCGAGTTCCTGGATGATCTTGCCGTTGCCGCGCACCGGGCCGTCCAGACGCTGCAGGTTGCAGTTGATCACGAAGATCAGGTTGTCCAGCTTCTCGCGCCCGGCCATCGAGATCGCGCCTAGGGATTCCGGCTCGTCCGTCTCGCCGTCGCCGAGGAAGGCCCAGACCCGGCGTCCGTCGGTGCTCGCCAGACCGCGGTGCTGCAGGTAACGCATGAAGCGCGCCTGATAGATCGCCATCAACGGGCCCAAGCCCATGGACACCGTGGGGAACTGCCAGAAATCCGGCATCAGCCAGGGATGCGGATAGGAAGACAGGCCGTCGCCGTCCACTTCCTGGCGGAACTTGCGCAGCTGCTCTTCGCTGATGCGTCCTTCGAGGAAGGCGCGCGCATAGACGCCGGGCGAGGAATGTCCCTGGAAATAAATCAGGTCGCCGCCGTGCTTGTCGGTGTGGCCGTGGAAGAAATGGTTGAAGCCGACGTCGTACAGTGTCGCCGCCGAGGCGAAGCTGGCGATATGGCCGCCCAGCTCGGACGACTCCTTGTTCGCGTTCAGGATAATCGCCATCGCATTCCAGCGCATCAGCGCGCGTATGCGGTGCTCCAGTTCGTGATTGCCCGCCGAACGCTCTTCTTTATCCAGCGGGATAGTGTTGATGTAAGGGGTCGTGGCGCTGATCGGCATATCGGTGCCGCCCAGCCGCGCCTGACCGATCAACTGGCTGATCAGGAAATGGGCGCGTTCCGCGCCTTCGTTTTCCAGCACCGATTCCAGCGCATCCAGCCACTCCTGAGTTTCTTGCGGATCAATGTCCGGGATGTTGTTTGCCATCTCTGCTTTTTCCTTGTTGCGATTTGTTGTTATGCGGTACAGGCTATCGTCTCCCGTTCGGTGACGATAACCTCGACCTTGATGTCCGTTGATTCCTGCGGAAGTTGCTCGACTATCTGCAGCGCGAACGCCGCAGCGACCAGTACCGGACGCCTCCCCCGGTCGTCCGCCAGCAACTTGTCGTAAAAACCTCCACCATAGCCCAGCCGCGCGCCCTCGCAGGTGAACGCCACGCCGGGCAAGAGGGCGAATTCTACCTCATTTAACGTTTCCAGCCGCTCGCAGCGTTCCACCACCGGCTCGCGGATGCCCCACAAGCCCGGCGCCAACTGGTTCTCGAAGTCCTCCACCCAGTACAGGTCGAGCTGGTTGGTATGACGGTTCACCTTGGGCAACGCCAGCCGCTTGACGTCCGCCAGCACCCGCGCCGCAAACAGGTCGCTCGCGAATTCCGAACCGAAGTTCATGTAGCCCAGCACCGTCGCGGCATCGCGGTATTCGGGCAGTTGCAGCAGGCGCTCGACGATATCCGCGCTGTGCGTGGCGCGCGCTTCAGGCAACAACTGCTCGCGCTGGGACAGGATGGACTTGCGAATGGACTGCTTGAGCGTCTGCGGCATGCCGGATCAACCCAGGAACAACTTGTAAGCCGGGTTCGCGCTCTCGTCCCAGTACGGGTAGCCGAGCGTATCGAGGAAGGTCTTCAGCGCCTTCTTGTCGTGGTGCGGCACCTGCATGCCGACCAGCACGCGGCCGTAGTCCGCACCGTGGTTGCGGTAGTGGAACAGGCTGATGTTCCAGCTGTGGTTCATGCTGTTGAGGAAGTTCATCAGCGCGCCCGGGCGCTCCGGGAACTCGAAGCGGAACAGGATCTCGTCCTTCGCTTCCGGCGCGTGGCCGCCGACCAGGTGACGCAGGTGCAACTTGGCCATCTCGTTGTCGGAAAGGTCGAGCGTCGGCAGCTTGCCGCGTTGCAGCTTATCCACCAGGTCGGCGGTCTCCGACTGGTCCTTGACCTGGATGCCGACGAACACCTGAGCCGCCTTGGGGTCGGCGTAGCGGTAGTTGAATTCGGTGATGTTGCGCTTGCCGAGCAGCGAGCAGAACTTGCGGAAGCTGCCGGGCGTCTCCGGGATGGTGACCGCGAGGATGGCCTCGCGCTTCTCGCCGATCTCGGCGCGTTCGGCGACAAAACGCAGGCGGTCGAAGTTCATGTTCGCGCCGCAGGCGATCGGGATCAGTGTCTCGCCCTTCAACCCCTCGCGCTTGGCGTACAGCTTCGCACCCGCGACCGCAAGCGCGCCCGCCGGTTCGAGGATGGAGCGCGTGTCCTGGAACACATCCTTGATCGCCGCGCACACGGCGTCGGTGTCCACCAACACGATCTCGTCCACATATTTTTTGCAGATGCGGAAGGTCTCCTCGCCGACCTGTTTGACCGCAGTGCCATCCGAGAACAGGCCGACGTCGTTGAGCGTGACGCGCTTCTTCGCCTTCAGCGAACGCGCCATCGCGTCCGAATCGGTAGTCTGCACGCCAATGACCTTGATGTCCGGTCGCAGCGCCTTGACATAAGCGGACACGCCCGCGATCAGTCCGCCGCCGCCGATGGCGCAGAAGATCGCGTGGATCGGCGCCTGGTGCTGGCGCAGGATTTCCATCGCGATGGTGCCTTGCCCGGCGATCACGTCGGGATCGTCGAAGGGATGCACAAAGGTGAGTTGCTTTTCTTTCTCCAATTCGTACGCGCGGCCGCAGGCGTCGCTGTAGCTGTCGCCGTGCAGCACGATCTCGACGGCGCGCTGGCCGAAATGCCGCACCGCATCGATCTTTACCTGCGGCGTGGTGGTCGGCATCACGATAACGGCCTTGCAACCGAGGCGATGTGCGGACAGCGCCACGCCCTGCGCATGGTTGCCCGCCGAGGCGGCAATGACTCCCCGTTTCAATTGCTCGGGCGAGAGTTGCGCCATCTTGTTGTAGGCGCCGCGCAGCTTGAACGAGAACACCGGCTGCATGTCTTCGCGCTTGAACAGCACGGTGTTGCCGAGGCGTGCAGACAGGCTTGGGGCGGGCTCCAGCGGGGTTTCGACCGCGACGTCGTAGACGCGCGCGTTGAGGATGCGTTTCAGGTAATCGTTCATGGTCAGGTGCTTGAAAAATACGCGCGAAGAGTAGCACAAAGCCCATCCGCCCGGCAGGCGGGATGCCTCGCCCTGCCCGCGCATCAGCCTTTCCCTAGACCTTTCGGTCTATACCAGAAACGCTTCGTTTAACGTATAACCGCTTCGAAAACCTTGTAAACATTGTTATTTTCATGCTTCTCCACCACCTGCCACCAAAATTCGCCGCACCTGCCGCCGCCTCGCTGGCATTCATCGCCATGCTGGCGCTCGGAACGGTGCAGGCGCTGGGCATCGTACAGGGCCTGCTGACCGGGGCGCTGGCCTACATGCTGGTCCGCCATCTTCAGCACAAGGCCGACGCCGAACAACGCTTGAGCGCCAGCCAGGCACAATTGAAACAGCGCACCGCCGAACTGACCCACCAGAACGCCGTGCTGGAAATGATCACTCACAACGCAGAGTTGCCGGACATTCTGGAGATGCTGGCGCTGCTGGTCGAAGTGCATCATCCGGACCTGCTGTGCAGCATCCTGCTGCTCGATCAGGACGGGCAGCACCTGCGCCTTGGCGCTGCGCCAAACCTGCCGGAGTTCTACAACAAGGCAGTCGATGGCCTGTCCATCGGACAGGGTGTGTGCTGTTGCGGCACCGCCGCATTTACCGGCGAACTGGTCGTAGTCGAGAACATCCTGATTCACCCCCACTGGAAAAATTACCGCGCCCTCGCACAGCAGGCAAACCTGCGCTCCTGCTGGTCGCAGCCGATCAAGGACTCAAGCGAACGGATAGTCGGCACTTTTGCGATCTATCAACGCCACCCTGCCGCACCGCAAGCGGCTGAGGTGCTACTGATCGAACATTACGCCGCACTGGCCGCGCTGGCGATCGAGCGCACGCACAGCGCCGAAGCCCTGCGCCTGCACGATGCCGCATTGAACTTCGCGGCCAATGCGATCCTGATCACCGACCTGCAGGCGCACATCGTCTGGGCGAACCATGCCTTCAGCGAACTGACCGGCTACGAATTCGAGGAGTTGATCGGCAAACAGCTTTCCAAGCTCCTCAACTCAGGCCATCAGGACAGCGCTTTCTACACGGAATTATGGTCAACCATACTCTCCGGTAAAAGCTGGCACGGCGAGTTGATCAACCGCCGCAAGGACGGCAGCCTGTACCACGACGAGACCAGCATCACCCCGGTGCGCAACCGGCACCAGCAGATCACCCATTTCGTCGCGGTGAAACAGGACATCAGCGCCCGCAAGGAACAGGAGGAGCACCTGAAGAACCTGGCGTTCTACGACGCCCTGACCCAGCTGCCCAACCGCCGCCTGCTGCTCGACCGCCTCGTCCAGACGCTGGCCTCCTGCACCCGATCCGGCCGGCACGGCGCGCTGATGTTCCTCGACCTAGACAACTTCAAGCCGCTCAACGACAAATATGGCCACGACATCGGCGACCTGCTGCTGACCGAGGCGGCCCAGCGGCTTACCGCCTGCATACGCAAGGAGGACACCGTCTCTCGCTTCGGCGGCGACGAGTTCGTCGTATTGCTGAAGGATATGGACTGCGACCATGTCTCCGCGATCGCCCAGGCAACCGGCGTGGCCGAGAAGATACGCACCATACTGGCAGAACCCTATCGCCTGCATCTGCTGCAATCCCGAGGCGACATAGACGAGATCGAACATCACTGCACCTCCAGCATAGGCATCGCACTGTTCAATGGTCTGGACGCCAGCGCGGACGACATACTCAAACAGGCCGATGTCGCGATGTATCGGGCAAAGACTGCAGGGCGCAACAGAATCGGCTTCCACCCCCAGGAGCAAGAAGAAGCCTTAAACGGTTGCGAGGCGGGATAAAATCGGTTCAAATGTCCGGCATGGAAAAACCAGACCCGCACGGCTTCATCATCGAGACGCAGGTGAATTACCTGCCTGAGCGTTCCAGCGAGTCCGACCAGCGCTTCGTGTTCTCCTATACCATCAGCATCACCAATACCGGCAGCACCGCCGCCCAGCTGATCAGCCGCCACTGGATCATCACCGACGCCAACAACCATGTGCAGGAAGTGCGCGGCCAGGGCGTGGTCGGAGAGCAGCCGCTGCTCAAACCGAGGCAGAGCTTCGAATACACCAGCGGCACCGCGCTAACCACCCAGGTCGGCACGATGCGCGGCAGCTACCGGATGCAGGCCGAGGACGGCACCCAATTCGACGTCGAAATCCCGCAGTTCGTATTGAGCGTCCCGCGCGTGCTGCATTAACGTCTAGGCAACATCTCGTCCACGACGAATACTCCAGCCCCGAACAACTCAATAGGCCGTCATTCCGGCGAAAGCCGGAATCCAGATGATTAAATATCCCCCGCGCAAGCGCGGACAACATGACCTTGTCTGCTTCGCAGCGCATTTTTTGACTGGATTCCGCCCTTCGCCGGAATGACGCGGTTTTGTGCTAACGAACTTTTTGGGTTAAATTCGTTTGCGCCTTTCGTGGACTATCTGTTCTCCCCCAGGTTAATTCTCATGCTTCGTAAAATCCCGCTACTCGTCTTGCTGTTGATCGCCGGCTGCTCCGCACCGCCCACACCGCCCATCCTCGTTCCTCCGACGACTCCGGTTCCACCGCTGGCCGCAAGCCAGTGGGAAAAACTGCCAGGCTGGCCGGATGCCGACTTGCAACAAAGTTGGAAAGCCTTCCGCGAAGGCTGCCGCGCGCTGAAGAACAAACCGGCCTGGCAAAATGTATGCGCCCGTGGCGAGCAACTCGCCGAGCCGGACAATGCGGCGCTGCGCAGCTTCTTCGAACAGGACTTCACGCCATATCAAGTGAGCAACCCGGACGGCACGACGCAGGGACTGGTCACCGGCTACTACGAGCCCCGCCTGTCGGGCAGCCGCGTGACTACCTCCCGCTTCAAATACCCGCTGTATGCCGTGCCGGACGACATGCTGACGATAGACATGGGCGAGCTCTATCCCCAGCTCAAGGGACTGCGCTTGCGCGGCCGCATCGAAGGCAAACGCGTCGTGCCCTATTACGACCGTGCCGCGATCGACGAAGGCAAAGCGCCGCTGCAGGGCCGCGAACTGTTCTGGGTGGACGACGCCGTCGAACTGTTTTTCCTGCAGGTGCAAGGCTCAGGCCGCATCGAGCTGCCGGACGGCACGCTGGCCAAGGTCGGCTACGCCGACCAGAATGGCCACCCGTACAACTCCATCGGCCGCAAGCTGGTCGAGACGGGAGAACTGAAACTGGAAGAGGCCTCGATGCAGGGCATCAAACGCTGGGCCGAACAAAACCCGCAGAAACTGCCCGCGCTGCTGGCGCAAAACCCCAGTTACGTGTTCTTCCGCGAACTGCCAAACGGCCTATCCGCGCCGCTGGGCGCGCTCGGCGTGCCGTTGACCGAAGCCTACAGCATCGCCGTCGACCCGCGCATCGTGCCGCTGGGCACGCCGGTGTTCCTCGCCACCACACGCCCGGACAACGGCGAACCGTTGCAACGCCTGATGCTCGCGCAGGACACCGGAGGCGCGATCAAGGGCGCGGTGCGCGCGGACTTCTTCTGGGGCTACGGCGACGAGGCCGGGGCGATGGCGGGGAAGATGAAGCAGAAGGGGGAGATGTGGGTGTTGCTGCCGAAGGGGATGGAGCTGCCTGCGCCTGTGCCGTCGGTTACTCAACCGGCTGCTGCGCCGCCGGTTTGTGTGCCGGCGAAAAGCGCGCAGTAAGCCCGAGGAACATAAGCCGTTCGTGCTGATAACCAGCGACTTGGCTGGTGTTGTTTGCCAGCTTAGTCGAATGGCTATGTCGAAGCATGAACGGTTATCATCAAAGTCAAAACCGTCGGGGGTAGCCCGACAGCTAGTCCCTTTTCTTGTCTTGCCAAGAAAAGGAACCAAAAGAAGGCGCCCCCGGTTTGCCGCCCGCTTCGCGGGTTCCCTGCGTTGCTCGACTGGTCAGGCGGCTGCGGAACTCGCGCTACGCGCTCAGACAGTCCTCGCCGACTACCCCTGACCAGCCTCCGCTACTCGGCGGCGCACAGGGGATAAAAAATCAAAACCTGAAACCCAAACCGCGAGGAGGGCGCGCCCTCCTCGCGCTCCACCGAAAAAGATCGTGCGCACACAAAACCGCCGTTGACGTTCATCCCCTGTGCGCCCAAGTAGGTCGCTATCGTACTTCAATCACACACATTGCATATTAACGAGGCTGCGGTTACATGATCATTGGCGTGCCAAATATAAAGCGGGGTACACTGATCGCCTATCTCCACTGGCGATACATCTCTCGGTATCTTGACTCCATATAGCTTTTCCAGCACTTCAACGTTCTGGCCAACTCTTACGTCACCAAGCAAACCCCAACTTGGACCGAATAAACCGGCATCAATCGCTGTCAGCTTGTTGTTGATACTCAGTAACGTTAACTTCAAACCAGTAAAAGTAAGCAGATGAGCCTCACAGTTTTCCGGGTCACCTCCCGCATACTCATCACAAGACTCCACCTTCTCCTGTTGAAGTCGCCCCATCTTCCTTACTTCGGATAGAGTGTGAGGAAGGCGGCCTTCCAACTGAGTACATTCGTGAAGTGGCCCCGTCGTCGGCTCGAGAACCAGCACACCCTCAGCCCACGCCACCTTCGTCAAGACACAAACAATCAAAACAGCGAGCAAATATCTTGGGAAAACCATCTCTGCCCCTCTAACGAAAATAAACATCTCGCAACTCCCCTCGACTCTTCAAGACAGGACCAAGCAATCGTCATCCTGTCAGTCGAACGTAAGCAGTTACCGGGACCGCCCCGGAGTTTTCTCTTGAGTCCTTCAGCTCAATGTCTTGCAATTATTTCGCTCTACAACCGCTGAACCCCAAACCGCGAGGAGGGCGCGCCCTCCTCGCGCTCCACCCAAAAAATCGTGCGCACAGCACACACAATACCTGCTTTTCCTTTCCCCCTGAGAGCCGCCGAGTAGCGCAGGACGGTCAGGGGTAGTCGGCGAGGACTGTCTGAGCGCGTAGCGCGAGTTCCGCAGCCGCCTGACCGGCCGAGCAACGCAGGGAACCGCGCAGCGGCGGCGAACCGGGGGCGATTTCTTTTGGTTACTTTTCTTGGCAAGACAAGACAACAAAAGTTGCGGCGTAGACTTACCTTTAGGTTAGTCGGAGCCAAAAGTGACTAGCTGTCGGGCTACCCCCGACGGTTTTGTCTTTGAAGTTGTCGGGATGAATCCCGACCTACAAACTTACGTCTGCCCCCACGGCAACCCATCGAACCGCCATCCATTATGCGAATTGCGGTGATGGCTGTCGTCGAGATCACCCTCGAATCCGTGCGTCACGTTGTACACCTCGGTGAAGCCGGCCTGCTCCAGCGCCTGCCCGGCATCCATCGAACGACGGCCTGAGCGGCAGATCAGCACCACCGGGCGGTTCTGGCTCGCGGCTTTTTTCACCTGCGCGACGAAATGCGGGTTGATGTCCCAGTCCGGGCCGTCCACCCAAGAAATCAGCATGGAGTCCTTGGGGCTGCCGACGAACATGTGCTCCATTTCGCTGCGCACATCGACGAAGATCGCCTCGGGGTTGGATTGCAAAAAGTCGTAGGCCTGCTTGGGTGTCAGATGCTGCACGGTTATGCTCCTGAATTCATCGGTCGGCACGATGATAGTGCCGGACGGCGCTGCGCGTCCAGCATGACCACGAATTCCGGCAGATAGATTCTGGCGGATTGAAATTTGCGCGGCTCCGGCATATGCTCGCGCCCCGTACCGACGATACCCGCTGCCCGATGCCACTGTCCGAACGCCTCACCCTGTATGTCCAGCTGACCCGGCTGCACCGCCCCATCGGCATTTTGCTGCTGCTGTGGCCCACGCTGTGGGGTCTGTGGATCGCAGGCGACGGGCATCCGTCTTGGCTCGTCGTCGCAATCTTCGCGCTCGGCACGGTGCTGATGCGTTCCGCCGGATGCGCGGTCAACGACTACGCCGACCGCCATATCGACAAGCATGTGAAGCGCACCAAGGACAGGCCGCTGACCAGCGGCAAGGTTAGCGAGCGCGAGACGCTGTGGCTGGCCGTGGTGCTGATGCTGCTCGCGTTCGCGCTGATCCTGCCGCTGAACCCGCTGACCTGGCTGCTGGCCTTCCCCGCGGCCTTCCTCGCGGCCAGCTACCCGTTCACCAAACGCTTCTTCGCGATCCCGCAGGCCTACCTCGGCATCGCGTTCGGCTTCGGCATCCCGATGGCGTTCGCCGCGCAGACCGGCGACGTGCCCGCGGTCGCTTGGGTGCTGCTGCTCGCCAACATTTTCTGGGCGGTCGCCTACGACACCGAATACGCGATGGTGGACCGCGACGACGACATCCATCTCGGCATCCACTCCTCGGCGCTGTTCTTCGGCAAACACGACGTTGCGGCGGTGATGGGCTGCTACGCGGTCACGCTGGGATTGCTCGCATGGGCGGGACGGATGAGCGGGCTGGGTGCGGCGTACCACGTCGGCCTGCTGGCCGCGGCGGGCATCGCGCTGTACCACTACACGCTGATCCGTAATCGCGTCCGCGATAAGTGCTTCGCCGCGTTCCTGCACAACAACTGGTTCGGCGCTGCGGTGTTCGCCGGACTGGTCGCCAACTATCTGCTGAGATAGCCGCAGGCTTTAGCACTGCAATGAAAAAGGCCGCGGAATTCGCGGCCTTTTTCATTCGGTGAAGCGAGCTGGATTAATGATATTTCCGGCTCAGTTCATGCACCGCCGCGACCAGCGCTGCCGCGTGATCCGGGTTGGTGTGCTGCGAGATGCCGTGGCCCAGGTTGAACACGTGGCCGCTGCCGTAGCCGTAGCTACCGAGGATGCGGTCGACCTCTTTGTGGATCGCATCCGGGGAAGCGAACAGCACGGCCGGGTCCATGTTGCCTTGCAGCGCAACCTTGTGGCCGACCTTCTGGCGCGCCACGCCGATGTCCATCGTCCAGTCCAGACCGACCGCGTCGCAGCCGGTGTCGGCGATGCTCTCGATCCACAGGCCGCCGCCCTTGGTGAACACGATCGAAGGAATCCGCACGCCGTCCTTTTCCTTGATCAGGCCGTCGATGATTCGGCGGGTATAGGCCAGCGAGAATTCGTGGAACGCTGCATGCGACAGCACGCCGCCCCAGGAGTCGAAGATCATCACGGCTTGTGCACCGGCTTCGATCTGCGCGTTCAGGTAGGCGATCACGGCTTGCGTGGTCACTTCCAGAATGTGGTGCATCAGCTTCGGCTCGTTGTACATCAGGGTCTTGACCTTGGCGTAGTCGTCGCTGCTGCCGCCTTCCACCATGTAGCAAGACAGCGTGAACGGGCTGCCGGAGAAGCCGATCAGCGGCACGCGGCCGTCCAGCGCTTTGCGGATCTGGGTCACGGCATCGGTCACGTAACGCAGGTCAGTGCCGATGTCGGGCACGCGCAGCGCCTTGATGTCGGCTTCCGTTTTCAGCGGACGCTCGAACTTCGGGCCTTCGCCTTCGGAGAAATACAGGCCCAATCCCATCGCATCCGGCACAGTGAGAATGTCGGAAAACAGGATCGCGGCATCAAGCGGGAAACGATCCAGCGGCTGCAACGTCACTTCGGTGGCGAAGTCCGGGCTCTTGCACAGGCCCATGAAGCTGCCCGCGGTCTTGCGCGTCTCGCGGTATTCCGGCAGGTAACGGCCGGCCTGGCGCATCATCCACATCGGGGTGTATTCGGTCGGCTGGCGCAGCAGCGCGCGCAGGAAGGTGTCGTTCTTCAGTTTGAAATTCATTGCGTTTCCCTGAGTTGTCTTCTTATGGACGGGGCGAGCCCCGCCCTTGTTATTTAACGCGGCAGCACCGACGAGCCCATCAGGAATTCGTCCACTGCGCGTGCGCACTGGCGACCTTCACGGATCGCCCATACCACCAGCGACTGGCCGCGGCGCATGTCGCCCGCGGCGTACACCTTGTCCACATTGGTGCGGTAGTTGTGGGTGTCGGCCTTGACGTTGCCGCGCGCGTCCTTGTCCACGCCGAACGCATCCAGCACTTGTGCCAACGGGTTGGTGAAGCCCATCGCGAGGAAGGCGAAGTCGGCCTTCAGCTCGAACTCGCTGCCGGCGATCTCGTGCATCTTGCCGTCCTTCCACTCGACGCGCACCGCCTTGATGGACTTGAGCACGCCCTTCTCGCCGACGAATTCCTTGGTGGCGATCGCCCAGTCGCGGTTGCAACCTTCGTCGTGCGAACTGGAGGTGCGCAGCTTCATCGGCCAGTTCGGCCACACCTGCGACTTGTCTTCCTGCTCGGGCGGACGCGGCATCACTTCGATCTGGGTGATGGACGCGGCACCGTGACGGTTGGAGGTGCCGACGCAATCGGAGCCGGTGTCGCCGCCGCCGATCACGACGACATGCTTGCCCTTCACGTTGATCGGATTCTTGCCGTCGCCTGCCACTTCCTTGTTCTGCGGGATCAGGAATTCCAGCGCGAAATGCACGCCCTTGAGTTCGCGTCCCGGCGTCGGCAGGTCGCGCGGATGCTCGGAACCGCCGGCGAGGATCACCGCGTCGAATTTCTTCGCGAGCTCTTCGGGACTCACGGTCTTCTTCGCATCGTTCGCGACGCCAGCTCCCGGCGCTTCCTTGCCGACATAAGTATTGGTCTGGAACTTCACACCCTCGGCTTCGAGCTGCGCCATGCGCCAGTCGATCAAGCCCTTGTCCAACTTGAAGTCGGGAATGCCGTAGCGCAGCAGGCCGCCGACGCGGCTGTTCTTTTCGAACACGGTGACCGCATGACCGACTCGCGCCAGTTGTTGCGCGGCAGCCAAACCTGCGGGGCCGGAGCCGACCACGGCGACCTTCTTGCCGGTCTTCTTCGCCGCGGGTTGCGGCACGACCCAGCCGTTCTCGCCGGCCTTGTCGATGATGAAGTGCTCGACGGACTTGATGCCCACCGCGTCGCCGTTGATGTTCACGGTGCAGGCCGCCTCGCAGGGCGCGGGGCAGATGCGGCCGGTGAACTCGGGGAAGTTGTTGGTGGAGTGCAGTACGTCCAGCGCCTCGCGCCAGTTGCCGCGATACACCAGGTCGTTCCAGTCCGGGATGATGTTGTTGACCGGGCAGCCATTGTTGCAGAACGGAATGCCGCAATCCATGCAGCGCGCACCCTGCGTCTTGGCCTGCTCGTCTGTCAGATGCAGCACGAACTCCTTGTAGTCCTTCAAGCGCTTCGCGACCGGCAGATACTCCTCGCTCAGACGCTGAAACTCCATGAATCCGGTTGGCTTACCCATTATGCAACCTCCAACTGCGTGTTCTGTTGCGCCGCGATTTCCTGCAGCGCGCGGCGGTATTCGGTCGGCATCACCTTGACGAACTTCGGCAGGTATTGCGACCAGTTATCCAAGATGGCTCGTGCGCGCGCGCTGCCGGTGTGATGCCAGTGGTTCTTGATGAACTCGCGCAGCACATGCTCGTCCGCCTTGTTCAGGTGATTGAAATGCACGCGGCCATGACCCTCCGGCGTCACTTCGCCCGGCTCCAGTGTGGCGACTTCTGCCGGCACCGGTTCGAGCGCGACCATCGACAGGTTGCAGCGCTGCTTGAAAGCACCGTCTTCGTCCAGCACGAAAGCCACGCCGCCGGACATACCCGCGGCGAAGTTGCGCCCAGTCTGACCCAGCACGATGACCATGCCGCCGGTCATGTATTCGCAGCCGTGGTCGCCGAGGCCTTCCACCACCGCGACCGCGCCGGAGTTGCGCACCGCGAAGCGTTCGCCCGCGACGCCGCTGAAATAGCACTCGCCCGAGGTCGCGCCGTACAGCACGGTGTTGCCCGCAATGATGTTCTCGGATGCGACCAGCTTGCTGTCGCCCGGCGGCATGATGGCGATGCGTCCGCCGCACAGACCCTTACCGACGTAGTCGTTGCCCTCGCCGCGCAGCTCGAACGAAATGCCGTGCGTCAGGAATGCGCCGAAGCTCTGGCCCGCGGTGCCGGTGAACTTCACCTGGATGGTGTCGTTCGGCAGGCCCGCGTGGCCGTAACGCTTCGCGACCTCATGCGACAGCATGGTGCCGGCGGTGCGGTTCACGTTGGTGATGCGGCTCTCGATGACCACCGATTTCTTGTCGTTCAGCGCGCCCTGCGCCTTGGCGATCAGGGTGTTATCCAGCGCCTTGACCAGCTCGTGATCCTGCAACTCGGCATGGCGGCGCGCCACGCTGGACGGCATGTCCGGCTGATGGAACACCTTGGAGAAGTCCAGTCCCTGCGACTTCCAGTGAGCGATGCCTTGCTTCACGTCGAGCAGGTCGGAACGGCCAACCAGATCGTCGAACTTGCGGACGCCCATCTGCGCCATCAGTTCGCGCACTTCTTCGGCGACGAAGAAGAAGTAGTTCACGACATGCTCCGGCTGGCCGGTGAATTTGCGGCGCAGCTCGGGGTCTTGCGTCGCGACGCCGACCGGGCAGGTATTCAGGTGGCACTTGCGCATCATGATGCAGCCTTCGACCACCAGCGGTGCGGTAGCGAAACCGAATTCGTCCGCGCCCAGCAACGCGCCGATCAGTACGTCGCGGCCGGTCTTCAACTGGCCGTCCACCTGCAACGCGATGCGGCCGCGCAACTGGTTCAGCACCAGCGTCTGCTGCGCCTCGGCCAGGCCGAGTTCCCACGGCGTACCCGCATGCTTGATCGAGGACAGCGGCGATGCGCCGGTGCCGCCGTCGAAGCCGGACACCACGATGTGGTCTGCCTTGGCCTTGGACACGCCCGCGGCCACCGTGCCGACGCCGATTTCCGACACCAGCTTGACCGAGATCGACGCGGAAGGATTCGCGTTCTTCAGGTCGTGGATCAACTGCGCCAGGTCCTCGATGGAATAGATGTCGTGGTGCGGCGGCGGCGAGATCAGGCCGACGCCCGGCACCGAGAAGCGCAGCTTGGCGATGTACTCGGATACCTTGCCGCCCGGCAACTGGCCGCCTTCGCCGGGCTTCGCGCCCTGCGCCATCTTGATCTGGATCTGGTCGGCGTTGGCCAGGTATTCGGCGGTCACACCGAAACGGCCCGAGGCGACCTGCTTGATCGCGGAGCGCAGCGAGTCGCCTTCCTGCATCACGAAGTCGCGCTCGATGCGCTTCTTACCGATGATGTCGGACAGCTTTTCGCCCGCTTTCAGTTTGCGGAAACGCGTCGCGTCTTCGCCGCCTTCACCGGTGTTGGACTTGCCGCCGAGGCGGTTCATCGCGATGGCCAGCGTGGTGTGCGCCTCGGTAGAAATCGAGCCCAGCGACATCGCGCCGGTGACGAAACGCTTGACGATTTCCTTGGCGGAGTCGACTTCGTCCAGCGGCACAGCCTTGCCCACCGGCTTGATGTCGAACAGCCCGCGCAGGGTCTTCAGCTTATGGCTCTGTTCGTTGATGAGCTTGGCGTATTCCTTGTAGGTCGCGGCATTGTTGGTGCGCGTCGCATGCTGCAACTTGGCGATGGAATCCGGCGTCCACATGTGCTCTTCGCCGCGTGCGCGCCAGGCGTATTCGCCGCCCGCATCGAGCGCGTTGGCCAGCACCGGGTCGTTGCCGAACGCGGCGCTGTGAGTGCGCACCGCTTCTTCGGCGACTTCCTTCAGGCCGATACCTTCGATCTGGGTCGCGGTGCCGGTGAAGTATTGCGCGACGAACGAGGCATTCAGGCCGATGGCCTCGAAAATCTGCGCGCCGCAGTAAGACTGGTAAGTGGAGATGCCCATCTTGGACATCACCTTCATCAGGCCCTTGTCGATCGCCTTGATGAAACGCTTCTTGGCTTCCTTGACGTCGACGTTAGCCGGCAGCTTCAGGTCCGCGATGGTCTCGTACACCAGCCACGGGCAGACGGCTTCTGCGCCGTAACCGGCGAGCAGCGCGAAGTGATGCACCTCGCGTGCCGAGCCGGTATCCACAACCAGACCGGTGCTGGTGCGCAGGCCTTCGGTGACCAGATGGTGGTGCACCTTGGCACAGGCGACCAGCGCCGGGATCGCGACGCGCTTCGCCGATACCGCACGGTCCGACAGGATCAGCACGTTGTAGCCGTCGGCCACCGCCTTGTCGGCCGTGGCACACAGCGCCTGAACCGCGGCGGCGCAGCCTTCCGCGCCGTCCTTGGCCGGATAGGTGATATCCAAAACCTGCGACTTGTACTGGTTCTTCGTCAGCTTGGCGATGTTCTTCAGCTTGGCGATGTCGTCGTTCGACAGCACCGGCTGATGCACTTCGAGGCGCAGCGGCGGGTTGGTCTCGTCGATGCCGAGCAGGTTGGGCTTGGGACCGATAAACGAGGTCAGCGACATCACGATCTCTTCGCGGATCGGGTCGATCGGCGGGTTGGTCACCTGCGCGAACAACTGCTGGAAGTAGTCGTAGAACGAACGGTTCTTGTTCGACAGCACCGGCAATGCGGCATCCACGCCCATCGAACCGGTCGGCTCTTCGCCCGCGTTGACCATCGGGGTCAGGATGAACTTGAGGTCTTCCTGCGAGTAGCCGAACGCCTGCTGGGTATCCAGCAGCGAAGGATCCGTAGGGGCGCGATTCATCGCGCCCTTAACCTCGGGCAGATCGCCGAGGAAGTAACGCGACTGCTCGATCCACTGGCGGTACGGCTTCGCGGTGGAGAGTTGCTGCTTCAGCTCGACATCGTCGACGATGCGGCCGGCCTGCATGTCGATCAGGAACATCTTGCCCGGCTGCAAACGCCACTTCTTGACGATCTTGTGCTGCGGAATGTCCAGCACGCCCATCTCGGATGCCATCAGCACCATGTCGTCGTCGGTGATCAGGTAGCGCGCCGGGCGCAGGCCGTTGCGGTCCAGCGTCGCACCTATCATGCGCCCGTCGGTGAAGGCCACCGCTGCCGGGCCGTCCCACGGCTCCATCAGCGCGGCGTGGTATTCGTAGAACGCGCGGCGCTCTTCGTCCATCAGCGGGTTGCCCGCCCAGGCTTCGGGGATCAGCAGCATCATCGCGTGCGGCAGCGAGTAGCCGCCGGCGACCAGCAGTTCCAGCGCATTGTCGAAACAGGCGGAGTCGGACTGGCCTTCGGTGATCAGCGGCCACAGCTTTTCCAGGTCTTCGCCGAGCAGCTCGGAGGACATCGCCGCATGGCGCGCGGTCATCCAGTTCACGTTGCCGCGCACGGTGTTGATCTCGCCGTTGTGCGCGATCATGCGGAACGGGTGCGCCAGATCCCAGGTCGGGAAGGTGTTGGTGGAGAAGCGCTGGTGCACCAGCGCCAGCGCGCTGGCGACGCGCTCGTCCT
>JALNYK010000025.1 GCA_023229845.1 Gallionella sp.
GCCGAAGTGGTCAGCCGCGCGACCGGCATCCCGGTCAGCAAGATGATGCAGGGCGAGCGCGACAAGCTGCTGCATATGGAAGCGAAGCTGCACGAGCGTCTGGTGGGGCAGGACGAAGCCGTGCGCCTCGTGTCCGACGCGATCCGTCGTTCGCGCTCCGGCCTGTCCGATCCGAATCGTCCCTACGGCTCGTTCCTGTTCCTCGGCCCCACCGGCGTGGGCAAGACCGAGCTGTGCAAGGCGCTGGCGAACTTCATGTTCGATTCGGAAGACCACCTGATCCGCATCGACATGAGCGAATACATGGAGAAGCATTCCGTCGCGCGCCTGATCGGTGCGCCGCCCGGCTATGTCGGTTACGAGGAAGGCGGCGGGCTGACAGAGGCTGTTCGCCGCAAGCCCTACAGCGTCATTCTGTTGGACGAGGTGGAGAAGGCGCATCCGGACGTGTTCAACGTGCTGCTGCAGGCGCTGGACGACGGTCGCATGACCGACGGTCAGGGCCGCACCGTGGACTTCAAGAACACCGTGATCGTGATGACCTCCAACCTCGGCAGCCAGATGATCCAGCAGATGTCCGGCGACGACTACCAGGTGATCAAGCTCGCGGTGATGGGCGAGGTGAAGACCTACTTCCGTCCCGAGTTCATCAACCGCATCGACGAGGTGGTGGTGTTCCACGCACTGGACGAAGCGAACATCAAGAGCATCGCGCGTATCCAGTTGCAGTATCTGGAAAAACGCCTCGCCGCGATGGAGATGAAGCTGGAGGTGAGCGATGCCGCGCTGGCCGAGATCGCCAATGCGGGCTTCGACCCGGTGTACGGCGCAAGGCCGCTGAAACGCGCGATACAGGCGCAACTGGAAAACCCGTTGGCCAAGCATATCCTCGAAGGACACTTTGCTGCGAAGGACACCATCAAGGTGGACTGCGTATCAGGAGTTATGAGATTTGATAAAGGGTGACACCCGCAAGGGGTGGGCCGTGGCTGTATAGCCGCTAAAGCGGCAACAACCACGCACTGCGGTTCGAGAAAGGGTAATCGGAGCCTACGCGTTATTGGAACGACAAAAGGCTGCTTCGGCAGCCTTTTGTCGTTTGTGAGGCGCGAATCGTAAAAGTTGTTTAGGTGCAATTTGTTACGTCACTTTTTACATTATTTGACATCATATGTGCAAATAATGTAAAAAGCGCCCATGTCATTGACCCAATACCCTTTTCTGGATACCTACAACCCGTGGTGGAAAGACGGCGAGGCGGCTTTTGCCGGTTTGCCCGAATTCCATCGCGACGTGTTCGACGATCTCTATGCCGACATTCAGCGTCTGCCGCAAATGATTTCGGTGACGGGGCCGCGTCGCGTGGGCAAGAGCACTTTGCTCAGGCAGTGCATCCGCAAACTGATCCAGGAGCACGGACAGGAACAGGCGCAACGCATCGTCTATTTCACCATGGACGACCCGGCGTTGCTGTTGCCGCATGTGGATATGGATCGTTTCTTCGAAGATTTGGTGGCGGAGTTCGCCAGGCGGGCGAAGGATGGCGCGGTGTATCTGTTCCTCGACGAGATACAGAAATTTCCGCGCTGGGAGCTTTACCTCAAGAAACATTACGACCTGAAAACGCCGGTGCGATTCGTGGTGTCGGGTTCGGCCTCCGCACCGATCTTTCGCAAGTCGCGCGAGAGCTTGTTGGGGCGGATACATGACTATCAGGTGTTGCCGTTTAGTTTTCGGGAATTCTATTGTTTTCCAATGAGAAATCTCGCTGCGTCGCGAGAGCTAAAGCAAGCGGGTAATCGGTTGCGAGTAAATCGCACCCCAAAGGAATTGGTCGCGGCCTTGATATATGTGGTTTCAGTAGCATCATCGGAATCATGCGTCGCTGACGATGCTTTACGCACCTTTTTCTTCGAAGGCGGCTTCCCCGAAGTCTGGAACCTCCCCGACATCCTCGCCAAGCAGGAATACCTCTACCAGAACCAGATCGAGCGTGTGATCTTCGAGGACTTGCTGGTGGCGGCGGAGTTTCGCAAGCCGGAGATGTTGCGCCGTTTTTATCTCGGTCTGTTGGCGGAGCCGGGGCGCGAGACCAATGTCACCAAGCTGTCCAAAGATATCGGCATCACGGCATCGACGATCACCACTTATTTCCCGCTGCTGGAAGCAACCGATCTGGTGTGGCGTTTGCACAAATACACCGGCAGCAAGGCGACGGCGAAGGCGGGCAATTTCAAGAGTTACCTGGTCGATCTGGCGGTGCGCAATGCGGTGCTCAAGCTCACCCCGGAACGTTTGCTGGCGGACGATCAGGTGCTGGGTCTGTATGCGGAAAACATCGTCGCCAACCATCTGCGTCGCTGGCCGGGGCTGGTGGAGTTGGCCTATTTCCGCGAGCGCAACAACGAGCTGGATTTCATCGTCGATCTGGGCGCGACGCGCATCGGCATCGAAGTGAAATATCGCGCCACGCTGAATGACCGCGAGTTATCCAAGAGTCGCGAAATCGCGGAGTCGCTCGGTTGCGAAGCCTTTGTTGTGGTCTGCAAAGATCGTCCCGACGATGCGCTGGAAAAGCGCTTGCAGGAGAAGTCGAAAATTCCGCTGGCGGTCGTTCCCTTGGCGGATTTTTTGTTGCTGTTTTGACCCGACAGCGGCGATGGGTTCGAGAAGGGGTGATGGAACTCCTTCCCGGGGAATGGGCCGAACCAATCTGACTGGCGAGCAAGCGAAAAAGGGTTGCCAGTCTGTCAACCGATCAGAAGGAGGCCATCATGCAGATACCATTGCAAATCACCGTTCGTGACGTTAACCAGTCTGAGGCTGTCGAGGCGCGCATCCGGCAGAAGGTGGAGAAGCTGGAGGAGTTCTCCAGCCACATCATCTCCTGCCGCGTGGTGCTGGAGGCGCCGCACAAGCACAAGCATCAGGGCAAGCAATACAACCTGCGCATCGACATTGGCGTTCCCGGCAACGAGATCGTCGTCAATCGCGATCATCACGAGGATGTATTCGTCGCGCTACGCGACGGCTTCGACGCCGCCAAGCGCCAGCTCGAAGAGTACGAGCGCCGCATGCAGCGCAAGACCAAGACGCACTCCCCCGAGCTCGTCGGCCAGGTGCTGCGGCTCTTCCCGGAGGATGGCATAGGCTTCATCGCCGGCCCGGACGGCACCGAGCTTTACTTCGACCGCGCGAGCGTCGTGAACTCGCCCTTCGAGCATCTGAAGGAGGGAGACGAGGTCAAGTTCATCGAGACGATCGCGGCCGAGGGGGCGCAGGCGAAGCGCGTGAGCATAGGCCACCACCATGGGCCGCAGTAAGCGGTGATCGCGGCAGTCTTTGGATGAGGTAGCTTCAAACAGAAAGCCCGGCATCGCCGGGCTTTTGCTGTCTGCTGCTTCCGTGTGACGAGAACCGTGGGGCCGTCTTCGATCGTTGCTTGCGCCGATATCGGCGTTCAGTGATGAGTGGTATCGGGAGTAATCAGCGGCTGGACATCGTGCATATGTTTCTTCGCACGTTTGGCCATCTTTTTCTCCTTCGGCGTCATCATGGGCTCTTTCTTCATGTCTTTGTCCCGATTTGCATGATGTGACGATTTGGGCATGATCCAACTCCTTATAGTGATTAAGGAAAGTTCATCCTACTCCAATGAATCGGCTTTGTCTGTACGCAGTTCAGGTTGCTCCAATCCCATGATCGGCAGGTCTTCGCGGTTCAGGTCGAGCGCCTCCAGCACTTTCAGCGCCGCGTAGGCGTCGTTTGCCGCATAGAGCAATTGCTGCGCGGTGAGTCGGAGTTGCGACCAGTTGGAAGTGGTCACATGCCGGGACTTGGCGAAGCGCCGCTTCAACACCAGGCCCACCGCCGCCCGCACGCCCATTTCCTTGTGGTAACCGTCCATGCTGAACACCGTGTTCAGGTCCACCACCGCGTTGAAATGCACGCCCAGTTTCGCGCGGATATGTTTGCGATCCGATCTGAGACCGAAGCCGACCTTGAGCACTTGTTCCGATTGCAGCAGTTCGAGCAGGAACGGGTGTCCCTCCGCCCGGTGCAGTTGAAACAGGTAGGCCTTGTGGTGCAGCGCGAACTGCACCACATGCGGCCCTTCGCTGACATCGCCCGCGACGAACGTCGGCCTGGATTCGGTATCGAATCCGACGATGCCCGCAGTCCTGATCTCGGTCGCAGCAGTCGCGAATTCCTCTTCGGTCGTCGGCACATGGATGCAATCCAGCGTGAGGCCGACGAACGGCTCCATTAGCGCGATTTCGGGTTTGGTCGGGGCGAGTTTTTTCACGGGGTCTGAGCCTTGATTCGAACGGTTTCTTTTGCTTTCTCCGCACGCGCCCTTAATTGTCCGCAAGCGCCCTCGATCTCCTGTCCCGCCGAGTCACGCAACTGGGTCACGAGGCCGCGCTGCTTGAGCGTGCCGACGATGCGTGCCAGGCGTTCGCCTGACGGGCGGCGGTAGGGCAGGCCGTCCACGTCGTTGAAGGGGATGAAGTTCATGATCGCGTATTTCCCGGAGAGCAATTCGACGATGCGCTCCAGCTCGGCGTCGCCATCATTGACGCCCTCGATCAGCGTCCACTGGTACTGCACCGGATAGCCGGTCGCGCGTGCATACGCCTCGGCGCGCTCCACCAGCTCATCGACGGGTATCTGCGGCGCATGCGGCAGCAGTTTCGCGCGCAGCGCGTCGTCGGTGGTGTGCAGCGACAGCGCGAGCGCGGGTTTTACCGCGGGAATTGGAGATTGCTTTTCACGATTGCTCCCTCGCCCGCTTGCGGGAGAGGGTTGGGGAGAGGGCTTGTGAGTCAGTCCCTCCATTAGCCGCTCGAACACCCGCAAATCCCCCACCGTAGAAAGCACGAGATTCTTGTGCCCGATGTTGCCCTGCATTCCGAGCACGTCTATCGCTTCGAGTACGTTGTCGAGATTGTGCGCCGGTTCGCCCATGCCCATGAATACCACCTTGCTCACCGCGCGACGACGGCGCGCGAGCACAACTTGCGCGACGATCTCGGCGCTGCCGAGCTGGCGCAGGAGCCCCGCGCGACCGCTCATGCAGAACACGCAGCCCACCGCGCAACCCACCTGTGTCGAGACGCACAGCCCGCCGCGCGGCAGCAGCACGCTTTCCACCATCTGGCCGTCGTGCAGCGCCACCAGCAGCCGCGCGACCTCGTCGTCGGCGGGATATTCACCATGCAACCGCGCCAGCCCATCCAGCTCCGCTTCGATGGTTGGCAGCTCGTTGCGCATCGCCGCCGGAAAGAAAGTCGCCGCGGGGCTGCCCTTGCGGTCGTAAGAACTCACCTGGCTCCAGCCGCGCAGCAGGCGGTCTTCGTGGCAGGGCTTGCAGCCAAGGTCGCGCAGGCGTTCGCGGAGGTCGGAGATGCGCAGCGGGGAGGGAGAGGCAGGAATCAACGTGAATTCAATAAATGATTGTGGGGGAAGCGGCGCAGATTTTAACCCAAGCCCCGACCGGACATCGCGTGTCGGAGATATCCCAGCTTGCTACTTCCCGCGCGGTTTCCCCCGGTTCGAAGAACGCTCCGGTTTTGATGCCTTCCCGGCCGCCTGTTTGGATACTTGCCGCCCCTGCAGGCGTTCCTTGAGCACTTGCATGAGATCGATTACGTTGCTTTCGGCTTCGACCGCTTCGGGTTCCTCGGGGGCCGGCAGCACGTCGGTGCCGGCCTTGAGTTTCGCTTCGATGCGCTGCATCAGGTCCCGGGTGTGCCGGTCGCTCAAGAGTTCGCCGTCGAATCGTTTGCGCATGGACTTGCCGATGGCGGCGCGCATGCGCTCGACGAGCGCTTTATCGGCGGGCTGTCGTTTGGGCAGGCCGACCTGCTCGGGCGTGCGCAGCTCGTCGTGGAAGCGCAGCGTCTCCGCCCGCAGGATGCCGCGCTCGGCGATGATCGCCACCAGGTAATCCTTGCCGTGCATCACGAAGCTGGCGATGCCGACCCGCTGCTCGTCTTCCATGCTTTTGGCCAGCAGGCGGTATGCCTTGGTCGTATCGCTGTCGGGCACCAGAAAATACGCGCGCTCGAAATAGACCGGATTGATCGAGCTTAAGGGCACGAACCGTTTCAGGTCGATCTCGCGCGACTTCTTCGGCTCCAGCGCCTCCAGTTCCTCGTCTTCGACCACCACATAGTGATACTTCTCGATCTCGTAACTGCGCACGATGTCGTCGCGCTCCAGCGGCTGCCTGTCGTTTTCGCCGAAGAACTGCCGCTTGAGCAACGCCCCGTTGGCATCCACCATCTTCAGCGCGATCTTGCCGCGATGGGCGGGGAACAGGCTCACCGGAAGGCTTACCAGCCCGAACGCGATGATGCCGGACCAGATGGCGTGCGGCTGCTCCTGCTCCAGATCCTCTTCCTCTGCTTGATTGCTGTCGTCTTTGTCCATGTCTCACCACCTTTCCTTATGCCGCATCAGAAGTTGTCTTGGAAATTCGCGAGGAGGGATGGATGCAAGGCGCACGGAGCGGAGAAACCGGAATGTACTTTTGTACATGAGGATTTCGAGCACCGCGCAACGCAGCAGACGCCCTCCGCAGCAATTTTCACGCGTGTTTGCGAACCTGTTGGATGCTGGCTTCCAGCGCCTGACCGACATCCATGCCGCGTTCGTGCTGCGGCGGCGCCAGCGTGCGCACCTTTTTTCCGTGAGCCTTGGCATCCAGCATCGCAAGCACGCGCTCGCGGAATTCATCGTGATACTCCTGCGGCTCGAAATTCGCCTCCAGCATCTCGATCAACTGCCGCGCCATGCCCAGCTCGCGCGGGTCCAGCGGAGGCCCCTCGGGAGCGGCGAGCGATTCCACCGGAATCACTTCTTCCGCGTGGTGCAGCGACATCAGCATCGGATAGCCCTGATACAACTGCAGCGCGCCGACATAGGATTTGTTGCGCATCGTCCAGCGCGCCAGACCCTCCACCTGCATGGACTCCAGCGCATCGGCCAGCGCGAAAAATTCCGCGCTGTCTTCATCCGGCCCGAGGTAATAGGGGCGGTTGTACCAGCGATGGTCGATCACTTGATGCGGCAGGAAACCGAGGATCTCGATATCGCGTGTAGGCTCCGGTTCCAGCGCCTCCAGCTCCGACGGGTTCAGCAACACCCGCTCGCCGGATTCGGTGATGTAGGCGCGCCCGGTGTTCGCATAAGGCACCACCTCGTCGGTCTCCGGGTTGACGAAGAATTGATGCACCGGCTCCAGATCGCCGCGGTGCAGCAGCCGGAAGTGCACGTTGCGATCTTCGATGGCGCCGTACAACTTCACCGGCACGCGGATCGCATCGAAACGGATCACCCCTTTCCACATCGCGCGGATAGTCATCATGCACCTCCTTCGTTTCCGAAAATCCCGTCATTCCGGCGAAGGCCGGAATCCAGTTGATAAACAAATCCCCACGTAAGTGGGACGACGCCTTAGGTTTTGTCTGCTTCGCAGCACCTATTTATTCGCTGGATTCCGGCCTTCGCCGGAATGACGGCCTAGGTTGATTCCAGCCGCTTCGAGCATCTCCGCACTCAGCGGCACCGCCGCCGCAAAAAATCCTTCCCACGGGTCCGCGCGCAATGCCCCGAGGCGGCGCTGCAGCGTCTCCATCGTGTAGTGGTCCGAACGCACCGCTGGACCGAGCTCGTCCCAGCGCAGCGGCACCGCCACCGGCGCACCGGGGCGAGCGCGCACCGAGTAACTGGCGATGGCGGTCGCGCCGCGCGTGTTGCGCAGGTAGTCGATGAATATCCTGCCGTGCCGTTTCGCCAGGCTCATGTTGGTGGTGAGTAACTGCGGCTCGTCGCGCGCATGCAGTTCCGATAGCGCGCGCGCGAACGACTTCACCGATTCCCAGTCCGCCTCCGGTTGTAGCGGCACCACCAGATGCAGCCCCTTGCCGCCGGTGGTGCGCGGGAATGCCATCAGCTCCAAGCCATGCAGGCGCTCGCGCAGTTCGCGTGCGGTGCGCAGCACCTCTTGCCAGGACACTTCGGGCGCGGGATCGAGGTCGAACACCAGCAGGTCGGGGTGTTCGATGTCTTCCACCCGGCAACCCCAGGCGTGGAATTCCAGCACCCCGTGCTGCACCAGTTCCAGCATGTCGGCCAGCGAGCGCACGTAGACGTAGTCGCGCACTTCGTCTTTCTCGCGGATCGCGATGCGCGGCACTTGGTGCGCCTGGCTCTTCACCAGATGCTTCTGGTAGAAGCAGCCTTTTTGTCCTTCTCTTTCCGGGCACCCCTCGGGGCAGCGCAGCAGCACTAGCGGGCGATGCGCGAGGTATGGCAGCACCCATTCGTGGATGGACTCGTAATAGCGGGCCAGAGCCAGTTTGGTCACGCCCAGTTCCGGATAGAGGATGCGCTCGGGATGCGTGAGCGAGGTTCCCGCGACCATCACCGCGCCTGCTGTCGCGTGTCGCATGGGGCGGGAGGCATCTGCTGAGGCAGCCTCTTCCAGATTGGCATCGGACGATTCGACCTGCTCCGGTTCCACGTCTTCGCGTATGCCCAGAAAGCTGGGCTGGCGCAACAGCCCGTCGCGGGTGCGTTCGACGTACTGGACCGCGACCACCAGCGCGGGCTGCACCCAGTGCACGCCGCGTGCATTCGGCAGCGACGGCGAGGAGGCGAAAGGCGACTCGGCGATCTCCTGTTTTTGCAGCAGCGCGTGCAACTGTTCGAGCTGGCGGTTGCTGAAGCCGGTGCCCAGCCGCCCCGCATATTCCAGCCGTCCGTCCCGATACGTGCCGAGCAGCAACGCGCCGAAGCCGCTGCGCGCGCCGGCGGGCGGCGTGTAGCCGCCGACCACGAACTCGGCGGTCGGCTGCGTACATTTCACCTTCTGCCACAGCTTGCTGCGGCCGCTGCGATAGGGCGCATCGGCGCGCTTGGAGACGATGCCCTCCAGACCCAGAGTGCAGGCCTGCTCGAAGAACTCCGGCCCCTGTCCCCGGACATGATCCGAATAACGCACCGCAGCACTGGGCTCGTAACCCGCAGCTTGCAGCAATTTCGACAGCGCCTGCTTGCGCTCGACCAGCGGCAGCGCCGAAAGATCGTGGCCATCCAGATACACCAGATCGAAGACCTGATAGCTCAGCTGCGCGGTCTGCTTGTGGCTCAGCGCCTCCTGCAGTTCGCGAAAGCTGCTCGCGCCGCCCGCGGTGAGCGCCACCAGCTCGCCGTCGAGGACGGCCTGCTGCACCGGCAATGTCTCCAGCTGCCGCGCCAGTGTCCGCAGCCGCGCGGTCCAGTCGAGGCCGTTGCGCGTCATCAGGCGCGCCTTGCCGCGCTCGATGTGCGCCACGATGCGATAACCGTCGAACTTGATCTCGTGCAGCCAAGCGCTGCCCGTCGGCGCGCGTTCAACGGGGGTGGCAAGCTGCGGTGGCAGGAGGGCGAAGGCGGGCGTCGGGAGCGCGCCGCGGAGTTCTGCCGCGACGGGCGGGCGAGACGGCGGTTCGGCTTCGCGGCCCGGCCGGTTCGCGGCGATCTCCTCCATGCTGCGGCCGCTGACCACGCTCAGGTCGTCGGGATGCAGGTCGTGCTGCGGGTGGTCGGTGCGCTTGATCAGCAGCCACTGTTTGTCGCTCCCGCGACCGGCCCACTTGCGCATGCGCACCAGCGTCCAGGCCCCCTTGAGCTTGGCTCCGGTGAGGATGAAGTCGATCTGCTCGTCGTCGTTGCGGCCATCGGGTTGCCATCGGCCCGCATCCCACAGCATCACCGTGCCGCCGCCGTATTCGCCTTTGGGGATGGTGCCCTCGAACTCGCCGTACGCGAGCGGGTGATCCTCCACGCCGATCGCGAGGCGCTTCTCGCCGCGTTCCAGCGGAGCTCCCTTGGGCAGCGCCCAGCTGCGCAGCACCCCGTCCTGCTCTATGCGCAGATCAAAATGCAGCCGCCGGGCGGCATGCTTGTGCATCACATAGAGATGTCCGGCCTGTACCGCCGGCTCCGCGCCCGCCGGGGCCGGTTCGGGGCTGCGGCGGAAATCGCGCTTGCGCTGGTATTCATTGATGGAGGGAGTGGACATGAATGACTCATCGATTGCCCTGCTGGTTCGCAAATGCCTCACGGTGCGGTCTCATTGAAACGTACGGCTCGTTCTCTGTATATGAGGAAAATCATGTATTTGAGATTATTGACGGTATTGCTGGAAGGGCGGGGTGATGCCAAGGGGGCTGCGAAGAAGCAGTCTGGAGATACCGGGTTTTCTTCATCGAAAGTATCGCTGACCGCAGCATTCTTTCCGGCTATCCGGGATTAGAATCTGTCCCTCATAATTTCCTTCGAGAGTCATCGCGATGAAATACCTGTTTGCTCCGCCTGCCGTTGCATCGGTGCCGATTCTGGGCAGCGACGAGCATTTCCCGATACGGCGCATCTTCTGCGTCGGCCGCAATTACGAGGCCCATGCCAGGGAATTCGGGATCGAGGTTGACCGGGAGACGCCGTTCTATTTCACCAAGGCGGCGGCCCATTATGTTCCCTCGGGCGCAACCGTTTGCTATCCGCCGGGCACCGCCAATTATCACCACGAAATGGAACTGGTGGTGGCGATCGGCAAGGCCGGCTTCCGGATTCCAGAAAGCCAGTCCCTAGAACATGTTTACGGCTACGCGTGCGGGCTGGACATGACCCGCCGCGACCTGCAGGTGTCGCTGCGCGAGAAAAAACTGTCCTGGGATATCGGCAAGGATTTCGAGAATGCGGCGGTGGTCTCTGCACTGGCCCCGGCTTCCGAAATCGGACATCCGGGCAAAGGCAAGATCGAACTCAAGGTCAATGGCGACATCAGGCAGTCTTCGGACATGAGCATGATGATCCATCCCGTCCCGGCCATCGTTGCCCACCTGTCCTGCTTCTACCACCTGCAGCCCGGTGACCTGATCTTCACCGGCACGCCGGAAGGCGTCGGGCCCGTGGTCGCGGGCGACCGCATCGAAGGGGTGATCGAAGGCGTGGGCGAGATCGCGCTGAATATTTGCGCCGCCGAATCGCCGTGAAACAGGTTGTCACCTGATGGCATGGCAAACTTGTCATGAGACCGTTAAAAGACTATATTCAGTCCGACTTATCTCAAGGAGCAGATCATGCGCCCGGCGAACATCAAACCCATCAGTTATCTCAAGGCTAATGCCGCCGAGGTTCTCCAGAACCTGGCGGAAAACCGGGAACCCTTTCTGATCACCCAGAATGGCGAAGCCAGGGCAGTCATGCAAGACATCGCCACCTACGAGAGTACACAGGAAACATTGGCGCTCCTGAAGATACTGGCACTGGGCAATCAGGAAATTGAAGAAGGCAAGACCACGCCTATTGCGAATGTCGCTCGCCGCCTTCGCTCCAAAAAGATTGCGGATAAGTGACATCGGCAAAATGAGCTACAAAGTATTGCTCACGCACGGTGCCGAGCGCGATCTTGAGTCGATCTACGACTACATCGCCGAAAACGACACTCAGGCCAATGCCGATTACGTGCTGGACAAGCTGATGGAAGTGGCCGAGTCGTTAGCGGCATACCCCGAGCGCGGCTCCTATCCCAAAGAGCTACTCGCCCTTGGCATCCGCGAATATCGTCAGGCGCATTTCAAACCCTATCGGCTTATCTATCGCATCCGCGGCAAACAAGTGATCGTCTACATCATCGCCGATGGCCGACGCGACATGCAGACGCTGCTGACGCGCAGGATGCTTGGGGTGTGACTCGCACGCATCAATCGAACTTTCTGCGCAGCTCGTCGCGGTCGAACCACCAGGCGTCGCCGACGATGACATCGACCACCTGCCCCAGGCGCGGCAGGAATACCTGCGGATCGCGCAGTTCCAGCCTGTCCATCCACTTGTCCAGCGCGGCCTGATCGCGCACGTTGCCGTGGCGTGCGGCCACTTGTGCGATCAGGTGGTTGGCGAACAGGCCCAGATTCTCGTGCTGCGCGTCGTCGGCGCGCAGGTCGATCACATAACGCGCGGCCACGGCGGCGAGCGCCGCGCCGTCCGCATGGTCGGGCGTCTCCTCGACGATATGCATCAGCATCGCCAGCGTCAGCTCGGGATCGACCGGGAAGCTGACTGCCAGCCACACGCCCATGCCCAGCGCCGCGACGGAGCCATCCTGTTCGCACTGGTACAGCACGTCGCAGGCCTCCACGGCATCCTTCCAGGCATCTTGCGCCAGCGCGGCGGCGAACGCCTCACGCGCCAGCGTCCATGCCTCGGGCTTGCGCTCCAGCGCCACCAGCAGCTCCGCGACATCCAGCTGCAGGCGCGCATGCGCCAGCGGCGCGGCGTCGGTCAGGTCGTGCAATTCCTGCAACTTGTCGACCAGTAGCTTCGTCAGCTCGGCGCGTTCGTTGTTTTCCGGGGCGCTGTCTTTCAGGCCGTCTTTGATCTCGACAAAATTTTCACTCATGGGAGTCTCTTAATCGTTCGTCATTCCGGCGCATAACCAGCGACTTGGCTGGCGTTGTTTGCCAGCTTAGTCGAATGGCTAGTAGTTTTACCAATGACGGCAGCTGTTGATCGCCGCGTTTGACTATTCTCTTGCTGGTTTGACGAAGCTGATGACCTGCGCATTCGGTTGCTCGCCGTCCTTGTAATAGGGCTTGGCCTGATCGAAGTCGAGCAACTCGGCCAGTTCCCTTTCCCGTTCCGAGATCAGCGCGAAGCAATCCTTGATGTCCTGGATGGTGTCGCCCGTCAGCGGGTTGGGGCGTCCGCCGAGCGGCGTCACGTCCCTGACGACGTTGCCCAGCGTCTTGCGCATCGCGCGCAGGACGGCCTGTTCCTTGCTCAATTCTGCTGTGTTCATGGGGAAATACCGGAGTGGATGACGGGGCGACTTTACTGGAATGGCTGCGGTGCCGCTATGCCCCGTTCGGGTCGTGTCGGCCTCCCCCTGTTGCCGTGGCCGGCCATTCCTCGTCGAAGGCCCGCTCGCATTCGGCCATGATGGACTGGCCGATCTCGGACTGGTAGCGGGTATCCAGCGACTCCTGCATCTCGTGGGCGATATACAGCCCCGCGTCGCGCGAGGTGGTCGAGGCGATCTGCCGGGCGAGCTGATCGCTCAGGTCGGACAAACGCTTGCGCAACGCCAGCGGCAACTGGCGTCCTGTGCGGGACAGCCACTCCGCGGCGAGCGTGGCGCCCTGCGACTGGCTCAGCCATTGCCCGTGCTCGTAATGGACGGACAGGCGCTCGGCCACGAGGGCGTAGATCAGCGCGACGCAGCCGCCGCGATCGTCCCCTTCGTTTCCCCTGATTTTCTGCATGCCCGTTCCCCGGATTTTCCGCTGTCGATGTGGTGTCCTGCCGCAGATTTCGCTGCGCCGGCATTGTAAGGCAGCAAGGTTATTCAGCATTTGCTAATTTGCCGCTATCATCCGGGACGTTCAATCAGGAGCTTTCCATATGCAAACGCGCAAACCCATCAACATCCCCGTCGTTGCGGCCGAGCAAGACGACGACCCGGCCAGCTGCAATAGTTCCGGCAGCGACTGCTCCGGCAACGAGATGGTCGCGCTGATGGTGCTGGGCGACAGCATGGCGCCGGAATTTGTCGAGGGCGAGATACTGGTCATCGAGATGGGCGCGCCCGCAACGGACGGCGCATTCGTGGTCGGTACGGCGAACGAAGAGTTCATCTTCCGCCAACTCAAGCGCGATGAGCAAGGCGGCTGGCGGCTGCATGCGCTCAACCCCGCTTATCCCGATATCGCCATCCCCGGACTGGACGAGATCAAGGGCGTGGTCACCCACAAGAAGAAGCCGGGATCGCGGAAGTCGGTGAAGTACTACGGGGCGCAGGTGGCGCACTGACGCGGGTAGGCGAGGGCGCTTGTCGCGCCGCAAAGAAAAGCCCGGCGATGCCGGGCTTTCTTCTTTGGAAGCATCTCGATGCAGGCCGGATTTCCCTCGGCAATCCAAAGGTTGAACCCAAAATGGGAGCGTGCTAAAGTGACGCCATGCGAGTCATAGCCATCAGCTCATTGCGGGAATTCTGGGAAAAGCACCCGCAGGCAGAAACGCCACTGCGTTCATGGTATGCCGATGCATGCCATGCGGACTGGAAAACTCCGTCGGACATCAAGGCGGCTCATCGTAATGCCAGCTTCGTTGGAAACAATCGCATCGTGTTCAACATCAAAGGCAACGATTACCGCCTGATCGTGGCCGTGCATTACAACCGGGGCATGCTGTACATCCGCTTTGTCGGAACCCATGCCGAATATGATGCGATAGATGCAGGAAAGGTATAGCAATGGAACTCAAACCGATTCGGACAAAAGCAGAATACAAAGCCGCCTTGCGCGAGATCGAGACATTGTTCGATGTGCCCGAAAAAACACCCGAGGCGGACAGGCTGGAAGTACTCGTCATGTTGGTGGAGAAATACGAAGCCCAACACTTCCCCATTCCTGCGCCCGATCCCATCGATTTCCTGAACTACGCGATGGAAACGCGCGGGTTGACGCGCAAGGACCTGGAGGAATACATCGGAAGCCGTGGCCGAGTGGCCGAAGTGCTGAACCGCGCGCGCCCGCTGACACTGGCGATGATCCGGCGTTTGTCGGAAGGACTCAAATTACCCGCCGATGTGCTGATCGCGGATTACGAATTGCGACACGCGGCATAAAACCGCGTCCCTGATTATTCTGATTGCCCCACCTTCTCCAGCATGTGCTTGATGACGTTGCTGTGCTCATGCTGCGGACTGAACATGACGATCTCCGCATCCGAATCGACCTTCACATTGTGGCCCGGCGGCCAATAGAACAGGTCGTTCGTCTTGACCGTTTCCTTCGAGCCGTTCGCATCGGTGGTGGTGAGCTGGCCGCGCACGACATAGCCCCAGTGCGGGCATTGGCACAGGTTTCCTTCCAGTCCTTCGAACAGCGGCGTGGTGTCGACGCCCGAGGAAAGGCTGAAGTACTCGCCGCTGATCTTGCCAAACCCGGTCGCATCGCCGAAATCCATGTGCTGGCGTATCACTGCGCCGGGAATCTGCATCCTGACATCCACGTTCTCTTTGGCTATATGCATGATCGTTCCTCCAGAGTGTGCACGGACGCAGTGGTGTAAGTTACCTGCTGCCGCCGCATCCGTATTGGCGATGCCCGCCTGCATCAGGACAAAAATTAGCGGGGCTGGCTTGCATGCTAGTTGTGGCGTTGCGCTCATTCAATGGGGTTAACTACGCAGGTCAGATGGTAGGGATAGGGGCGGATATTTCCCCATCGTGATCAAGCCGCTGGAAAGAATTGCCGCATAATCAATTTGAGACTCTTTGCCTCTTCATCCAAGAGGAGCTCATGCTCAAGGCGGCGTGAAACCTGAACAGGTTTCTATTTGGGAATACTCGATGCTGACCCCATTCATTCGCTTGTAGCGGCCTTCCTCCTGCTGCACCAGCAGCGGGTCGCGTTCGAGCAGTTCCTTGATCTCGATGGCATAGGCATGCGCCTGTTCGAGCGGATTGGGCACGGTCTGCAAGCCGCGATCCGTGTGGATTTCGGCATCGTGTCGCGTCATCTTCTGGATCGTGTTCGGCTTCCAGTCCTTGACTTCCAGCACAAGGATGCCGCGCCCCGGATGCAGCACGACGAAATCCGGCCGCCGCTGTTTCGGCCCCACCGGCACATCCACCCAGCAGAAATAATCGTCTTCGAGATTGCGCAGCAGCGCCGTTCCGAAACGTCTCTCCCCCGACGTCAGCCGGAGGTTTTTCGAGTGCAGGGAGGGGAGGATGATGGCCATGGGGTGGGGTTATTGCGAAGTTGACCCGTTTAGTTTTGCTGCTGGGTGGATATGGGAGGGGGCTACCTTACGTTGATTGATTCCCCGACCTTCGGCAACCTACCTATAAAAACGCCGACATCGCAAAACTCATTTATGTCCGTTCCATTTGAACTGAGCAGTAGCCCCGCCGCGCCATTCGTCCAGTTCATATCAGGGGAAACTGCAACAAAAATATCATTCGAATGTGTAAACCTTGATTGCGGGAAAAAGAATCCGCTCTCCAGCTCCACATAGTCACCGCACCCCGAAAACCCTTTTTGTTTTAGACGCTCAAAAATGGCGGTAGCAATATCAGTCGGCGACAGATTGGTGCTGTCGCTTTGCAAAAATGTCCTTGTTGACTTTATCCCGTCCGAGTTTACGGAGTTCGGCGCAAGTCGGCACATATTTTCCAATTGGAGATAAGTCGGTTTTAGGCTTCCAGTCTGTCCGCTACCGCCAATAAGAACCCCAGACAGAACGGGGGCGATTTTTTCTGCGGCAGGTCTCCATCGTCTACCAGATTGGTCACTGCGCGGTGCGATACAGTAGATAAACGAATAATCGCCTTTTGCTTCGCAGACTCGCATGAAATATTCCGCTGGACTGAGAATTTCATCGTTCAGGTTATTCGACTGAGAGTCTGTGATTGCACCAATCATGGCGTAGATACGATCCTCCTCACGTTCAGCATATCGTTGATGCATTGCCGACATTACTTGGTATGCGCATCGCCCTGTGTACTCTGCGATGCGATGCTCTGCCATCATCACTTGCAGGCTGTCCAGTCTGGGGAATCGTACCGCTAGCTCAGTTCGCGCGAACCCCTGCGCATCTGCGTAGTCAGTCGTGTCTGTCAGGATCGCATTTAGAAAATCCAGCGCGAGGTGTAAGACGCTACCGTCGCCTCGTGCAATGAAAAAAGTGCTCTTGCTGTTGGCCATCTCTTGGTATGTCCATGCTCGTGTGATCCAGTCATCATTTTCGAGAATGAAAAATTCCTCTGGATTCATGTGACCCGTAGCTTTGATTTGCAGAAGGAGGCGGGCGCATGGTTCAGACAATACTGCAAACACTTGCGCGGCAGAACTATAGATTGCCCCCATGTTCCGCAGGCACGCAGACCGAGTTGGTTCATTGGCTGGAACACATAGAGCGTCGATCCAGATTGCTTGCGCTGCCTTGATCGCAGCTTCTACAGCCGCCGCTTCTTTTTGCGCGTCGCGGGAGGAGCTCATTAGTGCGTAACTCCAGTGCTCGGGAGTTTGAGTTGCTTTGATTGTTGCTTCAAGGGATGGGATAGTTCTATAGGACATCAATTGCCCATCCTCAAACATATCATCCACTTTGCCTGAGCCCCACGAGTAGGAGATGCATGTGTATGGCGGTGCTTCAGTTATAGACATCCATTCGGTGAAAAACCAGCGGCTCCCGCATAGTTCGATAGATGGCCTGTCGGGTGGGGTGAGGTTAGTCGCAGGCACAAGCAATCTGAAGAAATTTTCTGGAGCTTTCGTAGTGTTATTCATGATGATCCTCGATGTTAGGAGCCGCAGATTAGAGGTTATCTACCAGCAGCTTTGGCGGCCTTTTCTATCCAGTCCCCCATATTTTTATAACCGTCATCGTTGTTCCAGCGGTAGAAAGGATAGCCTGCTGGCAACTGCCCGCATCTTTCAGATGTATTTCCACTGAAATCTTTAATTTTGCTGATGTCGATACCTAAGAGGCCGTTACCGATTTCGATACTCTTTTCAATTTCATATTTGACCCAACGGCTTTTGCAGGTATCTTGGCCTACTAGGACAACGGTTACCGACGTGCCATTCAATTGGTCATCTATCCATCGTTTGATTGCTGCATCACCTTGCTTTTTTATCTTCTCAAAGTCTGCCTTATCCACAAACCCTGCGGCCGTCTGCGTACCTTGCGTTACCCAGCTATTTCTCACGACCATTGCTCGTGATACATCCTCATATTTAAAGCTAAAGAAAACTTGCCTCGCCATTATTTTCTCCTTTTGGTTATTGAATGAATCTACAGATGCCTTACTATTTCATGAGGCATAACGAATAGCGTTTATCTGCCGCCCTCCCCAAACGTATTAACCCCGCAACTTGTCGTGGCGGCAGATAAACCTCGTTGGATATTTCGATCACGTCTTGTTGGTGAAAACTGAAGAAAGTACTACGTTTGCCACGAAAATATTCCTTAAGGTTTGAGCCCTACGCTCGGGGCGTCAGTCGCGTTATCAAGGTGTCTATCTTCTCTTGGATCAATATCGAGCTGCTCGTAGAACATATTTGTAAAATCCACATCATCCAGTTCGGTGTCTTTTACTCCAATCTTAGTAGCGAGCTCGCGAGCAGCTCCACCAGTAGCTGCGACTGGAATGATCGGTACGTTATGGTGGTAGAGCTTGAATAGTTCGTACTCAATCTCCACACCTTCCATGCCACCGATAAAAACGGCGGCAACAAGATCATCTCTTGAGATCATAGCCTCGCGCATTGTTAGCAGGCTGCGAGCTAAATTTCCTGGAACGGCTTCCGTATATACAATGTTGTCGAAATCTTTGTTTTCTTCAGGGTAGCGTCCTTCAAAGAATTTACTTTGATACAAAGTGACGGCATTACCGAAGTCAATTCCTAGTTCTTTGCACGCAGCTTGAATCATCGGAGTAATTGCAGGATGACCTCCCCATACGATGTGACGTCGGCCTAGGCAGGCAATTACTAATTCACGCACTGCAAATTGAATTAGAAATGGGTCGGCGGTTTCGAAGTAATTGCGTCTGCCAGGAACCGGGACGCTTGCGGATAAGAAGATAGCCTTCATTGTTTATCCTCCCAGTCGGTCATTGCCCAACCAACTTTATGGGCTTGAATATAACGCCCACTCTTGATTTGTGAGTTGAGCCAAGAAATGTGGCGCAGCCAATCTTCATGTATTCCTAGTTCATCGTAAACTATGGCAACTTCTGAATCTGGCGAGTGATTGGCCGCCTCATTAAGAGTTACAGCGGTAGGAATTCCTACTGACGGATATAGAAAAACTTCTTTTCCGTCAGAGAGGGTGACGAGAGCAACGCTCTGTTGGCCTATTGCTGAAAGCTTACCTCCTGCTTTGTTTACCCCTAGATGAATGTTGTCGAAAATTCCACGCTGCCTGACAGCGAGGCTTTGGCTGCGTAGCAATTCAATTTTAGAGCAGATACTGGAGATAGCTGTGCCGCTAAGATGACCAGTAGGAGCAATATCTGTGGCATCAAGAAGTACTTGACTGGCTGTAGCTGCTCTTGGTGATGCCGACACTCCTGGCCAACCAACGCGAAGGATGGAGATTCCTTTCAGTTGAGCTCGGCCAAATTCGGCTTTCGTCCATCGGCTCTCAAAGTAAGTTTGAGTGTCGAGCATGATGAGTACATCTGCATCACATAGCCGGTGCCAGAGCATTGCCTGAAAATTTTCAGCAGGTGCTACATCATGCGTGTCCAAGAATACATCAAAACGGCGGCCCGACAATTCGCTAAACAACTGAAGGGCAGCCGCTCTCGATTCAGTCCGCCTATAGCTCAAAAATACTCTTCGCTGCCTTGGAAGTAAGCCTGCACATTCCAATAATGCTGTTGCAATTCGCTGTGCGCCCTCATCTTGATACGAAATGCAGTTAAGCTTGCGAAGAGATTCCGGTATTTCTTTCGACACATTGTTGAAATTTGTGGCTACTGGAATTACTGGAATTCCTTTGCGTAAAAGATTTGCTAGACCGGAAGTGGGTATATTTTGGGCACCAATGAATGCGATGGCGGCCCCAATTCTTTTGGGAGGATTGAAGTTGGCTATGTCATTGACTGACCAAGCAACCTCCTTTCCTAGGGTGAAGCCAAATGGCGTGATGCCATCGGAAACATGTGTTTCTATCTCTTTTGCTTGATCGGCTGTAATGCTTCCTGCCAATCCCAACTCATACAGTGCCGTTGTCATTAGAGCTCCTTTACCCATACACCATTACTCGTTTGTCCCGGCTGCCATGCGGCGAGTCCACCGCCATCAGCAATATCGATGCGTCTGTAAAGCTGCAAATACTCATTTCCCCGCGCCGTTCCCAGGCGGTCGGCGGTTGGGATTATTAGTATGTTTTCAATGTTTTTCACTCCATTGGCATAGCCGATTTCCCAAGGGCACCAGCGGGAACTCATGGAATTTTCTGTCGCCAAGAAAAGGAAATATTTGAGGTCTTTTATTTTGTTTTGGATATTGAGTGCGGTTTGGCGGTTTGGCGTTTCCGGCATGCTTGAATCTTCCCAATCGATATAAACATCCCAGCCGCTATCTTCAAGTAGATTAGTAATGCCCTTAACTAGAGATGCATCCTTATGGCTGTGGCATAAAAATGCAGTAGCTAAGCTTGATGCCTTTGCCTCATGGAATGTCCTGCGCGTGGATTTCCTAATGCGTGTGGCGGCCTCTTGTATTTTTGCAATTGAGATGGGCATAACATTCTCCGTGGTTTTTTTATCCAAGTAATTTTTTCAGGTTGTTCCAGTTCCAAGCATATAGTCTCCCCGCATCGGGTACGGGGGTGTACTCACCAGATTTGTAACCGATGATTTGTACGATCTTGACTCCAGCTTCACGAGCCATTGCGACCTCTTTCAATACGCCGTGAGCCTTATGTGTTTTTTGCCCAACCATAACCAGTACGATGTCTGCGCGATTAATTGCTGCACGAGCTTTCTTTTCCCAATCTCGCTCTGGTGCGGCTTCCTTCAGTGAGTGATCAACAACTTCGAAAGGCGAGTCTTCCAGTTTTGCCTGCCCCAAGATGAAGTCCTTAAGAACACGATCATTGTCAAAATCGAAACTTACAAATATTTTTGATTTATTCATTTCACCTCCCTGTGCAAGTTTTTGAAATAGTTTTCCTGTTAGGCCGCCAAGAGCAATTCCCCCAATGCCAGGAGCAATTAAATTTCCAATAAAAGCACCTGCCCCGATGGCTAGGATGGAATCGGATGAATTGTTTGAGCGATGGGTGTGGCAATACTCACCGCCTGATAACGCCTGATTAAAACAGCGTCGTCCTTGTTTAGTTTTTGATTTGCAGCGCTTCATCACTACACCCTCACCCCTAACCACGCATCCGAAGTCAGCGCCATCATCAGCGCACCCCGCCATATTCCTTAGCCAGATCGTCGTAATGCGCATGCGCCTCGGTTTCCTGCAGCGCTGCCGCATACCATTCCTGCATGGCCGGGTGGGCCAGCAGTGCATCGCGATAGGCCGCCGCCACGTCGGGTAGCGGCACGTTGTAGATGTGGAAGCGCCACGCGACGGGGGCGAACATGGCGTCGGCTATCGAGAAGTCGCCGAACAGCCAGGGGCCTGCGGAGGTTGCGAACCGGGTGCGGGCTTCCGTCCATATCTCGACGATGCGGTCGATGTCGCGCTGTACGGCTTCTGTGGCCGGTTTGCCCTTGAGCTTGAATTTCAGGTTCATCGGCATCGCCTTGCGCAGTTCGACGAAGCCGGAGTGCATCTCCGCCGAGATGCTGCGCGCACGGGCGCGCGCCAGGGTGTCTGCCGGCCACAGTTGCGGATGCCGTTCGGCCAGGTATTCCGCTATCGCGAGGCTTTCCCATATCTGGAATCTATCGACGTGCAGGCAGGGCACCCTGGCATTGCCGGCGATGGGGCGCAGGGCCGGGTTGTAGTCGCGTCCGCCTACCGAGATCATGTGCTCGGTGAAGGGGATGTCCAGATGCTTGAGCAGCAGCCACGGCCGCAACGACCACGACGAATAATTCTTGTTGCCGATATACAGGTTCAGACTCATCGCATTCCTTTTCTGTTTTGTCATTTCACGCCTGTGCCCAGCCTGTGGTTGCACTGCATTCTTTCCGCATGCTGGAGGAAGGTTGGGATGGAGGTAGATACGGTGGACAAGAACGTTTCTACCCTCTCCCTGGCCCTCCCCCTGATGGAACTACTAGCCATTCGACTAAGCTGGCAAACAACGCCAGCCAAGTCGCTGGTTATGCAAGGGGGAGGGGATGGGCGGCGGTTTCCGTGTTCGGCAGTTTTTTCGTTTGAGATCACAATTTGTGATTTCAAGTTTGAGGTGCCATATCGGGACCTCAAAGCTGCCAATTCTTTAAATGAACAGGGGGTAGGCCACGGCTTATCTGGCCCGAAAAGTAGCTGCGCTGGATGGTGTGACAAGTGCTCCCCTTTTTACAGTCGTGTGCCGGCAATGCTCCCGTCGATGCGGGATGATTGCTTGCGCCAGTCTCCTGTTCTGGGGATTGTGCCGTGAGCCTCGCGCCGTACGTGCGGCGGGATGTGCGTCAGGTAAATCTGCAAGTGGGGCGAACTTTATTTGAGCGGGGCGGGGGTGTCAATGCTGGCAAGCGCAGAGGCGAGACGGGTTTGAGTTCGAAGGCTATGCACTGCGTCGCGCGAGTTTGTATCGGGAATTCGGATAAACTTGCCCCATGAAGATCAAACAAATTTCCTATACCTCATCCCATCGTCCCAGCCTGTTGCGCAAAGCCGTGACGCTTATCGGCATGGTCGCGCTGGGTGTCGTGGCGCTGATGTTCTCGGCGGTGTTGCTCGCGGTCATCCTGGTCGTCGTCGTGTTCGGCGGCGCTTACCTGTGGTGGAAGACGCGCGCGGTGCGCAAGATGATGCGGGAGATGCAGAGCCTCGCGGCCCGCAATGCCAAGGCGGAAAACGATGCGTTCCGGGGCGAGGTCTTTGAAGGCGAAGTGATCGAGGGCGAGGTGATTGAGGTCGTGGCCGTCCGCGTGCAGGAGTCCGAGGTCAGGCGCTGAGGGCTTCAAACGGGCGGGGCGTTGCTCTTTGGAGTTGAATTTTCCCCGTAGGAGCGGCTTCAGCCGCGATGGTGACTGTTAATCCGGTGGCCTATCGCGGCTAAAGCCGCTCCTGCAAAAGGTTTGCCGATTAATCAGGTTTCATCAGTCGGTGGCACTGTGCTAGTACACCGCGCATTGATCTCCCGCATTGCGTTCACGCTACCCAGTTCTCCAGCAGCAATCCCGGAACTCGTTCGAACTCCCGCAGGTTGTTGGTCACCAGAGTTAGTCCGTTGCTGCGCGCGTGGGCGGCGATGTGCAGGTCGTTTACGCCTATCGGCCGGCCGATTTTTTCGAGGGCGGCGCGGATGTGTCCGTATTGCCAAGCCGCCTTGTCGTCGTAGGGCAGCACGGCCAGCCGGCTGGTAAAGTCTTCGACGACACGAATGTTGCGCGCGACATCGCTGCTCTTTTCGGCGCCGTGCACCAGTTCCGCCAATGTGACGGACGAGATCGCCATGTGTCCGTGATGGCGGTTGAATATTTCCAGCGCTTCCGGCGGCCGCCGTTTGATGACGTAGATGACGATATTGGTGTCGAGGAGATATTTCAGCATCGCCGCACCTACAGGCTCTCGCGCTCGGGCTGGGTCTGGCTGGCGCGTTCGGTCATGAAATCTTCGGTGGCTGTCGCGGCACCCAGAAAGAAGCTGTCCCATGCGGATTCTGCGGGCGCGATGATGCGTTCCTGTCCGACTATCCGAACTTCCACTTTTTTGACCGAATCGGGGAAGCGCATCTCGGCGGGTAGGCGAACCGCTTGGGTGCGGTTGTTGTTGAAGACGGTGCTGGCGGACATGGTTCCTCCGATATGGGTGCTATATACGCGAAGGATATACGCGATATTTGTGCCGGTCAAATCGTTGATCTGGAAGGGGTAATGGCGGGAGCATGGCGGAGTTTCGGTGCGCGGCGTCTTGCCTTGATGCGAGTCGGTCGCGAGGTGACGAGGATGGGGAAAGTGTCTATCGCGACTGAAGTCGCTCTTACGGGGGCTTGGTTTATGTCAGGGCAATTCCGAACCCGAATTCCTGAGCTTGCGATACAGCGTGCGTTCGCTGATGCCCAGCCGTTCCGCCAAGGCTTTGCGGTCGCCCGGGAAGTGTTCCGCTGCCCAAGCGAGGTAGCGTTTTTCCAGGGTTGCCAGCGGGGCGATCTCTTCGGTCGGGTTCGTGGCTGGGTTCTCCGGTTTTGCGCTTCTCAGTGCGTCCAGATACAGGTGCTGCGGCAGGATGGTGTTGCCGTCGGCCATGATCAGCGCGCGTTCCAGGATGTTGCGCAGCTCGCGCACGTTGCCGGGGAAGTCGTGGCGCATCAGTGCGGCCATGGCTTCCTCGCCGAGCGCGATCTTGCGCGTCGCATCCAGATGGGACAGCAGGCTGGCGGCCAGCATCGGCAGGTCTTCCATGCGCTCGCGCAGCGGCGGCAGCGGGATGGGGAAGACGTTGATGCGGAAGAACAGGTCCTGGCGGAAGCTGCCTTCGCGCACCATCTGGCCAAGGTCGCGGTGAGTCGCGGCGATCAGGCGGAAGTCGGCGCGCAGCGGCTCCAGTCCGCCGACGCGGCGGTAGGTGCCGGCTTCCATCAGACGCAGCAGTTTGACCTGCAGCGACAGCGGGATGTCGCCGACCTCGTCCAGAAACAGGGTGCCGCCGCGCACCGCTTCCACCAGCCCGATCTTGCGGCCGGTCGCGCCGGTGAACGCGCCTTTCTCGTAGCCGAACATCTCGCTCTCGAACAGCGTCTCGGTCAGGCCCGAGCATTCGACCGCGACGAAGGGCGCGGCCGCGCGCGGGCTCATGTCGTGGATGGCATGGGCGACCAACTCCTTGCCGGTGCCCGATTCGCCCAGCAGCAGCACCGAGCTTTCGTGTTCGGCCACGCGTTTGGCGAGCTCCAGCATGCGGTTGAACGGGCGGGAGTAGCCGACCATCGCGCGCTCGGGCGTGCCGCCGTCGGGCTGGCGCAGGAAGTGCATGGTCTCCATGTAGCAGGTCGTGTCGCCGGCTTCGTTCCTGACCGGCACCACTTCCACCTCGACATGCTCCCTGCCTGCGGAGGTGTGGTGCACATGCAGCACGCGGCTGGGGTGACCGCTCTCCATGCAGTCGCGCAGCGGGCAGTTTTCCCCGGCCTGGTCACAGGGTTTGTCGTAGTGGTGGGAGAGCTCGTAGCAGTAGCGCCCGACGACATCCCGGTCCGCGCCGAACTCCTGCCGGTAGGCGGCATTGGCCGCGACGATGCGGTATTGCCCGTCGAGCAGGATCTTGGGTTCGGCGAAGCTGTCCAGCAGGGCCAGCGTCTCTGCCGGGAGAGTGGGTTGGCTGGAACTTGTGTCGTTTATGGCTGTCATGGCAGTTAGTATATGACAAATGTGGCGGATGCTCCAATTTCCCTTATTTGTCCATCCTTGGCCGGAAGTCGATTATCCGATTGATAGCAAATAAAGTTTGTTGGAAATGTGCCGCGTGGCACGGTGATTGCTGAATAGAGGTTGGGTTACGGTGACGTAACCTCCCTGATCTGACCGGACGTGCAGTCCGTCAGCTTTGACCTGTGGCGCGGCGGCGTGCCACAGGTTCTTTTTGGCGCGCGGCGCGCCTTGAGCGGAATCGAATGGCCGCAAGAAACGGTAAAGGAATGAGAAATGGCACTGCTGATCACTGACGAATGCATCAACTGCGATGTGTGCGAGCCGGAATGCCCGAACGACGCGATCTCGCAGGGCGATGACGTCTATGTCATCGCTCCCGACAGGTGCACCGAATGCGTGGGTCACTTCGATGCGCCGCAGTGCGTGGAGGTGTGTCCGGTCGATTGCATCCTGCCCGACCCGGCGCATGCGGAAAGCAGGGAGCAGTTGCTCGCCAAGTTCGAGAAGATTGGAGTGCCGGCATGAACGACGTCACTGAAAATAAGGAAATGGGAAAGAAGGAGATGGGCACCGTCACGACCATCTACCACGAGCTGGATAACTGGGACGCGAACCTCGGCGAGAAGACCATCCATGCGAAGCGCATGCCGGGTTTCTTCCGCACGCTCAAGACTTATTCGCAATGGGCGCTCTGGGGGCCGTTCTTCCTGCTGCCCTACCTGCGCTGGAACGACAAGCAGGCCATCCTGTTCGACATCGAACATCGCCAGTTCCATTTCTTCAACCTGACGGTGCTGCCGCAGGATATCTGGATGCTGTCGCTGGTGCTGCTGGTGGCGGCGATGACGCTGTTCGCGGTGACTTCCGTCGCCTCGCGCGTGTGGTGCGGTTACTTCTGTTTCCAGACCGTATGGACCGACTGGTTCACTTGGATCGAGGACAAGATTGAAGGTAATCCGGCCGCGCGCCGCAAGCTGGACGAAGCTGCGTGGGGCGTGGACAAACTGAAGAAGAAGGCGCTCAAGCATGCGCTCTGGATGATGATCGCCTTGCTCACCGGCATCAGCTACTCCATCTGGTTCGTCGATGCATTCGAATACTGGAACGACCTGATCCACTTCCGACTGCCTACGGTCGGCTGGGTCGTGCTCGCCTTGTTCTTCGCCGGTACTTACCTGCTCGCCGGCTTGTTGCGAGAGCAGACCTGTTTCTGGCTCTGTCCCTATGCGCGACTCCAGGGGGTGATGTCGGACTCGCAGACCATACTGCCGGCCTACGACTACAACCGCGGCGAACCGCGCGGCAAGCTGCGGCGTGGCGGCGAGGCGGTGGCGCAGCAGGGCGACTGCATCGACTGCTACCAGTGCGTGCAGGTCTGTCCGACCGGCGTGGACATCCGCAAGGGCCAGCAATTGGGTTGCATCACCTGCGGCCTGTGCATCGACGCCTGCGATTCCATCATGGACAAGATCGGCAAACCGCATGGCCTGATCCGCTACGCATCGCTGGACGAACTCTCCGGCAAGCCGCCGAAGAAGCTGTACCAGCATCCGCGCACGCTGGTCTATCTCGGCATCATCGTCATCGCGCTGGCCGGCATCACGTACGGCCTGACCCATCTGGGTTCGATGACATTGAACGTGCTGCCCGAGCGCCAGCCGCTGTTCGTCAGCATGAGCGACGGGTCTATCCAGAACAAATACGTCTTCAAGGTGCTCAACAAGACCGACAGGGACATCCATGTGAAGGTCAGCGCCGAAGGCGGAGTGGCGGGGCAGGAGATCATCGGGGCCGACAAACCGCTGCTGACCCACCATGGCCGCGGCACGTCGTTCACCATCTTCGTGAAGGCACCCGGCGCGAACGTGAAGCAAGAAGTGACGCCGATAGAATTTCGCGTGGAAGGCGTCGAAGACCCGAGCGTGTTCGCGGAGTATTCGAGCAAATTCAACGGGCCGAAGCGCTAGGGGCATTCGTGCACAAAACCCTGTAGGTCGGGCTTAAGCCCGACATGTCGGGTTAAAACCCGACCTACAAAATCCGGCTCCCGGGCGCCAAGGCCAGGCAGCCCCGGGGATTGCTTCACTGTGTTGCGCCGGCCTCTTTCAGTAGTCGCAGGCTGCGCTGGGACATGAGATATTCGTTGTACTCGACAACCCCGGTATTCAGGCTCTTGTTGAAGAAGTCTTGCGCCTGAGCGTATTGCCCTTCGATCAGCGATTTTTCCCCGGCATAGAAATACAGCTCGCACAGGCGCGATGGGTCATCTTCATCTTCCTGTGCGCCCTTCAATGCCTGATCCCAGCTGCCGGCTCCTATTAGGTATTGCAACACCGGATGCGGCCAGTCGGATTTGTTGGCGGCCAGATAGGGCTTCACCGTAGCCTGCGCGTCTTCGTTGTTGCGTTTGGCGGCGAGGAAGAGCCAGATGGTCGCATAGCCGTTACTGCTTCTATCCCTGAACTTGAGCTCTTCAATCAGGTTGCGCTTGGCTTCCCGATAGTTTTTTCCTTGATAAGCCAGATAGGCAAGTATCCTCCTGGTCGAAGGGTTGGTGGGCTTAAGCGATAGCGCCTTGTTCGCATACTCGGTCGCCTTCGCATCCTGCACCCGCGCGAAGGCATTGATGGCGGCAGCGGCCAAGCTCTCCGGGTCGTTGGGTGCAAGCTTCAGTGACTCGTCGTAGTCCGCGCCGGCCAGTTCGGTGAGGCCGAGGTTGTCCAGCGCGACGCCGCGTTTACGCAACATTTCGGCCCTCAATTCTGGCGTCAGCCGCCCGCCATCCAAGAATCCCGTCAGCACCAGTCTGTCCACCATGGCATCCGCCTGGACTTTGGTTGGCGGTTTCTTGCCGAATAGACTCTTCCATGGCGCGACCAGCTCTGTTATTTTTCTGGTCAATATTTCCATCTGATCGGGCGGGAGCAAAGCAACGGTAAATTCGCCGGCAAATTTCTTGTCGATCATCCTTAGGAAAGTCGTGTAAGTCGGCCAATCGGCTACTTCCACCTTGTCCTTGATCAGCCTCAACTCGCCCTGCACCCTGTATTCCCTGGGCTCGACATCCAGATCGATCTGCATGGCGAGATGACGATCCTCTTCATGGACCTGTTTGGAGCTCGGGGCTGTGACGACATCTTCCGGGAATTCGATCTTGACGGAATGCCGGTAGATGCCGGGATAGTTATTCTGTAATGGCTGCGTGCGGGACGGGTCGCCACCGACCAGCGGCGAAGACAGATTCCACAATACATAATCTCCGGTCAGCCTTCTCTTCTCATCGGGTATGCGCCACAGCTTGGGCGCAGTGAATGACCCGACGATGCGGAAGGCATTCTGGCCGGGCACGTCTTCCAGCTTCATCGGCGCCGCCTTTTCCAGGCCGGGATGCGCATGGATGAGGTCGCGGTTCAGGTTCTGCTCCAGCGTTTCGGCCGGCTGGGTGGCCGCCGCCTGACGCAGCATTTCCGCCAGCTCCCCGTAATAGGTCATGCGAAAATCCAGCATGGGCGGCTCGGAGAATGCCTTGATCCGGTAGGTTTCCTCGACGGCGACACGCACTTCGTTTTCCGCCCCCGGCAGGTCGGTCAGGTTATTCGCATCCGGGCGCAATACTAAGCCCTTGCCCATGCCGTAGGACTGGCGCTGCGGCAGTGTCCCGGTCTGTCCCTGTCGCGTGCCGTCCAGCCAGTAGACCTGCCCATCCAGCTCCACGCGCGCAATGACGTGGTTGAACAGCAGCGGGGAGGAAAAAGCGGGCTCAAGATCGTTCCTGAGTCTGGTAGACACCAGCACCGGAGCGGCAGCGATGCCCAGTTCCTTCAGCATGGCGATCAGCAGCAGGGTCTTGTCCTTGCAGTCGCCGAACCGCTGTTTGATCACCTTGTCCGGTGAAGAAGGGCGATGACTGTTTTCTCCGATCTCGGTGCCGAAATAGCGAATCTGGTTCTGCACAAAGTCCAGCGCCAACTGCAGTTTCTCGGCAGCAGTCCGCGCTTCGGTTGCCCCGATCTTTTGCAGCGTCTCCTTGACCAGCGGGGAAGGTTTGCTCAATTCATCGGCATTCAGCTTTTCTCCCCAGCGCGAGATAGCTTGCCAGTCCGGGAATTCGCTCAGGCTGATCTGCTCGTCCAGAAAGCTGCTCGCGGGAGTGTATTGATCCCCGCGTATCTGCGGAGCCGACAGCCGCAGGAACTCGGTCTCGCGCATGCCGTCGCGCACCGTTTCCTTTACGGTGACATCGGGCCCTACCCTGTACTTTATCGTACGTCCCTCGGGGGCCAGCAGACGGTAGCGCGACAGTCTGGTCGGCCCCCTGCCGCTGGCCATCCAGTCGATTTGTACGAATTTGCCGTCGAATACCGGGTTCATCCCCTTGATCGAATAGGCGAATTCGACGCGATCGCCGACGCGCAGGTCGTCGAGCACCAGCATGGCGGTCATCGTGCCGTCGTAGATCTGCCGCTCCAGATTGGCTTCTCTCTGCAATAGCCGTATCTTGCGGCGATCCAGCTTGTCGATGCGTACGCCTTTTCGCCATATTTCGATGGCGTGGAAAGTCAGGTTCTCGTAAGTAGGGGTGAATTCCACCTGAATTTCAGATGCCATGCTCAGGCCATCGGTCTGATCGACGACGCGAGTCACATGGATATAGGAGGTTGCGCTCGTTTCATCGATCTGCACCTGCTTGTCCAGAAGTTCATTGTGCATGGATGCCGCTGGGGTGAGTCCGCCCTCATTCGAAGGTGCAGGCGACACCCATAGGGGTGTTTTGCCGATCTGGAATGAAGCGCCATCCGCTTTTGCCGCCGCCGTATCGGTGGCGTTGCGTTGGGTCTTGGCTATGGCTTGATCGGCGGAGCACGCCAGGCCCAATAGAAACGCAGCAACAACAAATAACTTCCTGCTCATATCGATCTCATTCCCCGAATTGACTGATTAATTTTGCACGCTGCAGTCCCGAGCGGCGGACGGAATGAATGGCGTTTTCCGATTCTGCGCTTCCGGCATTTTCCCGCTGTGCATCCGCAGATGGATGCATGGGGAGCAACGGCAAGCACCCTATCCGAGCTTGAGCCTAAAAACAATATGCCGAAATATATAGGCAATTCGATCTATGGAATTTATTGCGCGGGCAGCAGTTGGGGGCGGCGACGCCTTGGATGGCTAGCGCACCCACACTGTCTTTGCGTTGACGAATTCGAGCATGCCCAGCCGCGACAGCTCGCGCCCGTAGCCCGAGGCCTTGATGCCGCCGAAGGGCAGGCGCGGGTCGGACTTGACCATGCCGTTGACGAAGGTGCAGCCGGCCTGGATGCGTTCCGCGAGCCGGCCGGCCCGTGCCGTGTCCCGGCTCCAGATCGACGAGCCCAAGCCGTACTTGTTGTCGTTGGCGATGCGCAGGGCGTCTTCCTCGTCCTCGGCGCGGATCACGACGGCGACCGGGCCGAACAGCTCCTCATGCCAGGCGCGGGTGGCTGGCGTGACGCGGTCCAGGATGGATGGGCGGTAGAAGAAGCCGTCTCTCGCAAGCGGCTCGCAGCCGGTCACCGCGACCGCGCCTTGCGCGATGGAGTCGCGGACCTGTTCGTGCAGCGATTCGCGCAGGTCGTGGCGCGCCATCGGGGCGAGCGTGGTGGCGGCGTCTATCGGGTCGCCGGGCCTGAGCGCCTCGACTTTTTCCTTTAGCCGATGCAGGAATTCGTCCGCGATCTGCGGCACGACGATGAAGCGCTTCGCGGCGATGCAGGACTGGCCGCAGTTGAGGAAGCGCGACTTCACCGCCATGTCGACAGCGAGTTCGAGGTCCGCATCGTGCAGCACGACGAAGGGATCGGAGCCGCCCAGTTCCAGCACGCATTTCTTCAGGTGCTGGCCGGCCAGTGCGGCGACCTTGCGCCCGGCGGCTTCCGAGCCGGTGAGCGTGACCGCGTGCACCTGGGCGATGACTTGCTCGGCCTGTTCCACCTCTATCATCAGGTTGGCGTACACGCCTTCCGGCAGGCCGCCTTCGCAGAACGCGGCTTCGATGGCGAGCGCGCAGCGCGGCACGTTGGGCGCATGCTTCAGCACGACCGCATTGCCCGCCATCAGCGCCGGGACGGCGGCGCGGAACGCCTGCCAGAACGGGAAGTTCCACGGCATGATCGCGAACACCACGCCCAGCGGGCGATATTCGACGTAGCTCTTTCCGGCGTCCGATGCGATGGTTTCGCTGCACAGGAATGCTTCGGCATGCTGCGCAAAGTATTCGCAGGCCGCGGCGCATTTTTCGACTTCGGTGCGGGATTCGGCCAGCAGCTTGCCCATTTCCTGCGTGACCAGCGCGGCGTACTGGTCGCGCCTTTCCGTCAGCAGTTGCGCGACCTTGCGCAGGATGTCGGCGCGCGCGGGCAGCGCCGTCTGCGCCCAGTCCTGCTGCGCGCGGCTGGACTGTTCCAGCGCTTGTTGCAGGCGATGGTCGTCCCAGCCGTCGTGGAGCTGGAGCAGCTGGCCGGTGGCGGGATTGAGGCTGGCGTAGGGCATGGCGATAGTCCGGTGGCGATATGGGATGCACCATAATCCATGGGTGCGCTACGCACAATACGGTGCATCATCCGGCCTGCGCTTGCGCGATAATGCCTGCGACGATTTTCATCGGGACGGAACGACTCTCCATCATGTGGCTACAGAAAGAAATTTGCCTGCCAGCGAAGCCGCGCGGCTTCCACCTGGTCACCGCCGAACTATTGCGCGAGCTGCCGGAGCTGCGCGAGTTCAAGGTCGGCATGATGAATTTGTTCATCATGCACACCTCGGCCTCGCTGACGCTGAACGAGAACGCCGATCCCACGGTGCGGCAGGATTTCGAGAGCTGGTTCAACCGCGCGGTGCCGGAGGACGAGCCTTACTATCGCCATCGCGACGAGGGGCCGGACGACCTGCCCGCGCATATCAAGGCCAGCCTGCTGGGCGCGAGCCTGGACATCCCGATCAGCAATGGACAGCCGCGGCTGGGAACCTGGCAGGGCATCTACCTGTGCGAGCACCGCGACCATGGCGGCAGCCGCCGCATCGTCGTGACGGTGCAGGGGGAATGACCGTATCTACGATGCCGCCCGATGCGCTGTTGTTCGTCACGCCGGACTGCCCGCATTGCGCGTCGGTGATGCTCGGGCTGGCCGAGTTGGCGAAGCGGGGACTGGTCGGCCGCGTGACGGTGGTGGACGCCGCCGCGCATCCCGAACGGGCGGCGGAATACGGCGTGCGCGCCGCACCCTGGGTGCGCCTGGGGCCGTTCACGCTGACCGGCGAGCAGAGCCTGGCCGAGTTGCGCCTGTGGGCAGAGTGGGCGAACGGCGAAGAAGGCATCGCGCGCTATGTCGAACAACTGCTGAAGCTGGGCGAATTCCAGCATGCCGTCGCCTTCGTCGCCGCAGACACGCAACGACTCAAGCCGCTGCTCGCGATCCTCGCCGACACCGACGCGGGCATCGATATGCGCCTCGGCGTCAGTGCGTTGCTGGAGCGCTATGCCGATACGCCGGAGCTGAGAATGTGGTTGCCGCAACTGGCCGAACTCAGCCGACATGCCGATCATCGCGTGCGCGCCGATGCGTGCCACCTGCTCGGGCTGACCGGCAGCGCCGAGGCGCTCGGCCATGTCGAGGCTTGCCTGTCCGACGAGAGCGAAGAGGTGCGCGAAATCGCGGCGGAGGCGATGCAAAGACTGGGAGGGACGGCATGATCACCGCATCGCTCGCGGTCGTGCTGGGGCTGGCGCTGCTGGTCTACAGCGCTGACCGTTTCGTCGAGGGGGCGGCGGCGGCCGCGCGGCACTGGGGCATGCCGCCGCTGCTGATCGGCATGGTGGTCGTCGGTTTCGGCACTTCCGCGCCGGAGATGACGGTCTCCGCGCTGGCGGCTTATCAGGGCAATCCCGGCATCGCGCTCGGCAACGCCTATGGTTCGAACATCGCCAACATCGCGCTCATCCTCGGCCTGACCGCGCTGATCAGCCCCATTCCGGTGCATTCCCAGGTGTTGCGCAAGGAGTTGCCGCTGCTGACCGGGGTGACGCTGCTGGCGGCGTGGCAGTTGCACGACGGCGAAGTCTCCCGCGCCGATGCCTGGGTGCTGTTCGGTGTGTTCGCCGCGGTGATGGGCTGGAGCATCTGGCAGGGGACTCGCAAGCGGCGCGATGCATTGGGGCACGAGATGGTGCAGGAGCTGCGAGAGCATGCGATGCCGTTGCGGCAGGCGCTGTTCTGGGTGGTCGCCGGCCTGCTGCTGCTCGTCGTCAGTTCGCGCCTGCTGGTCTGGGGCGCGGTGGAGATCGCTCAGGCGCTGGGCGTCAGTGACCTGGTCATCGGCCTGACCGTGGTCGCGGTCGGCACCTCGCTGCCGGAGCTGGCCTCGTCCATTGTCGCCGCGCGCAAGGGCGAGCACGACATCGCATTGGGCAACGTCATCGGCTCCAACCTGTTCAACACGCTGGCCGTGGTGGGCATCGCCGGGATGATCGCGCCTATGCAGGTCGGGCCGGAGGTGTTCTCGCGGGATATGCCGGTGATGGTGCTGCTGACGGTATCGCTGTTCGTGTTCTGCTACGGCTTCCGCGGGCCGGACCGCATCAGCCGTCCCGAAGGCGGGATGCTGCTGCTGGCTTACGTCACCTACACCGTCTATCTGCTGGGGACGGCCTTCGGCTAGCGGTCACTTCACGCTTGCCACTGCGACCCGCGTCTTGGGCAGGCCGTGATCCAGAAAGAACCGCTCAGCGATGTTCACCGCATCTTCCGGGCCGGCGATATAGATGTCTCCCTGAAGCAGCTCCGCGTCGGCCGCGACGATATCGCCCAGTTGCCTGAGCAAGGTCTCTGCGCGTTTGCCGCTCACGGTGCGCAGGTCGAAGCCCGCGACATGTTCTTCGTGGCGGAAGTTGTCCAGTGCGTCCTGCCACGCATGGGCCATGTTCGGCAGGTAGATGCTCTCCCGATTCGATCCGAACCAGTGCAGGCATATGCTTTCCGCTTCCAGCGACAGCGCGTGTTCGATCAGGCTCTTGATCGGGGCGAAGCCGGTGTCGAAGGAGAAGAAGTACAGGGGGCGCGGCGATTTCTCGTGCAGGATGAATTCGCCCTGCGGCCCTTCGATCTCCACCATGTCGTTGTGTTTCAGGTGTTCGAAGACATAGTCCGAGAACAGGTTGCCGGGCTGTCTGTGGATGTGGAACAGCAGGTTGCGGTCGTCGCAGGGGCAGCTGGCGATGGGCAGCTCCGCGCTATAGGCTTGCCCGACGCGCAGCGTGACGCTCTGTCCCGCCAGGAAGCGCAAGCGCTGGGTGCGCGGGGTCTGCAGGTGCAGCAGGAGCACGTCGTCGTTGAGATGCCCTGTGTTTTTGACATGAGCGCTGATCTGCTGGAAGGGGATGTCCTGTACGCCGCCTGCCACGGGCGCTTCGATCACCAGATCGCTGACGGCGGTGTTGCTGCACAGCAGGATGTAGCCCTGCTGCTTTTCCGCTTCAGAGATGACGAAGTCGTGTGACCGCGTCTTCTTCACTTCGCCCGACACCACCCTAGCCTTGCACAGGCCGCAGTTGCCGCCGCTGCAGCCGTAATTGAGCGGTATGCCGGAACGCATCGCGGCTTCCAGCAGGGTGTCGTGTCCTTCGACCAGGAAATCGTGTCTGCTCGGCAATATCGTCACCTGTGCGGCGATGATGCGCAGGACGCTGTCCTTGATCTCCAACGGATTGATGAATCCCGGTTCCATAGCCGACTCCACTTCCTGTTTGATCCATGCCTTCAGGTCTGCCATCGTCATGCGCGATTCGCTGTCTGGCTGGGATTCGAGCTCGGCCAGCTTGTCCCACAGCTTGCCCAGCAACGCATTGAACTGCCTGACCTGCGCCTGATTGATCGCCAGCGTCTTGCCGAGTTCGGTGACGCGCGCGGCCAGCACTTCCGGCTCCGGCAGGGCTCTCTCGAATACGCGCTTGCCGAAAGCTCGTTCCTTGATCCGGGCGACCCGTCTGGATTCGGCGGTGTCTTCCAGTTGCGCATCCGGATAACAGGCCAGCAGATTGCCGATCGTGACCATCCCGTCGTGGGAGATCATCTCGCCTCGCTGGATCTTCTTCTGCAGCTCCGCGCGCGTCACGCCGATCAATCTTGCGGCGCGCGTCAGGCTCAGCATCTCGTTCATCGCATCCCCCGTTAAAGGTGTCAGGCTCGAACTGCAATCGTTTGCTTATCTCCTCTTGGCGCTAGCGCCGGCCGGCGTTCAGGGCATGCCTGCCACATGGCGGGTCTCGTTCAGCTTCGCCAGTTTGGCCTTCAGTTCCGGCAGGATCGCGGCAACGGCTTTCTCGCCTTCGAGCACGGCCTTGTCGCGCCCGCTGGTATCGGCGGCGGGAAGTCCGGCGGTGATCGGGCGAATCACGATGTCCGCGCTGGAGCGCTCGTGGCGGTTGAGCGTCTGCCCGAAGATGGAAAAACTCTGGCGCATGATATCGACCATCCCGGTCGTTTTCCTGTCCTGGGGACGATCCGAAATATCGACGGCGATGACGAAGTCTGCACCCGTCGCGCGGGCCGCACTCGCGGGAACCGGAGCGACGAGTCCGCCATCCACGTAATCCTGACCGTTGATGGTGACCGGCTGGAAAAACACCGGTATGGAAGATGAGGCGCGTACCGCCATACCGGTGTTGCCCGAGCGGAATACGATCATCTCGCCGTTGCTCAGGTTGGTGGCGACTGCGCCAAACGTCTTCCTGAGTTTTTCTATCGGACGGCCACCGACGTTCTTGTTGATGAAATCCTGCAAGGCCTGTCCCTTGATGCATCCTCTCTTGTCCGAGATCATGGTTTCGGCTATGCAGCGGTACAGGCCTGAGCCGTCGAGCACCTGCTCCTCCTGCATGCCCATCGACAGCTCCTGTATCTGGAAGCCACTGAGCCCGGATGCATAGAGCGCGCCCACGACGGAGCCAGCGCTGGTGCCGACGACGATGTCGGCGGAGATGCCTTGCGCTTCCAGCGCCTTGATTACGCCAATGTGCGCAAAGCCGCGCGCCGCGCCGCCGCCCAATGCGAGCGCGATTTTGGCGGGCGGACGCTCCACGACAACAGGCGTGGGCGGAGGTGGCGTCTGCTCGGGCGGCTTGGGTGCGCTGCACCCGGTTGCGGCGAGCAGGAGGAGGGCGAAGGCGATTTTTTTCATGGCTCAGGTTCGGGAGTGTCCGGCGACGGGACGGGATTCGTAAAGCGGGAGAAACTATACCGCGAGCTTCGCCAGTTCGCTGCGGATTTCCGCGAACGGCGGACGCAGGTTCGTTTCTGCGCGATTGCAGCGTTGCTGTAGTGTGTGTAGCGCGGCCATCTCTCCGGACGCTGCGTCGCAACGATCCAGCAATTCCTCCAGCAGGCAGGCATAGGCGCGCACTTCGATGCGTTGCAGCGCGGCGGCTTGTCGCGCGTCATGTTGCGGCAGAAAGGATGCTGCGCCGAAGTCGCCCAGCAGGCAGTCGCCTTCGTCACTCCACAGGATGTTGTGCGCGTACAGGTCGCCGTGCATGATGCCGCGCGCGTGCAGGTGTTCGGCGACCGACGCGATGCCGAGCGCGATGTTCAGCGCGACGGGCAGCGTGAAGCGGAGATCCGGCGGGTAGATGTCGCGGGTGCAGGAGTCCAGGCTGGGCGGCCCGGCGAGGTTGCGGAAACTGGGGGCGATCAGCGACATCACCAGACCCGGCGTCTGCTCCGGATGTTCGCAAACCTTGCCGATCACGGGTATCAGTCCGGGGTGCGCGCCGGCCGCGATGCTGGCGGCCTTCTCGCTGCGCGGCAGGCCGTCGCTGGTGAGCGCGCCCTTGAACAGCTTCACCGCCACCGGTTCGTTGTTTGTCAGATGGTGCGCGCGGTGGATCACGCCGGACGCGCCTTCGCCGAGCTTGTGCTGCAACGTCAGCGCATGCCACTCGACCTCAGCGATATGCAGGTGCTCCAGTGCTTCGGCTTCGCCGCGGTCGCTGCACGGGTTGCCGGAACAGGCCAGCCAGGCGAGGCGCGGCATGGCTAACAGCCAGTACGGCAGCTGCTCGAAGCGGTTCGCGGCGATGCGCAGCAGTTCCAGATTTTTGCAGTCAGCCAGTTCGTCCGGCAGGCGCTGCAACTGGTTGCCGGCCAGCATGAGTTTCTGCAGCCGCGAACAGTTGCCGATCTCTGCGGGAATCTCGCGCAAGCGGTTGTCGGTGAGGATCAGCCAGCGGAGTTTTTCCGGCAGCGCAGCGGCGGGTAACTCTTCAATTTGATTGGCCTTGAATCCGATCATCTCCAGATTCGCGCAACGTCCCAATACTTCCGGCACGCGGGTGAAGTCGTTGTCGGAGCAGAAGATCACGCGCAGCCTGTGCAATCGCGGCAGGTCGTCGGGCAGCGAGGAGAGCGCATTGCCGGAGAGGTTGAGTATCTCCAGCGAGTCGGCCAGGTCGAATATCTCGCGCGGGAATTCGGTCAGCCCGCAGGAAAGATCGAGGCGCTCGATGCCGGCCAGTTCGCCGGCGCACAATGAGGAAAGCGTGTGCATGGGGAAGGAGGCTCTGGACGGTCAGGAATGCTCCGGGCCTTGAGGGCCGGAAGGCGGTGACTGGTCGCGAACTCCGATATGGTAGGTGTTCTTGCCGGCCATTTTGGCCATGTACATGGCATGGTCGGCTTGTCTTACTAGTTCATCTTCGTTGCGGGCATCTTCGGAGTAGCGTGCGATGCCGATGCTGATACCGACATGCACCAAGTTCCCATCTATGTCGAAGGGGGCGGAAATGGCGTCGATGATTTTTTGCGCGATGGCGACGACATCTTCCTGCTTGTGCGCATCGTTGAGGATGATGGTGAATTCGTCACCGCCCAGACGCGATACGGTGTCGCTTTCCCGAACGCAGTCGGACATGCGCTCTGCGGTGATTTTCAGCACCATGTCGCCGGCATGATGCCCTTGGGTGTCGTTTACCTTTTTGAAGCCGTCCAGATCCAGGTACAGCAGAGTCAGTCCGACCTCGTGCCGCTTCGCCAGCACCAGCGCCTGACGCAGGCGGTCGTAGAACAAGGCCCGGTTCGGCAGGCCGGTCAGTGTATCGAAGTGCGCCATGTGTTCGATGCGTTGTTGGATCTCCTGCTGTTCGGTAATGTCCTGGATAGTGCCGACGGAGCGTATCGGGGCGCCTTTCGCGTCAAAAGAGGTTTGGCAACGTTCGTGTACCCACTTGATGCGCCCATCCCTCATGAGCAGGCGATGGACGATTTCATAAGGCTGCCGGGTTTGCAGCGAATCGGTGTAGGCGCTATTCACCGATTCGCGGTCTTCAGGATGAACGGCATTGAGGAATTCTTCATAGGTTGGTTCGAAATCATGCGAGTCGATTTCGAACAGCCTGAAAACCTGTTCCGACCAGAAGAGATCGCCGCTGATGTGATCCAGCGCCCAGTTGCCGAGATGCGAAATACGCTGGGCTTCCACCAGTCTTTCTTCGCTTTCGCGCATGCCGGCCTCTGCCTGGATGCGTTCGGAGATGTCGCGGTTGGATGCCCGCCGTCCGAGGTATTTCCCCGTCGTGCTGAATACCGCCTGGCAACTGTGTTCCAGCCAGCGTATCTGGCCGCCGGGCAACACGATGCGGACTATCAGTTCCGCAGGCTCGTCTTCCGCTTTCTCCAACTGGTGAATATGCCCCCTCATGTGCGGGCGGTCTTGCGGGTGGGTGATCCTGATCAACAGATCAGGGTCGGCGATGAATTCCTCGGCGGTGCGGCCGGTGATGCGTTGGCAGGATGGCGAGCAATAGACGTAATTTCCCGCCGGGTCTATCCAGGTTTCCCAGTTGTAGGTGTAATCCGCGACGGCTCTGTAGCTGACATTCGCTTCGGCCAGCAAATGCCATGAGCGAGCCAGCATCCAGCAAGCCACGCCGGTCAGGGTCAGCAGCAAACCCAAGATCCATGCTGTCCTGTGCCAGATTGCCTGCCGAAGCGCGTCCAATTGGCCTGCAGAATAATGTGCGATCGATTTCCAGAAATACTGCCGGTATTCGAGTTCGCTGTGGCTCGGGGCGAACGCAATGCCGGTGCCGGAGGCGGTTTTCTGATTGGACAGGAGGGGATAAGCCGTTTCCCATGCCCATATTCCGTCATCGAGTATGACTTGACCGCTATCGCTGGCGTGTATGCGTTCCCATGCCGCCGGGGCGCGTACCGCAAGGGTTAGTTCGGGGCGATTGAACATGAATCCCCATTCGTCGGACGGGGTGGAGCTCATCAGCCAGAAGCCTGCGCGATTGACGAGCATGCGGTGTTCGGCGATGTCGGCCGTTGCCTTGGCGTAGGCCTGCAGCAATTTGGCGCCGTAATAGTTGAGTATGACGATCCCGCGATTCCGGCCTGTCGCGTCGGCAACCGGGCTGGCGATACGGATCATGGGTTTGTAAGGGAGCTCGATCTTGTCTTGCTCGATGTTGAGGTCGAGCGGTGAGACGAATATTTCGCCGGGATTGAGCTTGATCGTGTCGGTGAAATAGTAGCGGGCGCTTTTGTCCTGCAGTTTGTCCGCAGGTACGGTTACGGGTTTGCCATTGATGAAATCGACGCGAACCATTTCCATGCCGTTCTCGTCGATCCAGCGTATCTGGTCGTAATCTTCCTTGCTGCTGGAAAAAATCGCGAAGTCCTCGGCCAGGTGTGTGAGGTGTTCCGGTGTGGGGCGCTCGATGGCGCTGCGCAGGGCGCTGTGCCCGGACAGGAACATGAGGTCTTTGGCGATGAATTCGATCTTGTCCGAGAGAGCGCTCGCTCCCAGCTTGGCGTTCGATTCCTGAAGATGGTGCAGTTGCGCGAGTTCGTTCTCGATTGAATTCCTGGCAAAGAAAACAGCGCCACCGCTCAATAGCAAGACCAGCGGCAAGAACAGTTGCAGGAACAGCGAGGCGAGGCTTTTTGAATTGCTTTGTAACATGATGATCTCTGGGCTCCCGGGTCGATATTACGCCGGAATCCCCCCGGCGTCATTCGGTCGAGGGGAGCGGTTGCGCGGTTTGATGAGGACGGATTCCTCGAATTCCCGTAAGCGGAAGAATGTGTTTCCGCTGCCGGGCGACCGGCAGGTCGATTGCCTGGCGTCGGGACTTGCCGGTCAGTATCCCAGCGCTCGCGCACCCTGATAGAAGACGAAGCTGACCAGCCAGGCCAGCAGCAGCGACCAGCCCAGCGCGAACAGCGTGTAGCGCATGTCCTTGGCCTCGCTGCGCAGCGTCGCGATCGCGGATAGGCAGGGGGTGTAGATCAGCGTGAACAGCATGAAGCTGTAGGCCTGCACCCAGTCGAGCTGCTGCGCCAGCGCGCCACCGAGCGCATCGCCGGAGAGGCCGTAGATTACCGCGAGCGAGCCGATGACGATCTCCTTGGCGACGAAGCCGAACAGCAGCGCGATCGTGAGGTTCGCGTCGATGCCGAGAGGCGCGAATATCGGCTGCAGCGCGCCGCCCAGCATGCCGGCCAGTGTGTCGCTGCTCGCCGGTGCGGCGGAGAACGGCAGGTGGGTCAGCAGCCATACCAGCACGACGCCGGCGACGATGAACTTGGTGGCGCGGCGCAGGAAGTGCTGCACCTCCAGCCAACCGCGCACCACCATCTGGCGCAGCGTGGGGAAGCGATACGGCGGCAGTTCCAGCACGAAGGGTTCTTGGCTGTGGAACTTGCCCTTGAACAGCAGCGCGGTGACGATGGCCGCGGCGAAGCTGAACAAATAAAGGCTGAACAGCACCAGCGCCGCGTTGGCGGGGGCGAACAGCGCGGCGGTGATGAACACGAACACCTGCAGCCGCGCCGAGCACAGCGAGAACGGGATCACCAGCATCGTCAGCAGGCGCAGGCTGCGCGAGCGCATCACGCGCGTGCCCATCAGCGCGGGCACGTTGCAGCCGAAACCCATCAGCAGCATCACGAAGCCGCGTCCGTCCAGCCCCATCTTCGCCATCAGCGCGTCCATCAGGAACGCGGCGCGCGACAGGTAGCCGCTGTCCTCGACCATGGCCATGAACAGGAAGAACAGCACGATGATGGGCACGAAGGCGGCGACGGTCGCGACGCCGTTGTACACGCCGTCCAGCAGCAGGCCGGACAGCCAGGCGGGCGCGCTGGCGAACGCCGGGTCGAGCGCGGTCTCGCGCAGCCAGCCCAACAGTTCCGCGACGCCGCCCTGCAGCGGCTGGCCGAGGAAGAAGATGCCCTGGAACAGCAGGTACATGATGCCGAAAAAGATCGGCAGTCCTGCCCAGGGATGCAACATCACGCGGTCGAGCTTGTCGGTGAGGTGCTCCGGCATCTGCGCTGGCACCTGCACCGAGTGTTTCAGTACGCGTGCCATCTCGGTCTCGATGTGCTCGTCCTGTTCCAGCTGCGAGCGCAATTGCTCCGCCATGCCGGGCGTGGGGTAGCGCAGCGCCTTGGTGATCGCCTGCAATGCTTCCTGGTAGCCGGTGCCGTATTTGCCGCTGAGCAGGAAGATGGGCATGTCCAGCAATTCCGCCATTTTTTTGACGTCTATCGTGATGCCGTATTTCTTCGCCTCGTCGGCCATGTTCAGCAGCACGACGACGTTCATGTCGAGTTGCTTGAGCTGCAGCAGCAGGCTCATCTGGCGCTCGATCTGGGTCGCGTTGAGGATCACCAGCGCGAGGTCCGGCACGTTGTCGTGCAGGAAGTGGCGCACCACCTGCTCGTCGTCGGAGAAGCCGTGCAGGTCGTAGATGCCGGGCAGGTCGATGATCTCGACCATGTCGCCGCCGAGCAATATCTTGCCGGAGAGCAGTTCGACGGTGATGCCGGGCCAGTTGCCGACGCGTGCAGCGCCGCCGGTCATGCGGTTGAACAGTGTGGACTTGCCGGTGTTCGGCATGCCTAGCAGGGCGATACGTTTCATGTTCCGGACACTCCCTTGCATACGTTGATCTTTGCCGCCTCGCTGCGGCGCAGCAGCACGTCGGTGGTGCCGACGCGCACCTGCAGCGGGCCGGAGAACGCGGCGCGGCGTATCAGTTCGACCTGTTTGCCGCTGCGGAATCCCAGCGCCAGCAGGCGCTGGTGCAGCGCTTCTTCGGCGTGGATAGCCACTATCGTGGCGGTGTCGCCGGGATGCAGGGCGGCAAGTGTGATCGAGGACATGGGGTGAATCCTGTAGTGGTTTTTGAAGATGATAATGGTTCTCATTTGCAACTGCAAGCGATTTCAGGCAAGATGCCAAAAAACGACAGGAGAGCGTTGATATGGATAAACCCCAACCCGATGACCTGAAAGACGCAGGTCTCAAGTCCACCGTGCCGCGGCTCAACATCCTGGCCTTGTTCAAGTCCGGGCAGGAGCGCCATATGAGCGCGGAGGATGTATACAAACAGTTGCTGGCTAACGGCGACGATGTCGGGCTGGCCACGGTCTACCGCGTGCTGACGCAGTTCGAGCAGGCCGGGCTGCTGGTGCGCCACTACTTCGAGGGCGGAAAGTCGGTGTTCGAACTCAATCAGGGCAAGCACCACGACCACATCGTCTGTCTGCAATGCGGTCACGTCGAGGAGTTCTACGATGCGGCCATCGAGTCGCGTCAGGAGAAGGTCGCGACCGAACGCGGTTTCGCCGTTCACAACCACTCGCTTCACATCTATGCGGATTGCGTCAATAAGGCGTGCCCGCACAAGCACTAAGGCATCGTCAGGGGCGTTGTTCGATGGTGCTGCATCTTTTGTTGCGCGGCCCTTTGGTCGCGTTGGCGTATTGCGGTAGAATGCCGCATTTATTTTGGTGGCAGGCAAAATGATCAAGGGCAGTATCGTAGCAATCGTCACGCCGATGCATGAGGACGGCAGTCTGGACTTGGCGTCGTTCCGCGCGCTGATCGATTTCCACATCGAGCAAGGGACTGACGGCATCGTCGTGGTCGGCACTACCGGCGAATCTCCCACCGTGGACGTCGAAGAACACGAGACGCTGATCGCCGAGGCGGTCAAGCATGTCGCCGGGCGCATCCCAGTGATCGCCGGCACCGGCGCGAATTCCACGAAGGAAGCCATCGAACTGGCGTCGTTTTCGAAAAAGGCTGGCGCGGACGCATCGCTGACCGTAGTGCCTTACTACAACAAGCCGACCCAGGAAGGCCTGTACCTGCACTTCAAGGCCATCGCCGAGGCGGTGGACATGCCTCACATCCTATACAACGTGCCGGGCCGCACCGTGGCCGACATGAACAACGACACCGTGCTGCGCCTGGCGCAGATCCCCAACATCGTCGGCATCAAGGACGCGACCGGCAACATCGAGCGCGGCAGCGACTTGTTGCTGCGCGCGCCGAAAAATTTTGCGGTCTACAGCGGCGACGATGCCAGCACGCTGGCGCTGATGTTGCTCGGCGCGGCAGGCACGATCTCGGTGACAGCGAACGTCGCGCCCAAGCTGATGCACGAGATGTGCGCGGCCGCGCTGGCCGGCGATCTCGCGAAGGCGCGCGACATCAACTTTCAGTTGCTTGGGCTACATCGCAATTTGTTCGTCGAGGCCAATCCGATCCCGGTGAAGTGGGCGGTGGCGCGTATGGGCAAGATGAAGAACACGTTGCGCTTGCCGCTGACGCCGCTTTCCGCTGGCGGGCAGCCGGCGGTCGAAGCAGCGATGCGCCAGGCCGGCGTCATCAATTAATCGTACGGAATCACCGGAGAGAAATACATGAAGGCTTTGCATATCGGGATTTCCACTGTCGTATTGTTCTCGCTGGCAGGATGCGGTTCGACGGGGTTGGGCGACAAGCGTATCGATTATCGTAGCGGCGCGGTGCAGGCGCCGTCGCTGGAGATTCCACCCGGTCTGACTTCGCCGGAAAGCGATGATCGTTACAAGGTTCCGCAGGGCGAAGGTGTCGCGACTTATTCCGATTACAGCAAGGGCGGCGAGTCGTCGCAGGTTCGCGGCGCCGCAGCGGTGTTGCCCGAGGTAAAGGGCGTGCGGCTGGAGCGCAACGGTGCGCAACGCTGGCTGGTGGTGAGCGACAAGCCGGAAAATGTCTGGCCGGTGGTCAAGGCGTTCTGGCAGGAGGCCGGCCTGAGCATCGCCAGTGAAGATCAGGCAGCGGGCGTGATGGAGACCGATTGGGCGGAAAATCGCGCCAAGCTGCCGCTGAGCGGTATCCGCAGCATCGTCGGCAAGGTGTTCGACAACCTCTATTCCTCCGGCGAAAAGGACCAGTACCGCACCCGTCTTGAGCGCGGGACGGATGGCAGCACTTCGGTGTACATCACCCATCGCGGCATGGAAGAGGTGGTGTCTGCCGACGGCAACACCTCGAAGTGGCTGCCGCGCGCCAACGATCCCGAGATCGAGGCAGTCCTGCTGCAGAAGCTGATGGTGCGTTTCGGCGGCAGCGAGAGCCAAGCCGCGAGCGCTGTCTCCGCTGGCGCAGCGGCATCTGCGGCGACGGCCGGCGGCGACGGCAAGGCCAGCCTCCAAGAGGTGTTCGACGGCAGCGAGATCATGGTCGTGAACGACGCATTCGACAAGACCTGGCGCAGGGTCGGTCTGGCGATCGAGCGTGCCGGGCTGGCGGTCGAGGATAAGGACCGCGCCAAGGGTATCTACTTTCTGGGTCGTCCCAAGGCGGAGCGCGGCTGGATGGATACGTTAAAGTTCTGGCAGGATGACGAAGATACCAACCGGCGCTATCGCGTGAACGTCAAGGACGGTGGAACGTCGTCCGAAGTGACGGTCACCGATCAGGATGGGATCAGTGACGGCGGGACCTCCCAGGTGCTCGAATCTATTTACAAGAATACCGAACAGTAACGTTTAGTTTCATGCGCTTTGCGTCATTGGGCAGCGGCAGCGAGGGCAACGCGCTGCTGGTCGAGGTCGCCGAAACAAGGCTGTTGATGGATTGCGGTTTCGGGCTGAACGACAGCATTGCCCGGCTGGCCCGCCTCGGCATATCTCCCGACCAACTCGACGGCATCCTCGTCACCCATGAGCACGGCGACCACAGCGGCGGGGTGGCGCGGCTGGCACGCAAGTTCGGCCTGCCGGTCTGGCTGACGCACGGTACGCTGCGCAGCCTGTCGGACAAGCTGTCCGGTGTCGCCGCACAGATACGCGAGATCGATCCGCACCAGCCTTTTTCTATCGGCGACATCGAGATTACCCCTTATCCCGTCCCGCACGACGCCGCCGAACCGGTGCAATTCCTGTTTGGCGACGGCGCGCGGCGTCTGGGCGTGCTGACCGATGCCGGCTGCAGCACGCCGCACATCGAGGCGGTGCTGGGCGGTTGCGATGCGTTGGTGCTGGAATGCAACCACGACAGCGACATGCTGATGAACGGCGATTATCCCCGGAGCCTCAAGCAGCGCGTCGGCGGGCGTTTCGGGCATCTGAACAACCGTGATGCGGCGGCTATTCTCTCCCGACTGGACAGGAGCAAGCTGCAGCATCTGGTTGCCGCGCATCTAAGCCGCAGCAACAATACCGCGGCGCTGGCGGTGGAGGCGCTGAGTGGTGTAATGGGGTGCGAGACGGGGTGGATAACGGTGGCGACGCAGCAGGAGGGATTCGGCTGGCGAGAGGTACGCTAAACCGAATGTGGGAAATAAAAAAAGCCGACTTGCGTCGGCTTTTTTATCGCCTGAAAGGCTAGTTGCTTACTTTGCAGCAGGAGCGGCAGCGTCAGCAGCAGGAGCAGCAGCAGCGTCGGAAGCAGCAGGAGCAGCAACAACTTCGGAAGCAGCAGGAGCGGCTTCAACAACAGCAGCAGGAGCTGCTTCAACAGCAGGAGCTTCAGCAGCCTTTTCGCCACAAGCGGTCAGAGCCAGAGCCAACAGAGCAGCAACGAGAGCGGACAATTTCATTTTAAATACCTCGAGAGTTTTAGTTGTAAGGGGACAAA
>JALNYK010000058.1 GCA_023229845.1 Gallionella sp.
CCACATGCGCCGGTACCGAAATCCCACCAGCCACGCCAGTTCCAGGGTGTGTAAATGTCATTGAAAGGGCGCATTGGAGCGCTGCTGATAAAGAGATCCCAATCCAAAGTTTTCGGAGTTTTCATCGCAAGAGTTGGCCGTTGAAGTCCCTGCGGCCAGATGGGCCGGTCTGTCCATGCGTGCACCTCCTTAATTTCACCGATTTCGCCGTTCCATATCCATTCGCAAAGCTGCCGGACACCATCACCGGAATTGCCCTGATTTCCCATTTGGGTTGCTACTTTGTGTTTGGCAGCCAGACGGGTCAGCAGTCGCGATTCGTAAACCGAATGAGTCAGAGGTTTTTGACAATAGACATGTTTTCCGAGCGAAAGAGCAGTTGCGGCAATTCCTGCATGAGAATGGTCTGCAGTGGCAACCATCACGCCATCAATAGAACTTCCTATTTCGTCGAACATTTTGCGCCAATCCCAATAGCGTTTGGCAGTAGGAAATTCGTTAAAACACTTTTCGGAATATTTCCAATCAACATCGCACAAACCAATAATATTCTCTGTCGACATTCCGACCAAATTGGGATGACCTTTCCCACCCACCCCAACTCCTACAATGTTCATCTTGTCGCTGGGAGCTTTGTGACCTAACCCACTGACTGAAAGGCTTGGTACAATCGAAATTCCGGCAGTTGCAATAGCACTGTGCTTTAAGAAATTTCTCCGTGAATTATTTAAATTTTCCATTTAATAGTATGATTTGTGATTATTTAAATTCTTTTAGTTTTATATTCTGGAACCATACCTGTGTCCCATGGTTTTGAAGCGAAATATGTCCTACATCAAATTTTCCATAATCAGGGAAGTCCGCCCACTTGCCACTGCTGCGAAGCTTTTTCCACTCGTCAGCATATTTTTCGTATTGCACAACTACCACCCCGTTAATGATTTGCGTTACATGATTGCCATCAACAACGAGCATCAGGTGGTTCCATTCGCCAATTGGCTTACATGGGAGTGATTTTGGAGGGTACATCGCGTAGTTGGCGCCGCAGATCTGCCAGTCTTTTAAAGGATCGGGCCAGTTGGCCTGGTCAATGATCTGAAATTCAGGACCTGTCTCGTAAGGATATTTGTATTTGGGATCTTCTGCAATCTGGAAAATAATTCCGCTGTTGGTTCCTTTCATGAGTTTGAAATCAATGCTTAATGCAAAATTGCGGTATTTTTTGTTTGTGATAATATCCTGACTCTCAGCGCCACCTTTGGTTGTTGTGGTAAACACTCCATTCTCAATTACCCAGCAATCGGGGAAACCCTTTAAATTGAATCCATGCCATCCATTTATAGTTTTACCGTCAAAAAGTAGTGTCCATCCCTTCTTTTTCTCCACCGAAGTGAGCGTATTCGGATTAGTCGAACGATCAATTTGACCGTAGAGTGTAAGAGGATCTAGTTTTTTTGATGAATTACAATTACTCAGGAAAAACATCATCAGTCCAAATAGAATTAAGATTCTTTTAGTTTTCATATATATTAATTTTTTAATCAAACCATTGCGTAAAAAGCAATCAATTCAATTGTCAGGCAGTTAATTTAATTTTTTTCATCTCATCTCAATTGACAACAATTACAACGTTTTGATCCTTATATTACGAAACCATACTGTTGCATTTGCATGTTTACCCTGCAATCCGATAAAGCCTTTTGTCGGTAATTCTGCAAGAGGATTAGGCAGCCAGGATGGTATACTGCTGCCGTCAGGGTTCGTTGCACCAGATGTCCATTGTCTCATATCCATTGTTGTAATTTTCTCCCCATTCAGCTTAACTTCTATCATTTCCCCTTTACAAATGATCCGATAATGGTTCCACTCTCCTGGTTTTTTGACAACCTTCTGGTGATTTGCAGGCAAGTGACCAAAAATGGCGCCGCACTGAAAATCTTTTCTCGCGTTACCCCATTTCTCGCAATAATCATCAGCAATTTGAATTTCAACTGAATTGGGAATCCATTTTTCCTGATCTGTACAATAAACAATAACTCCACTGTTTGTTCCGTCCTCTGTTTTGAATTCGAGGTCAAGAACAAAATTCTCATATTGCCCAATAGTCCAGATTGCCTTATCTTCTGAAGCGGTAAGAACACCATCTTCAATTTTCCAACACTTCTTATCATATATTGCCTGTCTCAAATCTGTTCCAAACAATGGCTGCCATTTATGATTTTTTTTGCTACTTGGATTAGCAAATCCAATTTGGCAAAAGCTCAAAAGCAGAATTAAAAAAATTAGTTGAGTACTTTTCATCTTTTATACTTATTCTGATTAAATATTTCGTTCCCAATATTTACATTAAACAGTTAAAATCCATGGTTATATTGCAGAAGATGTCCATACGATGAATACTCTGTCTGTTTAATTTATTGGCTACTTTATGTTGGCATGATCACAAACTTTTTTGATACCGTTTGCAAATACCTTCCACCTTTATCCCGGCAATCGGCTTTTATAATAACCACACCGTTAATCTTTAAGTCTTTTATTAGGATATCATTTCCCGAAAAGACTTCAATATTCATTCGTCTATCAAGTAAGCGGCCCATTATATCATAACATGCAACCGTAACTGTTACTGTCTCGCATGGTAAAACAATATTTCTACACGATAGTACTTTTAAAGTTATATTACAACCATTGTGAATGAGTGTTATATCTGTAGACACATCCGATGATATAACTGGAAAATTTCCCCTCCAATCTACACTCTCTACAGCTCCAGTGACCGGATCAGTGATCGTCAATACTTTATCGACCATTGTTACAAGAGGATGAGTGGCATCGAGGCGGGCATCGAGATCAGGCCAGGAGTCTGAAACTTCAGGTACTCCATTCACCCAAACATTGGGGATCATCCTTACCTTACCTTCGGCATCAGCAACAAGATTGGTATCGTATTCCGTTTTGAGGGTCACGTTTTCTGAATTGGTATATTCTACGGTCAGGGACGGACTGGAGCCGGATCCCCATATAACGCTTGGTTGCCGGGCAGTAAGGTTCGCTTTGAACGTTTCAAATGTGGCAAACTTACCGCCGCTCTGGACACTGGTACCAACCTCAACAACAAATCCTGTCTGGGAACGTCCTCCATGAAGTAAGGCCGTAGCATAAAGCGCCTTCCAAACATTTGTGTTGTCGATCTGAGTTGTGGAGGGGGTCAGCGAGCGGATTCCTATGTAGGTGTGGCCTTCACGCAAAAAATACCATTTTGTGCCATCTGCATTGGATACTTCGCTTGTTTCGTCCATAGTAATAGGGAAACGGATCCCGCACTCCTTGCGTTGCGCGTTTGCATGTTCACTTCGCCTGACTCGGTTTATAGACCGGTCAGTAAGGTAAAAGTCCTTACGGGTTGACGTTGGCCAGGGATCAGAATCGGTAATGTTAAACATCACAATTACAGTATTTTTTTCGTGGGCCACTTGCATAAAGGGAGAAAGGGGACCCTGCCACCATGCGAAATTGGATGGAGTTTCGGGCTCATCGGCGAGCCAGTATGGATGACCGGCCTGAAGGTATTGCAACCGGTCATTGGAACGATAGGCAATGCCCAGTTTGCTACCGTCGGTCAAATAAAATCCGGAAGGATCATGATAACCAGTCATTGAGCCGATTGCGAATTCCTTGTCGCGCCAAACACGACGGTGTGCAACATCAAAAATTGCTGAAGTGGAACTTCCATTATGACCTGGCTCTGTAGTTTTCACCCAGTGCGCTTTGCCCGGATTGTCGCTGCTTAGGTTGGCAATGCGCTCCAAAACTATAGGTGGCCGGTAGGAGGAAATAGCCGGATAGAGCGCCCACAAGGGATCGCCCCAGGTTGTCATTCGGGCTGCATCAGGAGTAAACTGATTCCAATAGAGCCAGTTCAGCAGAAGGGTAGGGTTCTTAACACCATCTTCAATTCCTGGACCCTTACCTCCATTTGTGTAAAGTGAGTTGTAGAACCGCGGGTAAGGATCAAGAATATAACCGCGATAAACGTTAACAGACAAGTGCGCGAGCAAGTGAAGAATCATGGCATGGGCGATACCTTTCATCTCCTTGTCTACAGCAAATTCATAAAGATGTAACAAGGGCATTAGGTGGGCCATAAGATAATTTGGCGAGGCGGCCTCACCGAATGAGTGGGCATAGCGTTTCTGTCCTTCCAAGCGTAACATCTCTTTGACATCTTTCATCATTGTGGAGGAATTTACCCTTGCACTTCCCAAAGGAAGATCTATACGATCAGAACGTTTGGGGTTTGGAAAGTCAGGTTGCCATGAGCCATTTGGAAATTTTTGAGCCAACAGATAAGCGTTAGACAGCCTCAATAAATGGTGATTTTCAGTGCCTCCCCCATACCAGAAGTAGAACTTTTCGGCATCTTTTCCAATTTTGGACATCTGCGCAGAACTGAACCGGTCGCCAAACTGGTAAATGGCCCTGACAATACCTAAAGGGAAAAATTCGCTCGACTGAAGTTGGTCATAAGTGGTCAGGAGTTCAAACATCTTCGAAGTATAATTGACAGCATTGTTCGAGTTCGTCGAACTGGCAGGATAATTATAAAGGTTGGCCAGGTTATAGACCATCCCAAGATGTTGGGTTTGGGTAGGTGCTGGCCAGTTCAGGCCTAAAAGCCAATTCCTGCGGCCTTCGAACGTACTCCAGTCCTGTCCTTCATATAATGTTGATGCAACAATTTTTTTAACGCCGGTAAAAAATGTCCCCACAAAAAGGAAAGTAATTAGACAGACTGAGTTCAGATACCTAAATTTTATATGCATGGATTTCTTCTTCTATTCTAAATAAAATATTATAATTAGAAAGGGGTTTTGATAAATTAGTCTTCAGAAATTACATATCCAGGAACATTATCCTTGATCCTAATTAGATAACGGAATTGCAATACTATTTCACAGGCATTCGCTAATCTATCTCCTTGAATTGTTCACGTTGAGGAGCTAGGCTCTATTAACGAACCCAGCTCCTGTTACGTGTTTTTTGCTTTTTTTTGAAGCGTTAAAAAAACGAGTATATTTTCAAGAATATGTCTGAACTGAGGATGACAAAATCTCCTATTGCCAATATACCCTCAACATTTTCTTTTTAGTAAAGGGGGTTTTGTACCAACTTATTATTTCTATTCATTTCATCCAAAGCGAAAGGAAGAAAATAAGACTTTGGAAGCCATGACCTTCTGAATGTCCCAGTCTCGAATGAAACTCCATATGTTGGAGAAACATCCGTAGAGGTACCATTCCATAAATAGACAGGTTTAATAATCTCCGGATTCACATAAACCTGGTCTGCAATCATCCATCTTCTAATATCAAAATACCGATGGTCTTCAAAAGCTAACTCAATTCGCCGTTCATGACGGCAGCTTTGCCTTAATGCAGCACCTGTATTAGTAATAAGCTGCATTTTAGATCTGGTCCGTATTTTATTGAGCCAGGTTAAAGCTTCAGTTTCCTCGCCAAGTTCGATACAGGCCTCCGCATAGTTCAAAATTAATTCAGCATAACGAATAAAACGCCATGGTATCGCTTGTGTTGTATTTTGTGGATCTTCAACAGTTGGATCCATAAATTTCCTCATATAATAACCTGTCAGCCCTTTATCTATACCATTTGATACTCCTGTTTTTGAAGTTTGCCAAACACCCAATTGAATTTTACCAATAGGATCCTTAGGCATATATTGCGGCGGGCGGGCCCTCCATGATGCGCCTTCATAAAAAATAGAAGAATATAATCTGGGGTCACGTTTTACATACGGGTTGGCAGCATGAACGGGATTAGACCATGAAAAGGCAGTACCATCAGTAAATTCATAATCATCAACCAATTGGCCGATAACCTGGGCTGCTCCGTTACCTCTATAACCTGCAGGCAGATTCCATCTTCCAGGGGCATACTCATATCCATCATATAGGTTTGAAGTAAACCTGCGTATAAAAATGTCTTCCGTTGTTTCGTTCAGCAGAAAGATGTCAGAATAATTTTTGATAGCTTCGTCAGTAGATGCAGGAGTCGGTTTATACAACGAATATACCCCTAAATCGATGACCGCTTTGGCGGCATTTTTTGCGGCTGTCCAACGTTCTGTTCTATTCCCGCCAACATAACCCACCAATTCCTTGTTTACACCACCTGCCCATGCAGCTTCATTATTGTACAAATCGCTTGCAGCATAGAGTAAAGTTCTTGATTTTAAAGCCAAGGCGGCCCCTTTAGTAGCCCGAACAATATTATCGCCCCCAACTTGCTTTAGAGGTAAGTAATAGGCTGCACTATCGCATTGATCAGAAATAAATTTTATACATTCTGCATAAGTATTTCGAGAAGCTGCGTAATCATCGTTCAGACCATAAACCTTAGTGATAATAGGAACTCCACCATAAGTGGCAACCAGATTATGATACATAAAAGCTCTTAGGAAAAACACCTCACCTTTGAAGACATTCTTAGTAGGTGTATCTACAGCGGAATTATCGATATTGGAGAAGAACAAATTGGCGTAGCGTATAAACGTATAAACCCTTTCCATGTTCATTGTTTTGAGCCTGTAACCATTTCCATAATTCCCAACCCTAAGGTCAAAAAAAAGCAAATCGCTAGGAGTAATTTCACTTCTTGTTATGCGGGAAATTGTTGCATCAGCAAACCAAACAGACTCGTCAGATACTGTTGAAAGCATAATATTACCATAACCATGCGGCACACCAGTATAAATGTTGTTAACATACACTCTTATGGTACTGGCATTATTCCACACATTCTCGGCAGCGAATTGATCTACAGGGGTTAAGTTTAAATCATTTTTACATGATTGCAACTGCATAATCATACACACAGTGCATATATAAATTACAAATCGTAGTTTCATGATATATGTAAATTAAATAGTATTAATTATTATAACGATATTGTTACCCCTGCTGATATCACCCGCAACA
>JALNYK010000026.1 GCA_023229845.1 Gallionella sp.
ACGGCGAAAAGCCGTTCCGCGCCAAGCAGGTGCTGCGCTGGATTTACAAAGCCGGGGAGTCCGATTTCGATGCGATGAGCGACCTCGCGGTCTCTCTTCGCGAAAAACTCAAACAGATCGCCTGTGTGGAAGCGCCGAAGGTGATGCGCGAAGAGCTGTCCGACGACGGCACGCGCAAATGGCTGCTGGACATGGGCACCGGCAATGCGGTCGAGACCGTGTTTATCCCGGAGGAGACGCGCGGCACGCTGTGCGTCTCGACGCAGGCCGGTTGCGCGCTGGATTGCGCGTTCTGTTCCACCGGCAAGCAGGGCTTTAACCGCAACCTCAGCGTCGCCGAGATCATCGGCCAGCTGTGGTGGGCCAACCATCAGGTCGGCAAGGATGCGGAAGGCAACTGGCAGATCAGCAACGTGGTGCTGATGGGCATGGGCGAGCCGTTGCTGAACTTCGACAACACCGTGAGCGCGCTGCGGCTGATGCTGGATGATCATGTCTACGGCCTGTCGCGCCGCCGCGTGACGGTGTCCACCTCCGGCATCGTGCCGGCGATGGACCGGCTGCGCGACGAGTGCCCGGTGGCGCTGGCGGTGTCGCTGCATGCGCCTAACGACAAGTTGCGCGACGAATTGGTGCCGATCAACCAGAAGTATCCGCTGAAGGACTTGATGGCGGCCTGCCAGCGCTATCTGGAAAAAGCGCCGCGCGACTTCATCACCTTCGAATACGTGCTGCTGGAAGGCGTCAACGACCGCGACCAGGATGCGCGCGAACTGGTCAAGCTGGTGCGCGACGTGCCGTGCAAGTTCAACCTGATCCCGTTCAACCCTTTCCCGCAATCGCCTTACCGCCGCTCCAACCCGGAGACGGTGCGCCGCTTCCGCGACCTGCTGATGCAGGCGGACATCGTGACCACGATACGCAAGGTGCGCGGCGACGATATCGCGGCGGCCTGCGGCCAGCTGGCCGGGCAGGTGCAGGACAAGACCAAGCGAACCCTGCAACGCTTAACTGAGGTGCATCGATGAAGAAGTTTGTTATTCCGGCGTTATTGCTGACCCTCCTGTCCGGCTGTGGCACGCCGCCGGGCGGCGGCTCGCAGGCGCCGGTGCAGAACAATAGCCGTGCCACATCCAGCGCCAAGGTGCATACCGAACTGGCCGGCATGTATTACGAGCGTTCGCAACTCGGCATCGCGCTGGGCGAGATTGCCGCTGCGTTGCAGGCGGACCGCAACTATGCGCCGGCTTATAACGTGCGCGGCCTGATCCACATGGCGTTGCGCGAGGACAAGGAAGCGGAAGAGGACTTCAAGCAGAGTCTGCAGCTGGAGAAGGGCGATTCCGATGCGCATAACAATTACGGCTGGTTCCTGTGCCAGCGCGACCGTGCGAAGGAATCCATCCCGCACTTCATGGCGGCGCTGAAGAATCCGTTGTATACGACGCCGGAGCGCGCTTATCTGAACGCCGGCGTGTGTTCGCAGAAGGCGGGCCAATTGAAGGATGCCGAGGAGTTTCTGCAACGTGCGCTGCTGGTGCAGCCGGGCAACCCGCAGGCGTTGCTGGCGCTGGCCGAGTTGGGCTTTGCCAACGGCGACTATCTGGCCGCGAAGAAATATTTCGCAACTTATGTCGAGCGTTCCGAGGAGCTGACTGCCGGGCAGCTGTGGCTGGCAGTGCGCATCGAGCGCAAGCTCGGCGACCGCAATGCTGCCGCCAGTTATGCCGTGCAGTTACGCAAACGCTACCCCGAAGCCCGTGAAACCCAATTGATGATGCAGGGTGAGTGATGGAACAACAGATCGAAAATAGCGCCGTATCAGCCGAGAGTGTGAGTGAGTCAGCGCCCGTTCTGCCAGGAGCGGCGTTGCGCGAGGCGCGCGAGCGCATCGGCCTGAGCGTGGCGGATGCGGCGGGCCAGATCAAACTCGCGCCTCGCCAGATCGAGGCGCTGGAAGCGGACGACTATCAGCACCTGCCGGAGATGGCCTTTGTGCGCGGTTTTGTGCGCAGTTATGCCAAGGTGTTGCAGCTGGATGCGCAGCCCTTGCTGGCCGCGTTGCCGCAGACTAGGCCGGATTCGGTGCGGGTATCTCCGACCGCGGTCAATGTGCCGTTTCCGGATGCGCGTTCGCCGCAGTTGCAAAACCTGATCTGGCTGGGTGCGGCGTTGTTCCTGTCGGTGATCGTGGTCGCGTTTGCAGTGTGGCATTACACTTCGCCGAGTAAACCGGCAGAGCCCGAGCAATCGCAACCCGTTGAAACGGCGATTTCGTTGCCGGCGGAGATGCAAGTCATCCCGGCTTCCGCCGTCGAGGAGGCATTTGCATCGTCCATTGCGCCGGCTGTCCCGGCGGCACAGTCTGCCGTTCCCGCCGCGCAGCCTGCCGTGCCTGCGGTTCAGGCCGCGCCGGTTGCCGCGATGCCTTCAGTCAAGCAGCCTCTGGCAGTGTCGGCGGTCAAGCCCGTCCCGGTCGCTGCGAAGCCGCTTCCGGTCTCTGCCGTTGCTGCGACCAAGCCCGCATCGATTTCGGCGAAATCGTTTCCAGTTTCCGCAGTAGCCGCAGCCAAACCGACTCCGCCTGCAGCGAAGCCGTTGCCGGTTTCCTCCGTGTCTGCGATCAAGCCGGTTGTCCCAGCGGCCAAGCCGACCGTCCCAGTCGCTACGCCAGCCGCAACAGCGCAGCCGGGCAATCTGCGCCTGACCTTCGGCGAGGAGTCGTGGACCGAGGTGCGCGACAGAAACGGCAACATCGTTTCGTCTCAACTGAATCCGGCCGGCAGCGAGTTGCGCCTCTCCGGGCAAGGGCCGTTCACGCTGGTGGTCGGCCGCGCCAGTTCGGCGCGTCTGAGCTACAAGGGCAAAACGGTTGACCTGAAACCAAATACCAATGCCACCAGCGACGTGGCGCGCGTGACGCTGGAGTAATCATGAGTGCAGCAATCCAGCGCCGCCCGTCGCAACGGGTGCAGGTGGGCAAGATCATGCTGGGCGGCGGTGCGCCTGTCGTCGTGCAGTCGATGACCAATACCGACACGGCCGACATCGGCGCGACCGTGAAACAGGTCTACGAACTGGCGCAGGCCGGCTCCGAACTGGTGCGCATCACCGTGAACACGCCGGAAGCCGCCGCCGCGGTGCCGCAAATCCGCAAACGCCTCGACGTGCTGGGCTGCGACGTGCCGCTGATCGGCGACTTCCATTACAACGGACATCGCCTGCTGACCGAATATCCGGAATGCGCGCAGTTGCTGGCGAAATACCGCATCAATCCGGGCAACGTCGGTCGCGCGCGCGACGAGGCAGATCCTTTCACGATCATGATCGAGACGGCGATCCGCTACGGCAAGCCGGTGCGCATCGGCGTGAACTGGGGCAGCCTGGACCAGGGCGTGGTCGTGCGCATGATGGACGAAAATTCGCGCCTGCCCGAGCCGAAGGACGTGAAGGAAGTTACGCGCGCCGCGCTGATCGCTTCCGCCATCGAGAGCGCTGTGCGCGCCGAGCAGCTGGGCATGCCGCACGACCGCATCGTGCTGTCCTGCAAGGTCAGCGAGGTGCAGGATTTGATCGCGGTATACCGCTCGTTGACGCAGCAATGCGACTACGCGCTGCACCTCGGCCTGACCGAGGCGGGCATGGGGTCCAAAGGCATCGTCGCATCGACCGCCGCGCTCGCGGTGCTGCTGCAGGAAGGCATAGGCGACACGATACGCGTGTCGCTCACACCCGCACCCGGCGGCTCGCGCACCGAGGAAGTGATCGTCGCGCAGGAGATATTGCAGACCATGGGCTTGCGCGCGTTCGCACCGATGGTCACCGCCTGCCCAGGTTGCGGTCGCACCACCAGCACCGTGTTTCAGGAGTTGGCGCAGAGCATACAGGCGCACCTGCGCGAGCAGATGCCCGAGTGGCGCAAGCAGTATGCAGGCGTCGAGAACATGACCGTCGCGGTGATGGGCTGCGTGGTCAACGGCCCGGGCGAAAGCAAGTTGGCGAACATCGGCATCAGCCTGCCGGGCACCGGCGAAACGCCCGCAGCCCCGGTGTATATCGACGGCGAAAAGGCGATGACGCTGCGCGGCGAAAACATCGCGGCGGAATTCGTGCAGATTGTGGACGACTATGTGGCGCGAAAATATACGAGGCGGTAGGGGCGAGATTCATCGCGCCCTTCCATGAACGGGCAGGAATAATGAAATTTTAGGGCGCGATGAATCGCGCCCCTACGAGTTAAATTTATGAGCAAAGAAACACTGCAAGCCGTAAAAGGCATGAACGACATCCTGCCGGAAGAGGCGGAGCTCTGGCTATGGTTCGAAGAGGTGGTGCGCGACTGGTTGCACGGCTACGGCTATCGCAACATCCGCATGCCGCTGGTCGAGCCTACCGCATTGTTCAAGCGCGCGATCGGCGAGGTCACCGACATCGTCGAGAAGGAGATGTACAGCTTCGAGGATGCGCTGAACGGCGACCACCTGACGTTGCGCCCGGAAGGCACGGCCTCCTGCGTGCGCGCGGTGCTGCAGCACAATCTGCTGTATAACGCACCGCAGCGGCTGTATTACAGCGGCCAGATGTTCCGCCACGAGCGCCCGCAGAAGGGGCGCTACCGCCAGTTTCATCAAGTCGGCGTCGAGGCGCTGGGCTTTGGCGGGCCGGACATCGACGCGGAACAGATCATCATGTGCGCGCGGTTGTGGCGCAAGCTGGGCATACGCGATGTGTCGCTGCAACTGAATACCTTGGGCGACAGCGCCTCGCGTCAGCGTCACCGCGACAAGCTGATCGCGTATTTCGAGCAGCACATGGAGCTGCTGGACGCCGATGCGACGCGCCGTTTGCACAGCAATCCGTTGCGCATCCTCGACAGCAAGAATCCGGCGATGCAGGACATCATCGCGGGCGCGCCGAAGCTGATGGACGAGCTAGAAGACGATGCGATCAGGCATTTCGAAGAGTTGCAGGCCATACTCAAGCGCCACGACATCGCGTTCGAGATCAATCCGCGGCTGGTGCGCGGGCTGGACTATTACAATCGCACGGTGTTCGAGTGGGTCACGACGCGCCTCGGCGCGCAGGGCACGATCTGCGCCGGCGGACGCTACGACGGACTGATCGAACAGATCGGCGGCAAGCCAGCGCCGGCGATGGGCTTCGCGATGGGTGTGGAACGTTTGCTGGCGCTGGTGCAGGAAGACGGCATGATCGCGCCGAAGCCCGAGGTGGATGTGTACGTGGTGCATCAGGGCGAACAGGCGGCGAAGCTGGCGAGCCTGGTCGCCGAGCAGCTGCGCGACGACAAGCTGCGCGTGTTGCTGCATTGCGGCGGCGGCAGCTTCAAGTCGCAAATGAAAAAGGCCGACGGCAGCGGCGCGAGCATCGCGCTGGTGATCGGCGACGACGAGGCGCAGGCGAACGAGGTCAGCGTCAAGCCGATGCAGGGCGGCGAGCAGGTGAGGGTGAGCGTGCAGAATCTCGTCGCAACAGTTAATCAAATCATCAAGTAGGAGTGGACATGGCAGCTTTGGACTTGCAGGAACAGGAACAGATCGAGGGCATCAAGGCGTGGTGGAAGGACAACGGCAACTTCGTGCTCGGCGCATTGCTGGTGGTCGTCGTCGCGATGGGCGGCTGGCGCGGCTGGCAGTATTACCAGAACAAGCAGTCCGCCGAAGCGGCGACGCTGTATGCGGAATTCACCAGGCAACTGCAGAGCAACGATGCCAAGCGAGTCAACGATGCCGCCGCCGCGGTGATGGAAAAGTTTTCCGGCACGGCCTATGCCTCGCGCGCCGCGCTGATGGCGGCGCAGGTCAACGAATTCGGCAAGGACGTGGCGCGCGCCAAGACGCAGCTGCAATGGGTCATCGATCATGCCGGCGAAGCGATGCTGAAGGATGTGGCGCGCCTTCGTCTGGCGGCCATCCTGATGGACGAGAAGGCCTACGATGGCGCGATGAAGCTGTTGAATGCAGCTCATCCGGATTCGTTCAACGGCTTGTATGCCGACCTTAAGGGCGACGTGCTGAGCGCGCAGGGCAAGACCGACGAGGCCCGCACCGCATACAAGCTGGCCTATGAAAAGACCGACGAGAAGAGCATGTACCGTAACCTGATCCAGATGAAGATGGACGCGCTCGGAGCGGCAAAATGATCCGGCTGAACCAGCCCCTTCGTCGATGCTCAGGACAGGCTCTTCGTCGTTGTTCGGGACTGTCCCTATTGGCGACCTTGCTGCTTTTGAGCGGTTGTTCGACGGTCGAGGGTTGGTTCGGTAAGGTTGACCCTTTGAGGCCGGCCGAGCTGGTCGATTTCAGCGAGACAGCGAAGTTCGAAGTGCGCTGGCATGCCGACCTGGGCGAGTCCGGCGCGAACGTGCTGCAGCCTGCGCTGACCGCGGATGCGGTGTACGGCGTATCCGGCGACGGCGCGTTGACGCGTATCGAGCGCTCGACCGGCAAACAGCTGTGGCGCGTCGATAGCGGCGTTGCGGTCAGCGGCGGCGTCGGTGCGGGCGCAGGCCTGGTGCTGATCGGCAGCGGCAAGGGCGATGTACTGGCCTACGACGAAGAGGGCAAGCAACGCTGGAAGAGCAAGGTTTCCAGCGAGGTGCTGAGCGTACCGCGCGTGGCCGACGGCGTGGTGATCGTGCGCAGCGGCGACGGCCGCATCGCCGGGCTGGATGCGGCGGACGGCAAGCGTCTCTGGCTGTACGAGCGCAGCACGCCGGCGCTGGTGGTGCGCAGCCATGCGGGTGTGACGATACAGCGCGGCGTGGCATTCGCGGGATTCGCCGGCGGCAAGCTGGTCGCACTGAAGGTGAAGGACGGTGCGGTGCTGTGGGAGACTTCGGTGTCGCAGCCGCGCGGCAACACCGAACTGGAGCGCATCAGCGACATCACCAGCGATCCGGTGGCGGACGACGAGCAGGTGTGCGCGATCGCGTTTCAGGGCCGAGTCGCCTGCTACGACGCCGCGCAGGGCAGCCCGCTGTGGAACCGCGACATCGGCAGCGACAAGGGCATGATGCTGCTGCGAAAGTATCTTTATCTCAGCGATGCGAGCGGATCGGTGATCGCGCTGGACAAGAGCAGCGGCAGCACGCTGTGGAAGAACGAGCAGCTGTTCATGCGCGACACTGCGGCGCCGCACGCGCTGGGCGACTATATCGTGACCGGCGATTACGAAGGTTATCTGCACGGTCTGAGCCGCGAGGATGGCCGTTTCACTGCGCGCATCAGGCTGGACGGCGCGATCCAGTCCGCGCCGCAACAAATGGACGACGGGCTGCTGGTGCAGACCCGCGATGGCGATCTCTATTCGCTGTCGATCAAGTAAACAAGAAATCTCATCCACGAAAAACACGGAAAGCACGAAAATAATATCGTAGGTCGGGTTAGCGCAGCGTAACCCGACGGTTTTTTGTAGATGGCTTTGTCGGGTTACGCTGCGCTAACTCGACCTACACTTTTTCTGCTGTTTTTTTTCGTGCCTTTTGTGTTTTTCGTAGATAGATTGTTTTTTCAAAACAAAGGAACTTCATAATGTTGCCCACTCTGGTATTGGTTGGTCGTCCGAATGTGGGCAAGTCCACGTTGTTCAATCGTCTCACGCGCAGTCGCGACGCACTGGTCGCCGATCTGCCCGGCCTGACGCGCGACCGTCACTACGGTCGCGGTCGCGTCGGCGAGCGCCCCTATTTGGTGGTGGACACTGGCGGTCTGGAGCCGGTCGCCAAGGACGGCATCATGTACGAGATGGCCAAGCAGAGCCGTCAGGCCGTGGACGAGGCCGACGCCGTGCTGTTTCTGGTCGATGGACGCGCCGGCTGCACACCGCAGGACGCGATCATCGCCGAGCAGTTGCGCAAGACTGGCAAGCCCATCCTGTTGCTGGTCAACAAGGCCGAGGGCATGCAGCGTTCCAAGGTGACCGTCGAGTTTTTCGAGCTGGGGTTGGGCGAGCCGATACCGATCTCGTCGGCGCACGGCGACAACGTGACCGAGGTGGTCGAACTCGCGCTGGAGCATTTTCCGCTGGAGGCCGAAACGGAGGCCAAGGAAGAGCAGAAGCCCAAGCTGGCCATCGTCGGCCGTCCTAACGTCGGTAAATCCACGCTGGTGAACGCGATCCTCGGCGAGCAGCGCGTGATCGCGTTCGACCAGCCGGGCACCACGCGCGACTCGATCTACATCGACTTCGAGCGTGATGGCAAGCAGTACACCATCATCGACACCGCCGGCGTGCGCCGCCGCGGCAAGATCGACGAAGCGATCGAGAAATTCTCGGTGATCAAGACCATGCAGGCGATCGAGGATGCCAACGTCGTCGTGCTGGTGGTGGACGGCGCGGACCAGATCACCGAGCAGGACGCCCACGTCGCCGACTTCGTACTGCAGGCCGGCCGCGCGCTGGTGCTGGCGGTCAACAAGTGGGACGGACTGGACGCGCACCAGCGCGACACCGTCAAGAACGACATCGAACGCAAGCTCCACTTCCTGAGCTTCGCCAAACTGCATTTCATCTCCGCGCTGAACGGCACGGGTATCGACAAGTTGTTGACCTCAGTCAACGAGGCTTATACCGCGGCGATGATCAAGCTGCCGACCCCGAAGCTCACCCGCGCGCTGCTGGCCGCGCTGGAGAAACAGCAGCCGCCCAAGGGTTCGCGCTTCCGTCCCAAGATGCGTTACGCCCACCAGGGCGGCAGCAACCCACCGCTGATCATCATCCACGGCAGCGGCCTGGACGACGTGCCCGCCAGTTACCAGCGTTATCTGGAGCGCGCCTTCTGCGAAATGTTCCGCCTGCAGGGCACGCCGCTGAAGATCCAGTTCAACAGCAGCGCGAACCCGTTCGAAGGCAAGAAACGGGTGTTGACCGAAGAAGAACAACGCCGCGCCCACCGCGCACGCATCATCGGACGCAAGCGATTCGGCTAGCCGGATGCGGCTGAACGCTTGAGTTTATAGCGACGATGGATACGTTTATCGGGGCCAGTATGGCCGAAATTCTGCTGCTCTACGGCCTGGCTTTTTTTACGCTGGGCCTCGTCATTTTCGTGCTTCCCAAGCAATCGGGAGGCTTGCCTTTCGTCCCTCATCTGACGTGGCTTGCCGCCTTTGGCCTGTTGCACGGCATGCTGGAATTCCTGGTCTACTGGAAAACGGCTCATCCTGTCGACAGTGTCGGGCTGGAATGGGCGAGTGCGATATTGCTGTTTGCATCTTTCGTCCCATTGTTCGTGTTCGGCTTGCGGCTGTGCTGGGGCGAGGCGAGGGCGCGTAACCGGTTTCTGAATGGATTCTATGTTGTGCTGCCGTTGGCGGTGGTCGTCGTTGTCTTTGCCGCAGACGATGCGCTGACTGGTTTTGTCGCCGCTACACGCTATCTGCTCGGATTCCCGGCAGGGCTGCTGGCAGGTTACGGTTTTTCCGCGCAAATCGTTGCTGTGCGAACGGCATCCTCGTCGCCGCATTCCCTGACGAAATATTTGCGCCTCGCCTCGGCGGCTTTCATTGTCTATGCCTTGTCTACGGTGGTTCTGGCGAAGAACGATCCGGCCATTCCGGCGCTGTTCCTGACGCAGGACGAATTTTTGGGGATGTTCGGTGTGCCGGTGCAGCTTCTGCGGGCGTTATGCGCCGTCGTTGCATTGGTGGCGATTGCGCATCTGGTGCGTCTGATCAATTACGACAACCGACAGCGAGAACTCGATCAGATAGAAAAAACAAACCAGGCCTATGAGTCGTTGCAAAAAGAGATCGAACAGAGGTGCAAATTCGAGGATGAACTGGCATTGATGGCGGTTGCCTTCGAGACGCAGGAAGCGGTGGTCATCACCGATCCACACGTCAATATCCTGCGGGTCAACGATGCGTTCCAGGCGATCACCGGTTACAAATCGGAAGAGGTGATCGGACGGAATCCCAGCATACTTAGCTCCGGAATGCACGACGATCTTTTTTACAGGAGCATGTGGTCCGCGCTGCAGAGTTCCGGCAAGTGGAGCGGGGAGGTTTGGAATCGTCGCAAGAGCGGCGAGGTTTATCCGGAATGGTTGACGATAGCCGCAGTGAACGACAGCGATGGACGGATTGCCCATTATGTCGGATCGTTTTCCGACATCACCCTGCGCAAACAGACGGAAGAGCAGATCAGGCATCTGGCGTTCTTCGATTCGCTGACCCGTTTGCCCAATCGCCGCCTGTTGCACGACCGTCTGACCCAGGCATTCAACCTCAGCATGCGCAGCCGCAAACTGGGTGCGGTGATGTTCATCGATCTCGACAACTTCAAGAATATCAACGACAGCAGGGGGCACGAGGCCGGCGACCAGTTGCTGGTCGAGGTCGCCGGGCGATTGACCTTCAACGTGCGCGAATCCGATACGGTTGCCCGCCTCGGCGGCGACGAGTTTGTGCTGGTGCTGCCGGACCTGGGGACGAGTCCCGAAGAGGCCGCCGCGCAGGCCGAGAAGATCGCCGAGAAAATACTCGTGGCGATCCGGCAGCCGTACAGTCTGGCCGATGGCGAATACCATTGTTCGGCGAGTCTGGGCATCAGCATGTTCATGGATCACGAGATGAGCGTGGACGAGTTGTTCAAGAGCGCGGATACCGCGATGTACCGCGCAAAATCCTCCGGCAAGAATACGTATTTCTTCTTCGACCGCGAGATGCAGGTCGCGCTCGAATCCCGTCTGAAGATGGAAACGGAATTGCGTCGAGCCCTAGATCAACGGCAGTTCTACCTTTGTTACCAGGCGCAGACCGACAGCGATCGCCGGGTCTTCGGTGCGGAAGCCTTGTTGCGCTGGACGCATCCGGAGCGCGGCCTAATATCTCCCGGCGAGTTCATCCCGCTCGCCGAGGAATGCGGCCTGATCCTGCCGATAGGGCAATGGGTGCTGGAGACTGCCTGTGCCCAGCTCAAGGCATGGGAGGCGGACGAGCGCTGCCTTCACCTGCAACTGGCCGTGAACGTCAGCGCCTACCAGTTCCGTCAGGTCGATTTCGTCGAGCGGGTCAAAGAGGCGCTGGGGCAGAGCGGTGCGAATCCGGCGCTGCTCAAGCTGGAATTGACCGAGGGCATGGTGGTGGACGATGTGGCTGGCTGCATCGAGAAGATGCTCGAATTGAAACAGATGGGCATTTCCTTCTCGGTCGACGACTTCGGGACCGGCTATTCGTCGCTGTCTTATCTGAAACGTCTGCCTATCGATCAACTCAAGATCGACCAGTCGTTCGTCAGGGACATCATGGACGATGCCGACGACCAGGCGATCGTCAACACCATCATCGCGATGGCCAAAAATATGAAATTGGGCGTGATCGCCGAAGGCGTCGAAACCGAAGAACAGTTCCTGTTCCTGAACCGGAACGACGGCATCTCGTTCCAGGGCTATTTGCTGGGCAGGCCTGTTACTCTGGCGGAGTTCGAGGGGATGTTGGCTGTCTGACTGCGGGTGTTGGCGGCGGGGTGAAGAAAATAAAGAGTGGAGCGGGAATAACTCAGTTGTTTATCCCGAATGTCGTTCTCCTGCATCAAGCGTTTGCTGGCAGGGAAGCCTCGACTGCGTAGTTCTCTGACCATGGGCGGGCTGCCGTAGGCGCCCTTGAACTCCGCAAGGATCGATTGAATCAGCGCCAGCATCTGCGCATCGGTCAGTCGTTTGCGCCCCGGCTTACCGTCACATTGCCATGAGCGATAGCCGCTTTCGCTGACGTCCAGCACGGCACACATCTCATCCAACCAACCCCAGTTCCTTCGCTGCCGCGCCAACTGATAGCCCGTCCTTTACTCGTTTTACCGCCAGCTCCTTGAACTCGGCGGTGTATTCCTGCTTCGGGAAGCTTCATCTTCTTCCTTTCCAAAGTAACGTTGATTTTACGTCACCATTGGAAGGCGATTTTCGGGGGAAGGTCGCTCTAACCTGAACACTACTGATAGGCCATGGCCTATGGTGACAGGAAACGACCTATGGATTTCTGCATATATGCAGTAGGAATTTATGTTCATAGAATCCCCCCGACCCAACTACTGCTTGACTGCGAATATTTGGGGTCATCGACTCACTTGAGTGTGGTGTTCGGTGCTTGAAACCGCATCTTGATGCAAGGGGGAAGAAATGAAAGTTAATCTACCGGTTACCCATGTAGAGCACGAAGTCGATCCAGCTAGGCCCATCGTCTCTGAAACAAACTTGAAAGGCGAAATTACCTATGTGAATGACGCCTTTGTCGCAATCAGTGGTTTTGGGCGTGACGAGTTGATCGGCAAAAATCACAATCTCGTGCGTCATCCCGACATGCCAGCGGAAGCATTTGCCGATTTGTGGGAAACCGTCAAAGCAGGCAGACCTTGGCGCGGCATCGTTAAAAATCGGTGCAAGAACGGGGATTATTACTGGGTTGAAGCCTACGTGACCCCGACCTTACACAACGGAGCGCTGTCAGGCTATAAATCAGTTCGCAGTAAACCGATTCCATCCGACATTCAGGCAGCGGAGGCGCTCTACAGTCAAGTACGGAATAAACAGGCGAAAATCCCATCTTCTCTGGAAACGAGCTTCTTTAAGCGATTGTCACTCCAGACAACGGTTAATTCAGGGCTGTTGGTTTTGACTGCATTGTTGACAGCCGGTGTTGTTTTTGATGTCGATCAAAAGACTGGTGGCATGTTGTTGGGCGCAGGTGTGCTGGTGGCGGCGTTTACCGCCATTGCGATCAATCTTTCTGTCGGTCGACCGGTGAAGGCAGCGATTGCTGCTCTCAGATCAATGGCGGAAGGTAACCTTAACAATAGTCTTAAAACTGATCGTGATGATGAACTTGCGCACCTGACGCGCGAGATTGAATCCATGCGTATCAATCTGAGAACCATGATCGTGGATGTGTTCGTGGCTTCAGGTTGCGTTGCGGAAAATGCAGCCGAAACCGAGTCGTTATTAGCCTCGCTCTCCGAGAACCATGCGGCTCAATCGGATCGCATCTCATCTATCAGTGCCGCCCTGGAGCAAATGACTGCATCGATTGCCGAGGTGTCCAACACCACCAACTCCGCTACCGATTTCTCCTCGCAAGTGACGCTCGTTGCCGAGTCTGGCAAGAATTTGATGGCGATGAGTTTGCAGTCCAGCAAGCGAACCGAAGAGTCAGTCATGGGAGCCAGCAGAACGATCAACGAACTCAACATTGAAATCAAGAAGATCGGTCAGGTCACGCAAGTCATCAAGGAAATTGCAGATCAAACCAATTTGCTGGCTTTGAATGCGGCTATTGAGGCAGCACGAGCCGGGGAATCTGGGCGTGGATTCGCTGTCGTCTCCGATGAGATTCGCAAATTGGCCGAGAGAACGAGTACCAGTACTGTAGATATCAGCAAGCTGATCCAGATAATTTGTACGGCTACGGACAGCGTCGTGCAAACCATGAACGAAGTGGTGGAGACAGTGAAAGCCGGCATGGAGCATATTCATGCGAGCGATAGCAAGCTGCATCAAATTTATGCGGCAGCAAATTCGGCATGTGAAATGAGCAAGTCGGTAGCCGCGGCTTTTTCAGAACAGATTTGTGCGGCGAACGATGTGTCCAAAAGTATGGAGCAGATCTGTGTCATCGCAGAGTCCAACAATGCTGGCATGGAGACAATAGGTGGCGGCGTGAAAGGACTTTCTGAGACCTCCGCCGGCTTGGCGCATCTGGTAAAACGCTTTGAGCATTCGGTTAGGGTTTAGCAGAGGTATATCCACCTGGTAACCTGCGCACCAGTCTACGCGCAGTTCCCATACGCTTTCGCGCAGCGGTTTGCAGTCGCCGAAGCGGCCGAGCAGCGCAATCTGCTGATCGCGGCAGGCTGCGATTTCGGTCAGGGCTATCTTTTCTTCAGGCTGGTTTCGGGAGCGGTTCGAGAGGCTGCTGCAAAATAGGCTGGCCTCCGGCATGGAGTTCAACTGAGTTCTGGAAAAATTTGAGCGATTTTCGATAGAGCGGCAAGTGCAGATTTCGAAGCCGCGTCGCGCAACATTATTTTTTCAGCAAATCGGCCAACGAATGATTATCCAGCGTGGAGAAGAATGCTTCTTGAGCGGAATTGAGGATGGGCTTCAACCGACAGCTGGGTAATAGAGGGCAGCCTGAGGGGCTGTCTTTCATGCATTCCACCAATGCCAGGCTGTTTTCCATCAAACGTATTACCGAGCCGATGGATATGTTCCCGGCCTCCTGAGCCAGACAGATTCCTCCGTTTCTGCCACGTTCGCTCAGAACCAGATTTGCGCCGACCAGCGTCATGACCACCTTCATCAAGGAGCTCTTGGAGACGCCGCATTCCTCGGCCACTTCCGAGATGGTGACGGGCGCATCCCTCTGGCCCAGATAGATCAGCGTACGCAAGGCGATATCGGATGAGACGGTAAGTTGCATGCGTTCAACTCCAAATAATTGGCAAGCATTATAAGCCCGCGCTTCTATAAACCACGCCCCCTGAATAAAAGATTCCTGCATATTGAATCATTTCATGAGTTGATATATATTCCGCCGCTCGGAATCTTTTGTGAGGGGGAATACATGTATCAGCAAGTTGCCTGGATGGTTTCTATTGTGTTGATCGCGTTGCTGGCGATCGCGTTCTTTTATGTGGTGAGGCAAAGCAGTCGCGAGGGGAATGGTGCGGCCGTCGCCGCGGCGACGGGCCGCTGGAGGGGGCGCCTGTTGTGGGGCGTGACGCTGCTGTGCATTCCCGTCGTCGCATACACCTTGACCGAGTTGCCTTATGCGCGCGGCGCAATCGCAAACCTCGGGACCGTCGAGGTCCAGGCCAAGGGCTATCAGTGGTATTGGGAAATATCGCAAACCGAGTTGCCGGTGGGCAAGCCGATCGAATTTCAGGTGACTTCCGCCGATGTGAATCATGGCTTCGCCATCTACGACACCGACATGAAGATCGTCACCCAGACTCAGGCCATGCCCGGTGTGACCAATGTGTTGCGCCATACGTTCGAAAAGCCCGGGACTTACAAGATCCTGTGCCTGGAATATTGCGGGGTCGCGCACCATTCGATGATGACCGAGCTTCATGTGGTCGCCCAATAAATATCCGCACGGAGAATAAAGATGAACATGCAAAAAGAAATGCCGGCTGTCGGAGCGGTCAAGGTTTACGCGGCAATCTCGGGAGTAGTGATCCTGCTGATGATGTTGTTCGGCTTGGTCATGCGCATGACGCAAGGCCAGATGCTGCCTATCGAGCCGGAGTTGTTTTACCAGTTGATGACCGCGCATGGCATCGGCATGGTCGCCATCGCGGGGCTGGGCGGGTCGGCGGTGATGTGGCACTTTCTGGGCAAGTACGTCAATCTCAGGGCGGGGTTCGCGTGGGCCAACCTCGCGTTCTTCCTCGCCGGTGTCGTGCTGGTTCTGGGCGGCATATTCCTGGGCGGATTCGCCGCCGCATGGACCTTCCTCTACCCGCTGCCTGCCAATGGCATGGGTCAATGGGGCAAGCATGCCGCGGCCGCCTACATGGGCGGCGTGCTGCTGGTCGGCGTCGGCATGCTGCTGTTCTATCTGGAATCGGCGCGTGCCATCATGCAGAAGTACGGCAGCTTCGCCAGGGCACTGGGCTGGCATTTCCTCAGGAGCGGGCAGGATGCGCCGCCCGCGACCGTGATCGCCAGCACGGTGGTCACCATCATCAATATCATCGCGATCCTGATCGGCGCGGTCATCCTGACGATGATGCTGGTCAACCTGTATGTGCCGGAAATCGCCATTCATCCGTTACTGGCGAAGAATCTGATTTTCCTTTTCGGCCACGTGTTCATCAATTCCACGATCTACATGGCGGTCATTGCAGTCTATGAAATTCTGCCGAAATACACCGGCCGTCCATGGAATGTGTACAAGCCGTTTGTATGGGCTTGGTCGGCGACTTGTTTGATGGTGCTGACCGTCTACCCGCACCACCTGTTGATGGACTACGCGCAGCCGTTGTGGATGCACATCATGGGGCAGATCATCTCCTACACTAGCAGCCTGCCGGTGCTGGCGCTCACGCTGACGGCGACGCTAGGCTCTATCTACCGCAGCAACATCAAGTGGGACCTGACCTCGGCGCTTCTCGTGCTGTCGATCTTCGGCTGGAGCGCGGGCGTCATTCCCGCGGTGATAGACGGCACCATCGCTGTGAACCAGGTGATGCACAACACGCTGTGGGTGCCGGGGCATTTCCACCTGTATCTGCTGCTGGGCTGCGTGACGATGATTCTGGGTTTCACCAACTGGATCGCGAACAAGGAAAAAGCAGTGGGTTTCAGCGGCCTGGAGAAGGCGATGCTGTGGACCTTCGCGTGCAGCGCGTTTGCCTATGCACTGATGTTCCTGCTGTCCGGCCAGGCCAGTGTGCCGCGTCGCTGGGCGGTGCATCTGCCGGAATGGCTGGTGTATAGCCAGATCGCCTCGTTGTTTGCGGCGGGCGTCGTGATCAGTGCGATGACCATCATCGTCAGGGCGATGGGCGGCATCATCAGGCCGGCGCGTCAGGCCTGATCGCGAGGCTGTTCTAAGTGAGGACGGCGGCAGCCTCGGCGATCTTTCTTCTGCTGGGAATCTGGGCGACATGGGCGATCACCGGGGGATTCGAGCTGCTCACCACCGAGCAGGCGCGCCGTCTCGATATCTCGCGCAAGCAGCCCGCCGTGCCGGAAATTCGCCTGATCGATCAATCCGCTCAGGCATTCCACTTCGGCGCATGGGTGCAGCAGAAGAACCGCTACCTCATCGTCGATTTTATCTACACGAACTGCCAGTCGCTTTGCCGTGCGCTGGGCTCGGAATTCCAGCAGCTGCAACAACGCATCGTCGAGCGCGGCTTGCAGAGCCGCGTTCACCTGTTGTCGGTGAGCTTCGATCCGGCGCACGACAGTCCTGAGGTGCTGCAGCAATACGCCGGGCACATGCAGGCCATGCCCGATGTGTGGACCTTTGCGACCATCGGCGATGCACGCGATCTCGATGCCTTGCTGCGAACTTTCGGCGTCACCGTCATCCCGGATCGAATGGGCGGCTTCCAGCACAATGCCGCGCTGGTCTGGGTCGCGCCGTCGGGAAAGCTGGTGCGAGTGACGGACTTCGGTTCGGGCGATAGCTTGCTGGACGAATTGACGGGATCAAATTGAACGTAATAAGAAAACCGGGGCCTCGCGCCGGCCTGATTATGTTGCTAGTCCTGGCAATCCCCGCCGTGCGCAGCATGATGGAAGGCGACATGGCGTTGCATATGCTGTGCCAGTTTCCGCTGCTCCTGTTGGCCGGATGGCTGCTGGCAAAAGGACTTCCGGCACGAGCAAGGTTGCAGCAATGGAACCGCGCAGGAATCGCCGGCCTGCTGATGGCCTCGCTGGTGCTGATGTTCTGGATGATTCCGCGCGCATTGGATATGGCGTTAAGCGCCAGCATCGTGGAATTATTGAAATTCCTTACGCTGCTTATGGCGGGCGCCGCGCTCGAATTGTCCTGGCAGTCGGCGGGGTTGATCGTTCGGGGTTTTTTTCTGGGCAATGTGCTGCCGATGATGATGGTCGTCGGTTGGCTGTACGTCGAGGCGCCGGTTCGCATCTGCAATGCCTACCTGACCGACGACCAATTGCGCGCGGGAAGCGGGCTGCTTGCCTTGGCGATAGCCGGGAGTGCGGTCTGGCTGCTTGCCTTTTTTTGTCCACCAATCAGATCGAAGGAGATACATGATGAAAACCAATAGAACCTTGGCGGCACTGACTATCCTGGCCTGTTATCTGGGAACCGGAGCGCACACGGCATGGGCGCAGGAGAGCGGCCACGATCACTCTGCCCATCATGCCGCCGAAGCGCAACATCTCAAGTTGAATCACGGCAAGAAGTGGGAAGCCGACGCCAATCTGCGCCTGGGCATGGAGCGCATCCGCGATGCGCTGGCGGCAGGCGGCAAGATGTCGGCAAGGCAATATCTGGCGCTCGCGCAAAACGTGAATGACCAGATTTCGTTCATGGCGCAGAATTGCAAACTGGACGAGCAAACAGACGCTATGCTGCACCTCGTCCTCGCCGACCTCGTTGCGGGTGCAGATGCGATTTCCGCCTCCGGTGACGAGCATTCCATGCACCATGGTGCAGAGAAGATATCGAATGCGCTGAAGGACTATGAGACCTATTTCGAACATCCGAGCTGGCATGGCGCAAAGTTGCCTTACACGGCAGAATCGGAGAGGTAAGCTCCGCCATGTATTTATGTTCAAGTGAACGAAGGGAGGGAGTATGCAGATGCCGGACGTAGACGACGAGGGATACCTGATCGATCCCTTCACCTGGAGTGAAGCGCTGGCGCAGGAATTCGCCAGCCAAGAAAATATTCAGCTCACGGAAGACCATTGGGATGCGATCCGCTTCATGCGCGATTACTACGGCGAGCACCAGGTCGCACCGGATGTGCGCCATGTGATGAAACATCTCGCGGTACGATTGGGCGCCGAATCGCGCAACAGGATATTCGAGCTGTTCCCTTACGGCTACGTGAAGCAGGCCTGCAAGATCGCGGGCATGAAACGCCCGCGAGCATGGAGTACCGGCTAGGCTCTGTGCGAGCGGCCGTTGTAGATGCAACATGCGTAGCGCATTGAAGCGGATGAATACGTCATGTGGCGCAATGCCTATTGGTTATTGCGCCCTACGCGGGCTGTTACGGCGACTCAAACGGGCGCGCGGGGCGGCGTGGTTGCAATGTAAGTTTGTAATTCATCATCCTCGATATGGGATGTCTGAAACAGTCACAATATCCGGGTTAAAACCATGTTGTTTCAAAAGTAATTGAACGGCCCGCTTGCGGTCATGCTTGTCACGATGGGGGCCAATGATGATGCGCTTGATTGGCAAATGCTGCCTGACGCCCTTTATCTCTCGTACACACAACTCAACAAAGGGGATAGCCACTCCCTTTCGAATTCTTGTCTTGATCGCATGTTGCCGCACAGACTGGAGTTCTGAGTTAGATTCCAGTGCGGGGCCCAGCAGGCTTAATACAAAGCGCAACTCACGTTCCTCATCAAAGCCGCGATGCTTGAAGATTGAAGATAGGATCGTAAGTTGCTTTGCGAGCTGCTCAGCAGCATCATCCTCTGAATCGGAATGAAGGGAATCAAGGAATTTGTCAGCCGCAATTTCCAGTTTTTCTATCCGTTGATCCGTGTCTTGATCGCCTGTACGAAGATTGTTTTCGTTGAAATGATATTGAGCATCGGCCCAAGAAAATAATTCTTCTTGGTAACAACTTGTTTCTGCGCTGAGTATTTCATCAAATGCGGTTGTGTCGAAAACAATCGCATAACCTCCATCAGAACCATATGCCCGCCACTGACTCAGCAAACCATGATCGCGCACCCAGTCATTATGAGGTATTGAAAATGAGGTAATGTAGTGGTGATGCATAAGGGACGCAGTTGTTTTGATTGCATCCAACCACTTTGCAGTTTGTGCATCACAATAGTCCTTGAATAACGCATTTCCTTGTTGCCCCTGAAATGCTGGCAAGTTTCTTACTTTTTCGAAATGTTTCTGGAAAACCGGGCGAAGAATTGCTGGAAGGATGCGGTCATAAAAACCGAGAATCTCCTCGGCATCATTCACAAAAGACGAGTGGGTCGCCCATAAGGACTTGCTCTCAAGTATTCCTGAAATACCTGCCGCAGTGGTGTAGTGGAATAGCTCGGGGTGTGTATCGGCAATTTTGCTCATCTGATGAATCTCGCAATTTGTGGAGTTTTGCATCCCTAATCAAACATGCGCATGTTCTTTATCCGGCACCGCTGAAATGCGTAGCCCCACGGCTTTCATGACGGCCATCAGGGTTTTCAGCGTCGGGTTTCCGCTGGGGGAGAGGGCGCGGTACAGGCTCTCGCGCTGGATGCCGGCGTCTTCCGCCACTTTCGCCATGCCGTAGGCTTCCGCGACGGTGCGCAGCGCGAGCAATGCGGCGGCGCAGGTTGCCGGGTCTTCCATGTCTTCGAGTGCGACCTTGACGAATTCGGCGGCATATTCGGAATCGGCGCGCAGTTCGCGCAACATCGCATCGTGGTTGCTGATGCTGGCTTTTTTGAGTTTGTTCATTTGGTCCTCCGTTTGAAATCGGCCAGATGCTGGATGGCCCGTTCTATGTCCGTATCCTGCTTGCGCTTGTCGCCGCCGCACAGCAGCAGGACGATGGCGTCGCCGACCTTGGCGTAATACACCCGATAACCTGCGCCCCAGTCTACGCGCAGTTCCCATACGCTTTCGCGCAGCGGTTTGCAATCGCCGAAGTTGCCGGTGGCAAGCCGGAAGAAACGCGCTTCGATGCGCGCCCGTGCCTGCCTGTCGTTGAGCGACAGCAACCATTCGGTCACGACCTCGCAACCGGATTCGTCGATGTATCGCAGCACGGTGATCATGTGTAGCAGTGTAATCTATAAGTTACATGCAGGCAATGTGGGCTGAAGCGTATGGGTGCAGAATCGATGGAGAGCCAAAGGGAAGAACGGCGCTTTCCGTTTGCCGGTAAAATGCGCGCCTCACCATGAACATCATCACCTTCCCCGATAGCCCCTACCAGCTGCACCAGCCGTTTCCCCCGGCGGGCGACCAGCCTACGGCTATCGCTCAGTTGGTGGAGGGCATCGAGGATGGACTGTCGTACCAGACGCTGCTGGGCGTGACCGGTTCGGGCAAGACCTACACGATGGCGAACGTGATCGCGCGCACCGGGCGGCCGGCGATCATCATGGCGCCGAACAAGACGTTGGCGGCGCAGCTGTATTCGGAGATGCGCGAGTTCTTCCCGGAGAACGCGGTCGAGTATTTCGTCTCGTATTACGACTACTATCAGCCCGAGGCCTATGTGCCGTCGCGCGATGTGTTCATCGAGAAGGATTCCAGCGTCAACGAGCAGATCGAGCAGATGCGGCTGTCGGCGACCAAGGCACTGCTGGAGCGGCCCGATGCGGTGATCGTCGCGACGGTGTCGGCGATCTACGGTATCGGCGACCCGGTGGATTACCACGGCATGATCCTGCATCTGCGCCACAACGAGCGCATGCCGCAGCGCGACGTGATCAAGCGGCTGACCGAGATGCAGTACGAGCGCAACGACATGGACTTCACGCGCGGCACGTTCCGCGTGCGCGGCGACGTGATCGACATCTTCCCGGCGGAAAGCAGCGAGCATGCGCTGCGCCTGTCGCTGTTCGACGACGAGGTGGAGCAGCTGTCGCTGTTCGATCCGCTCACCGGCCACATCCTGCAGAAGGTGCCGCGCTACACGGTGTATCCGTCCAGCCACTACGTCACGCCGCGCAGCACGGTGTTGCGCGCCATCGAGACCATCAAGCTGGAACTGGCCGAACGCATCGCCACCTTCCAGCGCGAGGGCAAGCTGGTCGAGGCGCAGCGCATCGAGCAGCGCACTCGCCACGATCTGGAGATGCTGACCGAGATCGGTTTCTGCAAGGGCATCGAGAACTATTCGCGCCATCTGTCTGGGCGCAAGCCGGGCGAATCGCCGCCGACGCTGATGGACTACCTGCCGCCGAACGCGCTGATGTTCCTCGACGAGAGCCACGTCACCATCCCGCAGATCGGCGGCATGTACAAGGGCGACCGCGCGCGCAAGGAGAACCTCGTCAACTACGGTTTCCGTTTGCCTTCCGCGCTGGACAACCGCCCGCTGCGCTTCGACGAATTCGAACGCATCATGCGCCAGGCGATCTTCGTCTCCGCGACGCCGGCGACCTACGAGGCCGAACACGCCGGGCAGGTCGTCGAGCAGGTCGTGCGCCCGACTGGGCTGATCGATCCGGTGATCGAGGTGCGTCCCGCGACGCATCAGGTGGACGACCTGATGTCCGAGGTCAACTTGCGCGTAAAAGTCGGCGAGCGCGTGCTGGTGACGACGCTGACCAAGCGCATGGCGGAGCAGCTCACCGAATATTTCTCCGAGCACGGCATCAAGGTGCGCTACCTGCATTCCGACATCGAGACCGTCGAGCGTGTCGAGATCATCCGCGACCTGCGCCTCGGCATGTTCGACGTGCTGGTTGGCATCAACCTGTTGCGCGAGGGGCTGGACATCCCCGAGGTGTCGCTGGTCGCGATCCTCGACGCGGACAAGGAGGGCTTTTTGCGCTCCGAGCGCTCGCTGATACAGACCATAGGCCGCGCCGCGCGCCACCTCAACGGCAAGGCGCTGCTGTATGCGGACCGCATTACCGAATCGATGAAGAAGGCGATAGGCGAGACCGACCGCCGCCGCACCAAGCAGCAGGAGTTCAACGAGGCCAACGGCATCACGCCGATAGGTGTGCAGAAGCGCATCAAGGACATCATCGAAGGCATGTACGAGCCGGATGCCGCGCGCACCCAGCTCAAGGCCGCGCAGGCTCAGGCCAAGTATCTGGCGATGAGCGAGAAGGAAGTCTCCAAGGAGATCACGCGGCTGGAGAAGGAAATGCTTGCTGCGGCGAAGAACCTGGAGTTCGAGCGGGCCGCTGAGATGCGTGACCAGTTGAAAAAACTGAAGGAAGCGGTGTTCATTTCGCCCTTGTGAATGTCGTCGCGCTTGTGCAGGCAGGGCAGCGGTTTTATTCAATAGACAATTGATCGATGCCAATCGAAAGCAGCGCCCAGTATAATCGGCGAATTTTTTGAGAGTCTCGCCATGTGGTTTAAGAATATCTTCGTTTATCGTCTGCCCGCCGACTGGGCCATTACCGAGGCCGCGCTGCAGGAAAAGCTGGCGCTCAAGCAGCTTCAACCTTGCAGCGGTTTGGAGAAACAGAGCCGGGGATGGGTCTCCTGTCGTGGCGACGATCGCCTCGTTCTCTCGGCGAATCAGCAAATCCTGTTTTCGCTGGGCGTAGAGCAGAAGTTGTTGCCGGCCTCGGTCATCAACCGGTTTGCCAAAGATCGGGTTGCCGACATCGAGGCGCAACAGGGTTACAAGGTTGGCCGCAAAGGGATGAAGGAGATCAAGGAATCGGTCACCGACGATCTGCTCCCGAGAGCCTTTGTGTTGCAGCGTGCAACGTATGCGTGGCTGGATCCCATTAATGGTCGGCTGATCGTCGAGGCCGCCTCGTCGGCCAAGGCCGATGAGTTGCTGGAGCAGTTGATCAAGTCGGTGGACGATCTGCCGCTCAAGCCGCTGAACACCGAAATGTCCCCCGTTGCGGCGATGACCGACTGGCTTTCCAGCGGAAATGCGCCGGCCGGTTTTACGATAGACCGCGAACTTGAGCTCAGGGCTACCGGTGAAAGCAAAGCAACGGTGCGTTATGCCAACCATGCTCTGGAGGGGGATGAAATTCTGGCTCACATCGCCGCAGGCAAACGTGTCACCCGGCTTGGAATGACGTGGAACGACCGGATTTCCTTTGTGCTCACCGAGCAACTGCAAATCAAGCGACTGGAATTTCTCGATATCATCAAGGAGGAATCGACGATGCTGGCCGATTCCGAGGATGAGCTGTTTTACCTGGACTTCACGCTGATGACCGGCGAGCTTGCCAAGATGCTGACCGACCTGATCGAAGCGCTGGGCGGCGAGCTTGAGAACAGGACTTGAACCGGTTCGAGGGATTGTTCGCTGGATTTGTCTGTCAGGATGCTGGGTACAATTTCGCCGTTGCGGGAGTCGAATCGCGGTATTCCGGATGTTTTGCGCTGCATATCGTTTAACAATTAGGAGTAGCAGTTGAGCGTTAATTACGACGAGTCGTCATTCAAGGTCCTGCGCGGACTGGAACCCGTGCGCCAGCGTCCCGGCATGTACACGACGCTGGACAATCCCAACCACATCATCACCGAGGTAGTCGACAACGCCTGCGACGAGGCGCTGGCCGGGTTCGCGAAGAACATCGTCGTCACCGCGTACACCGACGGTTCCGTGTCCGTGCAGGACGACGGCCGCGGCATCCCGGTCGGCCTGCATCCCGAGGAGGGTGTGTCCGTCGTCGAGGTCGCGTTCACCGTGTTGCACTCGGGCGGCAAGTTCGACAAGGAGGCGGGCGGCGCATACAAGTTCGCGGGCGGCCTGCACGGCGTCGGCGTGGCGGTCACCAATGCGCTTTCGACTGCGGTCGAGATCACCGTGTATCGCGATGGCGGCGAGCATTACCTGCGCTTTGAGAAGGGCGTCGCGAAAAGCCCGCTGGCCAAACTGAAAGAGAGCCCGAAGCGCAAGACCGGCACCACCGTGCGGGCGTGGCCGGATGCCAAGTATTTTGACGCGCCCGCGGTCAACCTGTTGCAACTGGAACGCGCGCTGCGTTCCAAGGCGGTGCTGTTGCCCGGCGTGATCGTCACGCTGCATATCGAGAAGACCGGCGAGACCAAGGCCTGGTCCTATCCCGACGGCTTGCGCGGCTATCTCACCGAGGCGCTGAATGCGCAGGAGGAGGGCGGCACGCTGGTCGCGCCGATCTTCTCGGGCGAACGCTACGTCCCCAAGGGCGACGACAACTACGCCGAGGGCGAAGGCGCATCCTGGGCGCTGGCCTGGAGCGAGGAGGGCGCGATCACCCGCGAGTCCTACGTGAACCTGATTCCCACCTGGTCGGGCGGCACGCACGATTCCGGCCTGCGCGACGCGATGTACACCGCGGTGAAGAGCTTCATCGAACTGCACGGCATGATGCCCAAGGGCGTGAAGCTGACCTCGGACGACGTGTCGAACCGCGCCAGCTTCGTGCTGTCCGCGAAAGTGCTCGACCCTTCGTTCCAGGGACAGACCAAGGACAGGCTGGTGTCGCGCACCGCGCTGAAGCTGGTTTCTTCCATGGTCAGCGACCCGCTGCTGCTGTGGCTGAACGAACACATCGACTACGGCAAGCGCATCGCCGAGATCGTCATCAAGCAGGCGCAGAGCCGCATGAAGTCGGCGCAGAAGGTCGAGAAGAAGAAGGGCTCTTCCGTCGCCGTGCTGCCGGGCAAGCTGACCGACGCGGCGGACTTCAATCCGGACCGCAACGAGCTGTTTCTGGTCGAGGGCGATTCCGCCGGCGGCTCCGCCAAGCAGGGACGCAACAAGGAGTTTCAGGCCATCCTGCCGCTGCGCGGCAAGGTGCTCAACACCTTCGAGGTGGACAGAAATAGATTGTTCGCCAACGCGGAAGTACACGACATCGCCGTCGCCATCGGCGTCGATCCGCACGATGCGAACGAGAAGGCCGACCTGTCCGGCCTGCGCTACAAGGGCATCTACATCATGGCCGATGCCGACGTGGACGGCTCGCACATCGCGACGCTGCTGCTGACGCTGTTCTTCAAACACTTCCCGCAACTGGTCGCTAACGGTCACATCTTCCTCGCGCAGCCGCCGCTGTTCCGCGTCGATGTACCCGCGCAGGGCAAGAAGCCGATACGCAAGATCTACGCGCTGAATGAGGATGAGCTGGTGTCGATAGAAGACCGTTTGCGCAAGGACAAGGTGCGCGAGGGCGCGTGGTCCATCTCGCGCTTCAAGGGCTTGGGCGAGATGAATCCCGAGCAGTTGTGGGACACGACCATGAACCCGGACACGCGCCGCGCGCTGTGCGTCGCGCTGGATAGCGGCTCGGTAGACACGACCGAGCGCACGATGAACATGCTGATGGCAAAACAAGAGTCGGGCTCCAGACGCGCCTGGCTCGAATATCACGGAAACGAGGTAACAGGCGATGTCTAACCTTCCGCAAAACGATCTGTTCGAAGGTATTGAAGGCGAGCAGCCTTCCGACAATGTTCAACCCGAACAGGAAGTGATCGAACCCGCTGCAAGCAGCGGCGGCGGCAACGTCCGCCAGTTCGCACCGCTGCCGCCGCCGCCCGACGGCGACTCCGTGCCGCTCGCGCAGTACGCCGAGCGCGCCTATCTGGAATACGCGGTGTCGGTCGTCAAGGGGCGCGCACTGCCGGATGTGTGCGACGGACAGAAGCCGGTGCAGCGCCGCATCCTCTACGCGATGCGCGAGATGGGGCTGGCGCACAACAGCAAGCATGTGAAGTCGGCGCGCGTCGTCGGCGAGGTGCTGGGCAAGTTCCACCCGCACGGCGACTCGTCGGCTTACGAGGCGATGGTGCGATTGGCGCAGGGCTTCTCGATGCGCTATCCGCTGGTGGACGGTCAGGGCAACTTCGGTTCGCGCGACGGCGACAACGCGGCGGCGATGCGTTACACCGAAACGCGACTGACCCCGATAGCCGACCTGCTGCTGTCCGAGCTGAGCATGGGCACGGTGGACATGAAGCCGAACTACGACGGCCACTTCCAGGAGCCGGCGATGCTGCCGGCGCGCCTGCCTATGGTGCTGCTCAACGGCGCATCCGGCATCGCCGTGGGTATGGCGACCGAGATACCGTCGCACAACCTGCGCGAGATCGGCACGGCCGCAGCACTCTGCGTGCGCAACCCGGACTGTTCGGATGCGGAGCTGATGGCCTCGATCACCGGCCCCGACCTGCCCAGCGGCGGGCAGATCATCTCGTCGGCGCACGAGATACGCGAGTGCTACCGCACCGGGCGCGGTTCGCTGAAAATGCGCGCGCGCTGGAAGATCGAAGAGATGGCGCGCGGCCAGTGGCGCGTGGCCGTCTACGAACTGCCGCATGGCACCTCCGCGAAGAAGATCATGGAGGAGATCGAGGAACTGACCAACCCCAAGGTCAGGGCCAACAAGAAAGCCTTGTCGCAGGAACAGGTGCAGTGCAAGCAACTGCTGTTGTCCGTCATAGATCGGGTGGCCGACGAGTCCGACAAGGACCACGCGGTGCGTCTGGTGTTCGAGCCGAAATCCAGCCGCCAGTCCGCCGACGAGCTGATGACTATCCTGCTCGCGCACACCAGCCTGGAGAGCTCGCTGCAGCTCAACATGGTGATGATCAGTCTGGACGGTCGCCCGAAGCAGAAGCCCATGGCCGAGATCCTGCGCGAGTGGGGCCAGTTCCGCCTGGCTACCGTGCGCCGCCGTTGCGAGCATCGCCTCGGTCAGGTCAACGACCGCATCCACATCCTCGACGGCCGCATGATCGTCTATCTCAATCTGGACGAGGTGATTGCGCTGATCCGCGAGTCGGACGAACCTAAGCCTGCATTGATAGCACGCTTCGATCTGTCCGACCGGCAGGCCGAGGACATCTTGGAGATCCGCCTGCGCCAGCTGGCGAAGATGGAAGGCATCAAGATCGAGCGCGAGCTGCAACAGTTGAAGGACGAGGGTGCGGAACTGGGCAAGCTGCTCGGCTCCGATTCCGCGATGCGCCGCCGCGTCGCGAAAGAGATCGACGACGACATCAAGACCTTCGGCGACGAACGCCGCACGCTGATCGAGCAGGCCGAGCGCGTCGTGCTGACCGCGCAGGTCGTGGACGAGCCGGTCACTGTGGTGATCTCGCGCAAGCACTGGGGACGCACAAGGCAGGGCCACGGTCTCGACCTCTCCGGCATCTCGTTCAAGGAAGGCGACGGCCTGCTGGGCGCGTTCGAATGCCGCACCACCGACCACTGCATCGTCATTTGCAGCAACGGCCGCGTGTGCAGCATCCCGGTGCACCAGCTGCCGGGCGGCCGCGGCGACGGCGTGCCGCTGTCCACGCTGATCGACGTAGCGACCGGCGCGAAGATCGTCCACGTGATCTGCGGCAACGCCGAACAGCATGTGCTGCTGGCCACTTCCGCCGGTTACGGTTTCTCCTGCACGATAGCTAACATGATCGGCCGCAACAAGGCCGGCAAGCAATTCATCAGCGTGGAAGACGAGCAGATTTTGCAACCGGCATTGTTCGCCCCGTCCGAGAAATCGCTGGTCGTCGCCGCCTGCCGTTCCGGCCGTTTGCTCGCCTTCCTGCTCGTCGAGATGAAGCAGCTTTCCGGCGGCGGCAAAGGCGTCGTGGTGATGGGTATCGCGGAGGACGACGAGTTGGCCGCGGTCACGGTGATCGCCAGTCCCCGTGTCACGGTGATCGCGACCAACGGCAGCCGCGAGCAGGTGATACAGCTCAACGACAAGGACCTGCAAGGCCACTTCGGCAAACGTGCCCGCATGGGCAAGATGCTGCCGGTGAAGGGCAAGTCGTTTGTGGCTGCTCTTAAGTCGTAGGTCAGGCCGATATTTTTAAAGCGTAACGCAATGAACCATAACAAGAAAATAACTGTGCTGTTCGTCTGCATGGGCAACATCTGCAGATCACCCACCGCCGAGGCGGTGTTCCGTCATTACGTCGAGAATGCGGGGCTGTCGGAACATATCCAGATCGACTCGGCGGGCACGCACGATTACCACATCGGCGAACCGCCCGATGCGCGCACCCAGCGGGCGGCGCAGCAGCGCGGCTACGATATGAGTGCGTTGCGCGGCAGGCAGGTCGGGGCGTCGGACTTCGAACGCTTTGATTTCGTGCTGGCGATGGATCGCGCCAACCTCGCTATCCTGCAACGCCTTGCGCAACAGGGCGGGGGCGACCCGCACCTGTTCCTCGAATACGCCAAACATCACAAGGAACGCGAAGTTCCCGATCCCTACTACGGCGGCGCGGATGGTTTCGAACGCGTGCTGGACATGGTGGAGGATGCGGCGGAGGGGCTGTTGTTGCATATCAGGCAGAAACAATTCGAGCGTTAAGCCCCAGCCCTTTGTTTCTTGAGGTTGAGCGGAAGCATTTTTCCGCGCGATTTCCTCTTCTTTTCAAGTCTTCCCCAGAGCATGGGCGAAGATGAATTCCATTTGCACGGATAACTTGGGCATCCCATCTGCTCAAATTTACGGCGAGTGGTAATCCCCCTCATTTCCTCCGTGTTTTTTGCTGTGTCAGTCCTCCTGAGGCCTTGTATTTACTCGCACAACCAAATTGTCCTCGATTTTTTCATCTGAAATGAGAGTTTCACACCTTAAGTGAAAAATATGTAAATAATTGCGCGGGGTAACACTTTATTACTATATCCATCTTGCCATATATGACTATGCATTTCACCTGTGCGGGTTATAGGCGTTAACAATCATCTCGCTTAGCATGTCAAATGATAAATACGATAAATCGCGAGATGCGGAAATTATGAAAATATGGGTACGCTTGGTTGGTGGGATATTGATCATATTAACCATTGCATGGTCCGGCATGATTTGGTGGAGCACCGTCCAGCAACGGGAGTCCGCAATCGAACAGGCCCGCAGTTATTCTTACAGTGTGCACCATATGACCTTGTCCGGCCTGACGGGCATGATGATTACCGGCACGGTTAGCCAGCGTGCGGTCTTTCTCGATCAAATACGTCAATCCGAAGATATCAAGGAATTGAGAGTCATTCGCGGCGAGGCGGTGAGCAATCAGTTCGGCCCCGGCGAGGGAGGCGAAAGCAATGCCGATCCGGTTGAGCGGGAAGCGATGCAGGCTGCCCAGCCTTACATTCAGGTTGTCCAGGATGGCGACGGCGAGAGCCTGCGTGCGGTCATTCCGGCCATCGCCCAGAAAAACTACCTCGGCAAAAATTGCTTGACGTGTCACTCGGTTCCCGAGGGCTCCGTGCTGGGAGCCGTCAGCATGAGAATTTCACTCGATAAGGTGAATGCTTCCGTTCTGGATTTTCGCTTGAAAATCGTGGTGGCGGCCTTGGTGTTGATGATGCCGGTCGCTTTATTCGTTTATCTCTTTATCAACCATTCGGTTTGCATTCCGCTGCAGATGATAGCCCGCAACCTGAACGACATCGCGGATGGCGATGGCGATTTGACCAGGCGCTTGGTTGTTTGCGGCAAGGATGGGATAGGTGAAATCTCGCAGGCTTTCAACAAGCTTATGGTCAAGCTGCAATCCACTATAAATGACATCAAGCTTGGTGCGGAACAAGTGCTGACCACCAGCATTAATCTGGCCTCTGTTTCAGCCCAAGGCGCGGCGAATTCGCAAATGCAAAGTCAGGAAGCTTATGCCATGGCCGCTCAGGCTGAAATCATGACCTATAACATCGACGGTATAGGCAGCCAGGCCGATGAAGTGCATGGCGTGACCACCCGGTCGCATGAGCTTTCCTTGCGCGGAGGCGAAATAATTTACAACGCCGTTACCGAGATGAACAAGATCACCGAGACGGTGAGCGAGTCATCGAACATTATTCAGGATCTCGGTCGGCAATCCGATCAGATATCGACCATCGTTAAGGTGATCAAGGAAGTTGCCGAGCAAACGAATCTGCTCGCGCTCAACGCCGCCATCGAAGCCGCGCGCAGGCGAACAGGGGAGAGGGTTTGCGGTGGTGGCCGATGAGGTGCGCAAGCTGGCGGAGCGCACCAGCCAATCTACCCGGGAAATTACGTCGATGGTCGAGAGGATACAAGCGGGCACCAAGCAGGCGATCGACAGCATGGAAGCAGGCGTGGCGCGAGTCAACGAGGGAGCCATGCTGGCAAATCAGGCGGGAGATGCCATCAATCTGATCAAATCCGAGGCGCAAGTGGTGGTGGAGCGGGTAAGCGAAATTTCGGCATCCCTGCACACGCAAAGCCAAACCAATAGCGAGAATGCCCGGATGGTTGAAAACATTGCCCGCCTGACGGATGAGAATAGCTCGGCTTTCCAAAATACCGCCGACTTGACTCATCATTTGAAGGGGTTGGCGGACAACCTGCAAAACATAGTTGGACGCTTCAAAACCTGAGTTTTTTTCGTGTGGTTGATTTTTATAGAGGAGGCATTAAATGAATTTTGACGACGCAGTAGCGGCACATATTAAGTGGAAAGTTCGGCTAAACCAATTTATCGATGGCACCAGTACGGAACAACTCAAGAGCGACACGGTATGCAAGGACAACCTGTGCGACTTGGGAAAATGGATTTATGGTGATGGAGCGAAATTCAACAAACTTCCTCATTACAAGGACTTGGTGACCAAACACGCGAACTTTCACCGATCTGCGGCGGACGTGATCAAGAAAGTCGAAGGTGGCGACAAACCCGGAGCCAAGTCGTTGCTGGCCGGACCGTTCACTCTGGCATCAAAGGATACCGTGGCGGCCATCATGGAGTTGAAAAAAGAAGCGAAATAAGCTTGGGTAGCTTTGACAAGAGAGCCGCACGACGAGAGTCATGCGGCTTTCTTGTTAACGAAACGACATGGCAGGAGTTCAGCTTGGCTGCGCGATAAGCGTAGCAACCTGGCGACCATGAAGGTTGCCGCCACCCCGTACGATGAAACGCCCCGAACTCGCGGATATTTCGTAGGAGCCCAGCTCTGCTGGGCGATAAGCACGTTGCGCAACCTGTTGCCTGATTACTCCCCCAGATTCATCCGCCTGATGTAGTGGCAGGTATAGCCCTGCGGATGTTTGACCAGATAGTCCTGGTGATACTCCTCGGCGCGGTAAAACTCCTTGAACGGCACGACCTCGGTGACGATCTTCGCCTGCCATTCGCCGGACGACTCGACGGTCTTGATGACTTCCTCGGTGGTGCGCTTCTGCTCCTCGTTCGCATGAAAGATCGCCGAACGGTATTGCGTGCCGATGTCGTTGCCCTGGCGGTTCTTCGTGGTCGGGTTGTGCATGCGGAAGAACTCGAACAGCAGGTGGCGATAGGTCAGCTTCGCGGGATCGAATACGATCTTCAGCGACTCGGCATGTCCCGTCCGCCCGGTCTTCACGATGTCGTAAGTCGCGTTCGGCGTCTCGCCGCCGGTATAGCCGACCTCGGTCTCCAGCACACCGGGAATCTGGCGGACAAGTTCCTCCATTCCCCAGAAGCAGCCTCCGGAGAGATAGGCGGTTTGGGTGGGGGTGGGCATGGCATCTCCTTTTGCGAAGGCGGCGGTTGAGAACAGCAGGATGAAGAGGGATAGGAGGCGGAGGAGCATTGATGCGCGGCTTTTTGTGCAGGTCCGGTGGATAATGGATTGGGCGTCACTTACCGTCTTGCTGAGCAATGGTTGCAGCGAGCTTCTTCGCGAGGCCCGGGCCGACCCCCTGGACTTTTTGGAGTTCAGATAGCTCGGCATGCTGAATTTGTTCAACGGAACGAAAGCCTGACTCATAGAGGGCGCGGGCAGTTTTTCGACCTACCCCTGGGAGTGTGAGAAACGAGCGATAAAAGAGGTTGCGGGGGAAATCTTCATACGTATCCGCAAGCCGCTTCCAGAAGGCCGAGTACTCAGGTGTTTGAGCGGCGAGGGTGTGGAGTTCCCCAAGCTTGACTTCGTCTTTGTGGTCGCTTTCGAAAATTCGTCGGAAATCCAGGAGAAACGGTAAATAGGTCTCTGGATGCTGTGGTCCAATATCGGTTGCGTGTTGCGAAGGAGGAAGCTCAGGGAGGTCAATGCCGAGGCTCTTCCAAGATTTGGTCTTGGGAGCCCAAATTCCTTGGCTTTGATCGCCGTATTGCGGCACCTTACTCGGAGGACCGGCAAACACATCACCATGATGAATGAGAACTGAGTATGGAGTCGTGACGTGAAGCGTCGCAACAAACTCGACCCCTTCGAGGATATTTTCGTTTGCGTCGTATGTTGCATCACCGACGAAGTGGACTGGCGGCGTAGGCTGTGGAGATGGCGCCGTTTTCGTTCGTGGTGAGAACAGTCGCTTGAGCCAGTTCATGTCTAGAACCTCCGGTATTCATATTGGCACATGGTCTGTTGGCAATTGACCGATAATAACTGCATCGAGATCAATGCCGGACAACAACATAATTGCTTTATATGCTTCCAGCAATGTGTCATGAATTGACTCAAGGTCGTCCAACATAATCCGCCTTCCCTCATCGGTATTTCTGCGAAAGTTGTGGTGCCGGTAGAACGAGTGCGAAAGGTGGTTGCGCTTCTCGATGGCACGAGAAAGAAGGGTTTCGAGATGGCTTACCGTTTCAGTTGAGTTACCTACGTTCTTAAGCAACTGCCCGAGAGTCTGACGATTTATCTTTTTGAAAAGATCAGATGCGCGCTCTGGATTTTTTTCGTTTAAAAGATTTTCTTCGGCAACGCCAATCTTGATGAGGATATTGCCGAGTTCAGTCTCAAGTAGCTGAGCTGCTTCTGAAGTCTCTCCGAACTTTCGGTACACATCATCAAGCGTTGGCACATAGCCTCCCTGATCGTCTAACGTAAAGTAGCCGGCACAAATTCTGGATATTCTGGAGCGAACTGCCGTATAAGCTGCTTCATGACTTGCATCCTATTGATTGCTTTGACAGGGCAAAACATAACACGGCAGAGGCTACTTGCAAAAGCGGCTAGGGTTCGCGGTGCGCATGGGCGCTTGTGGCTACGGCCGCTCGCGTTGCGGGCTTAACCTGCGCAAGCGTAAACAACACGCCGCAGGCTTGTTGCGGCGGAGACTAACCTTCAGGTTATGTCGGAGCCAATAGCCTGCGCCGCAAGCGCGCAGCCTTATGCTACCGGCGTTCCTTCTTCATCGCGGCGGCAGCCTCGCGTTTCGCGTCCTTTTCCTTTTCCGTTGCGCGTTTGTCATGCTGCTTCTTGCCCTTGGCGAGGCCGATTTCCAGCTTCACCCGACCGCCCTTGTAGTGCATGTCCAGCGGCATCAGCGTGTAGCCGGCACGCTGGACCTTGCTGATGATCTTGTCGATCTCGCTAGCGTGCAGCAGCAGTTTGCGGGTGCGGGTGGGGTCGGGGAGGATGTGGGTGGAGGCGCTGGTCAACGGGCTGATGTGCGAGCCGATCAGGAAGAGTTCGTTGTCTTTGACGACGACGTAGGCTTCCTTGAGTTGCGCGCGTCCGGCGCGGATGGCCTTGACCTCCCAGCCTTGGAGCATGAGGCCGGCTTCGTATTTGTCCTCGATGAAGAAATCGTGGAAAGCCTTCTTGTTCTGGATGATGCTCATGAAACAGATGAGTTTTGTGGTGTGTTCGGCTATTCTACCAGCCTTTGATTCGGCAGCTTCGGTAAGCAATGGCCCTGGTGGAGAAAACGGTACTGGTCGCGCACAGCGCGGAGCAGATGTTCAATCTGGTGGATCGCGTGGAGGAATACCCGTTGTTTCTGCCCTGGTGCGGCGGCGCGAGTGTCGCCGAGCGGGAAGGGACGACGGTGCATGCCACGGTGCACATCGATTACCACCACCTCAAGCAGCATTTCACCACCGAGAATACGCGCACGGCGCCGCACCGGATCGATATGACGCTGCAGGACGGGCCGTTCCAGCATCTGGACGGTAGTTGGCAATTCATCCCGTTGAGCGATTCGGCCTGTAAAATAGAATTCCGGCTGCACTACGAGTTTTCCAGCAAGCTGCTGGAGAAGCTGGTCGGGCCGGTGTTTCATTACATCGCAAATAGTTTCGTGGATGCTTTCATCCACCGGGCAGAAAAGATTTATCCAGAGATATGAACGAGACCATCAACATCGAAGTGGTGTACGCATTGCCGCACGAGCAGACGTTGCTCAAGAAGAATGTACCTGCCGGCACGACCGTGGCCGATGCGCTTCAGGCCAGCGGCATCCTGCAAAAGCATCCCGAACTCAACCTCGCAACCAGCAAGCTGGGCATCTTCGGCAAACTGATCAAGGCCGATGCCGTGCTGCGCGACAAGGATCGCATCGAGATATATCGCCCGCTGATCGCCGACCCCAAGGAGGTGCGCCGCAAGCGCGCCGAAGAGGGCAAGGTCATGAAAAAAGGCGGCGGCGAAGCCTGATGCTGGATCACGACCTGCACTGCCATTCCAATGTATCCGACGGTACGCTGACGCCGACCGAGCTGGTCGAGCGAGCGGCGGGGCGCGGCGTGAAGATGCTGGCGCTGACCGACCACGACGACGTGGACGGGCTGGACGAGGCGCGCGCCGCGGCTGCGCGGCACGGCATGGAATTCGTCAACGGCGTGGAGATCTCGGTGTCCTGGCGCAGCCACACGCTGCATGTCGTCGGCCTCGGCATCGATCCGCTTTACCCGCCGCTGGTGCAGGGACTGCAGGGCGTACGCAGCGGGCGCGGCGCGCGCGCGCAGCAGATGGCCGACGAACTGGCCAAGGCCGGCATCGGCGGCACGCTGCAGGGCGCTTATCGCTATGCGGCCAATCCCAACATCATCGGGCGTACGCATTTCGCGCGCTATCTGGTCGAGGCGGGGCACTGCAAGGATGTGAAGAGCGTGTTCAACCGCTATCTGGCGAAGGGCAAGCCGGGCTATGTGGCGCACGAATGGGCCAGCCTGCCGGATGCGATCAGCTGGATACGCGGCAGCGGCGGCATCGCGGTGCTGGCGCATCCGGGCCGCTACATGGTCGGGCGTCACAGCATGGGCAAGAAGACCATGCGCGAGCTGCTGGTCGAGTTCGTCGAGTGTGGCGGGCAGGCGCTGGAGGTGGTGACCGGCAGCCACACGCAGGAGCAATACGCCGAGTTCGCGCGCTATGCGGAGGAGTTCGGCCTGCTGTGTTCCTGCGGTTCCGATTTTCATAGTCCGAACGAGAGCTACCGCGACATGGGACGTTTGCCGGACCTGCCGATGAGCTGCCGTCCGGTGTGGGAAAACTGGGGGGCGGCCGCGCCGTCCCCGATTTTGAAGGTGGCTTGATGGCGCAACATTTCGTGATTCATCCGGACAACCCCAACACGCGATTGATCCGCCAGGCGGCGGCGATGCTGCGCGACGGCGCGGTGATCGTCTATCCGACCGACTCCGGCTATGCGCTGGGCTGCCGCCTCGACGACAAGGACGCGGTGACGCGCATCCGCCAGATACGCCAGCTCGACGAGCAGCACCACATGACGCTGATGTGCCGCGACCTGTCGGAGATCTCGCGCTATGCGCGCGTGGACAACGTCAAGTTCCGCCTGCTGAAGAGCAACACGCCCGGCAGCTACACCTTCATCCTGGAGGCGACCAAGGAAGTGCCGCGACGCTTGCAGCATCCGAAGCGCAGCACGGTCGGCATCCGTGTTCCCGACCATCCGGTGGCGCTGGCGCTGCTGGAGGAGATAGGCGAGCCGATGTGCAGCTCCACGCTGATCCTGCCGGACGCGCACCATCCGCTGACCGATGTCGAAGAGATACGCGAGTATCTGGAGCGCAGCGTCGAGCTGGTCGTCGAAGGCGGCGCGGTCGGGCTGGACCCGACCACGGTGATCGACCTGACCGGCGATGCGCCGGTGCTGCTGCGGCGCGGTCGCGGCAACATTGCTAACTTCGGTATCGAGGAATAATGCAACCAGACCGACGGATTCAGTGTTGTAGGTCGGGTTTTAACCCGACAAACAGCGCTGATAAATGCCGTCGGGTTAAAACCCGACCTACGAAAAATTCGGCGAAATTTATGGAATCAATAGTTAAATGCAGCTAGACCAACTGATCCAGACCATCAGCCTCGCGGCGATTCCGGTGCTGTTCGCCATCACGTTGCATGAGGCGGCGCACGGCTATGTCGCGCGCCACTTCGGCGACATGACCGCGTACCAGCAGGGGCGCATCAGCCTGAACCCGCTGCGCCATATTGATCCGATAGGCACGGTGCTGGTGCCGCTGCTGACGATGCTGGTCGGCGGCATCCTGTTCGGCTGGGCCAAGCCGGTGCCGGTAAATTTCGCCGCGCTGCGTCGCCCCAAGCAGGACATGCTGTGGGTCGCCATCGCCGGCCCGGCTTCGAATCTGGTGATGGCGCTGGGCTGGGCGCTGCTTTACAAATTCGCCTGGTCGTTTCCCGGCAGTTATTTCGCCGAACCGCTGCTGGGCATGGCCGAGTGGGGCATCAAGATCAACGTGGTGCTGATGGTGCTGAACCTGTTGCCGCTGCCGCCGCTGGACGGCGGGCGCGTCGCGATCAGCCTGCTGCCGTACCGTCAGGCGTTCCAGCTGTCGAAGATAGAGCCGTACGGCATGTTCATCCTGATCTTCCTGGCGATCACGCCGGTGCTGGGCTGGATACTGCTGCCGCTGGTGAGGCTGGTGTATAAATTGATTTCTGTTCTGTTTGGGATATAGGTAGATATGTTTGCGGATCGAGTTTTATCGGGCATGCGCCCCACGGGGAGTTTGCATCTGGGCCATTACCACGGGGTGCTGAAGAACTGGGTGCAGATGCAGCACGAATTCGAGTGTCTGTTCTTCGTGGCCGACTGGCACGCGCTGACCACGCACTACGACAACCCGCAGGTGATCGAGCAGAGCGTGTGGGACATGGTGGTGGACTGGCTCGCCGCCGGCGTCGATCCGGCGCATGCGACGATGTTCATCCAGTCGCGCGTGCCTGAGCACGCCGAGCTGCACCTGCTGCTGTCGATGATCACGCCGCTGGGCTGGCTAGAGCGCATGCCGACCTACAAGGATCAGCAGGAGAAACTGTCCGGCAAGGACCTCTCCACCTACGGCTTCCTCGGCTATCCGCTGCTGCAGAGCGCGGACATCCTGATCTACCGCGCGACCCAGGTGCCGGTGGGCGAAGACCAGGTGCCGCACATCGAATTCACCCGCGAGATCGCGCGCCGTTTCAACCACATCTACGGGCGCGAGCCGGGCTTCGAGGAGAAGGCCGAGGCCGCGGTGAAGAAACTGGGCAGCAAGAAGGCCAAGCTTTACAGCGAGCTGCGCGTGCGTTTCCAGGAACAGGGCGACGACGAGGCGCTGCTGTCGGCCAAGTCGCTGCTGGACGAGCAGCAGAGCCTCAGTCACGGCGACCGCGAGCGCCTGTTCGGCTATCTGGAAGGCGGCGGCAAGATGATCCTGTCGGAGCCGCAGGCGATGCTGACGGTCGCCTCGAAGATGCCGGGGCTGGACGGGCAGAAGATGTCCAAGTCCTATAACAACACCATCACGCTGCGCGAAGACGAGGCCAGCGTCGGCAAGAAGATACGCACCATGCCGACCGACCCGGCGCGCATCCGCCGCACCGATCCGGGCACGCCCGAGAAGTGCCCGGTCTGGTCGCTGCACCAGGTGTATTCCAGCGAAGACACCAAGCAATGGGTGCAGCAGGGCTGCAAGAGCGCGGGCATAGGCTGCATCGAATGCAAACAGCCGGTGATCGACGGAGTGCTGGCCGAACAGCGCCCGATGCGCGAACGCGCGCAACTGTATCTGGACGATCCCGCGCTGGTGCGCAACATCATCGCCGACGGCTGCGAGAAGGCGCGCGAACTGGCGCGCGAGACCATGCGCGACGTGCGCGAGGCGATGGGGTTGAGCTATAGCTAGCGATATGAGCGGAACCCAGCTGCCATTGCATCCTGTCGCGCATATCCACGGCGAGCCGTTGCTGGAGATGCCGCAGGACCTGTACATCCCGCCGGATGCGCTGGAACTGGTGCTGGAGAGTTTTCAGGGGCCGCTCGACCTGCTGCTGTACCTGATCCGCCGGCACAACCTCGATGTGCTGGACATTCCGATGGCGGAACTGACCCGGCAGTACATGGGCTACATCGAGCTGATGCAGCAGAACCGGCTGGAGCTGGCCGCAGAATACCTGCTGATGGCCGCAGTGCTGATCGAGATCAAGTCGCGCATGCTGCTGCCGCGGCAGCCCAAGCTCAGCGAGACGGGGCCGGAAGATCCGCGCGCCGAACTGATGCGTCGACTGCTGGAATACGAGCAGATGAAAGAGGCCGCACAGAAACTCAACGAGCTGCCGCAGGCGGGGCGCGATTTTCAGATCGTGCAGGTGCTGATCGAGCGCACCGTGCAGGAGCGCCTGCCCGAAGTCAGCGTCGAAGACCTGCGCCAGACTTGGATGGGCTTGCTGGCGCGCGCCAAACTGAACAAGCACCACAAGGTGCGCCGCGAACAGCTGTCGGTGCGCGAGCAGATGACGCATGTGCTGCGCTGCCTGCAGGGCGGCGAGTTCGTGTCGTTCGACCAACTGTTCGAACTGGATGGCGGCGTGCCGAAACTGGTCGTAACCTTCATTGCAGTGCTCGAACTGGCGAAGGAATATCTGGTGGAAATCCAGCAAAGCGAAATATTTGGGAGCATCTATGTCCGAACAAGCCGAGCCATTACCGCAGCAGAGTGACCTCAATCCCGTCGGGAGTGATGACGCCAATGCGATCAGCGTCGACCTGTTCGGCGGGAAGATGAACACCGAGCAGTTCAAGCGCGTACTCGAAACCGCGCTGCTGACCACGACCGAACCGCTGCCGGTATCCGAACTGAAGAAGCTCAGTGACGTATCGCTGGACACCCGTCAGATGGAAGTCGTGCTCGAAGAATTGGCGCAGGACTGGCAGGGGCGCGGCGTCGAATTGAGTCGCGTCGCCAGCGGCTGGCGCTTCCGCGCCAGACCCGAGATGCAGCAATACCTCGATCGCATGAATCCGCAGAAGCCGCCGCGCTATTCGCGCGCGGTGCTGGAGACGCTGGCGATCATCGCCTACCACCAGCCGGTCACACGCGGCGACATCGAAGAAATCCGCGGCGTCGCCGTGTCTTCGCAGATATTGAAGACGCTGGAAGCGCGCGGCTGGGTCGAAGTCGTCGGCACTCGCGATGCGCCCGGCAAACCTGAACTATTCGCTACCACCAAGCAAATGCTGGACGACCTGAACCTGCGCATGTTGAGCGATCTGCCGTCGCTGCAGGAGATAGGTTCGTTGCTGGAGCAGGAGACGGCGGCTGAGGCCGCTTCCGTGCGGACATCTGCGCCTGCTGAGCCCATGGCCGCGCCAGTAGCAGAGCCTGCGCCCGCGCCCGTCGCAATACCGGCATCCGCTTCGGTGCCGGTTTCCAGCCCTTCGCATGCGGAGACGGATGCCCCCGAAGGCTGGCCCTTCGGGCCTGAAGATGCGGCGAACGACCAATCGTGAATCGTAGGGGCGCGATTCATCGCGCCCGGAATACCCACGACAGGTAAATTGATGCATTGATGAATTTGGGCGCGATGAATCGCGCCCCTACGGATATAGCGCAATGTCTTTTGGAAGCCATGACTACATCTCTTAAACCCACGGGTCGCACGCTGGAAGAATTTCAACCGCTTAAACCGGCGGAGCAGAAGCTGCTGGAGGCTTGTCGAGAAGGGACAGTTGCGCACATTTCGGATGAGCGCCCCAAAGATAAAACCGAAGACAACACCGTGCGCGCTGCCTTTCTGCGATTTCTCGCGCTGGGTGGGGACGAGGAAGCGCCGGTGCATGAACATGGTGTGCAATTAATCGGTGCCTGGATCGAAGGCGAGTTGGATATGAAGGCTGCCAAGGTTCCCTTTGGCCTTACTATTCGGGTATGTCACTTCGATTGCCCCCCCGTATTTCGTGGCGCGAGAATCCAAGGAACACTTAATCTTGGCGACTGCCAGTTTCCCGGTTTTGATGGGGATAGGCTTGCTTGTAATGGCGATCTGATTCTTGATAGCTGTACATCTTCGGGAGAAGTGCTACTGGATAGAGTAAAAATTGACGGGGAACTCAGTTGCGAAAGAACCCAATTCCTTGCTAGGTTCTATGCCCTGTCTCTAAAGAGTGCGACAATTAAAGGCAGTGTAACGCTGGATCATGGCTATATTCCCACAGGGAAAGTGAAGCTGGTCGGAGTGCGAATTAGTAAAAATCTTAGTTGCTACTACATGAGATTTGGCCACTCTGGATTTGCCCTGTCGCTAGAGGGATCGGTGGTGGAGGGGGTGTTCTTTTTCGCCAAGTTACATGGCTCAGTTGGGGTTTTTCTTGCAGTTAGCCATGTTGGGCATCTGGCTGATAATGAAGAGAGTTGGGGACGCTCTTATTTGGATGGCTTTACTTATAACAGTTTCGTCTTGTCGCCGACTGCCGCTGCCCGCCGCCTCGCATGGCTGGATAAGCAAAGCGAGGCACATTCCGGGCTTAGTGGAGATGGTGTGGAATTTAAACCTCAGCCTTGGCGGCAGCTAGCCAAAGTGCTGCGGGAAATGGGTCATGTGGAGGATGCTCGACAGGTGTCGATTGCCTTCGAACATCGTTTGCGTAAGGCTAATCTGATTGGGCAGGCTCCCAAGGAATGGGGCGAATTTCGTTCATGGTTGTACCGCAAGGTCAGCCGTGGCGGGCATTGGTTGTTCTGGGTGCTTACTGGCTACGGCTATCGTCCCTTACGCTTGCTGGGTTGGATGTTCGGCATGTGGCTACTTTGCGCTGGTGTCTACTGGTATGCCGCAGTAGCGCAGAGCGTGTTCGCTCCTTCCGATCCACTGATATTCCAGAACGAAGCATATAAGTATTGCCGCCCCGATTATGTCGCGTCGCAGCCCGCAAGCTCGGTTCCGGCAAGCATGCAAGGCGCTGGCAATTGGTATTTGTGTTCTGAGTTGCGTGAGGAGTATTCAGGATTCAGTCCACTTGCCTATTCGCTGGACGTGATTCTGCCTCTGGTGGATTTGCAGCAGGAGTCCGCATGGGCACCGTTGATCCCGACGCCCAAAGATGCTTGGTATCGAGAGCTGTTTGCGGTCTTCGATTGGAAGCATGTCACGCGTTTGGTGTTGTGGTTCGAGATCTTGTTCGGGTGGGTGTCCAGTCTATTGTTGGTGGCAGTGGTGTCCGGTTTGACCAAGCGGCGCGAAGAATGAATTGGCGTGGATCATGGCGAGAGATTCAGGGCGCAATGAATTGCGCCCCTACCACGCATCCTTTCGTAAGGGCGTGATTCATCACGCCCAAGCCCCTGTGCGATTTACCATGTCCGATACGCCATCATTCGATCCCCGCATTCACCATCGCCGTTCAATCCGTCTGCGCGGTTACGATTATTCGCAGGCTGGGGTGTATTTCGTCACATTGTGCGCCCATGAACGGGCTCGTCTGTTTGGTAGCATGGAAGGGGCAGTAGTGAGGTTGAACGAGGTCGGACATCTGGTGCAACGTCTTTGGGAACAATTGCCTGAACATTTCTCTGGTGTCGAGCTGGATGCGTTCGTGGTGATGCCGAATCATGTTCATGGCATCGTGGTGTTGAGCGATTTGGGCGCGATGAATCGCGCCCCTACGGTTGGGGAAATTATCCGTGCCTACAAGGCGCGTTGCACCCACGGGATCAATCGTTTGCATGGCACAAAGGGGCAGCCGATTTGGCAGCGCAATTATTACGAGCACATCATCCGCAATGAATCCTCGTTGCAGGAGATTCGCGAGTACATTGCAAATAACCCCGCGCAATGGGCAATCGACCGCGAAAACCCCGATGCCGTAGGGGCGCGATTCATCGCGCCCAATGACAACGAGGCGATGAAACCGGGTGCGATGAAACCGGGTGCGATGAGTCGCGCCCCTACAGAGAAAGATAACAAGAAATGAAACTGATCCAGTCGCACGACAACCCCTTTTTCAAAGACCTCGTCAAACTCGCCGGTTCGGCGCGGCAGCGCGGCAAGGCGGGGCAGACGTTGCTGGACGGCACGCATCTGCTGGCCGCGTATCTGGATGCGGGCAAACAGCCGTTGCATATCCTGCTGAATAGCGCGGCGCTGAAAGACGACGAGGTCGAGGCTTTGCTGAAGCGAGCCTCCGGCGTGCAGATGACGCAGCTGGACGACAAGCTGTTCGCCGAGCTCACCGAGCTGAAGACGCCGACCGGCATCCTCGCTCTGGTCGAGATTTCGCAGCCGCGGCCGGCCGACAGCCGCTTCGCGCTGTTGCTGGAAGATATTCAGGACCCGGGCAACCTCGGTTCGATGCTGCGCTCGGCGGCGGCGGCGGGCTGCGATGCGGTGTATCTGTCCAAGGGCTGTGCCGATGCTTGGTCGCCGCGAGTGTTGCGCGCGGCGATGGGCGGGCACTTCGCGCTGTCCATTTACGAGGCGTCAGATTTGTTGGCGGTTGCGGCGACATTGTCGGGTACCGTGTTCGCGGCCTCGCTGCACGGGGATGCAGGTCTATACGATTGTGATCTTGGTGGCGATGTCGCCTTCGCGATTGGTAACGAGGGTGCAGGGCTGTCGCAAGCCTTGCAGGCCGCGGCCTCGCGGCGCTTTACTATCCCGATGCCCGGCAAGGTCGAGTCGCTGAACGCGGCCGCCGCGACCGCGGTCTGCCTGTTCGAGGCGGTTCGACAGCGCTCACGGGGCGCCGCATAAGCGCGATGTCCTTGACCTGTCTGGCTTTTTCGTTATAATGCGCGCCCCGTAGAGCCGATGGTCGGCTCTCGACCTTGCTCCACCGCTACGCATGGCGGGGGGCTGTTAACCGTAAGGAGATGTAATGCGTCATTACGAAATCGTGTTTATCGTGCATCCC
>JALNYK010000027.1 GCA_023229845.1 Gallionella sp.
ACAACGGACAGGAAGGGCTGGAGCTGTCGCTGCAGGATCATCTCGCCGGCAAGGCCGGCAGCCAGCGCGTGATCAAGGACAGGCGCGGCCGCATCGTCGAGGATGCCGGCAGCCTGCGCGCCCCGCGTCCCGGCAACGACATCGCACTCAGCCTGGACAGCAACGTGCAGCATATCGCCTACCGCGAGCTGGAGAGCGCGGTCCGCGAGCACAAGGCCAAGGCCGGCGCGGTGGTGGTGCTGGACGCGAAGACCGGCGAAGTGCTCGCGCTCGCCAACTATCCTGCCTATAACCCAAACAACCGCAGCAAGGTCAACATGCAGGCGATGCGCAACCGCGCCGTCGTCGACCTGTTCGAGCCGGGCTCGACGATGAAGCCGTTTACCGTCGCGACCGCGATCGAGAACGGCAAGGTGCGTCCCGATACCCGGATCAACACCGAGAACGGCGTGATCACCGTGGGCAACCGCAAGATTCACGATTCGCATGCCGAGAAGGAGCCGCTGACCGTCGCTCAGGTGATCCAGAAGTCCAGCAACGTCGGCTCGGCCAAGATGGCGCTGATGCTGCCGTCCGAAACGCTGTGGCAGAGCCTGTCCGACAGCGGCTTCGGCGCGTCGACCGGCAGCGGGTTTCCCGGCGAGGCTTTCGGCAGGCTGCGCGAGCCGGGCGGCTGGCGGCCGATCGAGCAGGCGACCATGTCCTACGGCCACGGTCTGTCGGTGAATCTTTTGCAACTGGCGCGCGCTTACACGATTTTTGCAGGCGACGGCGAGATCAAGCCGGTATCCATGCTCAGGCTGGAAGCGCCGGCAACCGGCAAGAAAGTGTTCTCCGAAAAGACCGCGCGCGCGCTGCGCGAGATGATGGAGGCGGTGGTGATGCCGGGCGGAACCGCGCCGCTGGCGCAGGTGGCCGGTTATCGCGTCGCAGGCAAGACCGGCACCGCGCACAAGCTCGAAGGCGGCCGTTACGTGAACCGCTATGTCGCTTCTTTCGTCGGCTTCGCGCCGGTGTCCGATCCGCGGCTGGTCGTCGCGGTGATGATAGACGAGCCGAGCAACGGCCAGTATTACGGCGGCCTGGTCGCCGCGCCGGTGTTCAGCAAGGTTACCGAAGGCTCGCTGCATGCGCTGAACGTGCCGAACGACGCGCCGCTGGACAATGTGCTCGCGCCGCCGGCGGAAATCATCAAGGAGGAGGTCTGATGTTTCCCCTTGAACAATTGAAACAGCTGAACGTGAACATTACCCGGCTGGTCACCGACAGCCGCGCGGTGCAGCCCGGCGACACCTTCGTCGCCTGTCCCGGCGAGAAGCTCGACGGGCGGCAGTTCATCGCGCAGGCGATTGCACAGGGCGCGAATGCGGTGATCTACGACTCGCACAACTTCACCTGGAATCCCGACTGGCAGGTGCCTAACCTGGGCGTGGCCGACCTGCGTCACAAGACCGGCGATCTGGCCGATGCGGTGTACGGCAAGCCGTCCGCGCGCCTGCATGTCGTAGGCGTCACCGGGACCAACGGCAAGACCTCGACCAGCCACTGGATCGCACAGGCGTTGAGCGATGCGGGAAATCGTTGCGCGCTGATCGGGACGCTGGGCAACGGCTTCGCCGGCGAACTCCAGCCCAGCGCGAACACCACGCCGGATGCGATCCGCGTGCACGGGCTGTTCGCCGACTACTTGAATCAAGGCGCATCCGCGGTCGCGATGGAGGTGTCGTCGCATGCGCTCGCACAGGGGCGCGTCAACGGCGTGCGCTTCGACATCGCGCTGCTGACCAACCTGAGCCGCGACCATCTCGATTATCACGGCGACATGGACAGCTATGCCGCGAGCAAGCGCAGGCTGTTCGACTGGGCTTCGTTGAAGTATGTCGTGCTGAATCTGGACGATGCGTTCGGCGTGCAACTTGCCGAAGAATTGAGCGGCGATCTCCCTCTCCCCAACCCTCTGGATGAAACAACTAGCCATTCGACTAGGCTGCAAACGACCGCAGCCAAGTCGCTGGTTATCCCGCAAGCGGGCGAGGGAGCGAACGAGTCGCTTCGCGATCATCCAATCCCGGAAGTAATTGGTTACGGATTGACCGATGCCGCACTGCAAAGGGCCGAGAAGCTGGGCATCCGCATGGTGTACGGCCGGGTGAGCGAGATGAGCGCGCGCGGTCTGTGTCTCGACATCCATTCGAGCTGGGGCGGCGCGCAACTGAAGAGCGGCCTGATCGGGCGCTTCAACGCGGAGAATCTGCTGGGCGTGCTGGCGGTGTTGCTGGCGGGCGGCATGCAACTTGACGCGGCGGTGCAATCGCTGTCCGGCGTACAGGCGGTCGCCGGGCGTATGCAGCGGCTGGGCGGCGCGGAGCAGCCTGCCGTGGTGGTCGATTACGCGCATACGCCGGATGCGCTGGAAAAGGTGCTGATGACCTTGCGCGAAGTGAATGCGGACGGCGAGCTAATTTGCGTGTTCGGCTGCGGCGGCGACCGCGACCGCGGCAAGCGCGAAATGATGGGGCGGGTCGCCGAGCGTTTCGCCGACCTCAGTGTTGTCACCAGCGACAACCCGCGCAGCGAAAAACCGGAATACATCATTGCCGACATTACGGTCGGCATGACTGAGAACAAACACCAGATTGTCGTCGAACGCGGCGCAGCCATTGCGCAGGCCATCGCGCAGGCAAGGGCACAGGACACCGTGCTGATCGCTGGCAAGGGGCACGAGGACTATCAGGAGATCGCAGGCGTGAGGCATCCGTTCAGCGACATCGTGGTTGCCGCATCCGCGCTGCAGGCATGGAGGGCGGCCGCATGAAGAAACTGGATATGGACGACGGCGTCATGATGTCTCTGTCGGAAGTCGCGAAGGCACTGGACGCGCGCATGGTCGGCAAGGATGTGCGCTTCCGCGCGGTTTCCACCGATAGCCGCAAGATCGCGGCCGGCGATTTGTTCGTCGCACTGCGTGGCGAGAACTTCGACGGCTACGAGTTCGTGTCGGGCGCGCTGCAGGACGGCGCGGTCGCGGCAATGGTCAACGCCGACAGCTACGAGGCCAACCCCTCAGTCCTGATGGAACCACTAGCCAATCGACTTACCCAGCAAGAAACGCTGGGTAAGTCGCTGGTTATCAGCACTCAGCACTCAGCCCTCAGCACTCAACCCTCCGTCCTCGTGGTCGAAGACACGCGTCTCGCGCTGGGCCAACTCGCCGCGTACTGGCGCCGCAAGTTCGAGGTCCCGCTGGTCGCGATCACCGGCAGCAACGGCAAGACCACGGTCAAAGAGATGCTGGCGAGCATCCTGCGCACTGCGGCGGGCAGCGACGACGCGGTGCTGGCGACGAAGGGGAATTTGAATAACGACATCGGCATGCCGCTGACGCTGCTGCAGCTGAACGCGCGGCATCGCTATGCGGTGATCGAGATGGGCATGAACCATCCGGGCGAGATCGACTACCTGACGCGCATCGCCTGCCCGGATGTCGCGCTGGTCAACAACGCCAGCGGCGCGCATCTGGAAGGGCTGGGCTCGGTCGAGGCGGTCGCGCAGGCCAAGGGCGAGATATTCGCCGGACTGGACGGCCACGGCACCGCGATGATCAATGCCGACGATCCCCATGCGCCGCTGTGGCGCGGGCTGGCCGGCACGCGCCAGCTGCTGGAGTTCGGTCTCGACGGCGATGCTGACATAGCCGGCTCATGGCATCCGCAGGACGGCGGCCTGCATCTGGACGTGCAGACGCCGCAGGGCGGCTTCTCGGTACAGCTGCAGGTGCCGGGCGAACACAACGCGCGCAACGCGCTGGCGGCGACGACCGCGGCCATCGCGCTGAACGTGCCGTTGGACACCATAGCCGAAGGCCTGCGCCGGTTCGGCGGCGTCGCCGGACGCCTGCAACGCAAGGCCGCCAAGCGCGGCGCTGTGCTGATCGACGACACCTATAACGCGAACCCCGCTTCGATGCGCGCTGCGATCGGCGTGCTCGCGCAGGTCGCCGGCAAGCGCATCTTTGTGCTGGGCGACATGGGTGAACTGGGCGAGGGCGCTGCGGCATTCCATGCGGAGATCGGCGGCGAGGCCAAGCGCGCCGGCATCGAGAAACTTTATGCGCTGGGCGAACTGAGCCGCAATGCTGTGCGCGAATTCGGCGATGGCGCGCGCCACTTCGAGCGCATCGAGGAACTGCTGGCCGAACTGGACAAGGAATTGGATGCGGACGTCACCGTGCTGGTGAAGGGTTCGCGCTTCATGAAAATGGAACGGGTGGTGGCCCACTGCGTGGACACCGTCGAAGAAAGGACGCACTAATGTTATTAGCCCTGGCCCAATCGCTGTCGCAGGACATCCGCTTCTTCAACGTGTTCAACTACATCACGCTGCGCGCGGTGCTGGCCGCGATGACCGCGTTGCTGATCTCGTTCATGGTCGGCCCGGCGATGATACGCAAGCTGGCGGCGATGAAGATCGGCCAGTCGGTGCGCACCGACGGTCCGCAGACTCACCTCGTGAAGGCTGGTACGCCGACGATGGGCGGCGCGCTGATCCTGACCTCGGTCGCGATCACCACGCTGCTGTGGGGCGACCTGCACAATGCCTACATCTGGGTCGTGCTGTTCGCCACGCTGGGCGTCGGCGCGATCGGCTGGGTGGACGACTACCGCAAGGTCGTCCACCGAAACCCCAAGGGCCTGTCGGCCAAGGCCAAGATGTTCTGGCAGTCGCTGGTCGCGCTGGCGGTCGGCATCTACCTGTGGAAGACATCGACGCTGCCGGCGCAGACCGAGCTGATCGTGCCGTTCTTCAAGTACCTGGTGTTCCCGCTGGGCGCGCTCGGTTTCATCGTGCTGGTCTACCTGGTCATCGTCGGCAGCAGCAACGCGGTGAACCTGACCGACGGTCTCGACGGCCTGGCGATTCTGCCGACGGTGATGGTCAGCGGCGCGCTGGCGATCTTCGCCTATGTCGCGGGCCATGCGGTGTTCTCCAAATATCTCGGCGTGCCCTACATCCCCGGTGCGGGCGAACTCGCGGTGTTCTGCCTCGCGATCTCGGGCGCGGGCTTGGCCTTCCTGTGGTTCAACGCCTATCCCGCCGAGGTGTTCATGGGCGACGTCGGCGCGCTGGCGCTGGGCGCGGCGCTGGGCACCGTCGCGGTGATCATCCGCCAGGAACTGGTGCTGTTCATCATGGGCGGCGTGTTCGTCGTCGAGGCGGTGTCGGTGATGCTGCAGGTGTCGTACTTCAAGTACACGAAAAGGAGATACGGCGAAGGCAAGCGCATCCTGCTGATGGCGCCACTGCATCACCACTTCGAACAGAAGGGCTGGAAGGAAACGCAGGTCGTGGTGCGGTTCTGGATCATCACGATGTTGCTGGTGTTGATCGGACTCGCAACATTGAAATTGAGGTAGACGTAAGTAGGAAGACGTAAGACGTAAGTTGGGTGGGGGTAACTAATAACTTACGTCTTACGTCTCACGACTGCTTTTAGGAGATGCATTGAACAAATGGGCTGACAAACATGTGCTGGTGCTCGGTCTCGGAGAGACCGGGCTCTCGCTCGCGCGCTGGTTGAGCGCGCAGGGCGCGCGCGTGCGCGTCGCCGACAGCCGCGACAATCCGCCCGGAGTGGATGTGTTGCGTAATGCATGTCCGCAGGTGGACATGCGTTGCGGGGCGTTCGGCGACAGCCTGCTGGATGGCATAGCCAGCATCGCGATCAGCCCCGGCGTGCCGCTGGCCGATCCTTTCGTGCAGCGCGCTGTCGCGCGCGGCATCCCTGTCGAGGGCGACATCGAACTCTTCGCCCAACAACTCGCAATTTTCGACTTGCGTCTTACGACCAAGGTTCTGGCGATCACCGGTGCGAATGGCAAGACCACCGTCACCAGCATGGTCGAGCATCTGTGCAAGGCCGCGGGCAAGGATGCGGTCGCGGCGGGCAACATCTCGCCGGCGGTGCTGGACGTGGTGTTGCAGCGCGGCGACAAGCAGCCGGAAGTGTGGGTGCTGGAACTGTCCAGCTTCCAGCTGGAAACGACATTCACACTGAATGCCGACGCGGCGACGGTGCTGAACATCAGCGAGGATCACCTCGACCGTTATGACGGCATGGACGGATACGCCGCAGCGAAGGCGCGCATTTTCAACGGCAGCGGCGTGCAACTGCTGAACCGCGACGATGCGCGCAGCATGGGCATGGCGCTGCCGGGTAGGGAAGTCGTGACCTTCGGTCTCGATGCGCCGAAGAACGAGAGCGACTGGGGCATCGTTTGCGACGGTGCGGATATCTGGTTGGTGCAGGGCGGCGAGCGCCTGCTGAAGGCCAGCGAACTGCAGGTGACGGGGCTGCACAATGTCGCGAATGCGCTCGCCGCACTGGCGCTGTGCCGCGCGATCGACCTGCCGATGCAGGCTCTGCTGGATGCGTTGCGCGGCTTCAAGGGCCTGCCGCACCGCGTCGAGCGCGTCGCCGAGATAGACGGCGTGGTCTATTACGACGACTCCAAGGGCACCAACGTCGGCGCGACCGAGGCCGCGCTGAAGGGTTTGGGACGCAAGGCGGTGGTGATACTCGGCGGCGAAGGCAAGGGACAGGATTTCTCTCCGCTGAATCCTGCGGTCGCGCAGCATGCGCGCGCGGTGGTGCTGATCGGGCGCGATGCGCCGCTGATCGAGGCCGCGCTGCAGGGCTGCGGCGTGCTGCTGCAGCGGGCCGCCGACATGAACGATGCCGTGCGTAAATCGGCGAAACTCGCGCAGCGCGGCGATGCGGTGCTGCTGTCCCCTGCCTGCGCCAGCTTCGATATGTTCAGGAATTACGCGCATCGCGCCGAGGTGTTCGTCGCCGCGGTGCGCGATCTGCAAAAGCCTGTCCTGAGCTCTGTCGAAGGGCCTGTCCTGAGCCCTGTCGAAGGAGGGGCAGCGTAAATGGTCTCCATGGTCAAGACGCGCACCAAGCCGCCGCAGGCGCAGTTCGACGAACTGCTGCTGTGGGTGCTGGCCGGCCTGCTGGCGCTCGGTCTGGTGATGGTGTATTCCGCGTCTATCGCGACCGCCGAGGGCAGCAAGTTCACCGGCTACCAGCCGGGCTATTACCTGATGCGCCACGGCATCTTCATCGCCATCGGCGTTGCCGCCGGCGCTTTCGCGTTCAGTGTGCCGGTGCAGACCTGGCAGAGTTATGCGCCCGTGCTGTTCGTCACCGGCGTGTTCTTGCTGGTCCTGGTGCTGATCCCCGGCATCGGCAAATCGGTCAACGGCAGCCAGCGCTGGCTGTCGCTGTTCGTCATCAACCTGCAGCCGTCGGAACTGATGAAGCTGTTTGCGGTGATGTATGCATCGAGCTACGTGGTGCGCAAAGTCAAGGTCAAGGACACCTTCGTCAAGGCGTTCGTGCCGATGTTCGCGGTGATGGTGCTGGTCGGATTCCTGCTTCTGTTAGAGCCGGACATGGGCGCGTTCGTCGTGATCATCGCGATCGCGCTGGGCACGCTGTGGCTGGGCGGTTTCAACGGCAAGGTGTTCGCCGCGCTGGTGTTCGCGCTGCCGATGGCATTCGCCGCGCTGATCCTGTCGTCGCCCTACCGCATGCAGCGTGTGATCGGTTTCATGGACCCCTGGGCCGATCCCTACGGCAAGGGCTACCAGCTCTCCCACGCGCTGATCGCGTTCGGCCGCGGCGAATGGTTCGGTGTCGGACTGGGCGGCAGCGTGGAAAAGCTGTTCTACCTACCGGAAGCGCACACGGACTTCTTGATGGCGGTGATCGCCGAGGAGCTCGGCCTGTTTGGCGTCGCCGCAGTGATAGTCCTGTTCGCGATATTCGTGCTGCGCGCATTCCAGATCGGCCGCCATGCCGCCTTCTTGGACCGCAACTACTCCGCGCTGGTCGCGCAGGGAATAGGTGTGTGGCTGGGTGTGCAGGCGATGATCAATATCGGCGTGAACATGGGCGTGCTGCCGACCAAGGGATTGACGCTGCCATTCCTCAGTTTCGGCGGCAGCGGCGTGGTGGTGAACTGCATCGCCGCGGCGGTTTTGTTGCGTGTCGACTACGAGAATCGGCGTGTTGCTAGAGGACTGCCGGTATGAATATGGAAAAACAATTCAGTCCACGAAAGACACGAAAAGCACGAAAGCTGGATTGTTCAGATTTCGTTCGTGTCTTTTCGTGTCTTTCGTGGACCAAAGGGGTTCGGTTTGGAGTAAACGAATGAGCCGTTCGATCTTGATCATGGCAGGCGGCACCGGCGGACACATCATGCCGGGGCTGGCGGTCGCCGACGTGCTGCGTGCCGAAGGCTGGACCGTGACTTGGCTGGGCGCGCCCAACAGCATGGAGGCTGAGCTGGTGCCGAAGCACGGCTACGAGGTCGCGTGGGTGAATTTCTCCGGCCTGCGCGGCAAGGGAATGCTGCGCAAGCTGATGCTGCCGTTCAATTTGCTGCGCGCGCTGGGCCAGAGTGCTTCGGCGATGTTCCGCCATCGTCCCGACGTGGTGCTCGGGCTGGGAGGTTACATCACCTTCCCCGGCGGACTGATGGCCGCGTTGCTGCGTCGTCCGCTGGTGATACACGAGCAGAACTCCATCGCCGGGCTGAGCAACAAGGTGCTGGCACGGATATCGCAACGCGTGCTGAGCGGCTTCCCGGATGTGTTGCCGGACGTCGAGTGGTGCGGCAATCCTGTGCGCGGCAGCATCGCTGCATTGCCTGAACCGGCGCAGCGTTACGCCGCGCGCAGCGGCAAGTTGAATGTGCTGGTTGTCGGCGGCAGCCTGGGCGCGAAGGCGCTGAACGAAGCGCTGCCGCAGGCGCTGGCGTTGCTGAGCAATGAGCGCAGCCCTCTCCCCAACCCTCTCCCGCAAGCGGGAGAGGGGGCAAACGAATCGCTGCGCGAGTGTCCCTTCAACGTGGTGCATCAGACCGGCAAGCAGCACTTCGAGGCGGTGCAGCAGCTGTACCGTAATGCAGGCGTGCAGGCCGATATCCGTCCCTTCCTCGACGATATGGCCGGCTGCTATGCGGATGCAGATGTGGTGATCTGCCGCGCCGGTGCACTGACGGTCGCCGAGCTGGCCGCGGCGGGCGTGGCCAGCATCCTCGTGCCGTTCCCGTTCGCGGTGGACGACCACCAGACGCATAACGCGCGCTTCCTGTCGGAGCGCGGTGCGGCGGTGCTGCTGCCGCAGACCGAACTGAATGCGGAGAAGCTCGCGCAACTGTTGCACGAACTGACCCGCGAAAAATTATTGGCAATGGCGCAACAGGCGCGCAGCGTGGCGAAGGTCGATGCGGCGCAACGGGTGGCGGACGTGTGCAAGGAGCTGGCCGAGATATGAAACATAAAATTAAAAACATCCACTTCGTCGGCATCGGCGGCTCCGGCATGAACGGCATCGCCGAGGTGTTGCTGAACCTCGGGTTCAAGGTCAGCGGTTCGGATCTGGCCGAGAGCGCGGTGACGCAGCGCTTGCAGGCGCTGGGCGTGTCCATCCATTACGGCCATGCGGCGGACAATCTCAAGGAGGTCGATGCGGTCGTGACTTCCACCGCGGTGAAGGCGGACAACCCTGAAGTGGTCGCGGCGCGCGAACGCAAGATCCCCGTGGTGCCGCGCGCGGTGATGCTGGCCGAGCTGATGCGTCTGCGCCAGGGCATCGCCATCGCCGGTACGCACGGCAAGACTACGACGACCTCGCTGGTGACCAGCGTGCTGGCCAAGGGCGGCTACGATCCGACCTTCGTGATCGGTGGCAGGCTCAACAGCAGCGGCGCGAACGCGCGCCTGGGGACGGGCGAATTTATCGTCGCCGAGGCGGACGAATCGGATGCGTCCTTCCTGCACCTCACGCCCATCCTCGCGGTCATCACTAACATCGACGCCGACCACATGGAGACCTACGGCCACGACTTCGAGAAGCTGAAATCGGCCTTTGTCGAATTCATCGAACACCTGCCGTTCTATGGTCGCGCAATGGTGTGCGTGGACGACCCCAACGTGCGCGACATCCTGCCGCGCATCACCAAGCCGGTCACCACTTACGGTTTTTGCGAGGACGCACAGATACGCGCGGTGAACGTGCGCCACGAGGGCGGCAAGATGCGCTATACCGCCCTGTGCCGCCACAACAGCGTGCCCATCGATCTCGACGTGACGCTGAACCTCGCGGGCATGCACAACGTGCTGAATTCGCTCGCGGCGATAGCCGTCGCGCTGGAAGTCGGCGTCGAGGCGGATGCGATTGTCGCTGCCCTGGCTGAGTTTGAAGGTGTGGGGAGGCGCATGCAGCGCTACGGCGAGATTCCGCTCGCGGACGGAGGTTCGTTCACGCTGCTCGACGACTACGGCCATCACCCGGTGGAGATGAAGGCGACGCTGGCCGCTGTGCGCGGCGCGTTCCCGGACAAGCGGCTGGTGCTGGCGTTCCAGCCGCACCGCTACACGCGCACGCGCGACCTGTTCGAGGACTTCGTGCAGGTGATGTGCAGCGTCGATGCGTTGCTGTTGGCGGAAGTGTATGCGGCGGGAGAGACGCCTATCGTCGCCGCTAATGGGCGCGCGCTGATGCACGCGCTACGCGTCGCGGGACAGAGCGAGGCGGTGTTTGTCGAGCAGATCGCCGACATGCCGCAGGCCATCCTGCAGATGGCGCGCGACGGCGACGTGGTGATCACGATGGGGGCGGGTTCGATAGGCGGCGTGCCGGGAAAGTTAGTGCGGAGTGTCGAGTGCTGAGTATGTGCGCGAACCCAAAATTATCCAGCCCAGAACTCGGCACCCAGCCCTCGGCACTCAGACCTCAGTCCTCAACACTGGGTTTGCGGGGCGAAATGCGCTTCGACGTGCCTATGCGTAAGCACACCAGCTGGCGTGCGGGCGGTGTCGCGCGCCGGATGTATCGTCCGGCCGACCTCGATGACTTGTTGGTGTTCCTGCGCACGTTGCCGGAGGACGAGCCGCTGGTTGCGGTGGGCTTGGGCAGCAACCTGCTGGTGCGCGACGGCGGTCTGCGCGGCACGGTGTTGTTGCTGCACGGCGCATTGACGGAACTGCGTCTAGCTGCGGACGGAACGATCTATGTCGAGGCCGGTGTCGCAGGCGCGAAGCTCGCGCGTTTTGCCTCGCTGCAAAACCTGCGCGGCGCGGAGTTCTTCGCCGGTATCCCCGGCACGGTCGGCGGCATGCTGGCGATGAACGCGGGCTGCTACGGCAGCGAGATTTGGGAGCGCGTGTCGCAGGTGCGGACGGTAAATCGGTGCGGCGAGTTGCGCACACGCACGGCTGAGGATTACGAGATCGCTTATCGCCATGTGGCGTTAAAGGAGAAGGGAGAAGGGAGAAGGGAGCAGGGTGATGCAGCGGCCGAAGGTTTGACCCTTCCCCCTTCCCCCTTCCCTCTTCCCCATGAAGAGTTTTTCGTTTCCGCAACGATGAAGTTCGAGGCGGGCGACGGCGATGCCGCGCGGCAGGAGATCAAGGCGTTGCTGGCCAAGCGCATCGCCAGCCAGCCGTTGAATCTGCCGAATGCCGGTTCGGTGTTCCGCAATCCGCCGAATGATTTCGCGGCGCGGCTGATCCAGCAATGCGGGCTGAAGGGCAAGCGCATCGGCGGGGCGCAGGTGTCGGAGAAGCATGCGAACTTCATCGTCAACACAGGCGACGCGACCGCGGCGGACATCGAGAACATGATCAACGAAGTGAGGGCGACGGTCGCCGCGCAGACCGGGGTGCAGCTGCATCCCGAAGTGAGAATCATAGGAGAGGCAGCTTGAAGAATTTAGGAAAAGTGGCGGTGCTGTTCGGCGGCAAATCCGCCGAGCGCGAGGTCTCGCTGAAGAGCGGCGCGGCAGTGCTGGCCGCGTTGCAGCGCAGCGGTGTGGATGCGCATGCGTTCGATCCGGCGGTGCAGAACCTGCAGGCGCTACGCGACGAGGGTTACGACCGCGCGTTCATCGCGCTGCACGGACGCGGCGGCGAGGACGGCACGGTGCAGGGCGCGCTGGAACTGCTGGGCATCCCGTACACCGGCAGCGGCGTGCTGGCTTCCGCGTTGGGCATGGACAAGTGGCGCACCAAGCTGGTGTGGCAGGCGGCGGGCCTGCCGATACCGGCCTACACCTTGCTGAACGAACACAGCGACTGGGACGCGGTGGCCGCACAGCTTGGATTGCCGATATTCGTGAAGCCGGCGAACGAGGGCTCCAGCGTCGGCATCGGCAAGGCGAAGACGGTCGAACAGTTGCAGGCGGCGTACCGCGAGGCGGCGAAGCACGACAAGCTGGTGATCGCCGAGAGCTTCATCGGCGGCGGCGAATACACCGCGGCGATCCTGGGCGATATCGCGTTACCGGTCATCAAGATCGAGCCGGCCAACGAGTTCTACGACTACGAGGCGAAATACCTGCGCGACGACACGCGCTACCTGTGCCCCTGCGGCCTGAGCGCCGAGAAGGAAGCCGAGATACAGCATCTGGCGAAGCTGGCATTCGCGCTGATCGGCGGTCAGGGCTGGGGGCGCGTGGATTTCCTGATGGGAGAGGACGGCCAGCCTTATTTGCTGGAGATCAACACCTCGCCGGGGATGACCGACCACAGCCTGGTGCCGATGGCGGCGCGGCAGGCGGGCATTTCATTCGAGCAGTTGGTGCTGTCGGTATTGGAAAAAGCGCATGTGGGATAACGCACCGCTGCTGCGCAACATCGCCAGCGCGCTGATGACATTCAGCGTGCTGGCGGTGCTGTACGGCGCTGCGTATTACACGGTGCATCTGCCGGGGCTGTTCCCGCTGCACAGCGTGCGCTTGGATGCGCCGCCGCAGCGGGTGATTCCAGAGGAGGTGCTGCAGAAGGTGCGGGGCGAGGTGAACGGCAATTTTTTCACGGTGGATATCGATAGCTTGCGCGCATCGTTGGAGCAACTGCCTTGGGTGCGCAGCGTCAACATCAGGCGCGAGTTTCCGGACCGGCTGACGGTGCAATTGGAAGAGCACCAGATATTGGCGCGTTGGAACGGTGCATCGCTGGTGAACACCCACGGAGAGGTGTTCGACGCGCAGAGCGCAGAGGTGCTGCCGTCGTTCGTTGGACAGGACGGCGATTCTTACGAGATATCGCAGCGCTACGGCGAGTTCGGCGAGCAGTTGGAGCCGCTGAGGCTGAGGGTCGCACAGATCGCGCTGAGTCCACGCCATGCCTGGCAGTTGCATTTGAGCAACGGCATGGTGCTGGAACTGGGACGCGAAGAGATGGAGCAGCGCCTCGCGCGCTTCGTCGAGGTGTATCCGTACAGCCTCGCGGCGCTGGAGGGTTCGGTGAAATATGTGGATTTGCGTTACCGCAACGGCTTCGCGCTGGGCGGGGCGTTCAACGGTTAAGGGGCGGCAGGGAGTAAACGATGAGCAGAAACAGCAAGGAAGCCAAAAATCTGGTGGTCGGTCTGGATATCGGTACGTCCAAGATCGTCGCCATCGTCGGCGAGGTCAAGCCGGACGGTGCGCTGGAGGTGATCGGCATGGGCATGCATGCATCCAGCGGCATGAAGAAAGGCATGGTGGTCAATATCGAGGCGACAGTCGGCGCGATCCAGCGCGCGCTGGAAGAGGCCGAGCTGATGGCGGATTGCAAGATCCGCGAGGTCTGCACCGGCATCGCCGGCAGCCACATCCGCGGCATTAATTCGCGCGGCATGGTGAAGATCAAGGAGAAGGAAGTGATGGCCCCCGACATCGAGCGCGTGATGGAAACCGCCAGCTCGATCAGCCTGCCGGGCGACCAGCAGATCCTGCATATCCTCGAACAGGAATTCAGCATCGACGGGCAGGACGGCATCAAGAAGCCGCTGGGCATGAGCGGCATGCGCCTCGACGTGGAAGTGCACATCGTCAGCGGCGCAGTCGCCGCGGTGCAGAACATCATGAAGTGCATCCACCGCTGCGGGCTGGAAGTCAACGAGCTGATTCTGCAGCCGCTGGCGTCCTCCAAGGCGGTGCTGGAGGAAGACGAGAAGGAACTGGGCGTGTGCATCGTCGACATCGGCGGCGGCACGACCGACATCGCGGTGTTCACCGGCGGCGCGATCCGCCATACCGCGGTGATCCCGATCGCGGGCGACCAGATCACCAACGATATCGCGATGGCGTTGCGCACGCCGACGCAGGACGCCGAAGACATCAAGATCAAACACGGCTGCGCGCTGCGCCAGCTGGCCGACGACGGCATGATCGAAGTTCCGGGTGTGGGTGAGCGCGGGCCGCGCATGCTGTCGCGCCAGACATTGGCCGAGGTGATCGAGCCGCGCGTCGAGGAACTGTATTCGCTGGTGCAGCAGGAGCTGCGCCGCAGCGGCTTCGAGGATCTGCTGTCTTCCGGCATCGTCATCACCGGCGGCAGCGCCGCGATGCAGGGCATGGTCGAACTGGGCGAGGAAATCTTCCATATGCCGGTGCGGCTGGGCATTCCCAAATATGTCGGCGGCTTGTCCGATGTCGTGAAAACGCCGCGCATGGCGACCGGTGTCGGTCTGCTGTTGTACGGGCTGGAACATCATCAACGTAACGAGGAGACGCGTATGCAAACGAGTTCTTTCGGCGATGTACTGGCAAGGATGAAAGCCTGGTTCCAGGGCAATTTTTAAATCCATTCCTCGGGCGCATCGTCGTGCGGTGCTTCTGGGAATGAATTTCGGGGTTTAGTAACAGGTTGGGTTCAGGGTTGGTTTTGCAATTAAGAAAAGGAGAAGACGATGTTTGAATTATTGGAAGCTGAGACTCAGGATGCGGTCATCAAGGTGATCGGTGTGGGCGGCTGCGGCGGAAATGCGGTGGACCACATGATCGAGCAAGGCGTGCAAGGGGTGGAGTTCATCGTCATCAACACCGATGCGCAGGCGCTCAAGCGCAGCAAGGCGCGCACCCAGCTGCAGATCGGTGTGAACATCACCAAGGGCCTGGGCGCCGGTGCGAAGCCGTCGGTCGGACAGGCGGCGGCGGAAGAAGATCGCGAGCGCATCAAGGAAATGCTGAGTGGCGCTGACATGGTGTTTATCACCGCGGGCATGGGCGGCGGCACCGGCACCGGCGCTGCGCCCATCGTCGCGCAGATCGCGCGCGAGCTGGACATCCTGACCGTGGCAGTGGTCACCAAGCCGTTCACCTATGAAGGCAACCGCATGCGTTTCGCGAAGGCCGGCATCGAGGCGCTGCACGAGCATGTCGATTCGCTGATCATCGTGCCGAACTCCAAGCTGATGGAAGTGCTGGGTACGGACATCACCGTGCCGGAAGCATTCAAGGCTGCGAACGGCGTATTGCAGGGTGCGGTGGCCGGCATCGCCGAGGTCATCAATGTCCCCGGCCTGATCAACGTGGACTTTGCGGACGTAAAGACCGTGATGTCGGAAAACGGCATGGCAATGATGGGCTCCGCGATCGCCAACGGGCCTGACCGTGCGCGCACCGCAGCCGAGCGCGCGATCGCCAGCCCGTTGCTGGAAGACGTGGATATGTCCGGCGCGCGCGGCGTGCTGGTGAACATCACGTCGAGCATCAACCTGAAACTGAAGGAAATCGACGACGTGATGGAATGCGTGCAGTTTGCCGCGGAAGAAGCGACCGTGATCGTCGGCTCGGTGTTCGACGAGGCGATGGGCGACGAGCTGCGCGTGACTGTCGTGGCGACCGGTTTGGGCGCACCGCTGGCACGCAAGCAATCGAAGCCGGAAGTGGTGTATCGCGGCGAGGAAGCGACTTACCAGCGCACCGGCACCGACAACCAGCCGGTCGCCAATCCGGGCGTGAATTACAGCGAGCTGGATACGCCCGCAGTGATGCGTCGCGGCCGCCGCGAGCAGATCGATGCGATGGAGAAGTCCGGCATGGATACGCTCGACATCCCGTCGTTCCTGCGCAAACAGGCGGATTAAGATTGGGACTGAGGACTGAGGACTGAGGACTGAGGACTGAGGACTGAGGACTGAGGACTGAGGACTGAGGACTGAGGACTGAGGACTGAGGACTGAGGACTGGGAGGGGCGTGGTAAAATTGCGCCTCGATTTCATCGCTCGGGACACCGATGGTTAAGCAACGTACATTGAAGGGCTCCGTCAGCGTGACGGGCGTCGGCTTGCACAGCGGCGAGAAGGCCACGCTCGGTTTGCGTCCGGCCCCGGCTAACAGCGGGATCGTGTTCCGCCGCGTGGACGTCAGGCCGGTGGAGGAGATACGTGCGCGCGCAGAACTGGTGCACGACACGCGGTTGTCCACCTGTATGGAGCAGAACGGCGTGCGCATCGCCACGGTCGAACATCTGATGTCGGCTTTCGCCGGACTGGGTGTCGATAATGCCTATGTCGATCTGGACAGCGCCGAGGTGCCCATCATGGATGGCAGCGCCGGCACGTTCATCTTTCTGCTGCAGTCGGCGGGCATCGTCGAGCAATCCGCCGCCAAGAAATTCATCCGCGTGAAGAAAAGTATAGAGGTGAAACAGGGCGACAAGTGGGTGCGCTTCGATCCTTTCAACGGCTACAAGCTGACTTTCACGATCAACTTCGCTCATCCGGTGTTCGCCAACGCCAAACAGCATGTCACGGTCGATCTGGGCGAGGAATCCTATGTGCGCGACATCAGCCGTGCGCGCACCTTCGGCTTCATGCAGGACGTCGAGAACATGCGTGCGCAGGGGCTGGCGCTGGGCGGCAGTCTGGACAACGCCATCGTGATGGACGAATACCGCGTGTTGAATGCCGACGGCCTGCGTTTCGAGGACGAGTTCGTCAAGCACAAGGTGCTCGACGCTATCGGCGATCTCTATATGCTGGGATATCCGCTGATCGGCGCGTTCTCGGGATTCAAGTCCGGCCATGCGCTCAACAACGCGCTGGTGCGTGCGCTGCTTGCCGACGAAGCGGCGTGGGAGTTCGTCACCTACGACAGCGTGGAAGACGCTCCGGCGTTCCTGCGACTGCAACTGCAAACTGCCTGATCTTCGGGCATGCTGATCCTGAGGTTATTCTTCATATTGGTGGTTTTGCTGCTGGTGATAGGCGGCGGAATGTATATATTCACGGGCGACCGTCGCTACATGGATTTTGCCTGGAAGACGTTGCGCTTCGCGGTGCTGGTGCTGTTGGTGTTTGGCCTGTTGTATGTGCTGGAGCACTTTGTACTGGTAGGCTGGCGGGTGCTGGTTTAAGGGCTTGCTGAAACAGGTTTTAGCAGTCCTTGTAGCCCGAGGCGGCGCAATTGGCGACAAGCGACCGTACCTGTATGAGTTGTTCGTCGCTTAATTTCTGGGCGATAGTGGCGAGCCGTTCGGTATATTGAGCCTGACTGTCCGAAGTCTTGGCGTTGGCGGCGGCAAGATTCATCCACATGTATGCCTGAAGCGAATCCTGCGGCACGCCTGATCCGGCATCGTAGGCGTCTCCAAGGTTGCGCTGGGCCGTGGGGTTGCCCTGCGTTGCGGCCAGCCGATACCAATGGACAGCAAGCTTGAGATCCTGAAGTACGCCCCCCCCTTGTGAATACATCACGCCAAGATTGACCTGTGCCGGAGCGTAACCTTGTTCGGCGGCGGCTCGGTAGAAGCTGGCAGCCCGGTCGAGATTTTGCGGTACGGTTTCGCCTTTTGAATAGATATTGCCGAGGTTGAATTGCGCCGGAGCATAGCCCTGCTCTGCGGCAAGCAAGTACCACTGTATCGACTCTTTGGCATTTTTTGGCAGATGCCGACCATGTTCGTACATGATGCCTAGATTGAATTGGGCGACGGCGTTGCCCTGCTTCGCGAGCAGGCTATATAGCAACGCAGCCTTGGCATAATCGCCGGCGTCGTAGGCGTTGCTCGCTTCCAGCGTGTATTCGATGTCCGACTGTTGCCACGCGATTGCCGGAAACGACGCGGGGGACAGGACGAGGCAGCCCAGCAGTATAAGAACAGGTGATTTTTTCATCTCGGTGCGGTTCCTGATGCGGGGAAGGTGGCCGCGATTATACTTTGCTGCCGGGTTTGGCCATTAATCATGACTTTCCCGTCTTGGCGATTTTCTTCAGTGCGAACTTGAGCGGCGAATCGGCTAACGATTCGCTGAACTGGCTCAGCGCATTGCGCGCCGTTCTGCTCAGTTCCCGCGGTTGTTGCGGGCGCGGTGCGGGTTCATAGCCGACTTGCACCTTGACCCGGATTCCGCTAACCTCGCAGCCCCTGTTTTGCAATAAAACAACGAGTTCCGGCGCAAGCTGGCGCAATTTTGCGGCGGCGGTGGAATTCGGGGCAGCGACGGTGAGCGTGCCGAACTGCAGTCCCAGCACGGTGCAGGATTGCGCAAGATAGGCTGGCGCGGCATTCGCGAAATGGCGCTGCAGGGTCGACAGGGCTTGAGCCCTGGAGACGAGCGGACGGAGTTCCGCGTTGCTGCCGAGTAGTGATCCGAATCGTTGCGCCACGAGATTGATAATATAAATAAGGCAAGGGAGCCGGATGTGAATGTTATTCTAGTTTCCAATCGATTGGCAAAATCCCGCAGCATCACGCTGGGCGGCTGGCAGATTGCATTGCTGGCGCTGGCTATGTTCGTGATGGTCTGGGTGGCGACCTTTGCGCTGCAGTACACGCTGGCGCGCTTTGCGCCGGAAGGTTTGAACGACGGCGTGCGCGCGTTGCTGTCCCGCATACAGAGCGAGGAGCGGCAGAAGCAGCAGACCTATGTGGACAGCAGTCTGGATGCGATGGCGGCGCGTGTCGGGCAAATGCAGGCGCAGATGCAGCGTCTGGACGCGCTTGGCGCGCGTCTGGCCAAGCTCTCCGGCATGAAGCCCGAGGAATTTCGTTTCGACCAGCCACCCGCACAGGGCGGTCCGCTGGTGACGGCATCGGTGCAACAGATGTCGGTGGCGGGTCTGGATCAGCAACTCGATATGCTGACGCAACTGGTGAATGACCGCAGCGACAAGCTGATGGCGCTGGAGACCATGCTGCTGCAGAATCAGTTGAGCCGCAAGTTGCTGCCGTCGATCCCGCCGATCACCACGGGCTTCTATTCGTCGAACTTCGGCTGGCGTCTCGATCCCTTCACCGGGGCCAGCGCGATGCACGAGGGTGTCGATTACATGGTGCCCCAGGGGACGGCCATTCGCGCCTCTGCAGGCGGCGTGGTGGCTTACTCCGATTACCATCCCCAGTATGGTAATATGATCGAGATTGATCACGGCAATGACATTGTGACGCGCTATGCGCATGCTTCGCGCTTGCTGGCTAAAGTGGGGCAGGTGGTGCGGCGCGGCGAGAAAGTCGCCGAAGTCGGCAGCACCGGACGTTCCACCGGCAACCACCTGCACTTTGAAGTTCGCTATAAAGGCATCGCCCAGAATCCCGTGCGCTTTTTGAAGGAAGCGGCCGGCTGATGGCGATGCAGTAATGTCCGGGGGTGAGGTGATGAATCGCCTCACCCTTTTATTATTTGCAGCAGAGAAAACGAGAACATGATTTCCAAAGTGTTGAAAAGCATCTTCGGCAGCCGCAACGACCGCTTGCTGAAGCAGTATCGCGCCACCGTCCAGACCATCAACAAGCTGGAGGCCGATGTCGCGAAGCTGAGCGACGACGAGCTGCGCCAGAAGACCGAGAGCTTCAGGCAGCGTTTCACCAATGGCGAGTCGCTCGACGCCATTCTGCCGGAGGCCTTTGCCGTGGTGCGCGAAGCGAGCACGCGCGCGCTGGGCATGCGCCATTACGACGTGCAGTTGATCGGTGGCATGGTGCTGCACTACGGCAAGATCGCCGAGATGCGCACCGGCGAGGGCAAGACCCTGATGTCCACGCTGCCGGCCTATTTGAATGCGATCTCCGGCAAGGGCGTGCACGTGGTGACGGTCAACGACTACCTCGCCAGTCGCGATGCGGAGTGGATGGGCAAACTTTATCGCTACCTCGGTTTGTCGGTCGGCGTGGTCCTGTCGCAGATGCCCCACGACCAGAAACAGGCGGCCTATGCCGCCGACATCACCTACGGCACCAACAACGAATTCGGCTTCGACTACCTGCGCGATAACATGGCGAGTCACGCCAGCGAGCGCTACCAGCGCCCGCTGAACTATGCGGTCGTGGACGAAGTGGACTCCATCCTGATCGACGAGGCGCGCACGCCGCTGATTATCTCTGGTCAGGCCGAAGACAACGTCGATATCTATTTGCGCATGGACAAGCTCGCGCCGCAGTTGCGCCGCCAGGCCGACGAGGACAGCCCCGGCGACTTCAGCGTGGATGAGAAGAGCAACCAGATCCTGCTGTCCGAGATCGGTCACGAGCACGCCGAGCAATTGCTGGCCCAGGCCGGCCTGTTGCCGGAAGGCGGCAGCCTGTACGATCCGGCGAATATCACTTTAATTCACCATCTGTATGCGGCGCTACGCGCGCATAACCTGTATTTCCGCGACCAGCAGTACGTGGTGCAGAACAACGAAGTGGTGATCGTCGACGAATTCACAGGCCGCCTGATGGCGGGCCGCCGCTGGTCCGACGGCCTGCATCAGGCCGTCGAGGCGAAGGAGGGCGTGGCGATCCAGAAGGAGAATCAGACGCTGGCGTCGATCACCTTCCAGAACTACTTCCGCATGTACCACAAGCTGGCCGGCATGACCGGCACCGCGGATACCGAGGCGTACGAGTTCCAGTCGATTTACGGCTTGGAAACGGTGATTATCCCGCCGCACCGTCCGACCATCCGCAACGACATGATGGACAAGGTGTACCTCACCGCGCATGAGAAGCACCATGCGGTGATCGCCGACATCAAGGACTGCTACGAGCGCGGCCAGCCGGTGCTGGTCGGTACGACCTCGATCGAAAGTTCCGAGCTGTTGTCCGGACTGCTGGAGAAAGAAAAGCTGCCGCACCAGGTGCTGAACGCCAAGCAGCATGCGCGCGAGGCCGAGATCATCGCTCAGGCGGGCCGCCCGAAGATGGTCACCATCGCCACCAATATGGCCGGCCGCGGCACCGACATCGTGCTGGGCGGCAACGTCGAGAAGCCGGCCGAGCTGGTGCGCGCCGACGAGAGCCTGGACGAAGCGACGAAGGAGCAGCGCATCGCGGAACTGAAGGCCGAATGGCAGCAGGTGCACGAGCAGGTGCTGAAGAGCGGCGGTCTGCACATCATCGGCACCGAGCGCCACGAGTCGCGCCGCGTGGATAACCAGCTGCGTGGCCGTTCCGGCCGTCAGGGCGATCCGGGTTCGAGCCGTTTCTACCTGTCGCTGGAAGACCCGTTGCTGCGCATCTTCGCCTCCGACCGCGTCGCGGCGATCATGAACAAGTTCAAGCTGCCCGAGGGCGAGGCTATCGAGCATACCTGGGTGACGCGCGCGATCGAGAACGCGCAACGCAAGGTCGAGGCGCGCAACTTCGACATGCGCAAGCAAATCCTCGAATACGACGACGTTGCCAACGACCAGCGCAAGGTGATCTACCAGCAGCGCAGCGAATTGCTGGAAACCACCGACATTTCCGAGACCATCTCCGCGATGCGCGAAGGCGTGCTGGACGAGACAGTCAGCCAGCACATCTTGCCGGGCAGCATGGAGGAGCAATGGGACGTGCCGGGGTTGGAGAAAACGCTGGCTTCCGAATTTCGTCTCGACTTGCCGCTGGTGCACTGGCTGGAACAGGAGAAGCAGCTGGACGAGGCCGGGCTGCGCGTGCGCATCGCCGAGCATGCGGCGCAACAGTATCAGGCCAAGGTCGAACTGGTCGGCCCGGAAATGCATCACTACGAGCGCGTGATCATGCTGCAGAGCCTGGATCAGCACTGGCGCGAGCATCTGGCGGCGCTGGACCATCTGCGCCAGGGCATCCATCTGCGCGGCTATGCGCAGAAGAATCCCAAGCAGGAATACAAGCGCGAGGCGTTCGAACTGTTCGCCACGATGCTGGAGGCGATCAAGCGCGAAGTCACTCAGGTGTTGATGACGGTGCAGGTGCGCGATCAGGCGGATGTGGAGTCGGTGGAAGCCGCCCCCGCGCCGGAAAATGTGCAGTATCATCACGCCGATTACGACGAGGCGCTGGGCCATCCCGGCGAAGAGTCGTCAACGGACGAGGGTGCTGGGACGTTTGTGCGCGACGGACAGAAGGTCGGCCGCAATGACCCTTGCCCATGCGGCTCCGGTAAAAAATACAAGCAGTGCCACGGAAAACTGAATTAATACGCAAAAGGGAGAAAGCAAGATGTCACTAGTGATCGATACGCTGCGCACCTCAACCATCACCGAAGAGCTGAGCGATGCCGAGGTGGAGATTCTGGGGGGGTTGTTCGATGTCCGCGACTACAAAGGCGGGGATGTCATCGTCAAGCCGGGAGATGAGCAGCCCGATAACTTGTACATTCTGGCGCACGGCGATATCGAGGTGAGGATACAAAGCGGCGAAGGCGCGGCCACCATCCACGTCCTCAAGCCGGGCGACCTTGCCGGCATGATCACCTTCGTCGGCGGCGCGGCGTCTCAAGTCAGCGCGACGCTGTATGCGGTCGGCGACACCAAGGTGTTGAGCCTGGAGCGCGTCAAGTTCGAGACCCTCATCAACAGCCATCCGATGATCATGTACCGCGTGATGCGCGGCGTGGCGCGCAACATGCACGGCATCGTGCGCCGCATGAACACCGAGTCGGCCGAGCTCAGCAACTACATCTACCGTACCCACGGACGCTACTGATGAAACAACTAGCCATCCCACTTGGTCGCCAAAAGACGGCAACCAAGTGGCTGGTTATAGGAAGAACCAACTATGCCGGTTAATTTGACTACGCCCGCTGCGGCCGATCTTTTGCCCGTTGCGGGCGTTTCTCTGGGAACTGCGGAAGCGGGCATCAAGCGCCCCGACCGCAAGGACGTGCTGGTGATGCAACTGTGCGAAGGCGCACAGGTCGCCGGCGTATTCACCACCAACCGTTTCTGCGCCGCGCCGGTGATCGTCGCGCGCGAGCATCTGGCGCAGCCTGAAGGCATACGCGCGCTGGTGGTCAACACCGGTAACGCCAACGCCGGCACCGGCGAACAGGGCATGCAGGACGCGCGCGCGACCTGCACCGCGCTGGCCGGATTGCTGGGCTGCAAGCCGTCGCAGATCCTGCCGTTCTCCACCGGCGTGATCATGGAGCCGCTGCCGGTCGCCAAGATCGCCGCCGGCCTGCCGCGTGCGGTGGCCGATGCGGTCGAAGACAACTGGTTCGACGCCGCCCACGCGATCATGACCACCGACATCGTCGCCAAGGCGGTGAGCAAACAGGTGCAGATCGACGGCAAGACCGTCACCGTGACCGGCATGTCCAAGGGCTCCGGCATGATCCACCCGAACATGGCGACCATGCTGGGCTACATCGCCACCGATGCGGAAGTTGCGCAACCGTTGCTGCAACAGATCGTCAGCGAAGCTGCGAACCGTTCGTTCAACTGCATCACCGTCGACGGCGACACCTCCACCAACGACGCGCTGATGCTGATCGCCACCGGCAAGAGCGGTGCCGAGGTCAACGAGACGAACCGCACCGCGCTGCAAGCCGTCGTCACCGAAGTCGCCACCGTGCTGGCGCAAGCCATCGTGCGCGACGGCGAGGGTGCGACCAAGTTCATCACCATCAGGGTCGAGGGCGGAAAAGACGAGGCCGAGTGCAAGAAGATCGGCTACGCCATCGCCCACTCGCCGCTGGTCAAGACCGCGTTCTTCGCCTCCGACCCCAACCTCGGCCGCATCCTCGCCGCGATCGGCTATGCCGGCGTGGGCGATCTGGATGTCGACAGGCTTTCGTTGTACCTCGACGATGTGCTGGTCGCGGAGAACGGCGGGCGTGCGGCTTCCTATCGCGAAGAAGACGGACAGCGCGTGATGCAGCAGAGCGACATCACCATCCGTGTCGTGCTGAATCGCGGGGCGGTGAATGCGACGTTGTGGACTTGCGATTTCTCGTACGATTACGTGAAGATCAACGCGAGCTATCGCAGCTAGTGAGTCATTCCGGCGCAGCAGGGAACCTGGTTCCCTCTCCCTTGCAGGGAGAGAGGGTAGAAGCCCTACCTTTCTACATCAAAGTCAAAATCGTCGGGGGTAGCCCGACAGCTAGTCCCTTTTCTTGTCTTGCCAAGAAAAGGAACCAAAAGAAGTCGCCCCCAGCTTGCCGCCGCTACGCGGTCCCCTGCGTTGCTCAAACGGTCAGGCGGCTGCGGAACTCGCGCTTCGCGCTCAGACAGTCCTCGCCGACTACCCCTGACCGTTTTCCGCTACTCGGCGGCGCACAGGGGAAAGAAATTCAAAACCGTAAACCCTGATGCAGGGCAACAAGTTGCCCTGCATGCTGCGGCGATAGGCAAAACAATTCGACTCCGGTACATTTGAGCCTGAGGCTACAACCCTGAGAGGTGATGTTTTGGAAAATTCAAATGCAAGGGGTAATTGGTTTGTCAGATTACTTATAGTAGCGTTCTGTGCGTTTCTAGGTACGCTGGTCGTTTATCGTTATTTCTATATTGACCCAAAGGCCGAAATATCAGTTGGTCTTCTCGTGTTACTTGCATTTATTTTGGTGCTCGTACTTAGCGAGCTGTTTGACAATTTCTCTGTAGGGAAACTTGTCACCATGTCTCGTGTTCTCAAAGATAAAGATGCTCAAGCATCCGAACTTAAGAAAGAGAATTTAGAGCTTCGCAGCCAGCTAATTTCAATATCGACCTCAGTTTCACAGAGGCAGACAAGTACGAACATATTTGGTTTGCCCGAGAGTATGGTTGATCTTCTGACGGTTAAGAAGGCTCCTGCGGAGGAAGTTGAAAACAAGAAGATAGAGGAGGAGGCCCCTTCTCTACCTCAACCGCAGGCCGTTGTTGAGCGGCAATTTGATCGTGCGAAAGCAGAAGAGCTGGCGATTGGCTCGTTCGTTACAAGCAACAACTTGCAGGCATTCAATCTTATTCGAGATGCAAAACTGTCTACCCAATTTTCTGGCATAGATCTTATTACTAATGTAACGCCTATCTTTGACGCCTATATAAACACCGCGGATTCTGAAATATTTGTTGAAACGCGGCCAACACAAATGGCATCACTTATGTTTCGCGACAGATTATATGTGATGCTTACAAAGATTCATCATTACAAGACAATCAAAAAGGCCAACGTGTATTTGGCTTTATTGCTTGTGGATGTGCCTGAATTGTCAACTTCTCGCATGGCGAATACGTACATTGATCGTTTGATGCGAGAATTTGAGCCAGCTATAACATCCGGGCTTTTACGGATTCATACGATAGTGCCAACGGCTGAAGAGCTTCAAGGCCTATACCGCACTGCATAACCTGATAATGTGGGCACGAAGTGCCCACGCAGTGGGTTTGAATTTTGCCTTTTATCCCCTGTGCGCCGCCGAGTAGCGGAGGCTGGTCAGGGGTAGTCGGCGAGGACTGTCTGAGCGCGTAGCGCGAGTTCCGCAGCCGCCTGACCAGTCGAGCAACGCAGGGAACCCGCGAAGCGGGCGGCAAACCGGGGGCGATTTCTTTTGGTTACTTTTCTTGGCAAGACAAGAAAAGTGACTAGCTGTCGGGCTACCCCCGACGGTGTTGTTTTAGTTTCAGCCATTCACGCTTCGACATAGCCATTCGATTAGGCCGTCAAAAGACGCCAGCCAAGTCGCTGGTTATCAGCACGAACGGCCTAATTAGGATGAAGTCACATTGAGTAATTCAACAGCAAACAGCAAAATCGTCGAGGTCTCTGCCGCCGTCCTCCAGCGTCCCGACAACTCCTTCCTCCTCGCCCAACGTCCACCCGACAAAATCTGGGCCGGCTACTGGGAATTTCCCGGCGGCAAGGTCGAGCCCGGCGAGACGGCGCGCCATGCGCTGGTGCGCGAACTGCGCGAGGAACTCGGCATCGAGGTCGAGACCGCCTATCCGTGGATCACCCGCGTGTTCACCTATCCGCACGCGACGGTGCGGCTGAACTTCTTCCGAGTGACGGCGTGGAGCGGCGAACTGCATCCGCACGAGGGACAGCAGTTCGCGTGGCAGCATCCGCCGCAAGTTCTGGTTACGCCCATTCTCCCCGCCAATGCGCCCATCCTGCGTGCGCTGGAGTTGCCGCCGCTGTATGCGATCAGCAATGCCGCCGAGCTGGGCGTGGAGGAATTCATGCGACGGCTGGAGACGGCGCTGACTAACGGGCTGCGGCTGGTGCAGTTGCGCGAGAAGAATCTTGCTCGCGACGAGTTGCGCAAACTGGCGCGGCGCGTGGTGGCGCTGGCGCATGCGCATGACGCGAGGGTGCTGCTGAACGGCGATGTGGAACTGGCGCAGGAGGTCGGTGCGGATGGGGTGCAGCTGACCGGTGCGCAACTTGCGCAACTGAACGAGCGCCCGGCAGTGGATTGGTGCGCCGCGTCCTGTCATAGCGCGGAGGAGTTACGCAGGGCTGAAGCGCTGGGGTGCGACTTCGCGTTGCTGTCGCCGGTGTTGCCGACGAAGTCCCATCCGGGTGCGCCGCATCTGGGGTGGGAGAGTTTCGAGTCTATCGCGGCGGGTGCGACGATCCCGGTGTATGCGCTGGGCGGGCTACAGCTGGGCGATATGGAGACGGTTTGGCAACATGGCGCGCATGGTGTCGCGCTGTTGCGTCAGGCTTGGTGATCGGTTTCCGGTAAGTCCTGCTCGCGTTGTTCGACGCGATATTCTTCGTTCGCCCACTTCCCCAGATCGATCATCTTGCAGCGCTCGCTGCAGAACGGACGGAAGCGATTATTGGTATCCCATTGGTGCTCTTTGCCGCATTGCGGGCAGGCGACGACAGGTTTTTTAGACATTACGAGGACAGGCTGCAGAAGGTCAGTTCGAACGGGACGTCCTGATCGCACCGCGTGGTCTTCGCCGCGTAGTCGGCGGCGATGAAGCGGATGTTGATGGCGTATTTGTTGGCACCGACTTCGGGTATGCAGGCCAGGTCGCGATTCAGGCTGACGCGCAGCATCTGGGCGACGCGTCCGCCCTGCATCTGCTGGAATGCGCCCTGATGGGCGGTGAAGCGCAGCACCTTGCCGTTTTCACGCAGCAGGCGCAGCACGATGCTCATGCCGCCTTCGATCGGCAGTAACGGGGCCAGCCAGGCCTGCAGGTCGCGGCGGCGCGATTGGGCGTCTTGCTCCTGCCAGTAGTGGTAGGAAGGCAAGTCGAATTCGCAGGTGCCGCCGGGCATGCAGGCACGCTGCTTGATACCCATCAGCCATTCGTTGTCGCGCAGGTGCTGGCCGATCTTGCCGCTCATCGCGAGCAGGTCGGTGGAGATATGTTCGATTTCGCCCAGGATCGCGTCCAGTGCAACTTCTGAAATCGCGGGATTGTTGTGCAGTGCGGCGAGCAGGCGTTTCTGGCGTTCCAGTTCTTGCAGCAGCTCCGATTTCAGATCAGCGCGGCTGGACACTTCGAGAATTTCGAACAGCGTGGTCAGCGCGGCGTGGTGCTCCATGCTGCTGTCCTGCGCGGTGAAATATCTCATGCGGGCGAACAAATCCTCAAGGCGCAGCAGGGTGCGCATCTTTTCATTCAGAGGAAACTCGTAGCTGATCACGCTGTTGTCGCTCGGTGCATGGTAGTTGGGTTATTGGGGGCGAACGATATATTGGATTTCGGCATATCGTCAATCGTTGTTTTGCATATAACTGCGATGCAGTGCGGCGACCTGTGCGGCCAGGCCGTCGAGATCGCCGTCGTTGCGGATGACGTCGTCGGCCAGTGCAAGCCTTTCGGTGCGCGGCGTCTGGCTGGCGATGATTGCACGCACTTCCGTTTCGGTCAGGCCGCTGCGCCGAACGACGCGTGTCAGTTGGGCCTGTTCGTCGCAGTCCACGACCAGCACGCGCTGCGCCAGGCGGCGGAACGCCGGGGCCCGCGGCAGCAGCGGTACGACGAGGATCGCGTAGGGCGCAGCGGCGTTCTGAGCGAGTTCGGATTCGGCCAGCGAGAGTATCAGCGGGTGTAGCAGCTCTTCGAGCCGTTGTCTGGCTGCGGGATCGGCGAATGCCAGCGCACGCATCTCCGGGCGATTCAGCGCGCCGTCATGTCCGATGTAGCGTTCGCCGAATGCGGCGCGGATTGCCGGGATGGCGATGCCGCCGCTCTGGGTCAGCCGGTGCGCGATGGCATCGGTGTCTATGATGGCTGCGCCGTGTCCGGCGAACAGGTCGGCTACGGTGCTCTTGCCGCTGCCGATGCCGCCGGTGAGGCCGACGACCAGCCGCCTGTCCTGAGCCTGTCGAAGGATCATGGTGCGGCGAGCAATTGCAGGTAGCCCTGCGTCAGGGCCGTTCCCCAGAACAGGGCGATCAGTCCGCCGCCGGCCAGATAGGGGCCGAACGGGATGGGGATGTTGCGGCCATGGCGCGCCGCGACGATCAGCGTGATGCCGACCACGGCGCCGACGAATGAGGACGACAGGATGATCAGCGGCAGCATCTGCCAGCCCAGCCAGGCGCCCAGCGCGGCGAGCAGCTTGAAGTCGCCGTAGCCCATGCCCTCCTTGCCGGTGGCGAGTTTGAACAGCCAGTACACGCTCCACAGCGACAGGTAGCCGAATATCGCGCCGAGCACCGCGCTGTGCAGGTCGGTGTACGTGCCAAAGCTGTTGAGCAGCAGGCCGATCCATAGCAGCGGCAGCGTGATGTCGTCAGGCAGCAATTGGGTGTCGAAGTCTATCGCGGTCAGCGCCAGCAGCGCCCAGACCAGCAGCAGTGCGCCTGCTGCCGCCCAACCGAAACCGAAGTGCCATGCCGCGTAGGCGCTCAGCACGCCGCTGATGGTTTCGATAATGGGGTAGCGCGGCGAGATGGCCGCGCCGCAGCCCTTGCATTTGCCGCGCAGCAGCAGATAGCTGATGACCGGAATGTTCTCCATCGCGCCGATGGCGTGATTGCAGTGCGGACAGGCGGAGCGAGGCACGAGCAGGTTGTAGCGCGGCATTTCGGAGGGCTGTTCGCCGCGCAGTTCGGCGCACTGTTGCTGCCAGCCGAGCTCCATCATTTTCGGCAAGCGGTGGATCACGACGTTCAGGAAGCTGCCGACCATCAATCCGAGCACGGCGCAGACGCCGGTAAATGCGGGAGGGGAGGATTGAAGAAGCTCGAATAATTCGGTCATGGATTGTAGGGGCGCGATTCATCGCGCCCTTCTTGTTGTTATATGCGGAGAGTAGGGCGCGATACAACAAAGTCGGGCAATCCACTACACAGCAAGCTGCGTGTGGAATTGACACAATCGCGCCCCTACGGTTTCGTTAAACCACCTGGCCCATCTTGAAGATCGGCAAATACATCGCGACCACCATGCCGCCGATCAGCGTGCCGAGCACCACCATGATGATGGGCTCCATCAGGCTGGACAGCGCTTCGACGGCGTCGTCCACTTCGGCCTCGTAGAAGTCGGCCACCTTGCTCAGCATCGCATCGAGCGAACCGGCTTCCTCGCCGATGGCGACCATCTGCAGCACCATGCTGGGGAAGACTTCGGTATTCTGCATCGCGACGGTCAGGCTGTTGCCGGAGCTGACTTCGCGCTGAATGTATTTTGTGGCATCGAAATACACCGCATTGCCGGCCGCACCTGCAACCGAGTCGAAGGCTTCGACCAGCGGCACGCCGGCGGCAAACATCGTGGCCAGCGTACGGCTCCAGCGAGCGATACTGGCCTTGCGGATCAGTTCGCCGAAGATCGGCAGCTTGAGCAACAGTCGATCCATCACGGCCTGCATCTTCTTGCTGCGTTTCCAGAAATAGAAAAAGCTATAGAGCCCGCCTCCGATGCCGCCAAAAATCAGCCACCAGTAAGTGACGAAGAAATCGGAGATCGCCATGATGAACAGCGTCGGCGCGGGCAAATCCGCGCCGAAGCTGGAGAACAGCTCCTTGAACGCGGGGATCACGAAAATCATGATCACGGCGGTGATGATGAAGGCGACTACGATGATCGAGACAGGATAGAACAGCGCCGATTTGATCTTGCTCTTGATCGCCTGGATTTTTTCCTTGTAGGTCGCCAGCCGGTCCAGCAGTGTGTCCAGAATACCGGCCGCTTCGCCTGCACCGATCAGGTTGCAGTACAGTTCGTCGAAATACAGCGGATATTTCTTAAAGGCCTGCTGCAGGCTGCTGCCGGTCTCGACGTCGGTCTTGATATCGAACAGCAACCGCGCCACGGAGGGATTGCTGTGCCCCTTGCCGACGATGTCGAACGCCTGCAGTAGCGGCACGCCGGATTTCATCATGGTGGCGAGCTGACGGGTGAATAGCGAAATGTCCTTCTCGTTGACTGGTTTTCCGGTGCTGCGCAGTTTTTTGATCTTGATTACCTGAATGCCTTGACGGCGCAAGTGTGCGGATACTGTGGCCTCGCCGGGCCCGCGCATTTCGCCCTTGACCCGTTTGCCGGACTTGTCCTTGCCTTCCCACAGGTAGGAATATTCTTTTGCTTTATCTGTCTTGCGGGCGACTGCCATAGCGTTTCCCTCAGGGTGCTTTCAGGATTGACGGGCATGATGCCGAGCTTTGCACTGCTTGTAAAGCAGTAGGGGCATGGTGCGGCCTTACGTTCTGGCGTTTGTCCGCGCAGGGAAGATGCGCGCTACTTTCACGCTGCGGTCCTGGGTCTGGATGATCTCGATCGGATAGTCGGCGATCTTCAGGCTGGTGCCGGCCTCCGGAATGTCTTCGAGATGTTCGAGGATCAGCCCGTTGAGTGTCTTTGCGCCTGCCAGAGGCAGATGCAGTCCGAGCTTGCGGTTCAGTTCGCGCAGGCTGCTGCTGCCCTCCAGCAGGAAGCTGCCGTCGTCCTGGCGCAGGAACTTCCCGGTCTGGGTCGGGGACTGGGTGGTGAATTCGCCGACGATCTCTTCGAGGATGTTCTCCAGCGTCACCAGTCCCAGCAGTTCGCCGTATTCGTCCACGACCATCCCGAGTCGCGCCTGGCGTTCCTGGAAATGCTGCAGCTGCTTGAGCAGCGGCGTATCCGACGGGATGAAGTAGGGTTCGTACAGTGTCTCGCGCAGTTGCGCCATGTCCAGCGTCGCGTCCTGGAGCAGCGCCGGCACCCGTTTCATGTGCAGGATGCCGATGATGTTGCCGGGAGTATCGGCATACACCGGGAGCAGCGTGTGATGGCTGGTGATGATCTGCTGGCGTAGCTCGTCCGCATCCGCGCCTATATTCAGTGCCTCGATCTGGTTGCGCGGAATCATCACGTCGTTGACGGTGATGCGTTCGAGATCGACCAGGTTAAGCAGCATCTTCTGGTGCTTGCGCGGCAGGAAGTGTTCGGCATCCAGCACCAGTCCGCGCAGTTCCTCCAGCGTCATCTTCTGCTTGCTCTGGTCGGTTTCTATCTTGATGCGCAGCAGCCACAGCAGTCCTTTCACCATGCCCCCCGCGATCGAAACGACCGGGTGGAACAGGGTGATCAGCGGCGTGAGCACATAGCTTGCGGGCAAGGCGATGCGTTCCGGATAGCTCGCCGCGATGATCTTGGGCATGATTTCGCTGAATACCAGCAACGCAAAAGTGATTGCCAGCGTGCCCAGCAATATCGCCAGATCATCCTGTCCAAACAGGCGCAGGATGATGATGTTGGTGACGGCGGCCGCGGCGACGTTGACCAGCGTGTTGCCCAGCAGGATGGAGCCGAGCAGCTTGTCCACTTGTCCGAGCAGTCGGTTGGTCAGCCTGGCGCTGCGATTGCCCTTGCGCAACAGGCTGTTCAGGCGATAGCGGTTGATCGCCATCATGCTGGTTTCCGAGCCGGAAAAGAACGCGCTGCAAATCAGCAACAACAGCAGGATGCCTAACAGCGCATTGATGGAGAGATCGTCCAAGGTCTATGTGGCCGGAATGGTGTGCGTGCGCCCGATGCGAGTCAAACCGGGCGTCGTTTGCTGTAACGCATCAGCAGGATGCCGGCGATCATCATAGGCAGGCTCAGCCACTGTCCCATGCTCATGCCCATGGACAGCAGTCCAAGATGTCCGTCCGGTTCGCGTGTGAACTCGACCAGGAAACGGAAGCTGCCGTAGCCGATCAGGAACAGCCCGGATAGCGCGCCGACCGGGCGCGGCTTGCGTGCGTACAGCCACAGCAGGACGAACAGCAGCACGCCTTCCAGCGCGAATTCGTACAGTTGCGACGGGTGGCGCGGCAGTTCGTCGACGTTGGGGAAGACCATCGCCCAAGGCATGTCGGAGGGGCGTCCCCACAGTTCGCCGTTGATAAAGTTGCCCAGCCGGCCGAACGCGAGTCCGGGCGGCACCAGCGGCGCGATGAAGTCGGTCAGTTGCAGCCAGTGCAGCCGCTGCTTGTGCGCGAACCAGACCAGTGCGACCAGCACGCCGAGGAAGCCGCCGTGGAACGACATGCCGCCCTGCCACAGCGCGAAGATCTCCAGCGGATGTCCGGCGTAATACGAGAACTTGTAGAACAGCACATAACCCAACCGCCCGCCGAGGATCACGCCGAGCACGCCGTAGAACAGCAGGTCATCGAGCTGTTTGGCATCGATAGGGGGGCGACGCAATGCGGCGATGCGCTTGCGGCCCAGCCACAGAAAAGTCATGAAGCCGGCCAGGTACATCAGGCCATACCAGTGGATGCCGAGCGGGCCGAGTTGCAGGGCGACGGGGTCGAATTGCGGATGAACGAGCATGGGGTATTGGGTTAAAATCGAGCGGTCAATTATACGTGCCCTGCAATTTTTTAGAGAGACAACATGCCCGCATATCGTTCCCGCACCTCCACCCACGGCCGCAACATGGCCGGCGCGCGCTCCCTGTGGCGCGCCACAGGCATGACCGACGGCGACTTCGGCAAGCCCATCATCGCGATCGCCAACTCGTTCACCCAGTTCGTGCCCGGCCATGTCCACCTCAAGGATATGGGGCAGCTGGTGGCGCGCGAGATCGAGAAGGCCGGCGGCATCGCTAAGGAATTCAACACTATCGCGGTGGACGACGGCATCGCGATGGGCCACGACGGCATGCTGTATTCGCTGCCCAGCCGCGACCTGATCGCCGACAGCGTGGAATATATGGTCAACGCGCACTGCGCCGACGCGCTGGTGTGTATCTCCAACTGCGACAAAATCACGCCGGGCATGCTGATGGCGGCGATGCGCCTGAACATTCCGGTGGTGTTCGTTTCCGGCGGGCCGATGGAAGCCGGCAAGGTCAACTGGCAGGGCAAGGTCAAAGGCCTCGATCTGGTCGACGCGATGGTCGCCGCCGCCGACAGCCATTACAGCGACGAGGAGGTGGACGCCATCGAGCGTTCCGCCTGTCCGACTTGCGGTTCCTGTTCCGGCATGTTCACCGCGAATTCGATGAATTGCCTGACGGAAGCGTTGGGCCTGTCGCTGCCGGGCAACGGCTCGCTGGTGGCGACGCACGCTCAACGCAAGGAGCTGTTCCTAGGGGCGGGCCGGTTGATTGTCGAATTGTGCAAGCGTTATTACGAACAGGACGACGAGTCGGTGTTGCCGCGCAGCATCGCGACTTTCGGCGCGTTCGAGAACGCGATGGCGCTGGATATCGCGATGGGCGGATCGACCAATACCGTGCTGCACCTGCTTGCGATCGCGCGCGAAGCTGGCGTGGATTTCACGATGAAGGACATGGATCGCCTGTCGCGTCATGTGCCGACGCTGTGCAAGGTCGCACCGTCCTCCGAATACCATATGGAAGACGTGCATCGCGCGGGCGGCATCGCGGCGATTCTGGGCGAACTGGACAGGGCCGGGCTGCTGCACGGCGACGCCGGTACGGTACACAGCAAGACGCTGCGCGACGGGCTGAAGCAATGGGACATCGTGCAGACCGGCGACGAGGATGTGAAGAAGTTCTTCCGTGCCGCGCCCGGCGGCATCGTCACCACCATCGCGTTCTCGCAGTCCATGCTGTATCCGGAGCTGGATGCCGATCGCGCCAGCGGCTGCATCCGCGACAAGGCTCATGCCTATTCCAAGGATGGTGGATTAGCGGTGTTGCACGGCAACATCGCGCTGGACGGCTGCATCGTCAAGACTGCGGGCGTGGACGACAGCATCCTGAAATTCACCGGACGCGCGCGCGTGTTCGAGAGTCAGGATGCTTCCGTAGCTGCGATCCTCGCCGATCAGATCGTCGCGGGCGATGTGGTGGTGATACGTTACGAAGGGCCGAAGGGCGGGCCGGGCATGCAAGAGATGCTGTATCCGACCTCGTACCTGAAATCCAAGGGGCTGGGCAAGGCTTGCGCACTGCTGACCGACGGACGCTTCTCCGGCGGCACGTCCGGCCTTTCCATCGGCCACGTCTCGCCTGAGGCCGCGAGCGGCGGCGCAATTGGGCTGGTGCAGGAAGGCGACACCATAGAGATCGACATCCCGAATCGCACCATCGATCTGGCGATTTCCGCTGACGAGCTGGCGCAGCGCCGTGCCGCGATGGAAGCGAAAGGCAGCAAGGCATGGAAGCCCGCCGCCGAGCGTCAGCGCAAGGTGTCCGTGGCGCTACGGGCTTATGCCGCCATGGTGACCTCGGCCGACAAGGGCGCGGTGCGCGATGTGACACAGATTGAAAAACACTAAATCAAGAGGATAAGTAGGCATGAATACAGCACAGCAATTGAACACGCAATTCGGCATCAAGGGGCAACTGTCTTTCCGCGAGGATGCCAGCGGCTTGGTCGTCGCCGAGATCGACAACGCACAGGCGACAGCATCGCTGTGCCTGCAGGGCGCGCACCTGATGACCTGGCAACCGAAAAGCCAATCCGTGCCGGTGGTGTGGCTGTCGCGCGATGCGAAGCTGGCGGCGGGCAAGTCGATCCGCGGCGGCGCGCCGGTGTGCTGGCCGTGGTTCGGCGCTCATGCGTCCGAGGTGAGCTTCCCGGGCCATGGCTTTGCGCGCACCGTGCCGTGGAACGTGGTCGAATCGGGCGTGGAGCCGGACGGCGCGACGCGTCTGACGTTGCGCCTGGTGGCGAGCGACAAGACCCGCGCGCAATGGCCGCACGATTGCACGCTGGATTTGACCGTGATCGTCGGCGATACGCTGCGCATGGAAATGACCACCGAGAACACCGGCGCGGAAGCGTTCGTGATCGGCGAAGCGCTGCACACCTATTTCCAGATCGGCGACATCGGTGCGGTGCGCGTCACTGGGCTGGAAGGCTGCGGCTACTGGGACAAGGTCGGCGGCTCGACGCTGCGCAAACAGGACGGCGCAATCGCCTTCTCCGGCGAAACCGACCGCGTGTACATCGACACCGCAGCCGAGTGCGTGATCGAAGATGACAAGCTGAAGCGCCGCATCCATGTCGCCAAGTCCGGCAGCCTCTCTACCGTGGTGTGGACGCCGTGGGTCGAGAAGGCCAACAAGATGGGCGATATGGGGCAACCGGATGGTTGGCGCGAAATGGTGTGCGTGGAGTCGGTGAATGCGATCGAAAACGTGGTCACGGTCGCCGCGGGAACAAAGCACACCATGATTGTCGAATACCGAACTGAATCGCTGTAATTTTCAATCACCCCTGAACTAAGGAGAACATCATGCGTACACGAAATCTGTTGTTGGCATCGTTGTTGGTCGCACTCTATGGCTGCCAGCCGGAAACCCCGACTCAACCGCCTGCAGGTTCTGCGATGGAGCCGCCAGTTGCCCCTACGTCTGTCCCGGTTGCCATGACTCCGGCACCCTCTCCGGAGCAAACTGCCGTACCAGTTCCGGTCGAAAAGGCCGCGCCAGTGGTGCAGGAAAAGCCTGTCGCCATGACGGAGTCGGCAGCGAAGCCCGCTGTTGCTGCGCCGACGGTAAAGGTTGAGCCGGCCGCCGTAGCAGCCAAGCCCGAGGTCAAGGCAGGGATGTCCGAAGCCGATGCATTGGGGTTGGCGAAGAAGAGTGGTTGCCTGGTTTGCCATACCATCGATAAGAAAGTGGTCGGCCCGGCATGGAAGGATGTGGCGGCCAAATATCGCGGCGATGCGGGTGCGGAGGCCAGAATAATGGACAAGATCGCCAAGGGCGGTAGCGGTGTTTGGGGCAGTATTGCGATGCCGCCCAATTCCCGGCTCAGCGAGGCGGACCGCCAGGCGCTGGCGAGATTCGTGCTGTCGCTGAAATAAGTCGCGATTGTGCGCTGCATCGGGCGGAAGCCGGCGTGGTGCAGGAAATTTGACGGGTCATGTCAACCTGGCATGACCCGTCCGCGTTGTTGGCTTGCCCCGCTCAAGATTTAGGTTTGCAAGGCAGGCGGAGTTGTTTAGAATCAGCGCCGAAGGTAAAGCCTTCGCACTGTTCAGGTGAATTAATCAATAAACGGAGAGAACATGAAATCTATCGTCGTTAGCATGATCGCAGCAGCAGGTCTGATGGTTGCAGGTAGCGCAGTGGCAACCGACATGCCGGCAGTAGCAAAGAAGAATAACTGCACCGCTTGCCACGCAGTGGACAAGAAGGTGGTTGGCCCGGCTTGGAAAGATGTCGCAGCCAAGTCTGATCAGGCTACGATGGCTACGTCCATCACCAAGGGCAGCAAGGGCAAGTACAGTGCAATGCCTATGCCTCCACAGAAGGTCAGCGAAGCAGATCTGAAAGAGATCACCGCTTTTATCGCAGGTCTGAAGTAATAGTTCTGTGATCGACAAAAAAGCCGGCGCAAGCCGGCTTTTTTGTTGCCGTAATTCCGCCGGGAGCTTGAGTTCGCAGTCCGTTCGGGGTTTAATCCGACCCGATATCAACAAGAAAACAGGGAGAGTCATGAAACACCCCAACCCGGCCTGGGGAGCGCTGTTGCTGCTGCCGCAACAAGCCTTCGCCGCCGATGTGGCCATCGACGCATTTTTCGATACGATCAACGGTTTTTTGGCACAAATCATCTTTTTCGACGTGTTCCCGGGCGAGCCGGCGATGCCGTTCATCGTCGCATGGCTGATCGTTGCGGCGGTTTTCCTGACGCTGCGCTTCAACTTCGTCAATATGCGGATGATGCGTCATGCGTATCGCGTGATTCGCGGCAAATACCACACGGCGGACGACAAGGGCGAGGTGACGCCGTTCCAGGCGCTGTCCACGGCACTCTCTGCGACCGTCGGGCTGGGCAATATCGCCGGCGTGGCGATTGCGATCTCGATCGGCGGCCCCGGCGCGACGTTCTGGATGATAGTCGCCGGTTTCCTCGGCATGACCACCAAGTTTACCGAGGCCAGCCTCGCGCAGATGTATCGCGAGGTGCGTCCGGACGGCAGGCTGATGGGCGGCGCGATGGAATACCTCTCCAAGGGGCTGGCCGAGCATGGCGCTCCGACGACCGGCAAGGTGCTGGCGGTGATGTTCGCCATTTTCACCATTCTCGGTTCGTTCGGCGCGGGCAGCGCGTTCCAGGTCAGCCAGTCGATGGGGGCAGTGCAGGCGCAGATCCCGTTCTTCCGCGAGATGCCGATAGCCTACGGCTTGCTGATGGGGATTGCGGTCGGGCTGGTCATCATCGGCGGCTTGCGGCGCATCGCTCATGTCGCCGAGGCGATTGTGCCGACGATGGTCATCATCTATGTCGGGGCATGCCTGTGGATCGTAGGCAGTAATGCGGAGCTGGTGCCGGAGGCGTTGGGCAAGATATTCACCGAGGCGTTCTCGCCTATCGCCGTAGCGGGCGGCATCGTCGGCGCAATCGTGCAGGGCTTCAAGCGCGCCGCTTTCTCCAGCGAGGCAGGTCTGGGTTCGGCCGCTATCGCACACTCTACCGCATCGGTGAAATACCCGGTGCGCCAGGGACTGGTCGCGCTGTACGAGCCGTTCATCGACACCGTGATAATTTGCACGATGACCGCGTTGGTGATCGTCATCACCGGCGTGTACAACGCGCCGGAACACGAGGCGTTGCGCGCCGCGAGTCAGGGGGCTGCGCTCACCTCGGCTGCGTTCGCGACGGTGTCGGACTGGTTCCCGATGATATTGGCGCTGTCGGTGGTGCTGTTCGCCTACAGTACGGCGATATCCTGGTCGTATTACGGCGAGCGTTGCTGGGTGTATGTGTTCGGCGAGCGTTACTCGATTCTGTACAAGGGCATATTCATCGGATTTCTCGTTGTCGCCTCGGTCGCCAGCGCCTCCAGTCTGGTGGACTTCACCGACCTGCTGGTGCTGGCGATGGCCTTCCCCAACCTGATCGGGCTGTATGTGCTGAGCGGCAAGGTGAAAGCCGCGCTGAACGAATATCAGGCGAAGCTGGCCAGCGGCGAACTGGATCGCGAGGCGGGAATCAAGCCACGACGTTGAACAGAAGTTTGGTCGCCAGCGCGAGCAGCAGCACCGCGAACAGTTTCCGCAGCAAGGCGACATTTGTGCGGTGTGCGGTCTTCGCACCCAGAGGGGCGGTGATCACGCTTGCGAATGCGCAGCCCAGCATCGCGGGCAGATACACATAACCCAGATGCGGTGCGGGCAGCGCGGCGTCCATGCCGGTGAATATGTAGCCCAGCGTGCCGCCGACGGCGATGGGGAAGCCTATCGCGGCGGCCGTGCCGATCGCGTGGCGCAGCGGCACGTTGCACCAGACTAGGAACGGTACGACGATGATGCCGCCGCCGACGGACACCAAGGTGCTCAGCCAGCCGGTGAATGTACCGGCCAGCGTGAGCCCCGCGGTGCCGGGCAATTGGCGCGAGGCATGCGGGCGGACGTCGAGCAGGATCTGCGTCGCCGCAAAATAGACGAACAGCGTGAAGAATATGGCTAGAAAGTGCGGCGAAACGCTCGCTGCGAGCATCGCGCCGAGTGCGGTTCCCAGCAGGATTCCGGGTGTGATGCCGATGACGACGCGCCAGTTCACCGCGCCGTGTTGGTGGTGCTTGCGCATGCTGGCTGCTGCGGTGAACAGGATGATCGCCATGCTGCTGCCCAGCGCCAGATGCATAGCGCTATCTGCCGGGAAATGCTGGGCCTCGAACAGCATCAACAGTATCGGAACTAGCAGCGTGCCGCCGCCGATGCCGAACATGCCGCCGAGAAATCCCGCGACTGCGCCCAGCGCCAGATAAGCGGCGTACCACTCCACTATTCGCGCACCAGCCGGTTCGTGATGAATGTCCACTCCGCCGGATCGAGCGGCGTGATCGACAGGCGGTTGCCGCGCTGCAAGGTGCGCATGTCGGCCAGCTCCGGATGGCGGCGCAATTCGTCGAGCGGGATCAGCGCAATCTTCTTCACCAGCTGCACGTCCACGTTAAACCAGCGCGGCTGCTCGTGCGTGGCCTTGGGATCGAAGTATTTGCTGTTCGGATCGAACTGCGTCGCGTCCGGATAGGCCAGCGCACTGACCTTCGCGATGCCGGCGATGCCCGGCTCCTTGCAGTTGGAGTGGTAGAACAGCACGCCGTCGCCTAGGCTCATCTGGTTGCGCATGAAGTTGCGCGCCTGATAGTTGCGCACGCCATACCAAGCCACGCTCTGGTTCGGCATCGCGGCCAGATCGTCGATGCTGACATCGGATGGTTCGGATTTCATCAGCCAGTAACGCATATTTCACGCCCACAAATAAAAAGTGCGATCCCGAAAGATCGCACTTGGAATAAAGCCCCCCGCCTGTGCCGTTGACCCAATTATCTTGAACCTGGGTCCAAGAGGGCCGCGCTCCGGTTACATCAGGTACGTCCGCAGGGGACGCGCACAACAGTAACGATTTGGATTGCGACCTTACGCTGTGCGTATTGGTTCTAAGAAATTATGAGCCTGACGAACACCGCAGGGGACAACTCAGAACAGCGCATCTTGTTCGGCTAACGCCTGATCGATTGCTGTCTCCATGCGATCCATTCTACGCTTAAACTCGGCCAGGTCAAAGCCGCGACCGACCTTGGTGGTCAGCAGTTCGTGGGTGATGTTCAATGCGGCCATCAGCGCGATGCGCTCGACGCTGGCGACCTTGCCGGTGTCGCGGATTTCGCGCATCTTCTTGTCCAGATAAGCGACCGCGTCGAGTAACTCGCCGCGCTCGTCTTCGGGACAGGCGACGCGCAATTCGCGGTCGAGGATCTTGACGTCCAGCGTCTTGGTTGCGCCGCTCATAGGGTCTCTTCGGGTAGGGTGGACAGCAATTTCTCCAGGCGATCCTTGGCGCTGTCGATCTTGTCGCTGCAGAGTCGGTTATCGCTGAGAGCGTGCGCTAACTCCTGGCGCAGCTGATGATTTTCCGCGCGCAACTTGCCGCTGACCTGTATCAGTTGGGTGAGCTTGCTCTCCAGCGCGTTCAATTCTGTTTCCATACGGCGACTATAGTTGGGAAAGTGCTGGCTAGTCAAATGCTAAGCGCAACTTGTGCAAGCGTTTTGTGAGTCCGGGGTTTTGTCGGGGGATGCGGGCTGTGGTAGAGTGCGCGCCGCTTCGAGGTGCTCGTCCGCTGGCGGACGAGTTAAACGGGAAACAGGTGCGATGCCTGTGCTGCCCCCGCAACGGTAAGCAAGTG
>JALNYK010000028.1 GCA_023229845.1 Gallionella sp.
GCGTAAGTGCCGGCGATATCCGCATCCAGCGCGAGTCGCCCGGCGGTCTTGAAATCTTCACTGATGACAGGCCCCAGCCAGCTCAGATCGGTCGCGTCGATATGTACTTTTCCGGCCAGAAGTGCATAGTCCGGCACTGTCCAGCCGGCGCCGGATGGCGTCAGCGGCATTGCAATACTGGCGCGCCACTCGCCGAGGCGCTCCCCCAATGCCGTCAGCTCTCCGCCGATTTTTCCATTTGCGGCATGGGCGGTGAATTGCAAGGTTTTCAGGCCCAGAGGGACGGGAGTATCGCCGGGCAACACCCAGTCGCCGCTTTCGCGCGAAATGCGCAGACTGCCATCCAGCTGCGCAGCAGAGGCGATGTCCCACTCGCCGCCCAGCCGCAAGAATTCGCGACCTTCCCGCATGCGAAAATTGGGCTTGAAGCCGACACCGGCGCGCAGCCCGATACCGGTGAAATTTCCCCGGCTGTGCCAGCGCTGCGGCGTCCATGACAGGCTTTCGATGCGCAGCTGGCCGTTGGTCACGGCAAATGCGGCAGCTTCGAGCGCGATGCTATTCCGGCTCAACATGAGCGGCGTATCCGCAAGCAGCTTGAACGGCAGAGCACCCGTGCCCGACAACTCCGTCAGCGCGCCCTGCCATCGCATATTTTCCAGCCCCTGAGCGCTATCGCCGAAGCCGCCATTGGCGCGCAGCGTCAGCTTGCTGCCATCGTGCAACAGCGCATCGGCATCGAATGCATGGCGCGAACGGCTACCGTTCGCGGCCAGCTGCAGACTCTTGAAGCCTGTCCTGAGCTCTGCCCCAGACTCGGACGACGAGTCCGCTCCCGCCCGGTAGTCGCTGGCAGCGAGGCTCAACATCAACGCGTCTCCCTGCAGTTTCGTGCTGGCGGTAAAGCTGGCCAGACGATGCTCGCCCGGCATGGACAACTTGCGCCCTTCCGCGGTGAAACTGGCATCCGGTTTGGCTAGGCTGCCGGCCAGACTGGCTTGGGCGTTCAGCGCACCGCCAAAACCGGAACCGAGTTGCGCCAGTGCGGGCGCGGCGAGATCGAGTTGCAGCCGTTCCGATGCCGAGCCGAAGCCGCCCTTAGCGGTCAGGCGGTTGTCGCCCAAGCGGAATTCGGCATCGACTTTGGCCTTGTCCATGCCGGAGAATTCGACCCGACCGGCGCCGCTCACCGGCTGATCGGCAAAACGGCTGGTGTTCATCTTGAAGCTCGCCGTGCCGCTGACTTGCGGCTCCAGTTCGCCTGCCAGAGCCAGACTGGCATTGAGGTCTGTGCGCGGGGCGCTCAGGAACGAGGCAAGGTCGAAGCGTTGCAGCTGGCCGTCGAAGCGGTAGGCGCGTCGCCCGCCCAGCGCCAGTTCGCCTTGTCCGCTGAGTGCGGCCTGGCCGCGAGCGAGACGCAATTTTTCCAGCATCAACGTCCCGGCGGATTTGATCAGCAGCGCATCCAGTTTCAGCTTGCCATCGCTGAGCGCGATCTCGCCTCGCTGAACCTGGCTGTCGCCGCCGAGCTTCATGCGGCCGTTGAGTCTGGCCGCGCGCAATCGCGTATCCAGCGCAGCCGGATCGAGGCGGCTGACGGCCAGCTCTCCCCATCCTTTTGCCTGCACACACTGCCACGCGACATCTCCGGAAATGGTCGCACCGCCCGCCAGGGCCAGCGCCAGCTTGTCGAACTTCAGCAAGTCGGCGGAAAGCGTTGCATGAGCCTGTCCGTCGAGCAGCGGCAAGCCGTCGCGATCCAGCGGCGCGGGGATCAAATTCTTTGCCCTGACGTCGCCTTCGAGGCGTCCGTCGGCATTGCCATGCAAGTCGGCCTGCAGCGAGAGGCTGGCCCTGGGGGCCGCCGGCGAGAATGCGCGCGGATCGAGTCCGTTCACTTGCAACCGCAACGCAGCGAGCGGGAAATCTCCATAGGGAGTCAGCTGCGCCTCCCCGCTGCCGGTAAGCCCCGCGCCGTCACCCTTTGCGCTGATCTCGATCTTCTGCAGATCGCCGCCGATGCTGGCCGCGATATGCGCATCCCGGTTTCCGGCTGCCGCGAAGTTGGCGACGCCGACGAGCTCGGCCTGCGCCTGTAGCGCGAACGGCCGGCTGCCCTCGATACGGCCCGATGCCGTCAGCGTGCCGTATTCGAGGCTCGCACGCAGGTCGTCCAAGCGGTAGCGCTGACCATCGCTCTCCAGTTTCGCCGATAGATTGCTGGCGGAAAAAGCGGGCGAGCCGCCTGCTTCGAATATCACCTGCAGCGCGCCGATGTCGAGCTTGTCTATCGACACAGGCATAGGCGGGCGCAAGTCTTGCGGATAAGGCGAAGGCAGCGACAGCACTTCGACATCCCGTGCCTGCAATAGCCGGATATCCAGCTGTCCGCTCAGCAGCGCGACCGCCCGCCAGTCCATCTTGACGTCGTGCGCCGTGATGCGGAGATCGCTGCGGTTATCCAGGATCAGCGTCTGTGCCCCCATGGAGCCTAGCAACGATCCGCTCACGCCCGTCAACGAAACGCCGCCTGCGCTGAAGCGCGTCGCCGCGGATGCCAGCCATTGCAGCCCGGAGGTGCTGGCCAGCAGCCAGCCGCCGATAGCCGATAGCGCGACGATTGCGGCGAGCCACCACCAACGCTTTGCGCGATGCAGCGGGACGGCTTTATATGAGGAAATGTCGGTCATTGTCAGAACGCCGCGGCCAGTGAAAAATGCAGCTGCAAATCATTGCTCTGCTGCCCCCAGGCCAGATCCATGGCCAGCGGCCCGACCGGGCTGCGCCAGCGCACCCCGCTGCCGTAGCCGCTGACCATGTGCACCTGGCTCAAGGCATCGGCAACGCCGCCGGTGTCGGCAAACAGAGCCGCACCCCAGTCCTGACTGAACCAGTGGGTATATTCGAGGCTGCCCGTGAGCAGCGCCCGCCCCCCCACGGTCGCCGTGCCCTCGATCACACCCAGACTCTGGTAGGTGTAGCCACGCACGGATTGCGAACCGCCGGCGCGGAACAAATATTCCTGGGGAATGCCGAGGCGAGACAGGGCGCGGGTATACCCCACCTCGCCGCGCATCGAAACGACATCGCGCTCGGCCAGCGGCCACCATATCTCGTGACGCGCATAGCTGCGCAAGAAGTCATGATCCGACAGCAATCGCCGCGAGCCCCCGCCGAAACGAAGCTCGGTCACATTGCCGTCTCGCGGATAGAGGGGATTATCTATCGCGCGCCGATGCCACTGCCAATCCAGCACCAGGGCCTGGTTGACTTCCTGAACGCCGCCGCTGGGCCTTCGGGTCTCCTGCTGCCAATTAACGCCCAGCCGTGTTTCTATCAATCCCAACGTACGGCTGCGGGTTCCGCTCAGTTTATGTCGTTCGGTCTTCAGCCCCGCGATCAGGGTCGCTTCGGTGGCCGCGCCCCACGACAGCAAGTAACCGTCATCGTCCGGCAAGGTGTCGATACCGGAGGACAAGTTCTGACGGTTTTGTTCCAGCTTGAGTCCGCCGTTCAGACTCCAGGCGCGATCGAGGAAATCGTGATCGAGATAGTTGATCTCGCTGCGCGGACCGTTGTCGGTGCTGATGCCGACACCGATAGCCACGCGCCTGGTTTTCGCTTCGATTAGCGCCACTTTCACCGGCGCCGCCGCGTGGGTGGATATATCGGGTTCGATCTCGACGATTACCGAACTGAATTGGGGCATGCTCTGCAAGCGTGCCTGAAAGCCGAGCAACAGATCCCGGCGATAAGGAGCGCCGGACTGAAACGGCATCTGGCGAAGCAACAGCTCCCTTTCATAGCGGTCCAGGCCGCTCACCTCCAGCTCGCCGAAACGAAAGGCCGGGCCGGAGTCGATCACCACATCCAATTGCGCGGTTGCAGTTTCCGGATCGACTTCCGCCTGACTGGCCACGATTTGTGCCGCGGCATAATCTTCGCTCGCCACACTGGCAAGCAGCGACGCCTTGGCCTCTTCCCATGCGGAGGAACGGAATGGGACGCCTATGCCCAACGACCATGCGGCACGCACCTTATCGATACGAGCCCGGCGTTCTGGCGCGGCATCGGCGGCGAGATCGCCCTTGAGTTCGATGTCCAGCCGGGAAACCAGCGTGCGCGGGCCGGGCTCGACTTCCAGTTTCATTACGCCATCCGGGCCCGCGGGTTGCAGCTTCACCGTCGAAGAGTAATACCCTTCGGTCGCCAGCAACTCGCCTATCTCCCGCCGTGCACGGCGCATGAAGGCAGCGCGAGCCGTGTCGTCCGCCAACACGCCGGGAACTTCGAAGTGGTTCGCCAACAGCTCCCGCACCGAGGCCGGAGAAGACAAGACGACAGTGGTGTTGGTAGCGCCGACCTGCCGCACCTCGGCCGCACGACTGCCCGGCGTGGCGCAAACGAGTGTAAATCCCAGTCCGAAGACCAGAAGAAAACGATAGCGATTATCGACATTAAACATGTTGATTGGCCGGATGATGAAGGGCAGCGACAAGTTTAATCACGGATAGAGGGACCAAGGATACAACATCGCGATTTGCGTCAGACTACGACCGGGCCATGCTGGTTGCCGATTGCAAAATTCCGTACCGGCCGGAATCGAAGAAGCCGGGAATATTCCCGGCTTTTCATGAGCGCCATCCTCTGGACGCGATATCAAGCCACGAAGCGCGTCACCATCGCCGTATCGAACGGCCAGCCGAGTTCCACAGGTTTACGCTATCTTCCGAAAAATTGCCGAATCCTAGCGACGACATCGCCAATGGAAGATGCCACCTTGGCCTCGATCTCCTCCTTGGTTGCATACATCAGCGCCTGCTCATTCTGAATGTCCCGCGAGACTACGGCTCGTCCCAAAGCCTCGGCCAATTCTGGCTTGCGATCGAGCAGCGTCATGATGCAATTCTTGGTGATTTCGCAAACCATGGATTCGGCTACGCAGATCACCGTTGCCGAGCGTGACTGGCCGGTAAGCAGCGACTTCTCGCCGAAGAACATGCCGGGTTGCAAATCGGCCACCCGAGCCTGCGTGCCGTCCGGCTGCTCGATGAAGACCTCAAGCAAGCCTTCTGCCAGGATAAACATCGAGTCGCCGGCCTCGCCTTGCCTGACGATGACCGACTGCTGTTCCATCTCATGCACCGACATGTGTTTTGCGATGAACTCCAGGTCGTCTTCCTCGAATTCGGCAAATAGCGATATCGAACCCAATTGCCTGATCTGGTCTTTCAGGTAACGCCAATTCTTGTGCCGCCATGGCATGCGCGCGAGAAACAAATCCCGCCTTGGATAAGACAGCGAGAGACCGGCCTGGCCAATATGTTTCAACACCGCTCTCGCAATGGTGTCTCTGGCCTTGCCGGGAGAGACTTCAGACGGATCGAGGTGATAACTCAAGCGATACTGCACGCCATTTTCCGTCACACTGTTTACCCTGACCTTGGGCTTGGGAGACGCCAATGGCCCGTTCGGCCCAATCGATGAAATCAGCGCCGCAAGGAAAACGCGCTCTGCCCGGTCTGTCGGAACGCTGAAATCAAGCACAAAATCCATATCGAAGGATGCGGTGGTTTCAGGGATGGAATAGTTCGTCACAATCGCAGTCGTCAGAAGACTATTGGGAATGATCACGACATTGTTTTCGGTCGTATAGAGGCGGGTCGTACGCCAGTTCGTTTCCGACACCCGCCCGACAAACCCCTTGGGAGTCCCATGATGAACATTGATCCAGTCGCCCACCTTGAACGGCTGCTCCAGATGGATCGCAAAACCGGAAAAGGTGTCGAGAATAAGCCGCTGCAGGGCAAAACCGATAACGACGCCGGCCGCGCCGGATGCGGCCCAAATAGCCGTAATGGGCTCCCCGAAGACGAATCGCAGGATGCCGGAAACCGCCAGCAAAAAAACGATGATGCTGCCCAGCTGGATAATGAGCCGGGGCGGCTCGCGCCCCAGAACATGGCTGACAAAACCCTCCCAGAAAACAAGCACAACCAACCTGTTGAACAACCAGGCCGAGGCAAGCCAAACGGCTGCTTCCATTGCTTGCATCATGGGCGCGAGCTTGTCCCCGGCCAGCCCCGACCATGCATGAAAATCTGCGACGTATGAGAGTCCGGCAATACTGATAACGACGGAGGCAATCGGCAACAGCAAACGCATCAACATAAGATCAACCGCTTTCATGAACTCCCCTGATACCATCGACACTCGAACAAATCATCAAACCAGAAATCGCATCACCATCCCCGCATCGAACGGCCAGCCGAGTTCCGCACCGGTGTCGCTGCGCCGCAGCACCGGAATGAGCGTGCCGTAGCGCTCGATCAATCCGTCGTCATCGGCGATGTCGATGTAAGCGGCGGATACGCCGGCCTCATTGAGCACGGCTTCCGCATCCTCGCACAGATGGCAGTACGTTGTGCCGTAGAGGACGAGCCCGGACATTTCTAGCGCAGGCTGACGATAGGCCAGCCGTGCTGTTCGGCGTGGGCGCGCAGTGTCGCGTCGGGGTTCGCGGCGACCGGATGTTTCACCTTGCACATCAGCGGCAGGTCGTTGTGCGAGTCGCTGTAGAAGGTGCTGTCGGCGAAGCTGTCCAGCGTCCAGCCGCGTTCGGCCAGCCAGTTATCCAGTCTTGTGATCTTGCCCTCGCGGAACGACGGCACGCCCGCGACGCGACCGGTAAATTCGCCGTCCTTGTGTTCCGGGTCGGTGGCGATCAGGTGTTCGATGCCGAACTCGCGCGCGATCGGCGCGGTGACGAAGCTGTTGGTCGCGGTGATGATGACGCAGATGTCGCCCGCCGCCTGGTGTTTTGCCACCAGTTCGCGCGACTGCGGCGTGATCATGGGCATCACCTTGTCGCGCATGAATTGCAGGTGCCACTCGTCCAGCGTCTTGCGCGCATGGCGCGACAGCGGCTTCAACTGGAAGTCGAGGAACTCGTGGATATCCAGCGTACCCGCCTTGTAGTGCTCGTAGAACGCGAGGTTCTTCGCCTCGAACAGTTCGCGGTCGAGCACGCCGATGGTGATCAGGAATTGCGACCACTCGAAATCGCTGTCGCCGTTGAGCAGGGTGTTGTCCAGATCGAATAAGGCAAGGTTCATTTCAATATTCCGGTTTCATTTAAATAATTTTGCGCCATCACGTAGGGGCGCGATTCATCGCGCCCAAGATCGTTCGCAGGAAGCTGGGCGCGATGAATCGCGCCCCTACATGTGCTGCATGACTTCCTTCAGCAACGGCACCGACGGTGCGCGGTGCAGGCGCAGCGAATGTTCGTCCAGCGCATCCAGCGTCGCCATCAGGCTGGGCAGGTCGCGGCGGCCGTGGCGCAGCAGATACTGGACGACTTCGGGCGGCAGCGCGAAGCCGCGCGATTGCGCGTGCTGCCTCAGCGCCTGCGCCTTCTCTTCTTCGCTCAGGGGATGCACCTGGTACACCAAGCCCCAGCCAAGGCGCGTGCGCAAATCGTCGCGCAGGTTGAGATGCAGCGGCGATGCATTGCCGCTGACCAGCAGCAGTCCCCCGGCCTCGCGCATGCGATTGTAGAGATCGAACAATTCGATCTGCGCGGCATTGTCCAGCCGCTCGACATCGTCGACCGCGACCACGTCGGCAATACTATCCGTCATGACTGGCACGCTGCCGCGGGCATAGAGCGCGCGCACAGACTGCGCGGCGTTGGCGCAGGCCTGCAGCAGATGGCTCTTGCCGCTGCCCTCGTCGCCCCACAGGTAGATGCTGCGCTCGCTGCCGCCGGCGAGCGCGTGGCGCAGCGCCGAGAGCAATTCGAGATTGCTTCCCGCGACGAAGGTTTCCAGGGTGGGCGTGTTCCCCGGCGAGATGTCGAGTACGAGCTGGCTCATGGTTTCCGGTACATCTCGCTATCGAGGTAAGCGGCCTTCGCATGACGCAATGCGACCAGCAGGATCGCGGCCATGGGCAAGGCGAGCAATATGCCGAAGAAGCCGAACAGCTGGCCGAACGCCATCAGCGCGAACACCACCGCGAGCGGGTGCAGGCCGATGCGGTCGCCGACCAGCCAGGGCGTGACCACCATGCCCTCGATCAGCTGCCCTGCGCCGAACACCGCCCACACCAGCAGCACGCCGCCGAACGCGGAGAACTGCATCGCAGCCGCCAGCGTCGCCAGCAACAGGCCGAGGATCATGCCGAGATAGGGGATGAACACCAGCATGCCGGCGAGGATGCCGATAGGCAGCGCAAATTCCAGCCCGACCAGCCACAGCACGAACACGTAATACACGCTCATCAGCAGCATCACCGAGATTTGTCCGCGCAGGAATTCGGCGAGGATGTTGTCCACCTCGCCCGCGATCTCGCTCACCTTGGCATGCCACTGGCGGGGAATCATCTTATCCAGATGCGCGACCATCGCCTCCCAGTCGCGCAGAAAATAAAACATCGCCACCGGAATCAGCAACAGGTTGGCCAGCAACGCGACCAGCGCGCCGCCGCTGTCGCCCATCATGGCCAGCAACTTAGTTGCAACGCCGCCCGCACTCTGCCAGTGACTCAGCAGCATCTGTTTGATTGCCGCGCTATCCCATTGCAGCTCCGCGCCGAACCATCGCTGCAACAACGGCAGGAAACGCACGCGCGCCGTTTCGATCCAGTCGGGCAGGCGTGAGACGAACAGGCCGATCTCGGTCTCCAGCAGCGGCAGCATGATCAGCAGCAACAGGCCGAACAGCAGCAGCAAGCCGGCCATCACCAGCGCCGTCGCCGGCGTGCGCGACAGCTTCCAGCCGCACAGCCGCCGCACCAGCGGATTGCAGATGTAGGCGAGGATCGCGGCCGCGACGAACGGCGTCAGGATGGGCCCGAGCAGGTACAGCAGCACCGCGGCGGCAACAGCCACGGACAACCATTGCACGGCGGCGAAGCGGGATAGGGTCATTTCGGGTAAAATTCGCGGCAAAACGAACGCTGTGGGTTTATTTGAAACGTGCGGCACTTTACCTTCTAGAAAGCGAGAACTCAACTTGAGCACACCGAACTCCCTCTCCTATCGCGATGCCGGCGTCGATATCGACGCGGGCGACCAGCTGGTCGAAAACATCAAGCCTTACGCCAAGCGTACGATGCGCCCCGAGGTGCTGTCCGGCATCGGCGGCTTCGGCGGGCTGGTGGAGATCTCCAAGAAGTTCAAGGAGCCGGTGCTAGTATCCGGCACCGACGGCGTCGGCACCAAGCTGAAGCTCGCGTTCGAACTGAACCGCCACGACACCGTCGGCATCGACCTCGTCGCGATGAGCGTCAACGACATCCTGGTGCAGGGCGCCGAGCCCCTGTTCTTCCTCGACTACTTTGCCTGCGGCAAGCTGGACGTGCCCGCGGCGACCGAAGTCATCAAGGGCATCGCCTACGGCTGCGAACAGTCCGGCTGCGCGCTGATCGGCGGCGAGACCGCCGAGATGCCGGGCATGTACCCGGTCGGCGAATACGACCTCGCAGGCTTCGCGGTCGGCGTCGTCGAGAAATCGAAGATCATCACCGGCGAACATATCAAGGCCGGCGACGCAGTGATCGGCCTCGCCTCCAACGGCGCACATTCCAACGGCTATTCGCTGGTGCGCAAGATCATCGAGCGCAGCAAGCCCGACCTAGACGCGAAGTTCGACGGCGACCGCACGCTGGCCGACTGCATCATGGCCCCGACCCGTCTGTACGTGAAGCCGATGCTGAGCCTGATGCAGAGCATCACTATCAAGGGCATGGCCCACATCACCGGCGGCGGCATCACCGAGAACGTACCGCGCGTGCTGCCTTCCAACGTCGTCGCCGACATCGACAGCAAGACATGGCAAATGCCCAAGCTGTTCCAATGGCTGCGCGAAGGCGGCAACGTCGAGGCGCAGGAGATGTTCCGCACCTTCAACTGCGGCATCGGCATGGTGGTGATCGTCGATGCGGCAGATGCGGACGCGGCGCTGGCACAACTGAAGGCGAGCGGCGAAACCGCCGCGGTGATCGGCAAGATACGCACCCGCAACGGCGACGAACACCAGACGCAGGTCGCCTGAGCCGAATGAACAAATCCATCGTCATCCTCATCTCGGGCCGCGGCAGCAACATGCAGGCGCTGCTCGAAGCCAAGCTACCCTGCCGCGTCGCGGCGGTGATCAGCAACAAGGCGGATGCCGAGGGATTGAACATCGCCAAGGCGCACGGCATCCCGACTGCGGTCGTGTCGCACCGCGACCATCCGGATCGCGCCAGCTTCGACACAGCGCTGGCCGGCATCATCGACGACTTCCAGCCGAACTTCGTGATCCTCGCCGGCTTCATGCGCATCCTGACCGCAGACTTCGTGAACCGTTACAAGGGCAGACTGATCAACATCCATCCCTCGCTGTTGCCGTCCTACGGCGGCCTCGACACCCACGAACGCGCGCTGAAGGACGGCGTGAAGATACATGGCTGCACGGTGCATTTCGTCACGCCCGACCTCGACCACGGCCCCATCATCATCCAGGCGGCGGTGCCGGTGCATTGTCACGACACGCCAGAAACACTGGCAAAGCGCGTCTTGCGCGAGGAACATCGCATCTACCTGCAGGCCATCCGCTGGCTGTGCAAGAACCAGGTTGAACTGAACGACGACGGCCGGGTCACACTCCGGCATCGCAAACAAATCGGTTTCGCCCTGATCTCGCCTTCGCTGGAGTAGTCTCGTGAAAAATCTGTCGTATCTTATGTTCGCATGGCTCGCGCTATGCGCTCCTTTCTCCGTGTTCGCCGCGCCGCCGAGCAGCATCAACGCTGTCTATGATGTGTACAAGGACAGTATCAAAGTCGGCAAGATCGAAGAAAGCTACACGCGCGACGGGGATCGCTACACGCTGACCAGCACCACTTCGCCCACCGGTCTACTGGCGCTGTTCAAGCCGGAGAAGGTGTTCGTCCGCAGCAGCGGACTGGTCGGCAAGAATAGTCTGCAGCCGCTGCTGTTCAGCCACCGGCGGGAGAACGACACCAGCAAGGACAGCGGCGCTGAATTCGACTGGAAGAGCGGGAAGATTACTCTGATCCATCAGTCACAACGCGAGACGACAGCTCTGCCATCAGGCACACAGGATCGCCTCTCCGCGATGTACCAATTCATGTTCCTGCCGCTGAAAGATGGTCCGCTGGACTTCCCGATGACCAATGGCCACAAACTGGACAGCTATCACTACGCGGTCGCGCGCGGCCCCGACATGGACACGCCCGCCGGCAAGTTCGGCACACTGTATCTGGATAGCCAGCCCAAGCCGGGCGAGCGCCGCACCGAAATCTGGCTGGCCACACAACGCCATCATCTGCCGTGCAAGATGGTCATCACCGAAGCCAACGGCGATCGGCTGATTCAGGTGCTGAGCCATATCGCCGTCAAGCCGTGATCCGATTTCCGCAGACTGCCACCGCACGCATCTCGCTGGCCGTAGCCCTGTCGTTGTTGCTCCATGCCGTCGCAATGTTCGCTCCGCTAATCGAGCTGCCCAAGACCGAGGTGCCGCTGCCCCCGCTTACCGCCAAACTGGAACCGCTGCCGAAAATCGCCGCCCAACCTACTCCGCAGAAAAAGCCTCAACCGAAACGCACCAAAGCCGCCCCACCACCGGCGAACAGCCCGGCTCAGGAAGCTGCAAGTGCAAAGACCGAGGAGGAAGAACCGCAAATCGATGCCGAGCCGCAACCGCCCGCTGATGAAATTCAGCAGGAAACCCGGCCCGTGCATCCGCTGCCGCGACGAGCTCAACTGACCTTCGCCGCCTATCAGGGCGAGGGCGGCCTGCAACTCGGCGAGGCGGTCCACCGGCTGGACATCGAACAAGGACAATACGTTCTGGAGACAGTGACGCAGACCACCGGGCTGGCGAGCATCGTCAAGAGCTATCTGCTGACCCAGACCAGCCGGGGACAGGTCGATGCGCAAGGGTTGCAGCCGATTAATTACAGCGAAGAGAAAAAACTTTCCAACAACAAGCAGAGCCTGAGCGCCGAATTCGACTGGACCGGATGCAAACTGCATTTTTCGCACGGCGGCGAAACCGCCCTGCCGGAACATGGACAGGACATCCTCAGCTTCCTCTACCAACTATCGCAACAGCCGCTGAACAAGGGCGTGGTGCCGATGTACATCAGCAATGGCAAGAAACTGGAATATTACGAACTCGCCGTCGGCGAGGAAGAACTCATCCAGAGTCACCTAGGCAAACTGCGCGCGCTACCGCTACGCAAAATCCATGGACCGGGCGAGGAAGGGCTGGATATCTGGCTGGGGCTGGAATACCGGCTGCTGCCGATCAAGGTCCGCCAGATCGACCGCAACGGCGAGGTCGCCGGGGAAATGGTGATCTCGGAAATACTGGTGTCCGACGAATAATCCAGGCTTGGGATCGCCGCTCAGGGTTTAAGGTCGTACGGCTGCGCCACCAGAACCGGTTTCAGCAAGCGCTCGTCCCTGCCGAGGTGCGCGGCCATCCAATTCTTCAGGCTGTGCGAAAAATGCTCGATCGCCCCATCCGACCAGATGCCGTTCTTGGCGTCCAGTTCGATCCGCATGTGCTCAAGCTCGCGCTGAAGATACTGGTTCAGTTTCTTGTGATTATCGAAATCCAGGTCTATCGCCTGCGCCAGCCTTTCCTCGTTCACAAAGTGGATACTCACACTGACAACTAGCCGCTGAAAAGCCTGCGACAGTATCTGTCCGTTGCCGGACCTGAGCGCATGCTCCACGGTGCCTATCATGCCGAGCAGGTTCCGGTGATCCGAATCCATCAGCGCATTGCCTACACTCAAACTATCCGACCATTGAAGCTTCATCTGCGACCTCCGACATGTTCAAACCGATGGCGTTACTCTAGCCCTGCCGCAGAAATACACAATATGCCGAAATGCCTATATATTTCGGCCTAGGTATTTCGCCATGCCGCTTCGCCGATATCTCATCCGCAACCCTGTTAAACTGCGCGCCTGAAACACAAGGCCATTACCATGCTGATCACCGAATACCGTTTAGACCTCGTCATCCAGGCGCTGCGCGCCATCCTCCCGCTGGCGCACCCCGCCGACACCACGTTGCGCTACTTCTTTCAGGAAAACCGCATCGGCTCCAACGAACGTGCGCTGGTCGCCGAGACCGTGTTCGGCGTGCTGCGCCACCGCATGCTGCTGGAGCATGCCTGTACCGCGAACGACGGACAGGCGACGCCGCGCCGGATGGCGCTGGCCCACATGGTGCGTTTCGGCGGCTACAACCTGCGCGAGATCGAGCCGGTGTTGAAGCGCGACGAGAAGGAATGGCTGGCGACAGTGAAGGGAGTGAAGGCGGAAGACCTGCCGTTGTCGGTGCAGGCCGAACTGCCGGACTGGCTGGTGGAGAAGATGCGCGCATCCTATTCCGACGCGGACATCCTCGCGATCGGCCGCGCGATGCAGCAGGGCGCGCCGCTGGACATCCGCGTCAACACGTTGCTCGCCAAGCGCGAAGAGGTGCTGGAGCAGTTGCACGCGAAGAAGATCGAAGCGACCATCACGCCGTATTCGCCGCTCGGCATCCGCCTCAAGGACAAGATCCCGCTGAACAAGGATGCGCTGTTCACCGAGGGCAAGGTGGAGGTGCAGGACGAGGGCAGCCAGTTGCTCGGCCTGCTGCTCGCACCGAAACGCAACGACATGGTGGTGGACTTCTGCGCCGGCGCGGGTGGCAAGACGCTGATGCTCTCGGCACAGATGAATTCGCAGGGACGGCTGTATGCGATGGACGTCTCCGAGAAGCGCCTCGCCAACCTCAAGCCGCGCCTGAAACGCTCCGGCGCAAGCAACATCCAGCCCATGCTGATCGCACACGAGAACGACCTCAAGGTGAAACGCCTCGCCGGCAAGATCGACCGCGTGCTGGTGGATGCGCCCTGCAGCGGCCTCGGCACGTTGCGCCGCAACCCCGACCTGAAGTTCCGCCAGTCGCCCGGCAGCATCGAGGAACTCACGCAGAAGCAGGCCGCGATCCTCGCCTCGGCCAGCCGTTTACTGAAGAAGGGCGGGCGCTTGGTTTACGCGACCTGCAGCATCCTGCCGGAAGAGAACCAGCACATCGTCGAAGCCTTCCTCGCCGCGCACCCCGACTTCGTGTTGAAACCCGCAGGCGAAGTGCTGCAACAGCAAAAGATCGAACTGGAAATGGGCGACTACCTGGAGTTGCGCCCGCAACTGCATGCGACGGACGGCTTCTTCGCGGCGGTGCTGGAACGGGTCTGACAGGCATTAGACACGAGACGTAAGACGTAAGTTAACTTCTCACATCGATCAAAACAACGACACCAACTCCCAACTTACGTCTTACGACTAACTACAGATTCACGCCGGGGATCTTGCTCAGGTCCACCTCGTCTATCTGTTCCGGCGCGAGGAAGTGCTTCGCATAGTCCAGATAGACCTTCTCGCGGATGAATACATCGAACAGATCCGGATCAATGTGGCCGCCCAACTTGAATTTGCCGAGTATCGTCAGCGATTCGGTCAGGGTCTTGCCCACCTTGTAGGGCCTGTCCTTGGCGGTCAGCGCCTCGAAGATATCGGCGATGCCCATCACCCGCGCTTGCACCGACATCTGCTCACGCATCAGGCCGCGGGGATAGCCCTTTCCATCCATGCGTTCATGGTGACCGCCGGCATATTCCGGCACGTTCTTCAGATATTTAGGCCAGGGCAGCGCCTCCAGCATCTTGATCGTCACGACGATATGGTGCTTGATGATCTCGCGCTCGGCCTGCGTCAGCGTCCCGGCTCGTAGCGTCAGGTTCTCCAGCTCGTCGTCGCTGAGTAAGCTCACCTCCAGCCCTGTCGTATCGCGCCAGCGATAAGCCGCGATACGCTGCACCCGCGCGATATCGTCGTCCGACATCGCCTCGCCGCCGATATTGCATCGGCGCAGGAATTCCCGGTCTTCATTCAGTTGCCGGATACGCGCCTCGTACTCCGCGAGGATGGCCGCATCCTCCTCGTTTTCGACCTCCCCTCTCCCGCTCAGGAAAGAAAGGGAGCGCAGCATCGCGATCTCCGCATCGCGCTTGAGCACTTCGAAGCGCGTATCCACCAACTGGATGCGATCGAACAAGGTCTGCAGCTTGGTCGCCTTATCCACCACATGCACCGGTGTAGTGATCTTGCCGCAGTCGTGCAGCAGCCCGGCGATCTTCAGTTCGTGCCTATCCTTGTCGGTCATCACGAAGTCTTTCAGCGGACCTTTAGTCGTTCGATTGACCGCCTCGGCCAGCATCATCGTCAGCACCGGCACGCGCGCGCAGTGACCGCCGGTATAGGGCGACTTGTCGTCGATCGCGGTGTTGATCAACTGGATGAAGGCCTCGAACAGTTTTTCCAGTTGTTCGATCAGACGCCGGTTGGTCAATGCGATGGCCGCCTGCGAAGCGAGCGACTCCAGCAACTGTTGATCGTCCTGCGAAAACGGAATGATTTCGCCGTTTTCCCGATCCAGTGCATTGATCAGCTGCAGCACCCCGATGACTTCGTCCTCGTGGTTGCGCATCGGCACCGAGAGAAAAGATTGGGAGCGATAGCCGGTCTTGGCATCGAATTTCTTCGTGCCGGAAAAATCGTAACCTTCCGCGACATAGGCATCGGGGATGTTGACCGTCTCGCCGCTCAACGCCGAGTGACTCACCACCATCGCATGATTGGGATTGCCGTCCTGATCGTAGAGATGGATAGGGTAGAACGTGATCGGCACCCCGCTGGTTCCGCCCATCGCGATGTTGAGCGAATCGGTGCGCATGATCTCGAAGCGCAGCTGCTGGTGATCCGGTTCGAGCAGGTAGAGCGTCCCGGCATCGGCATGGGTGATGCGCTTGGCCGCCTCCAGTATCGTTTCCAGCAGGCTGTTGATGTCGCGCTGCCTGGACAACGCGATGCCGATCTCGTTGAGTTCCTTGAGACGGGTCAGCAGATGTTCGGCGGATTGCATGTTCTGTTACTTGATGCAAACGGCGCGTATCTGGTGCATGTCGGTGATGCCTTGCAGCACCTTCTCCATACCATCCTGCTTCAGGGTATGCATGCCGTCTTCAAGGCAGATGGCCAAAAGCTCGGCAACACGCGCGTGCTCCTGGATCGCCTTCTTGACCGCATCGGTGCCGATTAACAGTTCATGCAAACCCACCCGCCCGCGATAACCGGTGCCTGAGCATTTGTCGCAACCGACCGGCTCGTAAAGGGTGAATTGCCCCTTGTCGTCGGCGAACAATTTGACCCACTCGGCGTATAACTTTCTGGTCTCACCCGCCGCGTCGTTTTTCCAGGCTGCGGTATTGAGCAACTCCGCGCTGTACTCAGTCAGCAAAGCCTTCATTTCGTCGGCGGTGGCGATATGCGGCTTCTTGCAGTCGCCGCACAGACGCTTGCCCAAACGCTGTGCGAGGATGCCCAGCAAAGCATCGGCAAAGTTGAACGGGTCCATGCCCATGTCCAGCAAACGGTTGATGGATTCCGGCGCGCTGTTGGTGTGCAGCGTGGCGAACACCAGGTGACCGGTCAGCGAAGCCTCGATGCCGATAGACACGGTTTCCTTGTCGCGCATTTCGCCGACCATGATCACGTCCGGGTCCGCGCGCAGGAAGGCGCGCATGATGGTCGCGAAGTCCAATCCGGCCTTCTTGTTGATCTGAACCTGACGCAGGCCCTTCTGGGTGATTTCCACCGGATCTTCGGCGGTCCATATCTTGGTATCGGGCTTGTTGATGTATTTCAGGATGGAGTGCAGCGTGGTGGTCTTGCCGGAGCCGGTCGGGCCGCACACGAAGAACAGGCCGTACGGCTTGCTCACGGTCGATTTGATCAGTTCGTTGTTGCGCGCCGAAAAGCCCATCTTCTCCAGCGGCAACGGCTCGCCGGAAGCCAGGATACGCATCACCACATCTTCGACGCCACCCTGCGACGGAATGGTCGCAACACGCAACTCGATATCCAGCGGGCCGTATTTTTTGAACTTGATCTTGCCGTCCTGCGGCTTGCGCTTCTCGGAGATGTCCAGATCACACATGATCTTCAGACGGGTCACCAGCGCGTTGCGATAGGTCGCCGGCACCTCGATGTAGTTCAGCAGCGAACCGTCCTTGCGCACGCGGATCAGCGTCTTCATCTTGCCCGGACCCGGCTCGATGTGGATGTCCGAGGCACCCATGCGGTAGGCATCGACGATAATCTTGTTGACCAGTTTAACCAGTTCGTTGTCGGCTGCGGCATTGACGTCTTCCTGACTGACCCCCGCCGACTCCTCGTCGTCTCCGCCAAGACTGGACAGCAAATCGTCCACCGACGAATCGTCCATCGCAAAGCCGCCGGTACTATCGGAAGCTCCGCCGCCGCCATAGAACAGGTCCAGCGCCTGTTTGAACTCGCGTTGCGAGCAGACCTTGTAGACCAGCCTGTGCTTGGGGAAGATGTTGTTGACCACCCGCGACGCCTGAATGCGTTCCGGATCGCTGGTCAGGATCAGCAAGCCATCCTGATTCTCTTCTATCGGCAGCCAATGGCTGCTCTCGATGTACTCGCGCTTCAGATTCTTGAGCAGATCGGCAGGCTTGATGCGATCGGATTTGTAGGGCTCGTAAGGAACGCCGAAGAAACGCGATAGCGCCTGTCCCAACTGCGGGGTGCTGACCTGAAACTCGTCGATCAGCACTTCCTCGATGTCTACGCCCTTACGCCGGGCGGTGCGGGTCGCCAAGTCGAATTCGGCAGCCGACAGCACTGCATCGGCGACCAGATAGTCGTATTTGGTCTTGACCGTGGTGTTCTGCTGGCGCTGGCGCAGGGCGACCGCCATGGTCTGCGCCAGTTCCTGCACCCCCTCTTCGACCAGCGCTGCAAACGGGGCTCCCGCCTTGTTGTTGATGACCTGAATGACGCCGACCAACTCGTTGGTGTTCGTTTCCAGAATAGGCGCAACCAGCATCTGTTTGGTCCGGTATCCGGTGCGTTTGTCCACCTCCTGCAAGAAGCGCAGGTGGGAGCTGTAACCCGCCAACTCCTTCTCGTCGTACACGTCCTTGATGTTGAGCAGCTTCTTGTGCATCGCCGCATAGCCGGCGACGCTCTGCTCGGCGATCGGCAGCTTCAAATCCTTGAACGAGTTGAGTCCGGTCTTGACCTTGGAAACCAGAGAGATGTTGTCGTCGCCGACCACGTAGATGGTCAGGCGATCCGCATTGAACAGGGTGCAGATATCCTTGCTGACATCCAGCATGATCTCGTCGATGTTGCTGGTTGCATGTATCTTGTTGGTGACGTGATTCAGGTTCTTGGTGAACTCGAGCTTGAGGCTCATCTGGACATCATCGTTTACCGCGCTTCCGCCTGAAACTTCCATACCCATTACCGCTCCCCTGTTCTTGCTACGTTACTGCTGTTTTGATTTCGGCACCGACCACAACCCGCCGTCCAGCACCTGAGTGTCGTATCCCGCCTGCGCCAGAATGAAGGCGGCCGCGGCGCTGCGCCGGCCGCTCTGGCAATAGGCAATATATTTTTTGCTGCGATCCAGCACGTCGATCGCATTGCGCACGTCGTTCAACGGCAGGTTCATCGCGCCCGGCAGCCTGTCATAGCGATACTCGGACGGGTGCCTGACATCGATCCACACGGCCCCTTCAGCCACCGCCTGCACGGCTTTCTCGTAACCGATCCGGTGCAGCAGCGGCTCCTGCAGCAGCGCCATGAAATCCTGCCTGCCGAGACGCAACAACACGCCATTGGTCTTCATCGTGATGGTCGCATTGCGTTTGGCGCCGGAGATCAACGCCTCCTCGCCGAACACGTCCCCCGCCTTCAACTCGGCCAGCGACACCTCCACGCCCCCGACATGGCGGGTCACCTCGGCGCGTCCGCTATCGATCAGATAGTAATAGTCGCCATCGTCGCCCTCGCGGATGATCACGTCGCCCGCCCATACGACCACGACCTCGAAACGCTGCAACAACGCGCTGATGTTGGCCATTGGCACATGTGCCAATGGCCCGTTCCGCAACTGTTCCGCATTGAACATCCGGGAACGCAACAAATGCCTGACATTGGACTGTGCTTGGGCATCTCCTGCCGCCTGCAGTGGCGCCGCATGGATATTTGCCTGCGGATCGTGCCGCGATATCTGATCCAGCGTCACCATGCGATCCAGCAGCTCGTCGTCGACGCGCAACAACTGGCTTTCGCGCAACGCCCGAGCGGCAACCACATCCGGTTGGCGCTTGCCTAACGGATGTTTCGCCCACTCCGATTGTGCGTTGACCACCACCCGGTTGCCATCCAGATAAACCAGTTCGATCTCTCCGTCCACCAGATAGACCGACTGCCCCTCCAGTCCGCGCGTGCGAAACGGATCGTTCCCCTCGGGAACGGTCTCGACCTGACAGTAATCCAGCAACTCGCGCAGCCGCGCCGGACCGAATGTGGAGATCGGTTCCAGGCCAGCTAATACCTTGACATCAAGCGCGCGAACCATCGTCGGCCTAGAACTCGAACTCCTGGTTATTGAGCAACAATCTGGGGTTGTGTCCATGCACGGCCTTCTCGATCTGCCGCATCGTCAACTCCACCTCTCCCGGTTTCAGATGAGTAATGTATACCTCAGCTCCTCCCTGAAACTTCAGCAACTCTTCCGCCAACATACTAGGGCAAAGGTGCTTGGATGCGATAGCGAGTTCCCTCTCGTTATCCGAGAACGCCGTCTCGATGATCAGATAGCGCAGGTTCACTATCCGGTTGGCCACTTCCCATAACGCATCGTTGATCGTCGTGTCGCCGCTGAACACCAGGCTGGCGCTTCCGCTGTCGAGATGGAAGCCGACCGCCGGAACGGTGTGCACCGCGGGAATCGGGGTGATCCTGCGTCCGCCCAGATTGACCGTTTCCCCGAGCGCGATGGTCTGGAAGCGCATGTATGGATTCTGTGCGTTCGGTATCCGGGTGAAATCGGGCCATACTTTCCAGTTGAATACATGGTTCCGCAGGATCTCCAGCGTCTCCTCCGTGACATAAATGGTCAACGGGTGGTCGCGCATAAAGCCGACACTATCGATCAGCAACGGCATGCATGCGATATGGTCGAGATGGGAATGCGTAATAAATATATGATCGATCACGCTCAGCTCGGTCAGGCTGAGTTCGTTCACTCCGGTGCCCGAATCAATCAGCACATCGTGATCGAGCAAAAATGAAGTGGTGCGCAAATTTCCACCGATTCCACCACTGCACCCCAAAGTTCTCAGCCTCATGTCCTGTCAGCCTTTGCCATTTGTCGTCAACGCGAATTACTTGGTTTGAAACACGAACACCCCATCCCAGTCGTCGCCGGGCGGGTTCTTGCGGAAATAAGCTATGCGCTCGGCATAGATCCGGTACAGCGCGGTATCCGGCGACATGCGCTGCAGATTCACCAATTGCAACTCGGCCAAGTCCCATTCCTGCTTGCGATATAAACGTCGGACCTCGTGGAACAGCCTGAGTTCATCCTGCAACTCCTTGCTCACCTCGTCGTGCAATCCGATCGGCTCGTAAATTGCTACAGGCTTATCTTTACCTTTTACCCGCACATGGTCAAGCTCGCGATAGGCGAAGTCGGCGACGGTGTCGCGGGTATTTTCGCCGACGATGACGCCGACGCCGTATTGCTTGGTGATGCCTTCAAGGCGAGAAGCCAGATTCACCGCATCGCCCATCACGGTGTAGGCGACGCGCACCTCGGAACCCATGTTGCCGACACTGACCCGGCCGGTGTTGATGCCGACACCGATGCGTATCTCCGGCCAGCCGCGCTCCTTGAAATGCGGCTGCAAGGCCTTCAACGTCGCCTGCATCTCGATGCCGGCCAGCATTGCATGCCGGGCATGTTCGGCATCCGGCAACGGCGCCCCCCAGAACGCCATGATGCAGTCGCCCATGTACTTGTCTATCGTCCCGCGATGCTTGTAGACGACGCGCGACAACGGGGTCAGAAACTCATTCATCAGCAGCGTCAACTCCTTCGGGTCCAACCCTTCCGAGATCGTGGTGAACCCGCGCACATCCGAAAACAGGATGGTCATCTCGCGGCTGTCGCCCTCCATCGAGACGCTCTCGGGATGCTCGGCCATCTCCTCGACCAGTTCGCCCGGCACGTACTGCCCGAACAAGCCGGTGATCTGGCGCTTGGTGCGCGATTCGACGAAATAACCGTAGGACATGTCCAACGCGAATATCAGCGCGATCATCATCAGACTGTTCGCCACCGGCATCAGGATATTGCCGTAATGCCAGGTTACCAGACTCAACCCCATGGTCATGGCGAACATCAACGCCGAGACCAGCATGGCTTTGACCGGACTCAGTGTCGGCAACATGAAGCTCAGCGCGATGCCGATCAGCAACAGCCAGACCACCTCCATTCCCAGCATGTAAGGCGGCCGCTCCTTGAGACTCTGATCGAGGATGCCGGCGATCATGTTGGCATGCACCTCCACTCCCGGATAGACCTCGGCCACCGGCGTGGCGCGCATGTCCAGCAGACCAGGCGCAGTCGTGCCGACCAGGACGATCTTGTCCTTGAGCAGTTCCGGGGCGACCCGGTCATGCAACACATCGGCAATGGAGATATAGCGAAAACTCCCCTGCCCCCCGCGATAGGGCACGAGCGTGGCCACGTTGTCGTCCACCGGTATCTTCAGCACGCCAGCCGGCGTATCCAGCTCCAGCCACTCCAGCCCGCCATAGCCCTCGTCACGCCCTTCGGCGAAGCCCGGCTGCAACGGCGGCTTGCCCAGCAGGCTGCGCACCATCGCCAGCGACAACGACTCGTAATAAGCGCCGCCGTATTCGGCCAGCATCGGTACGCGCCGCACCTCGCCGTCGCTGTCCACCACCGGCGTGAAATGCCCGGCGGCGGCGGCGGCCTGCTGCAATTCGGGCAGGTTGGCCCCATAGCCGTTCCAGCTGGTGAACATGATCGGACGCCCGCTGAAAGAGCCAGCCGGGAAAGACGGCTCGGGAAGCATGCCGGAGATATTTTTCGTACTCTGATTGGTCAGGTAATAACCGAGCACGACATTGCGGTTCCTGATCTTGTCGGCGAACAACTGGTCGTATTCGAGCTGCGGACGAACCTGCGCGAGCGTGGAATGGAACGCCGCATTGTCCCTGAGCTGACTCTGCCCGAGCTTCTGCAGCACCTTGAGCCCGGAACTCTCGTCTTTCTCGGCAAACACCACGTCGAATCCAACCACCGCCACACCATGGCGGTCGAACAATTTGTCCATCAATACGCCTAGCCTGTCCCGGCTCCATGGCCAGCGCCCCTCTTCCTTGAGGCTCTTTTCGTCGATGTCGAGGATGACGATGCGCTCGTCCAGCGTGCTCGGCATGGTCAGGCGCAAGCGGTAGTCGTACAGAATGGCCGAAATGCGGTCGACGAAACCGATACGGTAGAAATTGGCGGCATTGCCGACGAAGATCAGGACCAGCAGCAGTCCCAGTCCGATCAAGATTGCGTTCTTCCTCACGCCATCCCCTTTATAAGTGGGCAAAAAATCTCAGGCCGGACGCAATCGCCCAAGGTTCACCATCCGCCCGCCAGGTCAGCCCTTGAAATAGAACTCCATTTTGATGCCCGCCAGTTCGATCATGTCGTGATCCTGCAACTGGTGCGGTTGGTCGCCCAATACCTGTCCGTTCACAGAGGGGTGTGTAGCGCCCTCGACGTGGGTGATAAAGAATCCGTGCGGGCGGCGGGTCAACACGGCTACCTGCACACCGGGCTTGCCCAGTGTGGTCAGGTTCTTTACCAGCTCCAGCTCCTTACCGGCATTCGGCCCGGTCAGTATCTGCACCACGGCGGCCTGGGGAGCTGCTGCAGCCTGCGGCGCGGGTGCCGCCGACGTCGGTTGAGCTGCAGGCTGAACCGGCGGCGGCTGAGGCGCAGGGGCTGCCTGCGCTGCCGGCGGCACGCCGAACCGGCCGGTCCTCTCCACTTCGGTCGCCATGCTGGGATTGATCTGCGTCTGGCTGAGATTCGATTCCCCCGCCGGGGCTACCGGACGAACCGGCGCGCGCAGCACCATGGTCTTCTCGAAATCGGCGGCGCTGGTCTGGCTAACCTGATCGTTGATGTATTTCAGCTTGTATTTGCCGATCTCGATCAGGTCGTTGTTCTGCAGAAAATGTTTCTTGGTCGCCACGCCATTCACATCGAGCCCGTTGGTGCTGTCCAGATCCTCGAGGAAAGAGTCGTTCAGAATGGTGACGATGGCGGCGTGTTCGCCGCTGATTGCCAGATTGTCGATGACGATGTCGTTATGCGCCTTGCGTCCAATGGTCATGCGCTCCTTGGCCAGCGGATACTCCTTGATTACCACACCGTCCATGCTGAGTATCAGTTTTGCAGCCATAGTCGTGATCCTTTTTTATTTCCCAAACCAATTGAGCAATTTTGCCAGCCATCCGCGCGACGCGGCGAACTCGCCTTTCACCTTGACCAGGATGACGGAAACATTGTCGCGACCGCCATTGTCGTTGGCTTGCTGGATCAGCTGTTCCGCCGCCAGCGGCAGATTACCCTGCATCGCATACAGCGTGGACTGGATATCCTCGTCCTCCATCATGTCGTTCAGGCCGTCCGAGCAGAGCAGATAGATGTCGCCGAGTTGCACGTCATGCACATGAATCTCCGGCACCACGTCGGCATCGATGCCCACCGCACGCGTCACCAGATTTTTGTTTTTCGACAGCCGAGCATCCTCGATGCTGATCATGCCGCTGTCGATCTGCTCCTGCAGCAACGAATGGTCGCGGGTGATCGTCTCCAGCACGCCGTCGCGCAAACGGTACATGCGCGAATCGCCGACATGGCCGACCACCACGCTGTTGTCGTAGAACAGGCCGGCGACGATGGTCGTGCCCATCCCGGAGTATTGCGGTTGGCTCTGTGCGGCCTGATAGATCGAGATGTTCGCCTTGCGGATGTTGTCTCGCAACAGCGCGACACCCAACTCGTCTCCGCTCTCCTCGTCGCGCTCGATCGGGCTGGCCTCCTGCAGGCGTTGGCAGATTTCGGTCGCGACGACCGATACGGCGATGCCGCTGGCGACTTCGCCGGCGTTGTAGCCGCCCATGCCGTCGGCCAGCACCGCCAGGCCGCAGGCCGCGTCGCACGCCACGCTGTCCTCGTTGTGCGACCTCACCATGCCCGGATTGGTCAGGCTGATTATCTCCAGTGCCTCGTCAATTCTCATGTCTACCCCTGCAATTTCGAAGCGCACTGGCGCAATGCCTCGGCCATCTCCGCACCGCTGGCATAGCGGCTCTCATTGTCCTTGGCCAGCGCCTTGTCGATGATCGCCGCCAGGCAAGGCGGAATATCAGCCCTGACGCTGCGGATGTCGGTCGGCGCTTCGGCGGAGATGCGATACATCAGCTGCGCCATGGAATCCCCTTCGAACGGGAGCTTACCACAAGCCAGTTGATACAAGCTGACGCCCAGCGAGAACAGATCCGAGCCCCCACCGATCTTCTTGCCGGCCAGCTGCTCGGGCGACATATACGAGGGCGTGCCCAATACCATGCCGGTCTTGGTCTTGGAAGAATCCGTGATGCGCGCGATGCCGAAGTCGGTGACCTTGGGCGTATCCGTTTCCGGGTCGTACATGATGTTCGCCGGCTTGATGTCGCGGTGCACCACATGCTGCTTGTGCGCATAGTCCAACGCATCGGCCACGCGGGCGACGATGCTCATCACCTTGGGCAACGGCAGCAGATTGTCCGCTTTGGTGAACGGCACCAAGTCCTTGCCCTTGAGGAATTCCATCGCGATGAAGGCCAGGTCGTGCTCCTCGCCGGCATCGTAGATGGATACGATGTTCGGGTGATTCAGGCGACCTGCGGTCTCGGCCTCGCGGAAGAAACGTTCCTTGACCTCCTGCAACTCGTCTCCTTCGAACTCCTGCGACAGCGCCATGGTCTTGATCGCCACGACGCGACCGATCTTCGGGTCTTTGCCCTGATACACCACCCCCATCGCGCCCTTGCCCAGCTCCTTCTCGATCTCGTAACGCCCCAGCATCGGCTTGGACATGCCGGCCTTGCCCAGCGCCATCGTGCTGCTGGTGTTGGTGCGTCCGCCCCCGCCGCCCAAAATCACGGTCTCGGACATCTCGCGCGCCTGAGTCAGGCGTTGTTCGAGATCGCGGAATTTGGGATTGAATTCGGACATGTAGCGAAACACCGACTCCGCCTTGTTGAACTGGCGCTTGCGCTCGAAGTCCAGGCCGAGGTTGTACAGCACCTCCATCAGGCTGTTGTCCATCGGCACTTTGCGGAACTTGTCGAACGCGATGTCCAGTTGCCCTTGCCCCTGAAACGCCAAGCCGAGCATGCGATTGCTCTCCGCCGAGTCGGCATCCGACTTCTGCTTGCCCTGTTCGGTCACCAGGAAACGCTTGGTGGTCAGCAAGGCGTGTCCCACCAGCAACATGGCCCCCGGCAGCATCAGTTGCAGCCACATCGCCTGCGTCGTCATCAGCACGAAATGCGTAGCCAGCAACACCAACAGCAGCCCGCCGGTGACTGCGGCGCCGACCGCCGCGCCCAGACGCGGCAGCAGCAGGATCAGGTACAGGGCGACCACTAGGAACACGGCCAGTTCGGCCCATAGCGCCCAGCCCGGCACGATGAAGAAGTCTCCCTGCAGGATGCTGGAGACCGAATGCGCCAGCGTCACGACCGGCGCCATGCCGGAGGAGACCGGCGTCACCTGCATCGACCCGACCCCGGCGGCCGATGCGCCGATCAGCACGATCTTGTCGCGGTACTTGTCCGCGGGGATCTTGCCGGTGAGCACGTCGTAGAAGGAATCCACCGGGAATGCCGGACGACCGTTCTCATCCTTGTAGAAATAGGTGTGCATCTGCAGTGCCGGATCGGTGACGATATTACGGTTGCCCAGACGAACCCCTACACCCAGGTCGACCTGGATGTCGGCAGGCCCCAGATTGAGACTCTTGGCCGCAAGCATCAACGACAGCGAAGGATAGAGCTGGTCGTAATAGCCGACCACCAGCGGCTCGGTGCGCACCGCACCGTCGACATCGGGGTAGCCGTTCAGGTGGCCGATGGCCAGCGCCTTGCTGCCCAACGCCGGGATAGGCGCGAGTACACCGCGCGAAACCAGAGGATGCGCGCCGAGACCTGCGTCCCGCACGTTGGTCAGATTGTTGCGCAGCACATAGTCCGGCAACGCGTTATCCGGCTTGCCCTGCGGCTCTCCCAGATCGAAGAACATCGCCAGCAGCACGTCGTTCGCTTTGGACATGCTGTCGCTGAGCTTCTTGTCGTTGTCGAGATTCTGAACTGCCTCAAGCAGCAGTTCGTCGAGCGGATCCAGCGGTGCCGGCTCGGCAACAATCACCGCGCTGGCTGCATCCACCGCACTGGCTGCGGCGACCATGCTGGCCTGTTCTCCGATGACGGGAACGCTCTCCAGCAACGCAGACTTGCCAAGCAACCCGGCGATTTTGTGGATATAGCCCAAGCCGGCATCGACCTGCGGCTCGAAGAAGAAGGCGGTATGGCCGACGACCTTGGCCTGTCCCGCCGTCAGGATATCCAGCATTTGCGCGTGGATCTCGCGCGGCCAGGGCCAGCGTCCCAGATTGGCAATACTTTCATCGTCAATCGCGATCACCGCAACCTTGTCGCTAGGCGTATGCGAGGAAGCCAGCACCCCAATGTCGTAAGCCTTGCGCTCCAGACTCTGGATCAGGTCGCTACGAGCGCCGACCAGAAACAGCAGCGCAACCGTCAATCCAACAAACCAGTCTTTCTTCCAGAACAGCTTGTCCATCGTCACTCCCTGACATTCACCCGGAACGGGCCACGCGGCAGATATTAAAGCAATGCGCCAGAGTCCACCACTTTACGTGCCACAGCCTGCCATGCCACTGCCGCTGCCTATTTGACCAGCGACACCGGGCAACTCGCCAGATGCAGAACCTTATTCACCACCGATCCCAACAACAACGACTGCAATCCACCCTGCCCCTGACGACCCATGACAATCTGATCGACGGCTTGCTCGCCGGCATATTGCGCAATTCCCTCAGCCGGGGTGCCGACGCTGATGTGGTATTGGTAAGGCAACGCGGCGGCATCCAGCGCGGCACGCGCCGACTGCAACGCGGCCATGCCCTGTTCGCGGTAATAGTCGTCTATGGTTTTCTGGTCGATGAACAACTTGACGTTGCCGGTCGCCACGCTCCACTGCACATTAAGCAACAGCAGTTGCGGCGTTTCCTTCAATGCCGCGGCATGGGCAATCGCATACTCGACCGCACGCAGCGCGTTAGCCGAACCATCCACCGGAATCAATATTTTCATCGCTGTTCCTCTTATGCCTTGTTGTTCGAATCAGTCGACTGACATTCCGGTCCTGCTGCAACCGTTGCGTCCACGAGATCGACCGCCTTGACGGCAACCGCCTTGCGCATCGCCAGCCACCAGCCCATCGCCAGCACGAACACCGCGCACAGTGCAGGAACCAACCAGTGCAGGTAATGATTCGCCTCGACCCATTCCTTGAACAAAGCCTCGGTCACCAGCATCTCGCCCGCCACATAGCCCAACAACGCACCGCCGGCATAGATGATGTAGGGGAAACGGTCGATCAGCTTGAGCACCAGCTGGCTGCTCCACGCGATCATCGGGATGCTGACCAGCAGGCCGAACACCAGCAGCCACACATTGCCGTGCGCCGCAGCCGCCACACCCAGCACATTGTCCAGGCTCATCACGAAGTCGGCGACGATGATGGTCTTCACGGCCCCCCACAGGTTCGCCTCGGCCTTGATGCTGCCCTCGCCGTGCTCATCATCTTCCGGCAGGATCAGCTTGATGCCGATCCACAGCAACAGCAATGCGCCGACCAGTTTAAGATAAGGCAACGCCAACAGAGTCACCGCGAAGAACGTCAGCACCACACGCAGGCCGATCGCGCCGCCCACGCCATACATGATGCCCTTCTTGCGTTGCGCTGCGGGCAGGTTGCGGCAAGCCAGCGCGATCACCACCGCGTTGTCGCCGGACAACAGCAAGTCGATCATGATGATCTTGAATACATCCACCCAGAATTGGGAGGTTTGCAGCATTTCCAGCATTTAAGAACCTTTCTGGAGAAGGGATAAGGGACCGCGCCTGCGGCGCTCAAGGGGAAAGGGTTGTGCTTCTACCCTTCCCCCTTATCCCTTACCGCGTCTCAGCCTTTAAGTATTTTCTGCATCGTGCGGCCCATCTCCGCCGGATTGCGCGTGATATGGATGCCGCAGTCTTCCATCACCGCCAGCTTGTCTTCGGCGCCGCCTTGCCCGCCGGAGATGATCGCCCCGGCATGGCCCATGCGCTTGCCTTCCGGCGCGGTGATTCCTGCGATGAATCCAACCACCGGTTTCTGCATATTGGCCTTGATCCAGCGCGCACACTCTTCTTCGTCGCTGCCGCCGATCTCGCCGACCATGATCACCGCGTCGGTGTCCGGGTCGTCGTTGAACATGCGCATCACGTCGATGTGTTTCAGCCCGTTGATCGGGTCGCCGCCGATGCCGACACAGGAGGACTGACCATAGCCCAGCGCGGTGAGTTGACCGACCGCCTCGTAGGTCAACGTACCTGAGCGCGACACCACGCCGATGCGTCCCTTCTTGTGGATGTGGCCGGGCATGATGCCGATCTTGATCTCGTCCGGCGTAATCAGGCCGGGGCAGTTCGGACCGATCAGCAGCGTCTTCCTGCCCTGCATCTTGTAGCGCGTGCGGATCATGTCATGCACCGGAATGCCTTCGGTGATGCAGATCACCAGATCGAGCTCGGCCTCAACCGCTTCATCGATGGCCGCCGCAGCACCCGAAGGCGGCACGTAAATCACCGACACGGTAGCGCCGGTTGCTTCCTTGGCGTCGCGCACCGATGCGTACACCGGGATACCTTCGAATTGCTCGCCGGCCTTCTTCGGATTCACGCCCGCAACAAAACAGTTCTCGCCGTTCGCATAAGCCTTACATTGCTGGGTGTGGAACTGGCCGACCTTGCCGGTCATGCCCTGAGTGATGACTCGGGTATCTTTATTGATAAGTATGGACATGATTAACCTTTCGCCGCTGCGACGACTTTTTGCGCCGCGTCCGCCATGTCGTTGCCGGAGATGATGGGTAAGCCGGATTCCGCAAGAATCTTCTTGCCCAGCTCGACGTTGGTGCCTTCCAGTCGCACCACCAGCGGCACGTTGAGTTGTACCTGGCGCGCCGCCGCGACTACGCCTTCGGCGATAACGTCGCACTTCATGATGCCGCCGAAGATGTTGACCAAGATCGCCTTGAGATGCGGGTTCTTCAGCATCAGCTTGAACGCCTCGGTCACTTTCTCGGTGGTTGCGCCGCCGCCGACATCGAGGAAATTCGCCGGACTGCCGCCGTACAGCTTGATGATATCCATGGTCGCCATCGCCAGCCCCGCGCCGTTCACCAGGCAACCAATGTCGCCGTCGAGCGAAATGTAAGACAGATCGAATTTCGAGGCTTCGATCTCCGCCGGGTCTTCCTCGTCCATATCGCGCAATGCGACAATTTCGGGGTGACGGTACAGCGCGTTGGAATCGAAGTTAAACTTCGCATCCAGGGCGATGACGCGATTATCCGCGGTCAGCACCAGAGGGTTGATCTCCGCCAGCATCGCATCCTTCTCCACGAAAGAACGATACAGACCTTGCAACACCTTCACCGCTTCGGCGCTCGCAACATCCGGAATGCCGATATCGCGCGCGACTAGCGCCGCATCGTCATCGCCCAATCCGGCGACGGGGTCGATACGCAGGGTATGGATTTTCTCCGGGCTATGCTTGGCAACCTCTTCGATCTCCATGCCCCCCTCGCTGGATGCGAGCAATGCGACGCGCTGTGCTGTGCGATCAACAACCATGCCGACGTAGAACTCTTTGGCGATAGCTGCGCCCTGCTCGATCAGCAGGCGGCGCACCTTCTGGCCATCCGGCCCGGTCTGGTGGGTCACCAGTTGCATACCGAGGATTTGTTGCGCGTTGCTCTTCACCTCGTCCAGCGACTTTGCCACCTTGACGCCGCCTCCCTTGCCGCGACCGCCCGCATGGATCTGAGCCTTTACAACCCAGACATTGCCCCCCAGTTGCTGCGCAGCTGCAACGGCCTCTTCGACGCTGAAACAAGCGATTCCGAGCGGGGTCGGCACATCGAACTGACGCAGGATTTCTTTACCTTGATATTCGTGAATTTTCATGATGAATGTAGACTGAACATGTCGCGCACCGCTCTTGGCACGCAAAGCGCAATATTACCGAAATATCGGCATCCGCGCGCCAAAAACACTAGTCGAAAAGCCGCTTCGCGGCAAATCGACGGCAAACAAAAAGCCGGGAAGACCCGGCTTTTTGTATTGGCAACGTTTACGCTGATTACTCGGCGTCAACCGCAGCTGCATCTGCCGGACGATCCATCAGCTCAACCAATGCCATAGGAGCATTGTCGCCCTGACGGAAACCGAACTTCAGCACGCGCAGATAGCCGCCGTTGCGGGCTGCGTAGCGCGGGCCCAATTCGTCGAACAGCTTGACGACCATCTCGCGGTCGCGCAGGCGGGCAAACGCCAGACGCTTGTTAGCCAGACTGGGATTCTTGCCCAGCGTCAGGATGGGTTCCGCGACGCGACGCAGTTCCTTCGCCTTCGGCAAGGTGGTCTTGATGACTTCATGACGCAACAGCGACACGGTCATGTTGCGGAACATCGCCAGACGGTGACTGCTGGTGCGGTTGAGTTTTCTTAAACCTAAACGGTGACGCATGATTTGCCTCTCTTGTTCTAATGCTGTACTGCGTTAAGCTGCAGTGACAGGCCAGTTTTCCAGCTTCATGCCCAGCGACAAGTTGTGCTCGGCGAGAACCTGCTTGATTTCATTCAACGACTTGCGACCCAGATTCGGGGTGCGCAGCAGATCGTTTTCGGTGTACTGGATCAGATCGCCGATGTAATGGATGCTCTGCGCCTTGAGGCAGTTCGAGGAACGCGGAGTCAACTCCAGATCGTCCACCGGACGCAACAGGATAGGATCGACCTTCGGAGCCTGTACCTTCTCAACAACCGGCTCGGTGCCTTCCAGTGCTGCAAACACGGAAAACTGGTCCACCAGAATGCGTGCCGCATTGCGGATCGCCTGTTCCGGATCGATCGCGCCATTAGTCTCAATGTGCATCACCAGCTTGTCCAGATCGGTGCGCTGCTCGACGCGAGCGCTTTCGACCGCATAACTGACGCGACTGACCGGGCTGAACGATGCGTCCAGTGCGATATGACCGACAGATCGGGTTTCATTCGGTGTCAGGCGGGAAATCGCCGACACATACCCCCTGCCCTGCTCGACCTTGATCTGCATGTCCAGCTTGCCGCCAGCAGTCAGATGAGCGATCACATGCTCAGGATTGACGATCTCGACATCGGCGTTGCCGCTGATGTCCGCAGCAGTCACGACGCCTGCGCCATCTTTCTTGATGGTCAGCACGACTTCCGGCACATTGTGCAAACGCAGCACTACGCCCTTCAGGTTCAGCAGGATGTCGACGACATCTTCCTGCACACCGTCAATGGTCGCATACTCATGCAACACGCCAGCCATTTTCACTTCAGTAGGTGCTGCGCCAGGCATCGAAGACAACAGGATACGACGCAGGGCATTACCCAGTGTGTGGCCATAGCCGCGCTCGAAAGGCTCCATCACCACTTTAGCCTGGGTGGCGGAAACTTTTTGCACATCGATAATGCGAGGCTTCAAAAATTCATTCTTAGGCATACACTACTCCGCGTGGATTACTTGGAATACAACTCAACCACGAGATGCTCGTTGATGGACGCCGGCAGTTCGGAACGTTGCGGCTTGGCCTTGAAGGTTCCCTTGAGACCCTTCGTATCCATCTCCAGCCACTCGGGGAAGCCGCGCTGTTCGGCAGCCGCAATGGCGGCCTTGATGCGCAGTTGCGCCTTGGACTTCTCGGCCACTTCAACCACATCGCCCGGACGCACCAGGTAAGACGGAATGTTGACGCGCTTGCCATTAACCAGGACACCATTGTGACGCACCACCTGACGAGCCTCGGCACGCGACGCACCAAAACCCATGCGATAGGACACGTTATCCAAGCGGCACTCCAGATTCTGCAGCAGGTTCTCGCCGGTGATACCGCGCTGACTTTCCGCAGCCTTGTAGGTCAGGCGGAACTGACGCTCCAGCACGCCATAGATGCGGCGAACTTTCTGCTTTTCGCGCAGCTGACCGCCGTACTCGGACAAACGAGTGTTCTTTTTCTGGCCGTGCTGGCCAGGCGGATAAGCCCTGCGCTCAACGGCACACTTATCGGTGAAACATTTTTCGCCCTTCAGAAACAGCTTTTCGCCTTCGCGACGGCACTGACGGCACTTTGGATCAAGATTTCTAGCCAAAATTCACTCCCAATTAGATACGACGCTTTTTAGGCGGACGGCAGCCGTTATGCGGCACCGGTGTAATGTCAGAGATGCTGGTGATTTTAAAACCAGCAGCATTCAAGGCGCGCACGGCGGACTCACGACCGGGGCCTGGGCCCTTGATGCGAACCTCGATATTCTTGACACCACACTCCTGAGCCGACTTGCCGGCCACTTCGGCTGCAACCTGAGCCGCGAAAGGCGTACTCTTGCGAGAACCTTTGAAGCCCTGCGCACCGCTGGTGGACCAAGCCAGCGCATTGCCCTGGCGATCGGTGATAGTGATGATGGTATTGTTGAAAGAAGCGTGGACGTGCGCGACGCCTTCAGCGACATTCTTCTTGACCTTCTTGCGCACTTTCGTGCTTGGCTTAGCCATAATCTAATCCTCTAAAGCGTTATAGCAAACTTACTTCTTGGCGCCTGCAATCGCCTTGCGCGGGCCCTTGCGGGTACGGGCATTGGTGCGAGTGCGCTGACCACGGCACGGCAAACCGCGACGATGACGCAGGCCACGATAGCAGCCCAGATCCATCAGACGCTTGATGTTCATCGTCGTCTCGCGACGCAGATCACCCTCGACCGTGAACTTAGCGACCTCTTCGCGCAGCTTCTCAACCTCTGCGTCGGTCAGGTCCTTCATCTTGGTGGAGGCATTAATACCCGCCGACGCACAAATACCTTGCGAACGAGTACGACCGATGCCGTAGATTGCAGTCAAGGCAATCACAGCGTGTTGATGGTTGGGGATATTGACCCCTGCAATACGTGCCATGCAGCTACCCTATATTTGAAAGACGAAAATTATATCACCGACAGGCTGCTTTGTTCAATTAGCCCTGGCGTTGCTTGTGTCGCGGCTCCGTGCAAATTACACGCACGATGCGGTTGCGACGGATGATCTTGCAGTTGCGGCAGATCTTCTTTACTGATGCTTGCACTCTCATTTGCTTCTCCTTACTCGCTCAACTATTTCGCGCGGAACACAATGCGCGCCTTGCTCAAATCGTACGGGGTCAGTTCGACCGTTACCTTGTCGCCCGGCAGAATGCGTATATAGTGCATACGCATTTTCCCGGAAATATGACCCAACACCACATGACCATTTTCCAGCTTGATCCGGAACGTCGCATTCGGCAACGACTCCTCGACCTCACCCTGCATCTGAATCACATCTTCTTTAGCCATCTTGAATCTTCTTGAGGCATTAACGCGCCAAGCCACCCTTGAAATTGGCCTTTTTCAGCAAGTTCTCGTACTGATGAGTCATCAGGTAAGATTGAACTTGCGCCATAAAATCCATGGTCACCACAACCAGAATCAACAGCGAGGTGCCACCGAAGTAGAACGGAACATTCCACTTCACCACCAGAAATTCCGGCAGCAAACAGACCAGCGTAATGTACACCGCACCGACCATGGTCAACCGCAGCATGATCTTTTCGACATAACGTGCAGTCTGATCGCCGGGCCGGATTCCCGGTAAAAACGCACCACTCTTCTTCAAATTATCTGCCGTCTCTTTCGGGCTGAATACCAGCGCCGTATAGAAGAAACAGAAGAACACGATCGCTGCTGCGTAAACCAGAACATAAATCGGCTGCCCTGGAGACAACATGTCACTGACATCCTTCAACCAGGTCATCCCCTGACCGCTACCGAACCAGCCTGCGATCGTCGCCGGGAACAGGATGATGCTGGAAGCGAAGATCGGCGGAATCACGCCAGCCATGTTCAACTTCAACGGCAGGTGCGAACTCTGGCCGGCATACACCTTGTTTCCAACTTGGCGCTTGGCATAATTCACCAATATCTTGCGCTGACCACGCTCCACAAACACAACCAGAGCGGTCACTGCAATTGCACCGAAGAACAGCAACAGCACCAGCGGTATCGAAAACGCTCCGGTGCGCGCCAATTCCAACGTGCTACCGATCGCACTCGGCAATCCCGCAGCAATACCCGCGAAGATGATCAGCGAGATACCGTTGCCCAGTCCGCGCTCGGTGATCTGCTCACCCAGCCACATCAGGAACATCGTCCCGGTCACCAGCGTAATCACCGATGTCAACTGAAACATCGCACCCGGATTTGGCACCAGTCCCGGCTGTGCCTGCAGCGCCACCGAAATACCGAAGGCCTGGAACAATGCCAGCACCAAGGTGCCATAACGGGTGTACTGGGTAATCTTGCGACGCCCGGCTTCGCCTTCTTTCTTTAACTGCTCAAGATGCGGCACCGCTATTGAAGCCAGCTGCATAATGATCGACGCCGAGATGTACGGCATGATGCCCAGCGCAAAGATCGTGAATCGCTCAAGTGCACCACCCGAAAACATGTTGAACATGCCCAGGATGCCATCCTTCTGCGACTTGAACAGCTCGGCCAATACAGTCGGATCGATACCCGGAACAGGGATATGCGCACCGATGCGGAATACGACCAAAGCGCCCAGCAAGAACCAGAGACGCCGACCGAGATCGCCGTACTTGCCCTTGATTGCCCCGTTAGCGACAGTATTCACGCACTAACCTTACTCAGCGAAGCTGCCGCCGGCAGCTTCGACTGCTGCTCGCGCACCCTTGGTTGCGAGCAAACCTTGCAGCTTAACGGCACGAGTCAATTCACCGCACAGAATCACTTTAGCCGACAGCGCATTCGCATGCACCACACCAGCCTGCTTCAACGCCAGCAGATCGATGCTGTCGACGGGCATATTCTGCAGATCGGACAATCGTACTTGAGCGGTGTCGTTACGAGTCATCGAAACGAAACCACGCTTCGGCAGACGGCGCTGCAAAGGCATCTGACCGCCTTCGAAACCGACCTTGTGGAAACCGCCGGCGCGGGACTTCTGACCCTTGTGGCCGCGACCGCAGGTCTTGCCCAGACCGGAGCCAATGCCGCGACCGACGCGACGCTTGGAGTGCTTAGCGCCTTGCGCTGGTTGAATGTTATTGAGTTGCATCTTTATGCCTCGCACTTGACCAGGTAGAACACCTTGTTAATCATGCCGCGCACGCAAGGAGTGTCCTCCAGTTGCACGGTGTGGTTGATACGACGCAGGCCCAACCCACGGATCGTGTCGCGATGAGACTGCTTGGTACCGATCAGGCTTTTGACCTGAGTCACTTTGATCGTTTTGGCTTGTGTCATGTTTTACCCCAGAATCTCATCAACGCTCTTGCCGCGCTTCGCAGCGATCTCGGACGGAGAATTCAGCGCCTTCAGGCCGTTCAACGTAGCGCGAACCACGTTGTAAGGATTGCTGGAGCCGATACACTTCGCCAGCACGTCCTTCACACCGACCGCTTCGAACACGGCGCGCATTGCACCACCGGCGATAATGCCCGTACCTTCGGAAGCCGGCTGCATCAGCACCTTCGCTGCGCCATGCTTGCCGACGACAGTGTGATGCAGCGTGCCGTTCTTCAGGCTCACCTTGGCCATATTGCGACGCGCTTCGTCCATGGCCTTTTGCACTGCAACCGGCACTTCCTTGGACTTACCCTTGCCCATTGCTACGCGACCATCTCCATCGCCAACTACGGTCAGCGCTGCGAAACCCATGATGCGACCACCCTTGACCACCTTGGTGACACGATTCACGGAGATCATTTTTTCGATCATGCCGTCATCGCGCGCTTCCTGTTGCTGCATTTTTCCTTGCGGCTTAGCCATCACTCAACTCCAATTAGAACTGCAGACCGTGCTCGCGCGCTGCATCAGCCAGCGCCTTGACACGACCATGATATCGATTGCCGGAACGATCGAATGCGACCTGGGTGACGCCTGCGCTCTTCGCCTTCTCGGCGATGCGTTGGCCGACCACCGCGGCGGCAGCCTTGTTGCCACCATTCGCCAGATCCTTGCGAACGTCGGCTTCCAGAGTGGAAGCACTTGCCAGCACCTTGCTGCCGCAAGCGGAAATAACCTGGGCATAAATATGCAGATTGGTGCGATGAATGGCCAGACGTACTGTTTTCTTTTCAGCGATACGTGCACGGGTTTTGCGTGCCCTGCGCTGACGCGACTCTTTCTTGTTCAACATATCCGCCTCAATTATTTCTTCTTGGTTTCTTTCAGAACCACCACTTCGTCGCTATAACGCACGCCCTTGCCCTTGTACGGCTCTGGCTCACGGAAAGCACGAATCTCGGCGGCAACCTGACCGACGCGCTGCTTGTCGGCGCCCTTCAGCACAACCTCGGTCTGCGTCGGCGTCTCGACCTTGATGCCAGCCGGCATCTTGTAGACAACCGGATGAGAAAAGCCCAGCGTCAGGTTGAGCGCATCGCCGGCAGCCTGGGCACGATAACCCACACCAACCAGGGTCAGCTTACGCTCAAAACCCTTGCTCACGCCTTCGACCATATTGGCCAACAACGCACGGACCGTACCCGACATCGCAACAGCGTGCTTGGAATCGTTTTCCGCCTTGCACAGCAGGCTGTCGCCCTCGCGCACTACGCTCACGTCCGCAGACAAAGGCTGCTTCAGGGTGCCCATCGGGCCCTTGATCGAGATCTCGTTTGCAGACACTGCGACTTCAACACCAGCCGGCACTGCTACAGGTTTCTTGGCAACTCTAGACATGCTTTACCTCGCTACGCGACTACGCAGAGGACTTCGCCGCCAATACCATTGGCGCGGGCCTTGCGATCGGTCATCAAACCCTTGGATGTCGAAACGATGGCGATACCCAGCCCGTTCATCACCTTCGGAATATCACTGGATCCCTTGTAGATACGCAGACCTGGACGGCTCACGCGCTGGATCTTCTCGATTACCGGACGGCCGCTGTAATATTTCAGGCCGATCTCGAGAGTCGCCTTGCCACCTTCGGCGGAGACGACGCTGTAACCGTCGATATAACCTTCTTCTTTCAATACCTCGGCTATCGCCACCTTCAACTTCGAAGAAGGCATTGCGACCGTGGCTTTTTCCGCAAGCTGCGCATTGCGTACGCGCGTCAGCATATCGGAGATTGGATCACTCATACTCATTTAATAGCTCCTACCAGCTTGCCTTAACAACACCGGGAATCTCACCGCGCATCGCAAATTCACGAACCTTGATACGCCCCAAACCGAACTTCCTGAAAGTGCCGCGTGGACGTCCCGTCAGTGCGCAACGATTACGCAAACGAACCGGGCTTGAATCACGAGGCAACGCCTGAAACTTCAGGCGCGCAGCAGCACGCTCCTCATCACTCAGACTCATGTTGGAAATCGCTGCCAGCAACTCGGCACGCTTTGCCGCAAACTTCTTTACGGTTTCGCGACGCTTCTGCTCACGGTTAATCACTGCCATCTTAGCCATTAGTATTCCCTCATTTCTTTAATGGGAGTTTGAAAGCCACCAGAAGCGCTCTAGCTTCCTCATCAGTCTTTGCCGAAGTGGTGATGGTGATATTCATCCCACGCAACGCATCAACCTTTTCGTATTCGATTTCCGGAAAAATGATTTGTTCTTTGACGCCCATGTTGTAATTACCACGACCGTCGAAGGACTTACCGGAAATACCGCGAAAATCGCGGATACGCGGAATCGCCACGGAAATCAGACGATCAAGGAATTCATACATACGCTCTTTGCGCAGCGTCACCTTGCAACCAACCGGATAACCCTCGCGAATCTTGAACCCAGCGATGGACTTCTTGGACAGCGTAACGACCGGCTTCTGGCCTGCGATCTTCTGCATATCGCCAACCGCGAACTCCATCACCTTCTTGTCAGCAACCGCCTCACCCACACCCATATTCAGCGTGATTTTTTCGATGCGCGGCACTTCCATGACAGACTTATAACCAAACTGCGTCATCAGGTCCTTGGTGACCTTGTCCTTGTAAAATTCATACAAACGAGCCATGCCTTACCCCTTAAGCGTCAATCATTTCGCCACTGGACTTGAACACGCGCACCTTGCGCCCGTCCTCCAGCGTTTTGATCCCAACTCGATCGCCTTTTTTGGCAGCAGCGTTATAAACCGCTACATTCGAGATGTGAATCGGCAGCTCTTTTTCCACGATACCACCACTCAAACCCTTCACCGGATTCGGCTTCTGGTGCTTCTTGACCTTATTGACACCACCCACCAACAAGTACTCGCCCAGCACTTGCTGAACACTGCCGCGATTACCCTTGTCTTTGCCGGCGATGACAATAACATCATCATTCTTTTTGATCTTGCGCATGATTTTCCTCGACTCGATCCGTTATCGCTTACAGCACTTCAGGCGCCAGCGAAACGATCTTCATGAACTTCTCGGTACGCAACTCGCGCGTCACCGGCCCGAAGATACGCGTACCGATTGGCTCCAACTTGGCGTTCAACAACACAGCAGCGTTACCGTCGAACTTAACCAAAGAACCATCGGTGCGACGCACGCCCTTGGCAGTGCGAACCACCACAGCGTTGTACACTTCACCCTTCTTCACACGACCGCGCGGTGCCGCATCCCGAATGCTGACCTTGATAACATCACCAACGGAAGCATAACGACGCCTGGAACCACCCAGCACCTTGATGCACATCACAGAACGTGCGCCAGTGTTGTCGGCTACATCTAAAACAGACTGCATTTGTATCATTTTTTAATCTCCAACTTTTTCCGCCGCGGCGGCCAGTTTTGGAACCCGTTCGGGTTAGGTCGCCGCTAGCGGCGATGAAACGAAGCCGCGCATTATATTCAAATTCAGGAAAGACGCAAGCGAAATTTCGATTATGCCGCAATTGCCTTTTCTGCCAACCTGGCAACGCGCCAAGCCTTGGTCTTGGCCAAGGGACGGCACTCCTCGATTATCACTACATCGCCCGCATGAAACTCATTTGCCTCATCGTGCGCGTGATATTTTTTGGAGACGCGAATGATCTTGCCCAACAACGGATGCTTGACCTTGCGCTCAACCAGAACCGTCACAGTCTTGTCCATCTTGTCGCTAACCACGGTACCGGTCAGGGTACGCTTCAGTGTCTTTGCTTCGCTCATTTCTGCGCACCCTTCTCTTTCAATACAGTCTTCACGCGAGCAATATCGCGACGCACTTTGCGCAGCTCGCTGGTATTGGTCATCTGCTGCGTTGCAACCTGCATACGCAGACCAAATTGCGCCTTGGTCAAGGACAGCAACTCTTGTTGCAAATCTGCAGCAGACTTGATCTTCAGTTCACTAGCCTTCATGCTATTCACCCACCTGTCTAACAACGAACGTAGTCGCGATTGGCAACTTTGCGGAAGCCAGCTTGAAAGCTTCGCGTGCCAGAGTCTCATCGACACCATCCATTTCGTACAACATCTTGCCCGGCTGGATCTCGGCTACGTAGTACTCCGGATTGCCCTTACCGTTACCCATACGAACCTCGGCAGGCTTTTTGGAAATCGGCTTATCCGGGAAAATACGAATCCAGATACGACCGCCACGTTTGATGTGACGAGTCATCGCACGACGCGCAGCCTCAATCTGGCGTGCAGTCAAACGACCGCGAGCAACCGCCTTCAAACCAAACTCACCGAAACTCACCTTGTTGCCACGGGTGGCAACACCGGTATTGCGGCCCTTCTGTTCCTTGCGGTATTTCCTTCTAGCTGGCTGTAGCATGCTTAGCTCCCGACTTTCTTACTTTCTTTTCCGGT
>JALNYK010000059.1 GCA_023229845.1 Gallionella sp.
ACCTTAGTTTTAGCTTCGAGCAAAGTAACCCTGCTCGACACGATCCCATGTTAGGACCTCGCTCATCTTAGCCCTTAGGCTTTGAGCCTCCCCATGGGAGAGAAGGTGCGAGGTCTAGCAGACTAAGCTGCTAAAGCGTACTTTTCGTCGTTTGCGACTAGTTTTTTCCAGCTGATTTACGAGGTTGCGGGTCCTCGGTATGCCCTACGCTGCTTTGCAACCCACGTCGAAGCCATGTCGCCCCCTGTGTGTTTACAAGCTGCTGCACAAACCATCCGTGCAGCCGTGCCGAATTGTAGCACGCGAAGTCAGAGGCCGAGGAAACGGATAAGTTCCACGGGGTGGTTCACGCTGCCCTGCGCGTTCCAGTTGGCCTCGGAGACGTCGTCGCTGACATAGCCGTAGTTGGCGATGATGCCGGGCATGTTGGCGGCGTTGGCGGCCTGGATGTCGCGGCGGTCGTCGCCGAGATACAGGCAGTGCGCGGGATCGGCGCCGGCGAGTTCGCAGGCATGCAGCAGGGGGGCGGGATGGGGCTTGGCCTGCGCGCAGGTGTCGCCGCTGACCAGGCAGGCGGCGCGTTCCGCGTAGCCCAGCGCCTGCATCAGCGGGAGGGTGTAGCGGTGCGGTTTGTTGGTGACGATGCACCACTTGATGTCATTGCGTTCCAGTTCGTCCACCAGTTCGGCGATGCCGGGGAACAGGCTGGTGCGGGCGCAGATGTTTTGCTCGTAGTGTGCCAGGAAGATGCTTCTGAGCGCGTCGTAGTCGGGGTGGTCCGGGGCGATGCCGAAGCCGATCTTGAGCAGGCCGGGCGAGCCGTGCGAGGCTTGCGGGCGGATCGTCTCCAGCGGCAGCGGCGGCAGGCCGCGCGTCGCGCGGGTGTGGTTCAGCGCGGCGGCGAGGTCGGGCGCGGTGTCGGCGAAGGTGCCGTCGAGGTCGAACAGGACGGCTTTAATCACATGCAACCTCAAGACATCCGTCATGCCGGACTCGATCCGGCATCCAGATGTTTTCAAAAACTGGATCCCGGCTTTCGCCGGAATGACGAGGCGGGATATGCAACGGTCAATCCTTGCGGCAGGCGATCATGTAGTTGACGTCGGTGTCGCGGCCCAGCGAGTAGGTCTTGCTGAACGGGCTGTAGCTCATGCCGGTGAGGTCGGTCACGGTCAGGCCGGTGTTGCGGCAGGACTGGGCCAGTTCGGACGGCTTGAGGAAGCGGGCGTAGTCGTGCGTGCCGCGGGGCAGCAGGTTGAGCACGTATTCCGCGCCGAGGATGGCGTACAGGTAGGACTTCGGGTTGCGGTTGAGGGTGGAGAAGAACACCCAGCCGCCCGGTTTGGCCAACTTGGCGCATGAGGCGATCACGCTCTGCGGATCGGGCACATGTTCCAGCATCTCTAGGCAGGTGACGATGTCGTAGTGTCCGGGTTGTTCTTCGGCGAGGGCTTCGACGGCGATCTTGCGGTAATCCACTTTGCGACCGCTTTCCAGCAGGTGCAGCTTGGCGACTTTCAGCGATTTGTCGGCAAGGTCGATACCGGTGACGTCGGCGTCCATCGCGGCCATGCCCTCGGACAGGATGCCGCCGCCGCAGCCTACGTCCAGCACGGTCTTGCCGGCGAGTCCTGCGTAGCGGTCGATGTAGTTCAGACGCAGCGGGTTGATGTCGTGCAGCGGCTTGAATTCGCTGTTTTTATCCCACCACTTGTGGGCGAGTTGCGAGAACTTCTCTAGCTCGACCGGATCGACGTTGATTGAGCCGGAGGCTTCATGCAGGGCTGTTGTCATTTGCTGCGTGTGCCCGTTACGCGGATTTCAACGCGACGATCCGGCGCGAGGCAGGCGGAGAGTTTCTTGCTTTTCAGCTTGGCGCAGGCGCTAGGCTGGGTGGTGGGCTGGCTGCTGCCCTTGCCGCTGCTCATCAGCTTGGAGGAGGGGACGCCTTCGCTGACCAGATAGTTGTGCGCGGCATTGGCGCGGCGCTCGGACAGTTGCTGGTTTCCGGCAGCCGGGCCTGTGCGGTCGGCATGGCCGGTGATGACGACGCGGTCGTAGTTCAGGCCGTTCAGTTGTTTGGCCAGTGCACTGAGTTTTGTCTTGGCGTCGGCGCTCAGTTCGGCCTTGCCGGATTCAAACGATTCGTCGGCGCTCAGGTCGATCTTGATGATGGAGGGTTCGACTTTCGCAGTCGGTGCGGCCTTGGGGGTTGGCTGGGCTGCCGGAGCGACTGGAGCGGCAGGAGCAGCCGCGGCGGATGGGGTTATTGCGTCGCATTCGGTCAGTGCGTTAGCGGTGGTCCATTCGGCTGTTCGTACGCATCCGCCGTAGCCGGTCCGTACGATATTTCCTTGCGAGTCATACAGATAGCCGATGCTGGTCGGGTGAGCGGCGGCGACTTGCGCCAGGCTGAACAGACAGAGCGATGCGACGACTTGCCGGATGCGGTTCATGGTATTCCCTGATTTGTTGGTTTTGGGTAGCACGGATGGTAATGGCTAGTTGATTTTGTTGCAAACACTCTGGGCTGGGGACCTGCGACGATCAGTTTTGTCTCCGGGTGGGGCCGCGTGGTAAACTCACGCGCTGTTTTCCAGCATTTTCAACCATACCCGATACCATGGACCAATTCGCCAAAGAAACCCTGCCGGTCAGCCTTGAAGAGGAGATGCGCAAGTCCTATCTGGACTATGCGATGAGCGTAATCGTGGGTCGTGCGCTGCCCGATGTGCGCGACGGCCTGAAGCCGGTGCATCGTCGCGTGCTGTTTGCGATGCACGAGCTGTCCAACGACTGGAATCGAGCCTACAAGAAATCGGCGCGTATCGTCGGCGACGTGATCGGTAAATACCACCCGCACGGCGACACCGCGGTGTACGACACCATCGTCCGCATGGCGCAGGACTTCTCGCTGCGCTACACGCTGGTCGACGGGCAGGGCAACTTCGGTTCGGTGGACGGCGATAACGCGGCGGCGATGCGTTACACCGAAATCCGCATGGCGCGCATCGCGCACGATCTGCTGTCTGATCTGGACAAGGACACGGTGGACTTCGGGCCGAACTACGACGGTTCCGAGCATGAGCCGCTGGTGTTTCCGTCGCGCTTCCCCAACCTGCTGGTGAACGGTTCTTCCGGTATCGCGGTGGGCATGGCGACCAACATTCCGCCGCATAACATGAACGAAGTGGTGGATGCCTGTCTGGCGCTGCTGCGCAATCCGGACATGGATATCGAGGAATTGATCGAACTGGTGCCGGCGCCGGACTTCCCGACCGCAGGCTTCATCTACGGCCTGGCCGGCGTGAAGGAAGGCTACCGCACCGGCCGCGGCCGCGTGATCATGCGCGGACGTACGCACTTCGAAGACATCGGCAAGGGCGATCGCCAGGCGATCATCATCGACGAGCTGCCGTACCAAGTGAACAAGGCCAACCTGCTGATCAAGATCGGCGAGCTGGTGCGCGAGAAGAAGATCGAAGGCATCACCGAGATCCGCGACGAGTCGGACAAGTCCGGCATGCGCGCGGTGATCGAGCTGCGTCGCGGCGAGATGCCGGAAGTCGTGCTCAATCATCTGTTCAAGCAGACGCAGTTGCAGGACAGTTTCGGCATGAACATGGTCGCGATTGTCGATGGTCAGCCCAAGCTGCTCAACCTCAAGCAAATCATCGAGGCGTTCCTGCGCCACCGCCGCGAAGTCGTCACGCGCCGCACCATTTTCGAACTGCGCAAGGCGCGCGAACGCGGCCATATTCTGGAAGGTCTGGCGGTCGCGCTGTCCAACGTGGACGAGATCATCGCGATCATCAAGGCTGCGCCCACTCCTCCCGACGCGAAGCGCGAGTTGATGGCGCGCAGTTGGCGTTCATCGCTGGTCGAGGATATGTTGTCCCGCGTCAGCGACGCGTCGCGTCCGGAAGGGTTGGCGCCCGAGTTCGGTTTGGTGAAGGGTGAGGGCTACCGCCTTTCCGATGCGCAGACGCAGGCGATCCTCGAACTGCGTTTGCAACGCCTGACCGGACTGGAGCAGGACAAGATCGTCGGCGAATATCGCGAGGTGATGGACAAGATCGCCGACCTGTTGGACATCTTGGCGAAGCCGGAGCGCGTGACCCAGATCATTGGCGACGAGCTGGCGGCGGTGAAATCGCAGTTCGGCGACAAGCGCCGCAGCGAGATCATCACGCACACGCACGACATGAGCATGGAAGACCTGATCGCGCCGGAAGACGTGGTGGTTACGCTGTCGCACAGCGGCTACATGAAGGCGCAGAAGCTGGACGAGTACAGTGCGCAGAAGCGCGGCGGACGCGGCAAGCAGGCGGCCAGCACCAAGGAAGACGATTTCGTCGATAACCTGTTCATCGCCAACACGCACGATTACATCCTGTGCTTCTCCAACCGCGGTCGCGTGTATTGGCTGAAGGTCTACGACGTGCCGCAAGGCAGCCGTATTTCGCGCGGCAAGCCGATTGTGAATCTGCTGCCGCTGGAAGAGGGCGAGAAGATCAACGCGATCCTGCCGGTGCGCGAATTCGCCGAAGACAAATATGTGCTCTTCGCGACTGCCGACGGCACGGTGAAGAAGACCGCGCTGTCGCAGTTCGGCAACCCGCGCAAGGCCGGCATCATCGCCATCGCGCTGGACGAGGGCGACTTCCTGATCGGCGTGGCGATCACCGACGGCCATCACGATGTGATGCTGTTCTCCGACGAGGGCAAGGCGGTGCGTTTCGACGAGAACGATGTGCGCGTGCTGGGCCGCGATACGCGCGGTGTGCGCGGCATGAACTTGGCCAAGGGCGGCAAGGTGATCTCGCTGCTGGTGGCCGAGGACGAGCAGCAGAGCGTGCTGACCGCGACCGAGAACGGTTACGGCAAGCGTACGCCTATCGCCGAATACACCCGCCACGGCCGCGGTACGCAGGGCATGATCGCGATACAGACCACCGAGCGCAACGGCAAGGTGGTCGCCGCGACGCTGGTGAATCCGGAAGACGAGATCATGCTGATCGGCACCAACGGCGTGATGATCCGTACCCGAGTCAATGAGATCCGCGAGATGAGTCGCGCGACTCAGGGCGTGACGCTGATCAATCTGGACAAGGGCGACAAGCTGGCGGGCCTGAGCCGCATCGCGGAACCGGAAGAGACCGAGACGGCGGAATCCGGGGCAATGGAATCTGGGCCGACGGAAGAAGGACAGGAATAACGGGAAGAGGGAAGGGGGAAGAGGGAAGGGTAAAGGCAGGACGCCGGTTTTCACCCTTCACCGTTCTCCCTTCTCCCTTCTCCTTCACAAAGGAAATGGTATGACGATCTACAACTTCAGCGCGGGCCCGGCGGTATTGCCGCATGAGGTGTTGCTGCAGGCGCAGGCCGAATTGCTGGATTGGCGCGGCACCGGCATGTCGGTGATGGAGATGTCTCACCGCGGCAAGGAATTCATGGGCATCCACGCCCAGGCCGAGGCCGACCTGCGCGAGCTGATGGCGATCCCGAAGAATTACAAGGTGCTGTTCCTGCAAGGCGGCGCGCATCTGCAGTTTTCGATGATCCCGCTGAACCTGTTGCGCGGGAAGGCTTCCGCCGACTATGTGGACACCGGGATATGGTCGAAGAAGGCCATCGACGAGGCGAAGAAGTTTTGCGTGGTGAACGAAGCTGTCAGCGGTGCGGACCGGAAGTTCACTTACGTTCCGGAGTTCAAGTCATGGAAGCTGGACAAGGATGCCGCTTACGTCCACTACACGCCGAACGAGACCATCGACGGCGTGGAGTTCGGCTGGATTCCCGATACGGGCAAGGTGCCGCTGGTGGCGGACATGTCGTCCAACATCCTGTCGCGTGCCTGCGACGTGTCGAAGTTCGGGCTGATCTATGCGGGCGCGCAAAAGAACATCGGCCCGGCCGGCGTGACGCTGGTGATCGTGCGCGACGACCTGGTCGGTCATGCCGATCCGCGCCTGCCGACGATGCTGGATTACAAGACGCATGCCGACGCCGATTCGATGTACAACACGCCGCCGACCTACGGCATCTACATGGCCGGGCTGGTGTTCCAGTGGCTGAAGAAGAACGGCGGCGTCGCGGCGATGGA
>JALNYK010000002.1 GCA_023229845.1 Gallionella sp.
CGAGCACGACTCCAAGGACGAGCACGACTCCAAGGACGAGCACGACTCCAAGGACGAGCACGACTCCAAGGACGAGCACGACTCCAAGGACGAGCACGACTCCAAGGACGAGCACGACTCCAAGGGCAACAATGGCTATGGTAACGGCGACCAGTCTGCCCCCGGCTCTTCCGACTCGCACAACAATGCTGAAAATGCGATAGGTGACAGCGACAATGGAAGCAATGACCTGTTCGATCTGGGCGAGCTTTCCAACTCCCTAGAGGGGGCGGGAGGTCAAGCTGCCTGGAACGAGATGATCGAGGTTGATGTCATGTCCGGCAATACGACTTCCGAATACGGGGGCTGGACATCGGAAATCGAGGCTCCGCAATCTGATAGTGGTCATGGTCATTCGGATGAACTCAAGGATGCCGACCATCAAAACTCCAACAACCACAGCGACAATCTCGGAAATGACGATAAAATCGAGTGGTAATTTTTGAACCTGACTAGCTGCACTAACGGGGTTCCTGTTACAGGAACCCCGTTTTTATCGTCTGGTTTTAGTTAATCAAGTCAAATGAGATAAGTTCATGGGTATCATTAAAAAAATTATTTATCGCGAAGATATTCTTGGAAAACCACGGCATCGTTCGCTGTTTTTGGATATGGAAGAGAATATTCATATCCATTATCGCGACCTAAGAATTGAATTAAGCCGTAGCGAGTTCGAGGAAATTGCGAAAATATTTTCGAAGCAATCTCACGAACTACAAACCATCATTGACGAAAAAGACTATCAGGATGGTAAGTTCGCCAATGCCAACCAGGACGATGTGCGCATCTGGACGGAATCTCGTCTTAACCACGACGTCAAATATCATCCGCAAAGATTTTCACTGGAAGAGTGCACCGACGGCTACCACTTGCATTACCGCAACTACAAGCTACTGATAGACCCAGCCGAGTTTCGCCAGATTGCCGGATTGTTCAAACAACTCGATGTGGATAGTCCATATGCGGCGAGTTATGAAGAGGTGCGGGGTTTGCTCGAAGCAAACGACATCGATTTCATGCTGGACGTTGGGAATGTACCGAACGAGACGCTGTCCATTGCCGTCGCTCAGTACCACTATTCGAAAGTGGGCGCGATTCTCAAATGTATCGGCTTTACCCAACAATCCGGCAGCGAATACATCGGCCAACGAATAAAGGTCAAGATCAAGGCCGACACGCAGCATCAGGTTGCAGATTACAAACGTATCCGTGCCATCAGCAAAACCACCAGACTGGTTGAGTATCTCTCATCCGGTTCCGCTGGAATCGATTGCAATGAGCTGAACCTGATTAACTGCCAGATAATGGATCTGTATTCCGCGCTCAAAGCCGGACAAAACTTGCACGTCGAGCTCGATCACCAACTGTGGCTGTATTCGACAGGCAGCAAGCAGGTGATCTTCCCATACAGCCCTTCTCCCTGCCCTGATCTGGAAGCCGCCGAAGCGATGTATAAGGCATGGCGACTACAGCTTGAGCACTTCAAGCTGCATTTCGTCAAACCCGCCAAAGTATCCTTCTCCCATACTGCGCAGGCAGCTTTGCATGAACGAATTGCAGAGACATTGCGCAAAGAGGTTGCCGCATACACTGCCGTCGAGAAAATCTACCTGATGGGCTCGACAACGCGCGGCGACATGGGCAAATACTTGGTGCCATTCGTCTACGGCAAGTGGGTGAAGCTGGGTTCCGATGTGGATATTCTGATAGAACTCAGCCCGACCCGCGAAGCTGATATTCCCGGACATTGGCGCCTGGTCAACCAACAGCCTGCGAACCATTCCGCCATTTACCATGTCGCCGAGATCCCGCTCGCCGAGGACACGCAGAAATGGGCCGAACAATATCCGAACATCAAGTTCTCGCACCACATCATCGATGCGTACGTATTCATCCCGTCACGCCAGCGAGAGGAAGAGAAAAACGAATTCCTGCGTAAATTCAACGCCCAGTTGTTCTATGACCGTTCCCGTGACGGAACCATCAGCCCCGGAGAAGAGGAAGAGCGAATCGCCTCCAGACTCGCCGAACTGTATGCGATGCCGCAAGCTGCAGTGGAAAAAATGCATGTGCAAACCGAAAATGCGCTGTACAAGGTATTTACGGGCGAACACGACTACATACTCAAACTCTTCAAGGTCTCCGGGAATTACAGCACGAACCGGATCGCCGAACATGTGGCCTATGAAGGGAAGCTGATTACACAGCTAAAGAAACGCGGCATCCAGACTGCGGCAGTGATCAATAGCAACAAAGCTTCCGAGATCACCGTCGAAGGCCTTCCCGCGATGTTGTTTGAACGGCTATCCGGTGCCGCACAGCAACGCCCGGATTATCCGCTGGACAAGATTTGCACCGCTCTCGCCGACATACACCTGACTCAGGCCGATAAACCGCTGAAACTGGAAAAAACCTTCATCTTCGACGACATCTGCATGATCTGGTTGCCGGAATTCCATAACTACATCAAAGCACCGGAATTGAGTGAGGAGATCATCCAAGCGTTTGCCAAACTGACGCCCGTCTTCGAACCCTATAGTCATGGAGAGATGAGGGGTCAGTTATCTGCGCGCAGCAAAGAGGTGCACAATCACGGCGACGTCTCACCCAAAAACGTCATTATCGACAATAACGGCAAGGCAAACTTCTTCGACTTCAATAACGCGTTCTACGGCTCGCGTCTGGTAGACGTACTGGATGGCGCATTCGAATTCTCGCTGGGAGAACAATACATCCACATGGCGGACTTCGCCCGTTTCGATGCCTTCATCGCAAGCTATGCGGAACGGTATCCGCTTACTGCAAAGGAACTCGACGATCTGCCGCAATGGATCGAGTTGGTAGGACTAATCAAGTTCATCAAGGAAATCCGCGTCTTGCTGCAAAGGCCGGGAAGCAGACTGCGCACCAAGCGCGCATTGTTGATTGCGCAATTCGTCCTGCTGCGCGGCGGAAAGACACATTAACGCCCTCGCAAATAGTTCACGTCGGTGTCAGGCGTGAATGAATAGCCCCATGGTATAGATGGTCGCCACGCCGGCGCCGATCAGCAGCACTTGCTGCAGGGTGTCATGCAACTGGGTGCGTTTGTGCAGGCCCGGAATCAGGTCGGCGACGGCAACATAGAGCATGCTCGCCGCCGCCAGCGACAGCAGCGCCGGCACGATCTCCTGCACCGATTGCAACGCAAAATAGGCCAGCACGCCGCCGACCAACGTCGCCAGACTGGATAACAGGTTGACGCGCAACGCCTGCACCTTGCTATAACCGGAATGCAGCAGGATCAAAAAATCGCCGACTTCCTGCGGGATTTCATGCGCGATAATCGCCAGCGCGGTGACGATGCCCAGATTCACATCGGTCAGGAACGCCGCCGCGATGATGATGCCGTCGACGAAGTTATGGAAAGAATCGCCGACCATAATCATGGTGCCGCTACGCCCGTGCACATGCACCGCATCCGGCTCGTGTGCCTCGCAATGAGTGTGGTGACAGTGACGCCACAGCAGCACTTTCTCCAGCGTGAAAAACACCAAGATGCCAATCAGCACCGTGCCGCTCACCTTCGCCATATCTCCGCTCAGCTCCACCGCCTCCGGCAGGATGTTGAGAAACACCGCGCCAAGCAACGCACCGATGGCATAGCTGACCAGCGCATTGATCCACTTCATGCTTGCATTCAGAGCGAACAATGCGGCGCCGAGTACACTCAATGCGCCGCCGAAGATACTGGCCGCAATGATCCATAGCAGAACAGACATGGGATTTTTCCGAAAAGGTCGAGGGCGCGGATTATAGCCGGTTGACGCGCCAATCGCCGAACTTGGGCAATGCTCCCTACTCCAGCCAGATGAAGCTACCCATGCGCCCGGTCACGCCGTCGCGCCGGTAGGAAAAGAATTGCTCGCGTTCGCGATAGGTGCAGCGGTCTCCGCCGTAGATACGCGTTATACCGAGCGCATTGAGCCGCAATCTGGCCAGCGCATAGATGTCGGCGAACCATTTTCCGGGTGTACCCGGAACGAATGCTGCCGCCGCCTGTGGGTCGGCGGCGACGAAGGCCGCGCGCACCTCGTCGCCGACCTCGAAGGCATCCGGCCCGATCGCCGGGCCTAGCCAAGCCATCAGCATATGCGGCTCGACGCCCATTTCCCGCACGGTGGCCTCGACCACCCCGGCCGCCAAGCCTTTCCAACCGGCGTGCGCAGCGCCGACCGCCGTGCCCTGCTCGTCGCATAACAGCACCGGCAGACAATCGGCGGTCATCACCACGCAGACCGATGTGCGATGACGTGCAATGCAGGCATCTGCCTGAACCCGGCAGCCTGCCATATCCGCATTCGCAACCGCCGTACCATGCACCTGTTCCAGCCACACCGGTTCGCTGGGCAACAAGGTGTTAAGCAGCATGCGGTTACGCGCCACCGCCAGCGGCACGTCGCCGACATGGCTGCCGAGGTTCAGGAAATCGTAAGGTGCAGCGCTCACACCGCCACGACGCGTGGTCTGCAGCGTCTTGACGTTCGCGGGCGCGGGCCAGTCCGGAACGATGCAATGCTCACGCAGACTCATGGCGGCTGGCCTCGCGTATCTGTCTCAGCAGCTGCAGCATATCCTCCGGCAGCGGCGCATGCCATTCCATCGTCTCGCCGGTCACCGGGTGCTCCAGCGCCAAGCGGGTCGCATGCAGCGCCTGACGCGGGAAGCCGTGCAGCAGTTCACGCAGCGCCGCCGGGCATTTCGGCGGTCCCTTCATATACACGCTGTCGCCGACCAACGGATGACCAATGGAAGACAGATGCACACGGATCTGGTGGGTGCGCCCGGTCTCCAAGCGGCAACGCAGCAAGGTGCAGCCGGGAAATTTTTCCTCAACCTGGTAATGCGTGACCGCCGGCTTGCCGCCCTCCACCACCGCCATCTTGACGCGCTGGGTCGGATGGCGGCCGATGGGCTCGTCCACGTAACCGCCGTGCCGCAGTTCGCCCCATGCCAGCGCGAGGTATTCGCGCTTCACAGTGCGCGCCTGCAGCTGGCGCACCAGCGCGGTCTGCGCCGTCAGCGTCTTGGCCACGACCAACAAGCCGCTGGTATCCTTGTCCAGCCGGTGCACGATGCCGGCGCGCGGCACGCCTTCCAGCTGCGGCGCATGGTGCAGCAGCGCGTTGAGCAGCGTGCCCTCCCAGTTGCCGCTGCCCGGATGCACCACCAGCCCTACCGGCTTGTTGATCACCAGCAACGCATCGTCTTCGTACACAATGTCGAGCGCGATGTCCTCGGCGGCATAGGGCTGTTCGGCGGGATGCGATTGCGGCGACACCGCGATGGCCTCGCCGCCCCACACCTTGTGCTTTGCCGCAACGATCGTCCCATCCAGAGTCGCCTGCCCCGCCGCGATCCATTCCTGCAGGCGGCTGCGCGAATATTCGGGCAGCAACCGCGTCAGCGCCTGATCGAAACGCATGCCGGCGCAGTCGTCCGGCACGACGAAATGGAGCGCGGGAGTGTTTAAGTTATAATCGTGCAAATTTTTTTCGGATTCAGTCATGCGCCATAGTTTAGCCGTAATCCTGCTGTTGACGTTAACTGCCTGCAGTTTGCTCGAACCGTTGCCGGATGGAACGAACCAGCCGACGCTGCTGTCAGCCGCAGAACTCTACGATCAAGCCAAAACCGAGCTGAACGACGGCAACTACAGCACCGCAGTCACGTTGTACGAAAAACTGCAGTCGCGCTATCCCTACGGACGCTACGCGCAGCAGGCGCTGCTGGAAGCCGCCTATGCCAACTACCGCCAAGGCGAATCGGCAGCCGCCATTTCCGCCGCCGATCGCTTCATCAAGCAATACCCCAATCATCCTCATATCGACTACGCCTATTACGTCAAGGGACTTGCCAATTTCGGCGGCGAAATCAGCCTGCTGAAATCGCTGGGCGGGCAGGACCCCACGGAGCGAGACCCCAAGGCAGCGCAGGATGCGTTCGCTGCGTTCAAGGATCTGGTGACTCGCTTCCCGAACAGCAAATACACGCCCGATTCTAGGCTACGCATGCAATATCTGGTGAATGCGCTGGCCAAATATGAAGTGCATGTCGCAAGCTATTACTTACGCCGCGGTGCGCATATTGCCGCCGTCAACCGCGCACAGGGCGTACTAACGCAATATCCCAACAGCCCATCGACGCGCGATGCGCTGGAGGTCATGGTGCAAGGCTACGACGCGATGGGCATGACCGATTTGCGCGACGACGCCAAACGCGTGCTAACGAAGAACACCTCGGCAGCTGAAGCCGTATCCGGCGAGCCCATAACGGGGAAATCCTGGTGGCAATTCTGGAAATAAATTATTGCCCCTCCTGCGGCTCCGCGGTCGAACTGCGCTGCCCGGACGACGACAATCGTCCGCGCCACATATGCACCGCCTGCGGAACTATCCACTACCAGAATCCCAACATGGTGATCGGCGCAATCCCGGAGTGGGAAGACAAAATCCTGCTGTGCCGCCGCGCGATAGAGCCGCGTCACGGACTGTGGACACTGCCCGGCGGCTTCATGGAGAACGGCGAGTCCACCACCGAGGCGGCGATCCGGGAAACTCTGGAAGAAGCCAACGCGCGCATCGAAATCGGCGACCTGTATTCGATGTACAGCCTGCCTTACATCAATCAGGTACACCTGCTGTTCCGCGCCCGGTTGCTCGATCTGGACTTCGGGCCGGGACCGGAAAGCCTGGAAGTCAGGCTGTTCGCCGAAAACGAAATCCCTTGGGACGAGATCGCGTTCCGCCCGATCAAGTACAGTCTCGAACACTATTTCACCGATCGTCTCAAAAATCATTTCAGCTTCCACATCGGCACGCTGGAGCGCCCCCCACTCCCTAATTGACGCAAGCCAAGCAACTTTGCCGAAACTTTCCCGGCCCGATATAATCAATATAACAACTATTGCGTTAAAAAGAACAATGAAAACCTCCCGACTCTTCATGGCACTCGCCGCCATCGCGCTGACCAGCGGCTGTGCTGCCCCGCGCGCAAGCACGGCTTCCGATCCGCTGGAGTCGTTCAATCGCGGCATGTACCAGTTCAACGACGCCGTGGACAAGGCCATCGCCAAACCCGTCGCACAGGGCTACGACGCCGTGATGCCAGTTCCCGGCAAAATCATGGTGAGCAACTTTTTCTCCAATCTGGACGATGTCATCGTCACCGCCAACGACCTGCTGCAACTGAAATTCGCCCAGGCCGCCTCCGATGGCTCGCGCTTCCTATTCAACAGCACATTCGGCGTATTCGGCCTGCTCGATGTCACTTCCCGACTGGAAAAACACGATGAAGATTTCGGCCAGACACTGGGCTACTGGGGCGTAGGCAGCGGCCCGTACGTCGTGCTGCCGCTGCTCGGTCCGAGCACGTTGCGCGACGGCGCCGGACTCTATGTGGACAGCCGCCCGAGCAAGCTGCGCCGCGTCGACCACACACGCACCCGCAACCAGCTATACATCACCAAGGCCATCAGCAACCGCGCCGAACTGCTGGAACAGGAGAACGTGCTCGACGAGGCGGTGATCGACCGCTATGCCTTCATCCGCGACGCCTACCTGCTACGTCGCCAGAGTCTGGTGCACGACGGTAACCCGCCGCGCCAGAAGTACGATGAATACGACGACGAAGAGGAGGTTCAACAGGAGCCAAAACCGGTTCCCATCCCCACGCTCCCGACCTCGAAGCTGGAGCAGGCGCCATCCGTCAAGTCTGCGGCCATCGAAGCGAAGCCTCTGCCCACTGTCGAGCCTCAGGCCGGCGTCGACGGACCTCGCCGCAACATCCTCAAGGTGTGGGTGGCCCAGCGTTAATCTGTCCCGCTTCCAACGAAAAAGGCCCGCAATGCGGGCCTTTTTCGTTAGTACAACCTTGCGATCAACGTCCCGAACGCAACGCCTCGATGCGCTCGTCCAGCGGCGGATGGGTCATAAACAGCTTCGCGAAACCCTTGCCGCCGGAGATGCCGAACGCGGCCATCTGTTCCGGCAGGGTCGCCTGTTCGTGATTCACCTTCAGGCGCTCCAGCGCGGCAATCATCTTCTCGCGCCCGGCCAGGTTCGCACCACCGGCATCGGCGCGGAACTCGCGCTGGCGCGAGAACCACATCACGATCGTGCTGGCCAGCACGCCCAGCACCAGTTGCGCGGCGATCTCGGCGACGAACATGCCGATGCCGGGGCCGTCACGCCCATCGTTCTTCAGCAGCACGCGGTCGACGAAGTAGCCAAACAGCTTGGACAGGAAAATCACGAAGGTGTTGACCACGCCCTGGATCAGCGCCAGCGTCACCATGTCGCCGTTGGCGACGTGGCTGATTTCATGCGCCAGCACCGCCTCGACCTCGTCGCGGCCCATGTTGTGCAGCAACCCGGTGCTCACCGCGACCAGCGCGGCATTGCGGTTCCAGCCTGTGGCGAAGGCGTTCACGTCGGGCGCGTCGTAGATCGCCACTTCCGGCATGCCGATGCCGGCGGCATCGGCCTGGCGGCGCACCGTCTCGACCAGCCAGCGCTCGGTCGGATCGGAAGGAGTCTCGATCACCTGCGCCCCAACCATGCGCTTGGCTGACCACTTGGACATCAGCAGCGAGATGATCGAACCGGCAAAGCCGATCACCGCGGACATCACCAGCAACGCGCCGAAGTCGATCCCGCCGGTCTCGGTCACCCAGCGATCCACACCGAGCAGACGCAAGGTGACGCTGATGACGGCGACTACCGCCAGGTTGGTCAGAACAAACAGAAAAATCCGCTTCATCTCTACTATCTCCCTCCAATAAAAAATTTGCGGCGCGCAGTTTAACACTGCGGAACTTATATCCCTCCGGCTCGTCTCATCGCACTGTTTGAGTTCGAATCGATGCACACCGCGGGATGTGACATGGGGGAAATAAAAAAGTTTTCAAGCCCTGCTGAAACCAACTTGTTGGCTGAACGAATCGAACCCTTATAATGCGCGCCCTCGCCCAAGGAAGTTAACCCGATCCATGTATAGAACCTTCCTCTGGATAGTCTGCCTGCTCCTCGTCTCGACGGGCGCTATCGCTGCGCCTCGGACCCTGATCCGCGACGGCAGCCAGATCGGCGGCATCAAGGCTCCGGTAGCGGGCCAACTCAAACGCTCCGATGCGGCATCCATGCCAGCCTCCGGCGCTCGACGACTCGATATTCAGGCCCATCAAGACAAGCTCGCGAGCGACGACCTCGCTGCATTCACCGTGCTAACCCAGCCCCATGGCAAGGCCGCGCTCATCGTAAGCCGGAACACTCTGCACACCGACTTCGTCGCCGCCCCCCGGACTGATTTCACCGCCGAAGAAATACCGGCACATATCAAACTGGTGCTGGCCCAACCGGCAGCGCCGCCCATCGACCATCATCAAACCCTGGCCCCGCGTCAGGCGTTATAAGTTACATGACTATATCCAGCCCCTCCCCGCAAGCTCCCATCCTGAGCACCCGCAACCTCTCGCTGCACTTCGACGAAGGCCAGACCAGAGCGCTCGACGGCGTCGATATCGAAATAGTCGAAGGCGAATTCGTCGCGATCACCGGCCCCAGCGGCTGCGGCAAATCCAGCCTGCTGAACCTGATCGGTACGCTGGACATCCCGACCTCGGGCGATATTCATTTCCGTTCCCGCCCCTATTCCGCACTCGGCGATCTGTCGCTGTTCCGCCGCGAAAACATCGGTTTCATTTTCCAGTCGTTCTACCTGCTGCCGACCTTATCCGCACTGGACAACGTGCTGGTGCCGACGATAGGCCGCAGCGGCGACCACGAGGAACGCGCCCGCGCGCTGCTGACCAGACTCGGGCTGTCCAACCGACTGGACCACTTCCCCGGCAAACTGTCGGGCGGCGAACGCCAGCGCGTCGCCATCGCACGCGCGCTGATCAACGATCCCGACCTCATCCTCGCCGACGAGCCGACCGGCAGCCTGGACAGCGCCAATGCCGCCCAAGTGCTGGATCTGCTCGACTGCCTCCGCCGCGAAAAAGAGCTGACCATCATCATGGTCACCCACGACGCAAACGTCTCCGCCCGCGCCGACCGCGTCATTCCGATGCGCGACGGCAAGGTCGATGCGGAGGTGGCGGCATGAACCTGCTCCGATTCGCACTCGACAACCTGTATCGCCGCCCGGCGCGCACCGCGCTGACCGTCTCGGCGATCTCGCTCGGCATCGCCGCCGTCGTAGCACTGACCAGCATCGCCTGGGGCTTCGAGGCCAGCTGGCAGAAGGCCAACGACGCGCGCGGCACCGACCTGATCGTGACCCGCATCGCCAGCGAGAACACCATGCCTTCACCCTTCGTCGCCGAACAGGTCCGGCCCGCGCTGTCGGCGCTGCCGCATGTGCAGCAAGTGGTCGGCCTGCTCAGCGAGATGCTGACCGTCAGCGAGGACGCGCCGCCTGTATTCGTGTTCGGCTGGGCGCACGGCAGCTACCTGTGGGAGCACCTCAAGCTGAAGGACGGACGCTGGCCCGCCGACGACGGCGAAGCCGTGCTCGCAATCGGCTCGCTCGCGGCGGAGATGCTGCACAAGCAAGTGGGCGACGACATCGAAATTGAAGGCCGGTTGTTCAAGGTCGCCGGCATATTCGAGAGCTCGGCGCTGGTCGAGAACGGCGCGCTGATCATGACGCTGACGCAGATGCAGCAGATCACCGACAAGCCCGGCAAGGTCAACATCCTGAACATCAAGCTAGACAATAGTGCGACCGACGCCGACATCGAGACCATCAAGGCGCAGGTGCGCAAGACGATGCCCGGCTTCATCGCCATCACCTCCGGCGAACTGGTACAGAAGAACGCCGTGGTGCGCATCTCCAAGGCGATGAGCAACGCGACCATCCTGATCGCCGGGCTGGTCGGCGCGCTGGTGGTGTTCAACACCATGCTGATGAGCATCAACGAACGCACCCGCGAGATCGGTATCCTGCTGGCGCTGGGCTGGCAGCGGCGCACGGTCATCAAACTGATCGTCGGCGAATCCGTGATCCTGACGCTGGCCGGCGGCGCAATCGGCATCCTGCTCGGCATCGCCATCGCATCTGGACTTGGGCATCTGGAACTGATGCGCGGCAAGATCGACGCCGTGTTCTCCCTCCCGTTCCTGTTCGCAGTGCTGGGCCTGTCGGTGTTCCTCGGCATCTGCGGCGGACTCTATCCGGCGATCAAGGCGGCACGTTTGCTGCCGTCGCAGGCATTGAGGCAGGAGTAACCATGCGACGTGTTGCGACTCTGCTGCTGTTGTGCGCCTTCGCGCAGCCCGGTCTGGGCGCGGATGCCGGCGCGCTCGTCGAGACGATGAAACAGGCACGCCTGTCGGAAGGTTTCGAAGCGCGCATGGAAGTCGCAACCATTGCCTCTAACGGTCGCCGCGCGCTGCCGTTCAAACTCTCGGTTACAGGCCAGGTCGGCAAAGACCGCCAACGCCTGCGGATACGAGGCATCTCGCCTGACAAGGTGCGCGGACGCTACGTCGCCGCGGAGCGCAACGCCGAGGGGCGCATCCGGGCAATCGCATACGACGAACAACTCCCCGGCAACATTGAAAAAACCGATCCCGCCGCCAGATTGTTCGACTCCGGACTGGTGCTCTGGGACATGTTCGGCGCATGGTGGAACTGGCCGCAACAGTCCATCGAAGGCAGCGACAAAGTTGGTGGCCGCGCATGCACGCTGATGCGCTCGCGCACGGACGACGGCGCATCTCCCGTCCGGGAAGTGCTCAGTTGCGTGGACGGCAACGCGAAGCTGTCGCTGCGCACGCAACTGTACGACCGCCGCCATACGCTGCTGCGCACCATCGCGGTGAAGCAGACGATGCGCAAGGAATCCGGCGCGCTGGCGGCGAAAAAACTCGCGATCACGGAAGCGGACCGAACGGTAACCGAGGTCGAGGTCTACAGCGGCGACGAGCATTACCTCGTCAACGCCGACACCTACGCCCCGCTGGATAACGGCAAGTAGAGCTGCATTGGATATGCAGTAAGAAGCGCCGCATTGGATATACGGCAAGAAGAGGAACGCATGAAAAATATAAATCATCCGACGACGCACGAAGACCTGTCCGGCGCTTGGTGCAACGACAACGAGGTGACTTCCAGCATCATGGAGGCGGTCAGCTTCGTCACGCCGGTCATGGAAAAATTCTTCATCCGCACGGTGGACGAGGGCCTGTCGCCGCAAACGTCGTCCGCGCTGAAAGAACGTTGCACGGCTTTCATCCACGAGGAAGCCGACCATACCCGTGTGCACCGAAAATTCAACGCATCGCTGCTCCAATATCTCGGCGATACGCCCCCCGGTCTTGCCATGCTCGACACCCTGCTCGACGGCACGCGAAAGCACCTGTCGCTGTCCAGCCGCCTCCTGCTCGCCGCGGCGCTGGAGCATTACACGGCGGTACTGTCGAAAGCCTACTTGGCCCAGTCGGACAGGATGGACATTCGCTCCGCGTTCGCCCGCGAACTGTTCGTCCGGCATGCCCGCGAAGAGATCTCGCACCGTTCCGTGGTATTCGACCTGTGGCGCAGCCAATCCGGCGGCGACAGCTTCAAGCGCTCGCTGACCATACTGGTGATCCTGCTGGCCGGGGGCGTTTACATTTCCATCGCCATGCCCTGGATACTCCATCGCAAGACCGGCAGCCTGCGCCGCACGTTCGCCGCGCTCGCTCGCTTCGCCGTGGGCAACCGCGCCGACGTCACCGCCTACTCGCCGCTGCCGGAACTGTTCTCGTTCGCCCGCCACGACTACCATCCGGATCATCTGATCGATGATGGCCTGGCTGGTGCGGCCCACTGATTCAATAGCGACAGGTGGTTCATGAATAAAAACGACGACAATCCGACCCCGGACAACGGCACCGTCAAGGTGTGGGATTTGTTCATCCGGCTATTCCACTGGACGCTGGTGGCGAGCTTCGCGACGGCCTATATCTCGGGCGAGTTTTTCGCCTCCGAAATCCATGTGCTGGTTGGTTACGCGCTGTGCGTGTTGCTGATAGCGCGCATCTACTGGGGATTCAAAGGCAGCCGGCATGCCCAGTTCCGTTCGTTCTTCTTCCCGCCCGGCGAGACACTGGCCTATGTGCGCTCGATGTTCTCAGGCCATCCCAGGCATTACCTCGGCCATAATCCGGCCGGTGCGCTGATGGTCTTCACGCTGCTGTGCATACTGACTGCGCTGCTGGCGACCGGACTGGCGACGCTGGCGGCGATAGACTACGAGGGGCCGCTACTGTTCATCGCCGACTCTGTCAGCGACGAGACAGCCTATACATTCCGTCATCTGCACGAATTGCTTGCGGACATTGCCCTGACGCTGGTCTCGCTACACATTGTCGGAGCGATGCTCGGCAGCATCCAGCACCGCGAAAATCTCGTGAAGGCGATGTTCACCGGAAAAAAACTAGCTCCATCCATCCCAGAAAACCAGAACAAGGAACATTGAATGAAGGGTATCGAATCGATCTGCATCGCTGCAATGTGCATGGCGATGCTGTCCGGAACGGCGGCGGCGCAGGATCAAACCATCGACTTGCCGAATCTCAGCAGTGAATACGTCAAGGACAAGGAGTCATTCCGGCTGGCTGCAAACGACCCAAACATCCTGAAGGAAAAATCGGAAACCGCACCGGCAGCGACACAGGCTGAATACGAGTCACCGCTATTCACCGGCAGCAAGGTGCATCAATATCTGGGCATCGCCACCGTCGCCGCCGCAGCGGGGACCTTCCTGACCCATTTTCACCCCTGCGAAGCGCCCAACTGCGGCGCACAGCCGCCGCGAAAGACTAACGGACTCCACGCAAATATGGGCAAGGCAACGGCGTTGCTCGCACTGGCGACCGTCGCCAGCGGCGTGATCTCGCACTGGGACGACTTCCATACGGAAGACGGCATCAGCGATCCGGACAACCAGCATGTATTGCTGGGCGTCACCGGCGCGGTGCTGATGGCCTACGCGATCAACAAGTCGGCCCGGTCCACTGTGCCCACCAATCATGCGGCTGTCGCCGAACTCGGTGCGCTCACCATGGTGACGGCCATCAAGCTGACCTGGTAACGAACACCCGAAAACTCAGGATCAAGACAGGAGAACACATGATGAAAAACCGATTCACCGCGGCGCTGCTGGCCACCGCATTGTTGATGAGCGGCGGCGTTGCCATTGCCGAAGAAGAGAGCTTCACCCAATGGTGGTTCAGCCCCTGGCGGCACAAGGAAGTGCAACCGGTAGCCAACAAGGTCTGGAACGAGGAATGCGGCAGTTGCCACTTGGCCTACCAGCCCGGCCTGCTGCCGACCAAATCGTGGGAAAAGCTGCTGACCGAAACCGCGCTGGCCGACCACTTCGGCGACGACGCCTCGCTGGATGCGGAGACGTTGAAGGAAGTCCGCGATTACGCGCTGGCAAATGCGGCGGACAAGTCCTACCATAAGCGCTCGCGCAAGATCGCACTGGCGACCGAAACGGGCGACGCGCCGCTGCGCATCAGCGACGTGCGCTACATCAAGCGCAAGCATCACGAGTTACCGGAGAAGATGATCAAGGGCAACAAGGACGTGAAATCGTTGAGCCATTGCAACAAGTGCCACACCAAGGCGGAAGGCGGCAACTACGACAACGATACCGTTTCCATTCCCAACTATCCGGACTGGAAAGACTGACCGCAACGAACCGAGCAGGGAGGAAGCGCGACATGGAAGCACTAGGCTATACCCGCACCGCCATCGCGCTGCACTGGCTGATCGCCCTGCTGATCTTCGTCGCCTTCCCGCTCGGCGTGTACATGCACGAGCTGCCGCTGTCGCCGGATAAGCTGAAGCTCTACAGCTACCACAAATGGATGGGCATCACCTTGCTGATGCTCGTAGCGATCCGCCTGTCCTGGCGCGCCACCCACCGCCCGCCCCCGCTGCCCGCAACGATGCCGTCGTGGGAAAAACTGGCCGCGCAATCCGTGCATGTCCTGCTGTATGTGCTGCTGTTCGCCGTGCCGCTGAGCGGCTGGCTGATGAGTTCGGCCAAGGGCTTCCAGACCGTGTGGTTCGGCGTGCTGCCGCTGCCCGACCTGATCGGCAAGGACAAGGAACTCGGCAAGCTGCTGGAGGAGGTGCACGAGGCGCTGAACTTCGTGCTGCTCGGCCTGGTGATCGCCCATGTGGCCGGCGCGCTGAAGCATCACTTCATCGAGCGCGACGACATCCTCGCGCGCATGCTGCCGTTCCTGCGGAGAAACTCATGAAAAACTGGATCGCCCTGCTGTTGCTCTGCATCGCCCTGCCGGCTAGCGCCGCCGACTTCACCGTGCTGCGCCCGCAACAGAGCAGCGTCGCCTTCGTCTCGAAGCAGATGGGCGTACCCGTCGAAGGCAGCTTCCGAAAATTCTCCGCCACCTTCAAGGTCGATCCCGCCAAACCGGAGCAAGGCCGTGCGCGCATCGACATCGACCTCGCCAGCATAGACACCGGCAACGACGAGGCCAACCAGGAAGCAGCCGGTAAGGCATGGTTCGACACCAAATCGCATCCGTCCGCGAGCTTCATCTCCAGCCAGGTCAAGGCGCTGGGCAAAGGGCGCTTCGAGGTGATCGGCGACATGACCATCAAGGGCAAGACGCTGAAAGTCCGCGCACCGTTCGCGCTGGAACAAAAGGCCGGTGCGCTCATCGTCGCCGGCAGCTTCCCGCTCAAGCGGCTCGATTACGGCATAGGCTCCGGCATCTGGTCTGACACCAGCACGGTCGCCGACGAAGTCCTGCTCAATTTCCGTTTCACCCTGACGCAATAACCCGGAAAGGAAACTGCTAGGCATAAACCGCTGGGGACTGAGCGAAAATACCGCACAACGGAAAGGGCAGGCAATCAGGCCTGCCCTTCTTCTTGCATCCCTCAAATCAGACGTTGCGCCACAAACTTGAATCCGCGTATCATCCGGCAGCTTTCCGTGTTCAAGCTCAGGGAGGGGCGGATCACTCATGAAACATCTGCGTTTATGGATTCTGTCTTGCATCGCGGCATACGGCCTGACGGCACAGGCGGCCGACGATGACCCGCTCTTCCTGGAAAAAATCCACTTCCCCAGCGAACAGACCGTCGGCCGCGGCCAGACCGCGCTCTGGACCCTGCCCAACATCGCCACCCAGTATCAACCCAAACAATCCACCCAACTGTTGCGCGACGCCATCGCCGCGCAATGGGACGGACGCATCCTCGATGCGCAGATCATGCTGGACGAAGCGAGGAAGGCCACGCAAGCCGGATCGGCCGAACGCGCCGAGATCGACCTGCTGAACGTCAGCTTCCTGCTGCAAGGCGACAATCCGCAGAAGGCGCTGGAACTGCTACCGCGCTACTTCGACGATGCCCGCTTCGCCGCCGATGCCCACGCGCAGGCCGCCATGGCGCACCTGACGCTGGGACAAGCCGAGCCCGCACTCAAGCAAGCGCGACTGGCTCACACAGCGAACCGCAACGCCTTCCTGCCGAACATGGCGATGTCCTATGCCTTGCAGGGAGTCGGCCAGCTGACAGAGGCGCACCGGCAGATGCGCGACTTCAACCGGACCGCCCCCGCGTCGGCCATGGCGCTGGCGCACGAAGCCGAACTCGCGCTGATGCTCGACCAGCCGGAAGCGGCCAAGGGCCAATCGGTTCGCGCGCATGAACTGGATGCCGCCAACCCCTATGTCAGCTCTGTCTACGGCCTGGTGCTGCTGATCGATGGCCGCGGCGCGGAAGCCGCGAACGCGTTCGACACCGCCCTGCGCCACGACCCGCACGACGCCAAGGCCCTGCTGGGCAAAGCGCTGGCCGAACTCAACCGGGGCGACGCCAAGGCCGGGCTGCGCCTGCTCGAGCAGGCGCACGACGCCGACCCCGGCAACGCCCTCATACTCACCTACCTGGGCGCAGCGCAACAGCAGGCAGGTCAACATGAAGCGGCGATGGCAAGCTGGCGCGCCGCCCAACAGTCCGACCCGAAAGACCCCGCGCCCTGGCTGTACCAGGCGCAGGCAGAGCTGCAGGCCAACCGCCTGACGGAAGCAAGGGAAAGCCTGCGCCAAGCGCAGGCGCGCACTGCCTACCGCGCGGTCTACCGCGGCGCGAACCTGCTCAGTGAAGACGAACAACTGTTGCGCATCAACCTCGCCGAAATCCAGCGCCGCCAAGGCCTAGATGCCCTCGCCTTCCGCACGCTGGCCGATCCGGTCGGAGAAAAGAGCGCGGCCAGCCTGAAGAGCCAGGCCGCCCTGCTGCAGGGGCAGCGCTTCGGCGAATCGGCACGGCGCAGCCTGCTGCTGCAAAGCCAGTTCGACGACCTGCCGGGCGCGCTGCCGCCGGTGCTGGACATCTACGGCCATGGCGGCGGGCAGACCGGTTCGGGTATCCCGCAGCACGGCGTGGTCAGCGGGCTCAATGCGCAACAGGCCAGCTACCACGACTACGGCAGCCTGTTCGAGCAGCGCACCACGCTGGAAGCCGACGCCACGGCCGGCAGCCGCGGCACCGCCGGGGCTCAGGTCCGCGCCGGGCTGGGCGGCGACACGCTAGGGCTGGGCGTCGCGCTGCGCCAGTTCCAGACCGACGGCCATGGGCCGTACGAGAACCTCGACAACACCGTCGGGCAGGCCATCGCGCAATGGCGGCCGCAGCCCTCCACGCAGGCCTTCCTGTCCCTGCAGACCTTCGGTTCGCGGCACGGCGAAATAATATTCCCCGCCGACTCGACAGCTTTTGCAACAGGCATGCAGATCAAGGACAACAGCCAGATCATGCGCGTGGGGCTGCGCCAGGTGCTGGCGGCGGACGGCGAGCTGCGCCTCCTGTTGAGCGAACAGCAGACCGATTCCTTTTTTGATACGAACACGTTCGCTTTCGGCATATTCGGACTCTGGTCCTACCCTGCAAGCAACTTCGCCCGCGATGTGGAGCTGCAATACCGCAGCGGCGGCGAAGGCCATGCGACCCAATGGGGCGTGCAGCGGACGCGCGCGCAGATCGTGTCTCCGGGCAGCGACAACACCAGGATTGCGCAACAGGCCTATGCGGCTTGGCAGCAGGCGCTGCATCCGCACTGGCAGCTCGACGCGCAACTGGGTTGGGGCAGCACGGAACTCGCGGACAACACCGGTGCCGGCAACGGCACCTATTTGAAGCGCTGGCTGCCGAAACTGGGCGTGGTCTATGCGCCGGACAACGACACGCATGTACGCCTCGCCGCTTGGCACGGCATGGACATGAGCCATGTCGGCGACGCCGCGCTGGCGCCGGCCACGCTGGCCGGCATCCTGCTGGACCGCCCCGGCGACAACAATGTCAACGGCACGCTAGTGCATGCCGCCGCGCTGGGCGCGGACACCCGGCTGACACCGGCCTGGCTGCTGGAAGCGCAGGCGCAACGGCGCAGGACCGATTCGCCGGTGCCCGGCTCGACCCTATTGCACTGGCAACTCGACGAAGCTAGGCTGGCGCTGCACTGGCAGCCGGCCGGCCAGCCCTGGGCCGCGACCCTGGCCTGGGACCATGAGGGCTATCAGGCGCCGCCGCTCGCCCAATACACCGTGAACGACTCGGTGCAGGAACAGCGCCTGAACGCGCAGCAACTGGAGCTGCGCTGGTTCGCCAGAGAAAGCTGGACCGCGACGCTGGCGTTGAGCCACAACCGCGTCAATGGCGTGCTGCAAACATTCCCGGGTTTTGTAGCCACCCTGCTTCCCTACCGGGACAGCTTCGACCAGGCGGACGCCAGCGTGAACTGGCAGTTCGCCCGCAGCAGTTCGCTGTCCGCCGGCGTGCGCAACGCGACTGACCGGCGCGCCCAATACACCAACCTCGACCCGCTCGCGCCGCGTTTCAGCAACGGCCAGCTGGTGTACGCCAAACTGAAACTGGCTTGGTGAGACCGCATCTATAAGAACTCACCCGATAATAAACCGTTTTTTTCAACCACCAAAGGGAGTGCATCATGAAGAAATTGCTGTTGCTGTTGACCGTCCTGATCTTCGCCACCGCCACGACTGCTAGTGCCGCCACCAGTACAACGACGACCACCACCAAGACCGACACCAGCACTGTCTCGACTACGGACACCACCACCTCATCTCCTGCCGCCGCACCGGCCGCTACCGAAAGCATCACGGCGGTCTGCCCGGTGGCCTGCCGGATTCAACACTGTCCGCCCCCTGCCGGACCGAACAAACTGTGCTGCCCGGTCTCGCCTTACACCCAGACCTGCCCGTAAGCCGCTGCACGCGACACCCAGCCCCCGGCCCCGCCGGGGGCTTTCGTTTGCGCGCCGGAAGAAAAATGCCTCGTGCAAGAATAGCTGCCCGTTCGGGGCGCTACCGCAAGGCCCCGCCCTGCAAGCGCGCCAACGGGTCCTGCCGGTAGAACCGCGCTAGTTGCCGATACACCGCCGGATAGGCCTGCTGCAGCAACTCCGGGGCTGCAAAGAAATATTCGGTGAGGACGGCGAAGAACTCCGCCGGGCTCTCTGCGGCGTAGGGATCGATAGCGTTTTCCTCGCCGCGATCCACGTGGCGGCAAAGGTCGTCGTAGGCAGTCTGGAAATCATGCGCCCAGTCCTGTGGGTTCATGCCGGAATGCAGCGGCGGACGGCCGTTTGCGTCGCCGTTCTTCATATCCAGCTTGTGGGCGAACTCGTGGATCACGACGTTGAAACCCTCGCCTTGGCCCGAGTACTCCACGTCCTGCCAGGACAGCACCATCGGGCCACCCTCCCAAGCCTCGCCGCTGCGCGCATGACGGACATGGTGGACCACGCCGGCTTCGTCCATCTGCTCGCCTTCATAGACGAACTCGCCCGGGTAGACCACAATCTCGCTCCAGCCTTCGTACCAGCCGTAGCCGAGATTCAGAATCGGCAAGGCCGCGAAGGCGGCGATGGCGGTGGCCATGCGGATGTCCACCTCCGCCCCGCCGGCCCCGGAGAACGCCTTGTCGGCCAGCAGCCGGATCGCCAATTCGCGCAGGCGGGTTCTTTCCTCCTCGCTCAGTCCGTCGAACAACGGCAGGTCCGTCACCGCTTGCCAGGTTTCCTCGTCCAGCGCATACGCGCCCTTGCCGCTGCCGAACAATCCGGCGAGTAGTGCCAGAGGATTCAGCTTCGCATCGCGTTTTTGCATTTCCATTCCCGAGTCGATATCAGTGCAGAAATCCCCGCACGCTCCTCTAAAAATCCGGATTCCGTCATTCCGGCGAAAGCCGGAATCCAGCGATTTTAACTAAAATGCTTTTATGTCTGTGCGTTGCACAGTCTATTCGATTAGCTGGACACCGGCCTTCGCCGGTGTGACGAATTTTTAGAGATGCCCTCAAAAGCCGCACACAAAAAAGCCGATGCGGCATGCCGCATCGGCTTGATCGAACGTTTATAAAGCTTACCAGCCGGACTCTCGCTCCGGGGTTGCGGTGATCTTGTGGATGCTCAAGTCCGCGCCGTTGAACTCTTCTTCCGGATCGAGGCGTATGCCGACCAGTTTCTTGATCGCGCCATACACCGCGTAGCCGCCGACGAAAGCGATCACGATACCCAACAAGGTGCCAATCAATTGCGACATGAAGCTGACGCCGCCCAAGCCGCCCAGCGACTGCATGCCGAAGATGCCGGCGGCGATGCCGCCCCATGCGCCACACAGGCCGTGCAGCGGCCACACGCCGAGCACGTCGTCGATCTTCCAGCGGTTCTGGGTCAGCGTGAACATCACGACGAACAGGCCGCCGGCGACGCCGCCGACGACCAGCGCACCGAGCGGGTGCATCAGGTCGGAACCGGCGCACACGGCGACCAGTCCGGCCAGCGGGCCGTTATGCACGAAGCCGGGGTCGTTCTTGCCGACCCACAGCGCGACCAGCGTGCCGCCGACCATCGCCATCAGCGAATTCACCGCGACCAGGCCGCTGATGCCGCCGATGGTCTGCGCGCTCATCACGTTGAAGCCGAACCAGCCGACGGTGAGTATCCATGCACCCAAGGCGAGGAACGGGATGCTGGACGGCGGGTGCGCGGAGACGCGGCCTTCCTTGGTGTAGCGTCCGCGCCGCGCGCCGAGCAGCAGCACCGCCGCGAGGCCGATCCAGCCGCCGACCGCATGCACCACCACGGAGCCGGCGAAGTCATGGAAGCCCGCGCCGAAAGTCGTTTTCAGCCAGTCCTGTATGCCGTAGGCGCCGTTCCACGCGATGCCCTCGAAGAACGGGTAGACGAAGCCGACCAGCATGAAGGTCGCCGCCAGTTGCGGGTTGAATCTGGAGCGTTCGGCGATACCGCCGGAGACGATGGCCGGAATCGCCGCGGCGAAAGTCATCAGGAAGAAGAACTTCACCAGGCCGTAGCCGTTCTGCTGTGCCAGCTGCTCCGCGCCGACGAAGAAATGCACGCCGTAGGCGATGCCGTAGCCGATGAAGAAATACGCCAGCGTCGAGATCGCCAGATCGCTGAGGATTTTCACCAGCGCGTTGACCTGGTTCTTCTTGCGCACGGTGCCCAGTTCCAGAAACGCGAAACCGGCATGCATCGCCAGCACCATGATCGCGCCCAGCAACACGAACAGCACGTCACTCGCAGTCTTCAGCTCTTCCATCATTCCTCCTATTGGTGCAAATCGCGATAACTAAGCAGGAAACATGCCAGCTCGCCAAGTACCTGAAGTTAAAAGATACAGAAAGTCTGCGGCGGATGCGCCGGCCGGAAAAGAATCCAAATTGGTGCAGTATTTTCAGGATCGTGCAGCCTCGCGCACCAGCGAGGTGCGCGAGGCTGCACGATCAGGCGGAACGTTGCTCCAGCTCTTCCCAGCGCGCCATCGCGGCCAGCACCTGCGCCTCAATCTCCTCGCTGCGCGCCTGCAACTGCTTGGCGCGCTTGGGATCGTTGCGGAAGATGCTGCCGTCGGCGAAATGCGCGGTGATCTCGATCTGCTCCTGCTCCAGCGCCTCGATGCGCTTCGGCAGTTCTTCCAGCTCGCGCGCATCCTTGTAACTGAGTTTGCTGGCGGCCTTGGGTTTCTCCGCCGGCGCGGCAGGACGCGGCGGCGTAGCTACCGCGGGCTTCTCGGCGGCGACCGAGGCCTGATATTTCTGCACCCGCACCCAGTCTTCGTAACCGCCGACGTATTCCATCAGCTTGCCGTCGCCTTCGAACGCGATCACCTGCGTCACGACGTTGTCGAGGAAGGCGCGGTCGTGGCTGACCAGGAACAGCGTGCCGTCGTAGTTCGCCAGCAGTTCTTCCAGCAACTCCAGCGTCTCGATGTCGAGGTCGTTGGTCGGCTCGTCCAGCACCAGCACGTTGGCCGGACGCGTGAACAGCCGCGCCAAGAGCAGGCGATTGCGCTCGCCGCCGGAACAGCTCTTCACCGGCGAACGCGCGCGCTCCGGCGCGAACAGGAAGTCGCCAAGATAGCTGATGACATGCTTCTTCTGCCCGCCGATCTCGACGAAGTCCGAGCCCTGACTGATGGTGTCGGCCAGCGTCGCCTCGTCGTCCAGCTGCTCGCGCAACTGGTCGAAATAGGCCACCGAAATCTTGGTGCCGAGCTTCACTTCGCCGGAATCCGGCGGCAGATCGCCGAGTATCATCTTCAGCAACGTGCTCTTGCCCGCGCCGTTAGGTCCCAGCAAGCCGATCTTGTCGCCACGCTGAATGCGGCAGGAGAAGTTGTCGACGATCTTCTTCGCGCCGAACGACTTGCTGACATCGACCAGTTCCGCGACCAGCTTGCCGGAACGCTCGCCGCTCTCGACGCTCATCTCGACCTTGCCTACCTTCTCACGCCGCGCCGCACGCTCGCGGCGCAGTTGCTCCAGCCGCAGCACGCGGCCCTCGTTACGGGTGCGGCGAGCCTTGACGCCCTGACGTATCCACACCTCTTCCTGTGCCAGCACCTTGTCGAACTTGGCATTCACCACCGCCTCGTCCGCCAGCATGCGTTCCTTGATCGCCTGATAGGCGGAGAAGTTGCCCGGAAAACTCGCCAGCTTGCCGCGGTCCAGTTCGACGATGCGGGTGGTGACGTTGTCGAGGAAGCGCCGGTCGTGGGTGACGAACAGCACCGCGCCGCGGAACTCGTTGAGCAGGCTTTCGAGCCATTCGATGGACGCGAAGTCCAGATGGTTGGTCGGCTCGTCGAGGATCAGTACATCGGGTGCCGCCACCAGCGCCTGCGCCAGCGCCACGCGCTTGCGCTGCCCGCCGGACAGGCTGCCTACGCGATCGTCCGGATTCAGGTCGAGCTTGGCGATGGCGGTTTCGATGCGCGTCTGCACCGACCAGCCGTCCTGCGCTTCGAGCTGGGTCTGCAAATGCTGCATTTCTTCCAGCAGCTTGTCGTAGTCTGCATCCGGCTCGGAGAGTTGGTGGGATACGAGGTGGTAGTCGTGCAGCAGCTGCTGCAGCTTGCCCAGTCCCTTGGCCACCGCGTCGAACACCGAGTCGTCGGCATCCAGCACCGGCTCCTGGCTGACGAAACAGATGCGCGCGGTCGGCGCGCGCCACACCAAGCCGTCGTCGAGATTCCCCTGCCCGGCCAGCACGCGCATCATGCTCGACTTGCCGCCGCCGTTGCGTCCGATCAGGCCGACGCGCTCGCCCTCGTCGAGCTGGAAATCGGCGTGATCCAGCAGCGCGACATGTCCGAAGGCGAGAGAGGCTTTATCCAGCGTGACGAGCGGCATTTACTTGGCTTCCTGCGGCATCGAGGATTGATAGAGGAACGAGAAACCCACCGCCCAGCAAGCCATCACCCAGTAGCCGAACGCAGTGGTGAACTGGTTCAGCACCAGATGGGTGTTGTAATCGCTGATCGAAGGCGCGAAAAACTGGAACACGAACAGCGACGCCGCCAGCACGTTGCCCAGCAACACAGCGCGATGGCCGAAACGATAACCGTTGCCTTCCGGCTTGCCCTCCGGCGGCAGCGAACCGCGGAAGTGCAGCACCAGATACACCACCATCAGCAACAGCAGCGCGCCGACGATGCGGCCCGGAATGTCGCCCTCAAACGTGGACACGCCCAGCGCCTCCAGCAGCATGCGCCCGACTGCCGCCACCCAGCCCATCGCCAGTGTCTGCGGGATGAAGAACCACGCCAAAAAAATGTTGATGCGAGCCTGCATGAGATTTCCTCTTTGCGATAATTTTCGAATGGCGCGCATGATACCAGCCAACACGGGTTCTGATTGCGGTGCATTTCCGCTAGAATGCGCGCCTGTGTCAAAAAGTCCTCGTAGTTAAATGGATATAACCGGCCCCTCCTAAGGGTCAATTAGTGGTTCGATTCCACTCGAGGACACCACATTCAAAGATTCACGCCACAAAAGCATCATTTGCACTTTGCATCAGTCGTCAGAGCGATTCTCCTGACGATTTTACGAGCCCCGCCATTTCGTAATGGCCTTGGTTAATCAGCCCATTTGCGACCGATGACCTATCCTGGGCCGAACGATTCTGGCTCACCTTCCACTTTCCCTTGAGATCGGTGATGACGATCTCGATCCCGATAATGGCCTGCAGCAAGTTACTCGTAAATTCTTGCGGCGCATCTGAAACCGCCCACGGGTGATCGAATCCAGATTCGTTGTGTGCCGTGAGTGATTCCAGTTGTGCGCGTATCCAGTTGGCGTCGTGAATGACACGCAACTTGCCTTTGGCTTGCACGCTTACATAATTCCAGGTCGGCACGACCTTTCCAGATTCGGCCTTGGAGGCATACCAAGATGGCGTGATGTAATTTTCTGCTCCATGAAAAATCACCAGCACATCGGTATCCGCAGGATGTTCCTGCCAGAGCGGGTTTGACCTAGCAATGTGCCCGCTCAACACGCCATATGGCGCAGGCTCAGTCGATAACGCCAACGGGATGTGGTTTGCCTCTAAGCCATTGGCATTAAGCGTGACGAGTGTCGCCAAAGGCTGGGCGCGAATCAGCTCGTGCATGACCCCAATGTTTGGTTCTTCAAATTGCCGGGGGATGTACATAGTCTTCTTCTCCTTTACACATGCCTCTGTTGTCCCAACTGACAGCGGCGATCATTTCCGTCTCATCAACATCAGGGAGATTCTCATATACCTGCTCCCCTGTCGCGTTTTGAGTCAATGCCGAAATCACCGGAGGCAGCGGATTAGCCCATATTCCCGGAAAATCCTTTTCCAGCACGGACGCAACCGGAAAAGCCAGTTTTTCAACCGGAGGGATGAACTCGGCGGCCACACCCGGCTTATTGCCTCGCGCATCGATCCTGTACCAGCCATATTGCGCGAGGTGCACCGCGTTCAGTCCGTGCAAACAAAATGGCGGCCCCTCCACGCCGACTGACAATCGCTGATAACACAGACCGGCTGGAATGCCATTTGCTCTTAACAGTGCGGCCAGCAAATGGCTTTTCGCATAGCAATAACCTGTGCCGTGCAGCAAAACCTCCGAAGCTCTACTGGCAACCGGGTTCATCCGATAGTCCCAACTGTGCTTGATGGAGTCGCGGACAAACTCGAAACAGCGCTTGGCAATCTCTTCATCGCCCGATGCACCAGCTGCGAGTTCGGAGGCTTTCGCCATAACCAGCGGATGCCGCCAGTCGATATGCTCGCTATCCGCCAAGTAAGATTCCATGTTCAGTTGCGCAGAATCAGAAGTTGTCATTGCAGCTCCTTCAATATCTGCCGCAGCAAGATCAGTCCCTCATCCACCTCTGCCAGCGAACTGTTCAGCGCGGGCATGAAACGCAAGCAGTGTAGCCGAGGCGCATTCAACAGCAATCCCCGCTCTCTGGCAGCAGCAACTATTTCCGGCCCGGCATTACTGCCGAGTTCCAATGCAAGCAACGCACCTTTCCCGCGCACCTCGCCCAGATTGAACTCTTTCGATATCGCCACCAATCCTGCCGCCAATTGCGCACCGACATGACGGCTCCCTTCTAAAAATCCATCGGATAACAGAGTCCGTATCACCGCCACGCCCGCAGAAGTAGCCAGCGGGTTGCCGGAAAATGTTCCGCCCTGATCGCCGTACTCGAAGCAGGAGCATGACTGTTTGGACAGCAATGCCGAAATTGGCACGCCTCCACCCAGCCCCTTGCCCAGCGTCATGATGTCCGGCTCGATGCCATGTTGTTCATAGGCGAAGAGCGTACCTGTACGACCGCAGCCCGTTTGCACTTCATCGACGATCAGCAACAACTCGTGGTCGTCGCAAATCTGCCTCAATGCATTAAGGAATTCCGGGTTGGCGGGTATGACACCCGCCTCCCCCTGTATCGGCTCCAGCATGATTGCCACAGTTTGATTGTTAATGAGCGCTCTGACCGATTCGATGTCGTTCAGCGTTGCTTTGGGGAAACCGCTGACCTGCGGAGCAAAAATCGTATCCCATCCGGCCTTCCCGCTCGCCGACATGGTCGCCAGGGTGCGCCCGTGAAAACTGTTCGTGAACGTGATGATCTCGAAGGCACCGCTCTTGTATTTCCGCCCCCATTTTCTTGCCAGCTTGATGGCCCCCTCATTGGCTTCTGCGCCAGAGCTGCCGAAAAAAACCCGATCAAAGCAGCTGTTCGAAGTCAAAAGGCTGGCGAGTTCAATCGCAGGCTCGTTGTAAAAGGCCGGCCCAACGTTAATCAATTTCGAGGCTTGGGCACACAGTGCTTGCACGACCACACCGGGCGAATGGCCCAGGCAATTCACCGCCCACCCCTGCACCCAGTCAAGATAACGGCGATTATTTTGATCGAGCAAATACGATCCTTCACCGCACACGAACGCAATGTCCGGACGCGTAGTAGTCTCCATCAAACAATCTTTGGTGTACGCAAGTTCAGTCTTCATCGGATCTCTTTCGTAAAGCAAACGTGAAGCAAAAAAACAAAAAGGCCACGGGGATTAGCCGTGGCCTTTTTGGGAAAACTTTCTATGTTCAGTCTGGCAGATTCATCAGACTTTCGATTGAAATATCGCAAACGCAGCACGGCATGCCCAATTCATGTCGGGCATTGGTGGTACGTCGCATATTTCTGTAGGAATTTTTCATGGCGGAGAATGATGATTGCCATGACATGGTTTGTCAACGGCATCGTTAACCGCCAGTCCTCAGCCCCTTCCGGTTGAGCACAACCACAAACATCATCCGCTTGCCCCATCGCACAATAGCCATGCTAGTATCGCGTCCATAAAAAATCCTAAGAGTTTTCAGGGGGCGGCATGCGTAATATCGTCTTGTACAGCGATGAAAATCACAAGTTCGTACTATTGAACGAGAGCGAACCTGGCGAGGAGGATGGCGTCAGGTCCAACCAGTATCTGGTGAGCCACGGCGATTGCGGCGTGTTGCTCGATCCGGGCGGCTTCGGCGTGATGCCGCGCGTGCTGGCCGAAATGCTGCGCTACATCGCCCCGGACAAGCTGAAAGGCATCGTCCTGTCGCATCAGGATCCGGACATCGTCGGCGGCATCTCGACCTGGCTGGAGATCACCGACGCGGAAGTTTATGTCTCGCGCATCTGGACGCGCTTCCTGCCGCACTACGGCATCAGCGAGATGCATCGCTTCATCGGCGTGCCTGACGAAGGCATGCCCTACCCGGTCTGCCCCGGTTTCGACTTGCAACTGCTGCCCGCGCACTTTCTGCATTCCGAGGGACAGATCAACGTCTACGACCCGGTCTCGAAAATCCTGTTCACCGGCGACATCGGCGCGGCGATGCTGCCTATGGACAAGGATTTCGCCTATGTCGACGACTTCGCCGCACACCTGCCGTACATCGAGGAGTTCCACCGCCGCTACATGTGCTCCAACAAAGCGGCGCGAATGTGGGTCGAGGCCGTCTCCGAACTGGACATCCAGATGATCGCCCCGCAACACGGCCCGGTGTATCGAGGCCAGGCGGTGCGCGACTTCCTTGCATGGTTCAGGGAGCTGCGTTGCGGCGTAGACCTGATGGTCAGCAGCGGACACTTCGAGCAAGGCGCCTGAAGCATGACGCTGCCAACCGCAGTTCTCCCCGCCGGGCTGGAAGATTTCCGCTATCAGGGGCTGGTGCGCTTCGCCGCCCTGCTGGAAAGTCAGACGCGCTCGCGTCTGTTCGCCAAAAACATCGGCGATCTGGTGCGCAGCATCAATACCGAGATCGGAGAGAATCTCGAGGATGGCATCCGCAAACTGCAACAAACCAGCCTTTCCGCCGATGAAAAATCCAGCTTGATCGAATTGCTGCGCAACAGCGTCACCCGCTCCTCACGCCTGAATCTGACGATGGAACTGCTGCTGAAGGAGCGCAATCGCCAGTGGCAGCAGAGCGAGCGCAACCTGAAGCAGATCATGCTCGACTTCCGCGGCATGGTCGACGACCTGTCGCACACCCTGATCGAAAAGGATTTGTTCGAACGGCAGAGCCATGTACTCGAAAGCATCATTCTGTCGCATGAGAAGGTCGCGCAATGGAAACTGTTCGTGCAGGAAATCCTGCACGGTTTCCATGCAATCTTCCCGTTCAACTTCTTCTTCATCGCCTTTGCCGAAGAGCACGGCTTGTCGTTGTTCGTGTATTTCCTCGGCGACTACAGCGAAAAGGTCAAGGCCCAGGTGCGCGAGCAGCTGGCGCAGGACATGCTGGCCAAACTCAAGTTGCCGCCCGACGCGCCGCTGGACATCGAGGAATTCCAGATCCCCGCGGAAGGCAAATACGACTCCATCGACGACGTGAAGATGATTACCGTTCCGGTGCCGGAGCTGGAGATGCTCAACCTTGCCGGCCTGCTCGGCGTGGCCTACGGATCACTGCACAAACTGAGCTCGCAGGAAGCCAGCGTGATCCGCTCCATCCTCGCGGTGATGGTGATGGTGGTCGGCTCCAGCAAGGCGCTGAACCGCACGTTGTCCGAGCTGGAATATTATTCGACCCACGATCCGCTGACCGGCTTGTACAACCGGCGCTACTTCAACGAAATGCTCGACTACGAGATGGGACGTTCGGAACGACATAACCACGAATTCTCCATCCTGATGCTCGATCTCGACGACTTCAAGGACATCAACGACACCTACGGCCATCCCTGCGGCGATGCGGCATTGATCGGCGTCGCCGACTCGCTGCGCGAGGTAGTGCGCAAGGGCGACCTGGCCACGCGCATCGGCGGCGACGAGTTCGCGATCATCCTGACCGAGACCAACAAGGCCGGCGGCATGGTCGTCGCCGAGAAGCTGCGCGCGCAATTGCGCGAAGCGACGTTCTCCGCCCCTAACGGCAAGACCTTCCATATCACCACCTCGATCGGTCTGGTCTCCTATCCAGAGGATGCCCAGAACATTTCCGACCTGATGACCGGCGTCGATATCGGACTGTACCGCGCGAAGAAGCTGGGCAAGGACACGGTCTGCTCCGTCGATAAAATCGAAACGCAGATCCAGGAAAACCGCGTCATCCGCGACCACGCCGAATCCTTGCGCAACTCATTGCGCGAAGATCGCATCGTGCCGTTCTTCCAGCCCATCATCGACTGCAGGACCGGCAAGGTGTTCGCCTACGAGACGCTGGCGCGCCTGTGCGAGCCGGATGGCAGAACCGTCTCAGCCGGGATGTTCATCGAGACCATCGAAAAATATGGCTTGGGCCGCGAACTGGATCGCATCATCATCAGCAAGGCCTTGCAGGCGATGAAGGAAAAAATCGAGCGCGGCGATCCCGACATCAAGCTGTTCATCAACCTGTCGGCGCAGGAAATACAGGGGCGCGGCATCCTAGGTTACGCGGAACAGATGTGTCTGGAAGTCGGCATCCCGCCGAAGAACATCGTGTTCGAACTGCTGGAGCGCGACGCGGTCGGCGACATGACGCACATGCGCAAGTTCCTCACCGATCTGCGCAAGAAGGGATTCTCGTTCGCGCTGGACGACTTCGGCAGCGGCTACAACTCCTTCCACTATCTGCGCGAACTGCACTTCGATTTCGTCAAACTCGACGGCGACTTCGTCCGCAACATCCTGAACTCCAAGGTCGATCTTGCGCTGGTCGGCAATCTGAGCCGTTTATGTCAGGACCTGGGTATCCTGATGGTCGCCGAATACATCGAATCGAAAGAAATCATGGAAGCGATCCAGGCAATGGGCGTGGACTACGCACAAGGCTATTACCTCGGCCTGCCGGCATCGAGCATGCCCTGAGCCTATCACACAGATATTCCCCTCAGCTCTTCTCCGACGCCGGATAGAGCCTGCCGGACAACAGGCTGGCCGAGACGATCAGCGCCGCTCCCATCCACTCGCGCGACTGCATCGCCTCGCCGGCGAGGAAGTAGGAGACGATCGCGGCGACCACCAGTTCGGACAGGAACAGGACGATCGCACGATTGGCCGGCACCCGCGCGATGCCGTACTGGACGGCGAAGGCGCTGGAACACAGCACGATGCCCAGCAGTACCAGGATCATCCAGGAATAGCCGTCGATCGCGACTACTCTTGCCGCGAGTCCTCCCTGGTATAGCAGGAACAGTCCGCCCAACAACGAGGTGCCGCCCCAGACAGCGAAAGATTTGGCCTCCACGCTCAGGTGCGATGCGCGGCGCGCCACGACGTTGGACAGCGCGAATGCCATGCCTGACGACAGACCTATCCATTCGGCGGAATTGTCAGGCAACGGCATGCCCAGGTGCGGCTCCCACAACATCACCATCGCGCCGGAGAAAGACAGCAAGATGATCGCGTAGCCGTAGCGATTCAGGCGTTCGCCCAGCAGCCAGTACGAGAACAATATGGTCCACACCGGCGCGAGATAGAACAGCAGCAGCACGCGCATCACCTCACCGTCCAATATCGCCAGCACATAGCCGAAGTTGGTCCAGCCCGCGCTCAGCACCAGCAACACGCCCCACCAGCCGACATTGGGCAATTCGCGCCACACCCGCGGCAGCAGGAACGCGCCGCTCAGCAGCGCCAGCAGATAAGTCAGCAGCGTGGACAACGCGCCGTCCACGCCCGCGGCATCCAGCTCCCGGAACGGATACCAGATCATGCCCCATACCAGCGCGCCGCTCAGCAGGCCGGCGACCGGCATCACATTTTGTTTTGATGGCACTGCCCCGCCCCTTATAATCGCCGCCTGGCAAATTCCGCCATTCCACCGGGGTGGAATGACATAAAAATGAATCCCGACCTGCAAAAACTTCAACCCTACCCGTTCCAGAAACTCGCTGCGCTGTTCGGCGAGGTGAAACCGAATCCAGATTACCGACCCATCAGCCTGTCCATAGGCGAGCCCAAACACGCCACACCGCAGTTCATCAAGGACGCGCTGACCACGGGGCTGGACGGGCTGGCGAATTATCCCACAACCGCAGGCAGCGACGCGCTGCGCGGTGCGGTTGCAAACTGGCTCGGTACGCGCTACGGCATCCCCGCACCCGATGCGAAGACTCAGGTCCTGCCGGTGAACGGCAGCCGCGAGGCGCTGTTCGCGTTCGCGCAGGCGGTGGTCGACCGCAGCAAACCCGATCCGGTAGTCGTCAGCCCCAATCCGTTCTACCAGATCTACGAGGGTGCTGCGCTGCTGGCGGGTGCTGTGCCGCATTTCCTGAACACGCTGCCGGAAGACGGTTTTGCGATGGACTACGCACAGCTGCCGGAAGAAATATGGCAACGCACGCAGTTGATCTACGTGTGCTCGCCGGGCAACCCGAACGGGCATGTGATGTCGCAGCAGGAATGGAACACGCTGTTCGAGATGAGCGACCGCTACGGCTTCGTGATCGCCTCGGACGAGTGCTATTCGGAGATCTACTTCGGTGAAGACAAGCCGCTGGGTGCGCTGCAAGCCGCGCGCCAACTGGGCCGCAACGACTATAAGAACCTCGTGGTGTTCTCCAGCCTGTCGAAGCGCTCCAATGTGCCGGGCATGCGCTCCGGTTTCGTCGCCGGCGACGCCGCCATCATCGGCAAGTTCACGCTGTACCGCACCTACCACGGCTGCGCGATGAACCCGGCAATCCAGGCCGCCAGCATCGCCGCATGGAACGACGAGGCGCATGTTGCCGAGAACCGCCGCCTGTATGCGGAGAAATTCGAACAAGTCGTCGGAATACTCAAACCTGTACTGCCGGTGGCCCTGCCCGATGCCGGTTTCTACCTCTGGGTGCGCACGCCGATCAGCGACACCGCCTTCGCGCAGGCGCTGTATCGCGACTATAATGTGACCGTTCTGCCGGGCAGTTATCTGGCGCGCGAGGCGCGCGGCGTCAACCCCGGCGCGAATTTCGTGCGCCTCGCGCTGGTCGCAAACACCGAAGAGACCGTGGAAGCCGCACAGCGCATCGCCCGTTTCGTTTCATCGCTTTAACTCAAACTCAAACTGGAAATCATCATGGATCAATTGCAGCAAATCATCGAACAAGCATTTGAACGCCGCGCCGAGATCACGCCGCGCAACGCCGAATCCCAGCTCAAGGAAGCGGTCGACAACGTCATTACCCAGCTCGACCAAGGCAAGCTGCGCGTCGCCGAGAAGATCGACGGCCAGTGGGTCACGCACCAGTGGCTGAAGAAGGCCGTGCTGCTGTCGTTCCGTCTGGAAGACAACGCCTTCATCAAGGGCGGCTTCACCAACTACTACGACAAGGTGCCGTCCAAGTTCGCCGACTACAACAGCCGCGACTTCCGCGAAGGCGGCTTCCGCGTGGTGCCGCCGGCCGCGGCGCGCAAGGGCGCGTATATCGCGAAAAACGTAGTGCTGATGCCCTCCTACGTGAACATCGGCGCGTATGTCGACGAAGGCACGATGGTGGACACCTGGGCGACGGTCGGTTCCTGCGCGCAGATCGGCAAGAACGTGCACCTGTCCGGGGGCGTCGGCATCGGCGGCGTGCTGGAGCCTGTGCAGGCCAACCCGACCATCATCGGCGACAACTGCTTCATCGGCGCCCGCTCGGAAGTGGTCGAAGGCGTGATCGTCGAAGACAACGTGGTGATCTCGATGGGCGTGTTCATCGGCCAGAGCACCAAGATCTACGACCGCGAGACCGGCGAAGTGCATTACGGCCGCGTGCCTGCCGGCTCCGTCGTCGTCAGCGGCAGCCTGCCGTCCGCCGACGGCAAATACAGCCTGTACTGCGCGGTGATCGTCAAGAAAGTCGATGCCAAGACCCTGAGCAAGGTCGGCATCAACGAGTTGTTGCGCGGCATTTAACCCTGTAGGGGCGTGATTTAACCAGCCACTTAGCCAATGGGTTAGTGGAATGGCTAATGCAAAGCCATCACGCCCTATTCATTGCGAGCGAACTCTAGGGCGCAATGAATTTCGCCCCTACATTCCATCGATTTCCCGGAGAACACGATGATCATTACTCCGCTTTTGCAGCTGGCTACCGAGAAGAAGGCCTCCGACCTGTTCTTCTCGGTCGGCGCGCCGGTCAACATCAAGATCGACGGCATCGCGATGCCGGTGAATTCGCAGCTGCTCGATGCGGAGATGGTCAAGCGCATCGCTTACGAGATGATGACGCCGAAACAGATCGCCGAATTCGAGGCGAAGATGGAGATGAACTTCTCCTTCCGTCTCGACGGTACTGGCAACTTCCGCGTCAACATCTTCCGCCAGCGCAACGACATTGCGATCGTCGTGCGCCACGTCAGGGGCAAGATCGAGAACGTCGAGGCGCTGAAGCTGCCGTCCGTACTCAAGGAACTGATCCTCGAGAAGCGCGGTCTGGTGCTGGTGGTCGGCGCGACCGGTTCCGGCAAGTCCACTACGCTCGCCGCGATGCTGGAACATCGCAACAGCGTCAAGAGCGGCCATATCCTGACCATCGAGGACCCCGTCGAATATATCTTCAAGCACAACAAATCCATCGTGAACCAGCGCGAGATCGGCACCGACACGCTAAACTACGAGAACGCGCTGGCCAGCGGCATGCGCGAAGCGCCGGACGTGCTGATGATAGGTGAGGTGCGCGACCGCGATACGCTCAAGCATGCGCTGATCTTCGCCCAGACCGGACACCTTTGCCTGACCACGCTGCACGCAAACAACAGCTATCACGCGCTAAACCGCATCGTGAATTTCTTCCCGTATGATTCGCGTCAAAGTGTGTTGTCCGACCTGTCGATGTGTCTGCGCGCGGTGATTTCGCAGCGCTTGGTGCGCAATACGCAGGGCAAGCAGGTGCCTGCTGTCGAGGTGCTGCTGAACACCGCATTGATCGCCGACCTGATCAAGAACGACGAGATCGACAAGATCCGCGAGGCCATCGAAAAGAGCGTCTCGCCCGGATCACAAACCTTCGAGCAGGCGCTGTACAAGCTGCTCAAAAAAGGAGAAATCACCAAGGAAGAAGCGATGCGCAACGCCGACTCGGCCAGCAACTTGGCCAGTCTGGTCGATTTCTCGGAACGCACCAGCACGATGCAAATCCCGGCATACAAACCCGAACAGGATGCGCAACCGGCCGCCGACTTCGGCGGCATCAAGCTGAATCTGGACGACCAGAAATAGCATGCTTCCGTCGCCGATGCATATGCGCTCGACAGCCCTCTCCTCGACTCCTCGCTTCGCTCTCCCCCCGCAAGCGGGGGAGGCAGCAAACGTGAAAGGCAATCTCCTTTGATGAAACTGTACGGCATCCCGAACTGCGGCACTGTGAAGAAGGCGCGCGCCGCACTCGAAGCGCGCAACATCGATTACGAATTCCACGACTTCAAGAAACACGGCGTGAGCGAAGCGATGATCTCCGGCTGGCTCAAGCAGGTCGGCTGGCAAAAGCTGCTGAAAAAGACCGGCCCGACCTGGGGCAAACTGCCCGACGAAGTAAAGACCGCAATCAAGGATGACGTTTCGGCGCTGGCGCTAATGCTGGAGCAGCCAAACGTCATCAGGCGCCCGGTGCTGGAGCACGAGGGCCGCGTGCTGACGACCGGATTCAACGAAACCGATTACGAGAATCTGAATCTGAATCTCTGAACAATACAAAATGAGCGATACATTTGAACTGGCAAAACAACTGATCTCTCGCCGTTCGCTGACGCCGAACGACGACGGCTGCATCGACATCATTGGCGCGCGCCTCGCACCGCTGACATTCAATGTGGAGAAAATGCGCTGCGGCGAAGTGGACAACCTGTGGGCGCGGCGCGGTAACGACGGCCCGCTGCTCTGCTTCGCCGGCCACACCGACGTAGTGCCGTCCGGTCCTGTCAACAAGTGGGACAGCGATCCGTTCACGCCGACCGTGCGCGACGGCATGCTGTACGGGCGCGGCGCATCCGACATGAAAGGCTCGCTCGCCGCCTTCGTCACCGCGATCGAGAAGTTCGTCGCCGCCCATCCGCAGCATCGCGGCTCCATCGCGCTGCTGCTGACCTCGGACGAGGAAGGCATCGCGGTGGACGGCACGGTGCGCGTCGTCGAAGCATTGCGCGAACGCGGCGAGCCGATCGACTACTGCATCGTCGGCGAGCCAACCTCAGTCGCCAAGACCGGCGACACCATCAAGAACGGCCGGCGCGGCTCCTTGTCCGGTACATTGACCGTCAAGGGCGTGCAAGGCCACATCGCCTATCCGCATCTGGTGAAGAACCCCATCCACATGGCCGCGCCCGCCATCGCCGAACTGGCCGCGACGGTATGGGATGAAGGCAATGAATACTTTCCGCCGACCTCCTGGCAGATATCCAACATCCACGGCGGCACAGGTGCGACCAACGTCGTGCCGGGCACGGTCGAAATCCAGTTCAACTTCCGCCATTCCACTGCCAGCACCGTCGACAGCCTGAAGCAGAGGGTTCATGCGATCCTCGACAAACATAAGCTGGAATATGACCTGATCTGGGAGATGTCCGGCAAACCCTACCTGACGCCGCGCGGCGACTTGGTCGATGCGGTCGCCGCAGCGATCAAACAGGTACAGGGACTGGACACCGAACTGTCCACCAGCGGAGGCACTTCCGACGGCCGCTTCATTGCCGACATCTGCCCGCAGGTGCTCGAAGTCGGCCCGCTGAATGCAACCATACACAAGATCAACGAATGCGTCGCGGTCGCCGACCTCGACGCACTTTCCGAGATTTATTACCTGACACTGCGTAAGCTACTGGCCGAATGAAATATCTTGTACTGATCCTGCTAGTCACGCTGCTGCTGTGGCTGGTATTTGTCGCCCGATCGAACCGGCAGAAATCGCCATATGACCGCGGCGGCGATGGCGGCAGTTCCAGCGATTCGGGCAGTTCGTCGCATTGCGATAGCGATGGGAGCTGCGGTGGCGGCGATGGCGGTGGTGGAGGCGACTGATGGAGATACAAATGAGCGATTATTTTTCCGGCACGGCACATAACCTGGAGACGGTGCGCGACTGGCTGCGCTTCTCGGTAAGCCGCTTCAACCAGGCCAAGCTGTTCTTCGGCCACGGCAGCGAGAACGCTTACGACGAGGCCGCCTACCTGATCCTGCACACGCTGCACCTGCCGATCGACAGGCTGGAACCCTTCCTCGATGCGCGCCTGACCGACAGCGAACGTTCCGAGGTGCTGAACATCATCCAGCGCCGCGTCGAACAACGCGTACCCGCCGCCTACCTGACCCACGAAGCCTTCCTCGGCGACTTCAGCTTCTACGTCGACGAACGCGTCATCGTGCCGCGCTCCTTCATCGCCGAACTGCTGCGCGAGCAACTCAGTCCATGGATCGCCGAACCGGAGGAGATCAGCAGCGTGCTCGACCTGTGCACCGGCAGCGGCTGCCTCGCGATCCTCGCCGCCTACGCCTTCCCCAACGCGCTCGTGGATGCGGTCGACCTGTCGCCGGACGCGCTGGCGGTGGCCGAACGCAACGTCACCGACTATGTGCTGCAGGACCGCATCGAGCTGATCGAATCGAACCTGTTCGCCAAGCTCGGCGGCCGCAAATACGACATCATCATCAGCAACCCGCCCTATGTCGACGCCGAATCGGTCGCGCTGCTGCCACAGGAATACCTGCACGAACCCGAACTGTCGCTGGGCAGCGGCGACGACGGGCTGGATGCGACCCGCGTGATCCTGGAGCAAGCCGCCGACCACCTCACCGACAACGGCATCCTGATCGTCGAAATCGGCCACAACCGCGAAGTGCTGGAAGCCGCCTACCCCGACCTGCCGTTCACCTGGCTGGATGTCAGCGCGGGCGACCAGTTCGTGTTCATGCTGCACAGGAACGATCTGCTCTGATGCCGTCGGTCGAGCATTACGAAAACTTCCCCGTCGCCTCCGTGCTGATGCCCAAGCGGCTGCGCAAGCCGGTGGCGGCGATCTACCATTTCGCGCGCGCCGCGGACGACATCGCCGACGAGGGCGATCTGACGAACGACGAGCGCCTGCTCCGGCTGGCCGAGTTCCGCGTCGAACTGAAGCGCATCGAAACGAACGACGTTCCGCTGACGCCGCTGTTCCGGAATCTCGCGGCCGAGATCGAGAAACACTCGCTGCCGATGCGCCCGCTGTACGACTTGCTCGATGCGTTCTCGCAGGATGTGGAGAAAAAGCGCTACGCGAACTTCGACGAACTGCAGGACTATTGCCGCCGCTCGGCCAATCCGGTGGGCAACCTGCTGCTGCATCTGTACGGCGAGGCGACGCCGGTCAACCTCGCCTATTCCGATGCGATCTGCACCTCGTTGCAGCTGATCAACTTCTGGCAGGACGTCGCGAAGGACTGGGCCATATCCCGCGTCTACCTGCCGCAGGACGACCTGGCGAAATACAACGTCAGCGAGGCGCAGATCGCCGCGGGCCAGCCGGACGACAACTGGCGCGCGCTGATGAAGTTCGAGGCGGACCGCGCAAGAGAGATGATGCTGTACGGAAAACCGCTCGGCGCTATCCTCTCCGGCCGCATCGGCTTGGAGATGCGCATGATCATCCAGGGCGGCCTGCGCATCCTCGACAAGCTGGAAGCCGCCGACTACGACATGTTCAACAAGCGCCCGGTATTGCAGCCATACGACTGGGTTATCATGCTCGCAAAAAGCGCGCCCTTTTGATAATTTGGGTGGGTTTCTTGCGCTAATACGATCAGGAGAACGCGATGGACGTCGAACGCTTTAACGAGCGCAAACAGGATTTGATGACCGCCGTGCAACGGCTGGATGAGGCCTGCGCACAGCCCTTCTCCAGCTTCATCCGCGATTCGGTGATCCAGCGTTTCGAATTTTGCTGGGAGTTGGCGTGGAAGACCTTGCGCCTGAAGCTGGAGGCGGAAGGCATCATCGCCAACACGCCGCGCGAAGTGTGGCAGCAGGCACTGCAAACCGCGCTGATCAGCGATGGCAACGCGTGGTCCGAAGCACAGCGGAAACGCAACCTCACCAGCCACACTTACGATGAAAAGCTGGCGGACGAAGTGTACCGCTATGTACTGCAAGATGCTTTACCCTTATTCCGCAAGCTGGCACAGGAGGCCGGTAAATGGCAGCTTTAGAACTCGAATTCGGCCTATCTGCCCGCGTGCTGAATGACTTGCGCGGTACGTTTGCCGCCTACCCGGAAATTGAGCAAGTGCTCATTTTCGGCTCGCGCGCCAAAGACACCTTCAAGGATGGCTCCGACATCGACCTAGCCGTTTTTGCGCCCGCCATGAGCGCAGCGCGATTCGCCGAATTGTGGGATCGGCTGGACGCCTTGCCGCTGGTGTTCAAACTGGACGTATTGCATTGGCATACTCTGGGGAACGAACGCCTTAAAGAAAAAATCACTGTCGAGGGGAAGGTTTTTTATTCCGTCGAGCAAATGGCCAAAGCATGACTCCAGACCAGTATTGCCAGGACAAGGCCGCCGCGAGCGGCTCCAGCTTCACCAGCAGCTTCCGATTCCTGCCTGCCGACAAGCGCCGCGCGATGACCGCGCTGTATGCCTATTGCCGCGAGGTGGACGACGTGGTGGACGAATGTTCGGACGCCGATGTCGCACGCACCACACTGAACTGGTGGCGCGACGAGGTAATCGCGATCTACTCTTCTGACCGTCCGCAGCACCCGGTTGCCCAAGCGCTGGTTCCCATCGTCAAGCAGTTCAACCTGCCACAGGAACATCTGCTGGAGATCATCGACGGCATGGAGATGGATCTCGAGCAGGCGCGCTATCCGGACTTCAAGTCACTGCAACTGTATTGCTACCGCGTCGCCTCGGTGGTCGGCCTGCTGTCGGCGGAAATATTCGGCTACACCGACCGCCAGACGCTGAAATACGCGCACGACCTCGGCATCGCGTTCCAGCTCACCAACATCATCCGCGACGTCGGCGAGGATGCGCGGCGCAACCGCATCTACCTGCCGATGGACGAGATGCAGCAATTCGGCGTGACCGCGGCCGACATCCTCAACGCGAACGAGACCGAAGCCTTCCGTAAACTGATGGCGTTCCAGATCGAACGCGCCCGCCGTTACTACAAACAAGCATTCGACCACCTACCCGCCTCCGACCGCAAGACTCAACGCACGGGGCTCATCATGGCGGAGATATATCAAGCTGTGCTGGACGAGGTCGAACGCAGCGGCTGCCATGTACTGAAGGAACGTGTCTCGCTCACGCCGACATACAAGCTGTGGCTGGCGTTGAAGGCATGGTTCAAAAACTAACCCACCCCAGCCCTCCCTTGTCAGGGAGGGAGCGGACGCCGCTCCTGACAGGCCGAGACTCACCGAGGCCGCACACAACGCAGGATCAGACGCAGCCCTTGGCAAGGGAGACTGGGCAGTCGCCGGTTCGAATATGAAATACGGAGAAGAGCAGACACATCCTCCGACAAGGGCGGGGTTAAAGACCTGCATCATCGGTGGCGGCTACGCCGGCATGGCTGCTGCCGTCGAGCTTGCCACCCGGGGCATCCCTGTCACGGTGTTCGAAAGCGCGAAGCAGCTCGGCGGCCGCGCGCGCGGCGTGGAATACAACGGCACCCAAACACCCTCTCTCCAACGCTCTGGTGGAACTACTAGCCATTCGACTAGGCTGACAAACGACACCAGCCAAGTCGCTGGTTACCCCAAGGGGGGAGAGGGCAACCGTCCCCTGCGGGGAAATCGTGTGATGCTGGACAACGGCCAGCATCTGCTGCTCGGCTGCTACCGCGAGACCTTGCGCCTGATCGAACTGGTCGGCGGCGACATCGAGAAAGACTTCCTGCGCCTGCCGCTGCAACTCGACCTGCACGGCCATTTCTCGCTGCAAGCACCGTATCTGCCCGCCCCCCTCCATCTGCTGGCCGCCCTGCTGAAGGCCGATGGTCTGAGTTGGAGCGAGCGCATCAAGGCAGCGCGCTTCATGCTCGCCTTGCGCAACATGAACTTCCGCCTGCCGCAGGACATGACCGTCGCCGAGTTGCTCGTCAAACACGGACAAGACGCCGACCTTACTCTCAAGCTGTGGGAGCCGCTCACCATCGCTGCGCTGAACACGCCTGTCCGCAAGGCTTCCGCACAGGTATTGCTGAACGTGCTGCGCGATGCGCTGAACCGCACCCGCGCCGATTCCGACATGTTGCTGCCGCGCCTCGACTTCACCGAACTCTTCCCGCAACGCGCCGCGGCCTATGTCGAACGCCACGGCGGCGAGGTGCTGACCTCATGCGGCGTGGAAGCGATCGTTCCAACAGACGACGGCATCGAACTCGTCACCGCCGCCGGGACTCGACGTTTCAGCCATATCGTCTGCGCCGCTTCGCCGACAGTCGCCGCCAGACTGTTACGTCCCATCCCCGAACTCGAAAGCGCCGTGCGGCAGATCGAAGCGCTGGAACACCAGCCCATCTACACCGTGTACCTGCAATATCCCGCCCACGTCGCCCTGCCCCACCCCATGCTCGGCCTGCATCGACGAACCAGCCAGTGGCTGTTCGACAAGGGCCGCATTGCCGGACAACACGGGTTGCTCGCCAGCGTCATCAGCGCTGAAGGCATCCACCAAGGAATGAGCCAAGAAGCACTCGCGCAGAAGGTCGTCGCCGAACTGCGCGAGGAATTCGGCATCGCCGACACTCCTTTATGGTTCAAGATCATCGCCGAGAAGCGCGCCACTTTTTGCTGCGCGCCGAACCTGCAGCGTCCCGCACAGCAAACCGGGCTGTCCCGGCTATGGCTGGCGGGCGATTACACTTCGGGCGATTACCCTGCCACGCTGGAAGGCGCGGTACAAAGCGGTCTGCGCTGTGCCGCATCCATCGCGTCCCGTTAGCCGAACCCCGCAAAGCCTTATCGCAACCTAGGAATCCGCCTATATCCAGCAAGGTGCGAATCCGGTCTAATTCGGGCCTACACACCCACAAATGCAGTAAAGGAGTATCGATGATTCGTTTGATGGTGGTCGATGACCATGAGTTGGTTCGTGCAGGCCTGATCCAGTATCTTGGACTCTGTCCGGATGTCAGCGTGGTTGCCGAAGCTGGCGACGGCGCAACGCTGTTGGAGAAATTACGCACCACGCCGGTCGACCTGGTGTTGCTCGACCTGAACATGCCCGGCCTGTGTGATGCCGACCTGATCGCCAGATTGCACAGCGCCTATCCCGCTCTGGCTATCCTGGTGCTCAGCATGCACAACGAGACGCAAACCGTGATGCGCGCGATGAAAGCCGGCGCTTCCGGCTACATCAGCAAAAACTGCATGCCCTCGGCCCTGCTGGATGCGATACGCAAGGTCATGGCGACCGGAAAATACCTCCCCCCGAATGTCGCCGAACAACTGGCTTTCGCCTCGGCCTGCACACGTTCCGGCGATCCACTGGAAACCCTATCCGAACGGGAACAGCAGATTTACCGCTTGCTGGTGCAGGGCGAAAGCATCGGCGACATCGCCCGACAGCTATGCATCAGCGACAAGACCGTCAGCACCCATAAAAGCAACATGCTCAACAAGCTCGGCCTGAGAAATGTCGCCGAACTGGTGCGTCATTCATTGACCCGCAAACAACCCGCATGATTCCTCCCCTGCCATGAGCCAGGAACCGACATCGGCAACGCACCTCAGAGCGCAGTTGCACCCGGAACTGCCGGCCTCCTTGCTGGTGTTCGCCATCGGACTGCTGGCGACTTTTCTGTTATGGCAAAACGCACAGCAACAACATATCCATGATCTGCAGGAAGAATTCAATTTCGGGATACGCGAAGCCGAACTGAAAATCGAACGACGCCTATCGAATAGCCAAAATGTGCTGCGTGGCCTGCAGGCACTGTATGCTGCCTCAGATCGGGTCGAGCACAACGATTTCGCCGCTTATACAACAGCCTTGCGTCTCGATCAAAATTACCCCGACATCCAGAGCCTCGGCTTCTCTCCTATCGTACCCGCCGAACAGATGGAACGACATCTGGCCGGCATCCGCAGGCAGGGATTCCCCGATTACAACATCAAGCCGGCGGGAAAGCGCAAACTCTACGCTCCGGTCATCCATATCGCGCCGTTTCAGGGACGCAACCTGCGCGTCTTCGGCATGGACAACTATGCTACGCCCGAACGCCGCGCCGCACTCGAACAGGCCCGCGATTCCGGGCAAGCCAGCCTCTCCGGCAAGTTAACGCTGGTGCAGGACGACAACTCGTCCCAACCCGGCATCCTGATGTTCCTGCCGGTCTACCGCAACGGCATGGCCCACGACACGCCGGCTACACGCCAAGCCAACATCGTCGGCTGGGTGGCGGCGGCATTCCGCATAAACAGCCTGATATCCAGCCTGCTCGATTCCCACACCCGGTATTTCGACATCGAAATCTACGATGGCATCGGCACGAATGCCAATGCACTGTTATACGATAGCGGCCCCGTGCACGATGCCGAACAATCCACCGCGGCATTCCGGCATATCCAGCAAATCGAGGTTGCCGATAGATCATGGACCCTATCGTTCACTTCGACTCCCTCTTTCGATGCCAGACTGACCGCCACTCAGGTCGGGATCGTCACCGTGATCGGCACCGTCTTCAGCCTGATACTGGCGCTATGTACCTGGCTGCTGCTGCGTAGCCGGAAACGTGCCTTGCATGGCGCACATCTGCTGCAAGAGGCGATGCAACAGACCGAAATGGCAAGCCGTGCGAAAAACGATTTCCTCGCCAATATCGGCCACGAACTGCGCACGCCGATGAATGCAATTCTCGGCATGACCCATCTGGCGCTCGCGGATGAAACCGAATCGCACAAACGCAGCCGGCTCGAAAACATCCAGTTTTCCGGCGAACACCTGCTGAACACCATCGACAATATCCTCGATTACTCCGGCATGGAATATGAAACGCCACAGCCCCACCCGGTGGACTTCACGCTGCACAAGCTGTTGAACGAGATCGAAGATTTCGCAATCCGCAAGGCCGTAGGCAAGGATGTGGAACTGTCTATCGACATCGCCCCCGGACTCGCTCGCCGCAGACTGCATGGCGATGCCAGAGGGCTGGAGCAAGTACTGCTCAATTATCTCGACAATGCCGTCAAGTTCACACCGAAGGGACACATCGTCCTCAGGATATTGCAACAAGAAGAAAACGACGCTTCGTTCAAACTGCGTTTCGAAGTACAGGATAGCGGCATCGGTATCGACAAGGAAAAACAGCCCCTGCTGTATTCCCCATTCTGGCAGGCCGACAGCTCCTCGACCCGCAAACACGAAGGGATAGGGTTAGGCTTGGCCATCTGCAAAAAACTGATCGAAAAAATGAAGGAGGGCGAATTCGGTGTGGACAGCGCGCCGGGAAGCGGCAGCACCTTCTGGTTCTGTGCGCGACTGGACAAGGCGCGCACGCGTCGCAGCGGACAGGAGGCCGCCGCGACGACGGGAAACTATACCCATATCAAGGGCGCACGCATTCTGGTGGCGGAAGACAACGTGCTCAGCCAGACAATCATCGGCGGATTGCTGGAAAGTGCCGGTGCCGTAGTGCAACGCGCCCGCAATGGCAAAGAAGCGCTCGAACTGTTGCGCCAAAAAACTTTCGACTGCGTGCTGATGGATGTGCAAATGCCGGAAATGGATGGCATGGCAGCCACCCGTGCGATCCGCGCCAACCCCGCACTGGCAGACCTGCCTGTGATCGCAGTGACGGCCCACGCATCGAAAGAAAACCGCCGCCGCTGCCTCGATGCCGGCATGAACGATTTCATCGGCAAGCCCTTCACCCCGGCTTCGCTCTACGCCAGACTGGCGTACTGGCTACCCCCGCGTCATACGCCAGACGCTGCCCGTCCCGTGCAGCTATCTATCGAAGCAATACCGCAGGATGACCAGGCTCACCGCTCCAGCGACGGCGAAATCATCGACCTATCGACACTATCCGAATTGATCGGCGACGACCGCGCAAAGATGCGCGAATTCGCCAACAAATTCGTCGAACTGGCACGAGGCGACATGGCGCAGATCGAAGCCGCGCTGGCACATAACGACCACGAAACCTTGAGCCGGCTAGCACATCACCACAAGGCCCCGGCAAAAATGGTCGGCGCGCAAGGCTTCGCCGACCTGTGCCAAGAACTGTCCGACCTCAGCAAACAAGCCGCAGCCCCGGCACAAATCAGCAAAGCCGTCGCCAAAATGCGCCCGCTGCTAGATCGCATCGAACAGCGGGTGCGGCAGGAATTGGTTTATTGATCCGAGAATCTGGAGCGGATGCTCCCATTGCCTGCTCGTCGCAATCGGCAAGATTCACATCACGAACGAACACCTGCTATCCTTCAAATCATTTCACGGTGCCCATTGGCTCTAAGACAAACAGGTCTATATTCTTATTTCAGGAATTGAGAATCCAGACTGAGTGCCATCATGGTATATGCAGCAAAGTAGGTCGGGTTAGCGCAGCGTAACCCGACACACCCGCCTCATTCATCCCCGGTCCCCTCGAAATCCATCTGCCCCAGCCCCCAGCCCGCCTCATATATCCCGGCCTCGACATAGCGCCGAAAACTGGAATGTGGCCACGCCATCGGAGAGGTCACATATCCGTGCTTCACCGGATTGTAATGAACGTACTCCACATGCCTCTCGAAATCCCTTTCGTCCCGCAGCATGTGCTCCCAGTAACGATGCTGCCACAGCGTCTGCTCCCGCCGCCTCGTCTGGCTGGCGCTTGGCATGGAACGCAGCGTGGGATCGCAATGCTTGGTGAACCACGTCTTGACCAGCCGCCAGCGAGTGGCGAAATCCGCATCGCCCGGCGGCAGCGTCCAGATACAATGCAGGTGATCCGGCAAGACCACCATCGCATCCAGCCCAAACGGACGGGTGGCGCGCACGGAACGAAACGCGGACCGCAACACCTCCACCGCCTCCGACGACGCGAATATCGGCCGCCGGTTCTCCGCCACCACCGTGAAGAAAAACGAACCGCCCTCAACGAATGCGCGCCGGTATCTCATCACATACCCCAACCTCATATAAAGCCAATATTCCCGTAGGTCGGGTTAGGCCGCAGGCCGTAACCCGACAAGCAAAAGTCGGGTTACGCTACGCTAACCCGACCTACGAAAACTGATGCTCATCAAATAAATTTGCACCAGTATGCCCGCTCTCATCTACGTAAAAGTACATCAGTTCCGCAGAGCCTTCCCGTTCTTCAACATATGCTCGATACGCGCCTGCGTCTTCTCGGTCGCGAGCAGTTCCATGAAATTCTTGCGCTCCAGATCGAGCAGCCATTGTTCGTCGACTAGGCTGCCGACATCCACGTCGCCGCCGCACATCGTTTCGGCGATGCGGCAGCCGATTTCGTAGTCGTGTTCGGAGATGAATCCGCCTTCGAGCATGTTGACCATCGCGGCCTTGAGGGTGGCGATGCCGGTGCGGCCGGCGACGGCGATGCGGCGCTGGTGCAGCGGCGGCCGGTACGCGGTGGCGGTCAGCGCTCTGGCCTCTTCCCTGGCGACATGCAGCAGTTCGAAGCGGTGCATCACGATGCGGTCGGACGGCCTGAGGTAGCCCATTTCTCTGGCCAGTTCGGCGCTCTTGGCGACTTCGCCCGTGGCGATGTTCTGGAAGTAGCGCCTGAGGAAGGGGAACACGTCGATACGGTTTTCGTTGGCGAAGCGTTGCGCTTCCTGCGCGGCGCGTTGCGCCATCTCCTTGCAGCCGCCGCCGGCGGGCAGTACGCCTACGCCGACTTCGACCAGGCCGATGTAGCTCTCCAGCGTGGCGACGATGCGCGAGCAGTGGATGGAGAATTCGCAGCCGCCGCCGAGCGCCAGGCCATCCACCGCAGCGATGGTCGGCACCTGCGCGTATTTGAGGCGCTGCGACACTTGCTGGAATTTGGCGACCACGGCTTCGACATGCGGCACGTTGCCGGTGGCGGCGTTGAATACGTCGCCGACTCCGCCACCGCCCGCGACGGTGTACTTGACGCGGTTCGCGGCCTGCTTGAATTTGCCGAACATGGTCGCGTGCTGAACCGGTTCCTGCACGCCCTGCATCAGTTGCAGCAGGTTTGCGCCGTAGGAGAACGGCGGCTCGGTCTGCCACAGAACCAGCGCGCTGAAATTCGCCTCGGCCTCGTCCACCGCGCGCAGCATGCCGTCCAGCACTTCGTTGCCGACGGTGTGCATCTTGGTCTTGAAGCTCAGAATCGCGATGCCGTCATTCATGTGCCACATCCGCACGTCGTCGGTTTCGAACACGGTCTCGCCGTACTGTCGCTCTTCGCCCAGCAGTTGGTCGGGGAAGAGTTGGCGGCGGTAGACGGGCAGCGCGGAACGCGGCTGATTGAGACGGGTGACAGGCGAATAGGAACCCTGCGGGATATGCACGCCAGTACGTTCCGGGTCCAGCGCCCATTCCGGCAACGGCACGTTCGCCATTGCACGGCCGGCGGCGATGTCGGCGGATATCCAGCCGGCCACCCGCCGCCAGCCGGCGGCCTGCCAGATTTCGAACGGGCCGTTGTCCCAACCGAAGCCCCAACGCACCGCGAAGTCGAGGTCGCGCGCGTTGTCGGCGATGTCCTCCAGGTAACGCGCGCAGTAATGGAACACATCGCGGAACACCGCCCACAGGAACTGCGCCTGCGGATGCGGGCTGGCGTGCAGTCCGGCGAGCTTCTTCGCCCAGTCGCGCTCGCGCAGGATGTCCTTCACGCCGTCGTCCACCTTGGCGTCGGACACGCGGTATTCGTGCGTGTGCAGGTCAAGGACGCGGATTTCCTTGCCTATCTTCTGGTAGATGCCGCGCTTGGTCTTCTGCCCCAGCGCGCCTTGATCCACCAGATAGGCGAACCAGCTCGGCAGCTCGAAATGCTTGTGCCATGGATCGTCGGTCAGGTTCTCGCGCATCGTGTTGACCACATGCGCGAACACGTCAAGGCCGACGATGTCCAGTGTGCGGAAGGTCGCGCTCTTGGGGCGGCCGAGATAACGCCCGGTCAGCGCATCCACCATATCGAAGCCGAGATTGAATGCTGCCGCGTGGTGTTTGGTCGCGAGCATGGAGAACACGCCGATGCGGTTAGCGATGAAGTTGGGCGTATCCTTGGCGCGCACCACGCCCTTGCCCAGCGTGGAGACGAGGAAGGTCTCCAGTTGGTCGAGCAAGCCTGCCTCGGTCTTCTTGCTCGGAATCAGCTCGACCAGATGCATGTAGCGCGGCGGATTGAAGAAGTGGATGCCGCAGAAACGGTGGCACAGGTGCTCCGGGAATGCCTGCGCCAGCTGGTTGATCGACAGGCCGGAGGTATTGCTGGCAAAGATCGCATGCTCGTTCAGGAACGGCGCAACCTTGCGGTACAGGTCCGACTTCCAGTCCATGCGTTCGGCGATGGCCTCGATAACGAGATCGCAATCGCGCAATTTTTCCAGATGCTGTTCGTAGTTCGCCGACGCGATGAAGCCGACGCGCGCGGGGCTCGCCAGCGGGCTGGGATCGAGCTTCTTCAAACCGTCCAGCGCCTTGTCGACGATGCCGTTCGGGTCGCCCTCTTTCGCGGGAAGATCGAACAGCAGCGTCTCGACATTGGCGTTGACCAGGTGCGCGGCAATCTGGGCACCCATCACGCCCGCACCGAGCACTGCCACCTTGCGTATCCGGAAATCATTCGGCATCGCGATCCTCCAAACAAAAAGGGGAAGGCAGCGCCTTCCCCCAGGAAAAACGGCTAGAAGCCGTAAGTGTATTGCACGCTCAGTATATTTGTCGCAATAGAACTATAGGTTCCAGACAGATTCGCCTTGCCGGTCGCGGCCTGGTTGTCGGTGATCGGCGCATCATTGATGAACAGGTGGGTATAAGCGACATCGATCGCACTGTCCTTGCCCGGCTTGTACTGCCCGCCGAACGACACCCAGATTCGATTCTGGTCCGGGATACGCGCGGTGCGGTACTGGTCTGACACCGGAGTCTGGTCGTACGCCAGGCCCATGCGGGTCGTCCATTGTTCGTTGTAGTGATGGTTGGCTCCGACCGAGACACGCCAGGTGTCTTTCCAGTTTTCCTGCACCGTGATCAGGTTCGGGCCGCTGGCCCTGTCGATCTTGAGCTGCTTGAACACGCTCCAGCCGGTCCAGGTCGCATCCGCCATCACGTCCCACTTGTCGCTCAGTTCATGAAATGCGCTGGCCGAAAAAGTATCGGGCATCTTGACGTTCAGGCTCACCGCACCATCCGGGATCGCCGCGGCCAGCAAGGCCGGGCGGTTGGTGAAGGTGACGGTGCCGGTCAGGGTGTAATCGATGGTGGAGCGATAGGCGAGTCCGACCCGGGTCTGCGGCGTCGCATCCAGCAGGATGCCGAAGTTATACCCCCAAGCAGCATCCTTGCCCTTGATGGTGCTCACGCCTTCCACTCCCGCGCCGCCTATCGCCGCAAGTGCCCCTGCCCCGCCGACGGAGAATGCAGCGGCACTATAGTTCACCGCGCTGGTCAATGTGCCGTCGATGGTCTGATAGTTAAGTCCCGCGCCGACAGTCAGAGTGTCGCTCACGCGATACGCAAGCGCAGGATTCACGTTGATAGTCTGGATTTTCGACTGGATCGCCTGAAACCGGCCTATCCATGCCGGATCGTAACTTGTCTGCAAACCGAACGGCACGTTCACGCCGACGCCGAACTGCATCGCCGGATCGATCTCCATCGAAAAGTATCCGTTCGGCACATAGCCCCAGTCACCCGGATCTCCGCCGTTGTTGCCGACCGGCTGCAGCAACGCGCCGGCCGCCGCCGCACCCGGCGTGAACTTGGCGGAAGGACGGATCGCATGCAAGGCCACCGCCACCTGTTTTCCTTTCAGCCGCGACATGCCCGCCGGGTTGTAATAAATGGTGCTGGCGTCTTCGGCGCTCGCCGCCCCTCCGGCAAATGCATTGCCCATGCCGCTGCCGCTCTGCTCGATCAGGCTGTATCCCGCGGCAGCCGCAGCGATATTGGAAACGGCCGCCAATATGGCGACCATCGAACAGTTCAGCGTAAATTTTTTGAGTGTCATGCTTGCTCCTCCCTTATTTTTATAGAAATCCTTTGCGACGCCGTGCTTATGCTTCCTGAGGCACAACGCGCGGCTTGCGGTTCTCGTCCACTGCGACATAGGTCAACATCGCCTCGGTAACCTTCACGCAGGTCGGCCACTCCGGATCGCGTTGCGAGTACACCTCGACATCCACGGTGATCGAGGTGCGGCCGACCTTGACGATCTTCGCGTAGAAGCTCACCAGGTCGCCGACCAGCACCGGCTGTTTGAATACGAACGAGTTCACTGCGACGGTCGAGACTCGTCCCTTGGCGCGATGCAGCGCCGGGATGCTGCCGGCAATGTCCACCTGCCCCATCAGCCAGCCGCCGAAGATGTCGCCGACGTAGTTCGCATCGGACGGCATAGCGACCATGCGCAGCGTCGGCTCGCGCTGCGGCAGCGTCGTGGTTGCCGCGTCTCCCGTGTTGATTTCCCCCGTTATATTTTCCTGATTCATCACTAGTGTCCCTCGTACAGTTCGCGGATCTGCGTTGCATAGCGTTGCGCCAGCTCGCTACGCTTGATCTTCAGCGTCGGCGTCATCAGCCCATTCTCTATGCTCCAGGATTCGCGCATCAGCAGCACGCGGTTAACCTTGGCATAGCCGGGGAAGCCGCGCAGGTTGCGCGCGATGCGTCTCAGCACCTTGGCCTCGACGCGGCTGTCGCTCAGCGCCTCGGGCATGTCGGCACGGATGCCGACCTCCTGCGCGAAATGCTGCCAACCTTCCGGGTTGACCACGCCGAGCACGACCAGATAGGGATGCGCCTCGCCGAACACCATCACCTGGTCGAACAGCGGGTCGTGCAGCATGGCGATCTCCATGTCGGTCGGCGGAATCTTCTCGCCGTTCGACATCACGATGATGTCCTTGGTGCGCCCGGTGATGTAGAGGTGGCCGGTGTCGGAGATATGCGCGACGTCGCCGGTGTTCAGCCAGCCGTCGGCATCTATTATTTCGCGCGTTACCTCCGGCTGGTTCCAGTAACCCATCATCACGTTCGGGCCCTTCACCAGCAGTTCGCCCTGCTCGCCGAGGCGCACCTGCACATCGCGTATCGGCTGGCCGACGCTGTCCGGAAAATTATTTTCCAGATGATTGCCGCTAATCACCGGGCTCGTCTCTGTCAGGCCATAGCCCTGCACCACCGGCAGCCCGAGGCCAACGAACACGCGCGAAATCTCCGGTGCCAGCGCAGCACCGCCGCTAATCGCGGTGCGCAGCCTGCCGCCCAGCCGGTCGAGGATCTTCTGCGCGACCAGTTTCTGCAGCAACGGCCACAGCAGGAACGACGCCTTCCACGGCCCGCGTCCCTGTGCATATTCGAAGCGCGCCCAGCCGGTCTCGACCGCGAGGTGGAACAGGCGGCGCTTGAGCGGCGAACCTTCGTCCAGCTTGGTACGTATCGCCGCATAAATACGCTCGTAGATGCGCGGCACCGAAATCAGCAGCGTCGGACGGAGAAGCTGCATGTCTTCAGACAACTGCGGGATGGAACGCGCAAATGCCACCTTCGCCCCCGTCATCACCGCCAGGTAATAGCCCAGAGTGCGCTCGAAGGTATGCGACAACGGCAGGAACGACAGGAACAGGTCGTCGCCGCGCACCGCAAAAGTGTCCAGGCAGGCATGCGCGTTGGAGAGGATGTTGAGATGGCTGAGCATCACGCCCTTGGGACGGCCTGTGGTGCCGGAGGTATAGACGATGCTGGCGAGGTCGGTCAATGCTGCGGACAGCGCGGACTGCAGCCGCGCGGCCTCAGGCAGGAACTCGTCCATGCTCTTCAGACTGTGGTCATTGCTGTTGCGTATCTCGTCGATGCTGACGAAACACAGCACGCTGCGCATCTGGTCGCGCACGGTGCGCAGCGCCTGCCACTGCTCGGCATTCTCGAACAGCATCACCTTCACCTCGGCGTTGTTGACGATATAGGCGATGTTGTCGGGACGGTCCACGGTGTACAACGGCACCACGACCAGCCCCAGCGACATCGCGGCCTGGTCGAACATCATCCAGTACGGGCAGTTACGCAGCATGATCGCAACCCGGTCGCCGCGCTGCAACCCGAGCCCGGCCAACGCCGCCTGCCAGCGCCCCACCTCGTCGCGCATCTCGCGCCAGCTGTAGTCGCGCCACTCGTTGCGGATGAAATGGCGGTAAGCGACCTTGTCCGGCGTGCGGCGTACGCGCTCCAGAAATAGCCCGTGCAAGGTCACAGCCTGCTGCGGCGTGATCACATCTTCTTGTTGTTGTACCTGCATCTCCCCTCCTTGATTTTTATAATTTTATTATCAGTCCAAAAACAGATCGCGCTGCAACTCGGCGCCGGACATGACCGCATAGCGATCGAAATCGACCATCCCCGCGACCCTCAGCACCTCCTCGTCGATGAAGAAGTTGCCGCTGCACTCGCGGCTGTTCCGCGTCAGAATCTGCCAGGCCGCATCGGCGACGATGGCCGGCTGGCGCGACGCGTTCAGCATCGATTCCGGAAAGTTGAATTCTATCGCCGCAGTCGCTATCGTCGTACGCGGCCACAGACAGTTCACCCCGATTCCGTCGTCGGCAAACTCGCGCGCCATGCCCAACGCACAAAGGCTCATGCCGTATTTCGAGATCGTATAGGCCAGATGCGGCGCGAACCACTTCGCATCCATGTTCAGCGGCGGCGACAGATTCAGGATATGCGGATTGCCCGACAACTTCAGATGCGGAATGCAGGCCTGCGACATCAGGAAAGTCGCACGCATGTTCACGTCCCACATCCGGTCCAGCCGCTTCGGTGTCGTCTCCAGCGTACCGGTCAGTCCGATCGCACCGGCGTTGTTGACCAGAATATCGATGCCACCGAAGCGTTCGACAGTCTGTTTCACGACGGACTGGATCGCCTGTTCGTCGCGCACGTCGAGTTGTATCGCCAGCGCCTGCCCACCCGCGGCCTCTACCTCCGCGGCGACGCTGTGTATCGTGCCGGGCAGCTTGGGATGGGGCTCGGCGGTCTTGCCGGTGATGACCACCTTCGCGCCGTCGCGCGCGCAGCGCAATGCGATCTCGCGTCCGATGCCGCGCGAAGAGCCGGTGATGAACACCACCTTGTCGCGCAGTCCGGCCATCAGCCGTTCGCCCGCAACTCGTCCGGCGCGAAATCGTCCACCATGATGACCTTGCGGCGCAGCGCGTAATCGCGCTCCAGCAGCAAGGCCTGCTCGGCGTCGATCAGCCCGATGTCGCGCGCCTCGGCGATGCGCGGCAATTCCTCCAGCGCCTTCAGCTTGCCTGCCTTGCGCGCCTTCTCCAGTTCGGCCTGCAACGGTTCGCATTCCAGCGTGCTCGCGAGCGCCGCTTCGAGCGCGCCGACCGCATCGTTCTCGTCCTTCGCGATGAACATGCCATCGGTCAACCGGTCGCGCGCCGCACCCGGCTGCATCAGCAGCTTCGCGATCTCGTGGCCGAGCCGGTCGGAAGGCGGCGACAGGCGCAGCCCGACCGGGAACACCAGCGTGCCCAGCAGCCAGCGCATGATCCGGTTCGGGAAGTTCTGCACGATGCCGTCCAGCGCCTGCTGGATGCGGTACAGCGCGTCTTGCATGGACCAGTGCAGCAAGGACAAGTCTTCGGCAGGACGGCCGTCGTCCTCGAAGCGCTTCAGCGTCGCCGAGCACAGATACATCAGGCTCAGCACGTCGCCCAGCCTGCCGGACAGTTTCTCGCGCCGCTTCAGCGAGCCGCCCAGCATGCCCATCGCCATGTCCGCCGCGAGTGCGAAGTTGGCCGAGAAGCGCGTCAGCTGCTGGTAGTAGCGTCGCGTTTCCGCGCCCGGCGGCGCGTGGATGCCGAGTCCGCCGGTGATGCCGAACACCAGGCTGCGCGCGGCGTTGCTCATCGCGAAACTGATGTGGCCGAACAGCGCCTCGTCGAACTGCTGCAGCGCGCGCTCCCTGTCCTGCTCGTGCGCCGCGGCGACTTCCCTCAGCACATAGGGATGGGCGCGGATCGCCCCCTGGCCGAAGATGATCATGCTGCGCGTCAGGATGTTCGCGCCCTCGACGGTGATGCCTATCGGCGTCTGCTGGTAGTCGCGGCCGAGATAGTTGTCCGGCCCGAGGCAGATGCCCTTGCCGCCGTGCAGGTCCATCGCATCGTTGATGACGATGCGGCCGCGTTCGGTGGCGTGGTATTTGATCACCGCGGAAATCACCGACGGCTTCTCGCCCATGTCCACCGCGAGTGCTGTGAAGCGCCGCGCCGCATCGACCATGTAGGTGTGCGCGCCGATGCGCGCCAGCGGTTCCTCTATGCCTTCGAAGCAGCCTATCGGCACTTTGAATTGTTTGCGCACGCGGGCGTAGGCACCGCTGGTGCGCGCGGCCATTTTCATGCCGCCGATGCTGCTGGCCGGCAGCGAGATCGAGCGCCCCGCCGCGAGGCATTCCATCAGCATGCGCCAGCCCTGACCGACGCGCGAGGTGCCGCCGATCACATAATCGATGGGGATGAACACATCCTTACCTTGCGTCGGGCCATTGAGGAACGCGGAGTTCAGCGGAAAGTGGCGACGCCCGAGCTGCACGCCAGCCGTGTCCGCCGGGATCAGCGCCAGCGTGATGCCGCGCTCGGTCTCGCCGCCGAGCAAACGTTCCGGATCGTACAGCTTGAACGCCAGCCCCAGCAGCGTCGCGACCGGCGCCAGCGTGATGTAGCGCTTCTCCCAGTTCAGGCGTATGCCCAGCACATCTTTCTGCCCGCCGAATTCGCCGTAACATACGACGCCGTAGTCAGGGATCGCGCCGGCGTCGGAACCCGCGAACGGGCCGGTCAGCGCGAAGCACGGCACCTCCTGCCCCGTTGCCAGAGGACGCAGATATTTCTCCTTCTGCTCGTCGGTGCCGTAATGCAGCAACAATTCGGCCGGCCCCAGCGAATTCGGTACCATCACCGTCACCGCAGCCGTGCCGCTGCGCGAGGCCACCTTGGCGACGACCGCGGAATGCGCCTGCGCCGAGAACTCCAGTCCGCCGTAGCTCTTCGGCACGATCATGCCGAAGAAACCCTTGTCCTTAATGAACTGCCACACTTCGGGCGGCAGGTCGGCGCGGTTGTGGGTGATGTCCCAGTCGTCCAGCATCGCGCACAGTTGCTCGACTTCGTTGTCGAGAAAGGCCTGCTCCTCGGGCTTGAGGCTGCACTTGGGGAACGCCAGCAGCTTGTCCCAGTCGGGATCGCCGCTGAACAGATCTCCGTCCCACCACACCGTGCCGGCGTCGATCGCCTCCTGTTCGGTCGACGAAATCGGCGGCAGCACCTTGCGGAATATTTTGAGGATGTTGCCGCTGACCAGGCTGCGGCGCAGCACGGGTATGCCGAACGTCATGATGGCCAGGAACAGCAACACATAGACGATCTGCAAGGCAGTGTCCGAGATACGCGACTGGATCGCGATCACCGGCACGACCACCATCATCGCCAGCATCCAGCTGACAATGGAGGCACGGAAGAACGCCAGGATGGTGAAGACCGCACACGCCAGCAGGATGGTCAGAAACATGCTTGAGATTCCCGGGATTATTCTTGTAGTTCGTTGCCGAACTTTAACGCGATACAACGAACCGCACAACAACGTAGGGCTTGTGTAGAGAGCAAACAAAAAATCCGGTTCTTATAGTCCTTAATTTGTACCTCCCCGGAATGTTTTCCACAATTGCCGTGAATGATCATGTGGAAACTCTGTGGATAAGTTGACAATCCCGTATTGGAACAATCGGGTAACGTGAATGCTTAATTGCTGCACTAACCCGATTGCCGACAGGCAGGCAACGAAAAGGCGGGGTATGCGTATTTCAGATGGATAAGCCTGACGCCCGCACGACCTGATTGCGCCCGGCAATTTTGGCTTTATACAGCGCCTTGTCTGCGGCATCGCACAGTGTGATGGCGTTGCCGAAATCTGCGACTTCGGCGATCCCGCAACTGAAGGAAACGCAGAATTCATTTTCATCCGCCAGATGGCGCAGCTGCGAGAAATCCTCGCGGATCGCATCCAGCACTTCCGCGGCCGTTTCCCCATCGGTATTGCTCAGGATCACCGCAAACTCTTCGCCGCCATAGCGGCCGATTATGTCGATCTCGCGCAGCCGCTGTTTGAGCAGACGCGCAATGCTCTTGATCACACGATCTCCGACCGGGTGTCCATGAGTGTCGTTCACCTCCTTGAAGTGATCGATGTCTATCATCGCAAATGCTAGGGGTTTGTCCTGCCGTTTTGCCTGCGCCACTTCGCGGGCAAGCTGCTCCTTGATGGCGGTATGATTGAGCAAGCCGGTCAGGCTGTCGCGCACCATCAGAGAGCGCAGGACCAGAGAGCGTTTGATGCGGTTGCCGACGGATGCGATCAGGTGTTGCGGCTCCACCGGCTTGGTCAAAAAATCATCCCCGCCCAGCCCCATGGCCATGAGCTGTTTGTCGAGATTCCCTTCGGCGGAAAGAAATACGATAGGGATGCCGACGAAAGCGTCCAGTTGCCGTATCACCCTGGCCACCTCCATGCCGTTGCATTCCGGCATGTAGAGATCCAGCAATATCAGGTCGGGAACGAATTCGATCAGGGACTCCATCACAAGGAACGGATCGTTGATCGCCCTGACCTCCATGCCGGCCTGCTCCAGTATCGTCGAGTAATAGGAAGTGATGTATTCCGAATCGTCCACGATCAGGACCCGGTATGACGCCGGCGGCAGGGTCGAGGTCAACTCATCCAGCTTGTCGATCAGATTGCCGATATTGACCGGCTTGCTCAGATACTGGATGCCGCCGACGCGCACCGCTTCCAGCCTTGCCTTGAATTCGTTATGCGACGTTACAAAGATGACCGGGACGGGAACATCCCGCCCCTGCTGTATCTCTTTTATGACATTGATGCCGCCCCAGTCGTCCTCCGGAAAGGTGATATCCGTCATCACGACCACGTCCGGGTTGCTCTGCATCGCAAGGCGAAAATCCGACAACGTGTGGTATACGCTCACCTCATAACCGAAGTAACTGAGTTGAACGTTCAGCGACTCGGCAAGCGCCGGATCGTCTTCGACGACGAAGACATGCCGAAAGCCGGCGGGCCTCTTGCCGACCCGCGCGACATCGATCTCTTCGACCATCTCCGGAGCATCTCTGTGCATGGACACCTGATGGAGTTCGCTCAGCAATACCTGGATATGGAGGCATTGAGCCTCGTTCAATACCGTCTTCTCCCGTGCATGCTGCTGGAGACAAGATTCCAGGGAGCGCGCCACATCGCCGAGCATGGAAAACCCGAAGTTCTTTCCTGAACCGGACAAGGAATGTATCTTGCGGTGCAATGTCGAGAAGTTTTCCTCATCCCAACGATCCCGAGGCAGCTTCTCCCACACCTGATCGATCTGTTTGAGCGTCTCCGGCAATTGCGCGGCATAGGCGTCGCACAAGAGTTTCAGCCTTGCTTGCTGTTCGTTCGGCTCGGACATGACCGCGCTCCAATATATATACAGGCTTGCTGTACCCTGCTTGCCGTGGTTGCCGGATTTCCCTGCCCGCACCGGCATTAAATGTTCTTCCCAATGAACCTTGAACCTTCGGATCAAACGGTCAGTTGTAGTAGGCCCTGGTGATGTATTGGGTCAGCATACGTTCGGTGTTGAAAAACGAGGCATTGAGCGCGATCGCATGGCGCATCACTTCGGCATAGTGGTCCGGTTCGTTGCTGAACATGGGCAGAATAATCATTTCCAGCTTGTTGTAGAGCGACAGTGCATCCTCGGCATAGGTGCCGCCCGTGCTGGCGTTGCCGCCTATCGCCCAGCCGGTCACCCCCTCGATGCAGCCCTCTTCCCACCAGCCGTCCAGTATGCTGAACGAGGGCACGCCATTGACGGCCGCCTTCATGCCGCTGGTGCCGGAAGCTTCGAGCGGCGGTTGCGGGGTGTTAAGCCAGAGATCCACGCCGGAGGTGATCAGCTTCGCCAGATCGATGCCGTAGTCTTCGACATAGACCAGTTTGACCTTGCCCTTGAGCGCCTCTCCGGCCTCATGGATGCGATGTATCAGCTGTTTGCCGGGCGTATCCTGAGGATGGGCCTTGCCCGCATAGACGATCTGGAGCGCGCCTGTTCCACCGGCTATTCCGGACAGTCGCCCGATATCCTGGAACAGCAGGTCGGCACGCTTGTATTCGGCGGCGCGACGCGCAAAGCCGATGGTGAATACTTCCGGTTCCAGGCCGATGCTGGTGAGCTCGTTCACCTTGGCGATGAGCGTCTGTTTCGCCTCGCGATGCGCCATCCACACGTCCCGTTTGGGAATGTTCAGCGCATAACGCAGGCTGGCATTGTCTTCGCGCCAGCCGGGAATGCGCCGGTCGAACAGTCTGGCGAACGAGGGGGCCGCCCAGGTTGCCGCATGCACGCCGTTGGTGATGGAATGGATGTCGTACTTGGAGAACTGCAGCTGCGTCACCTTGCCGTGGCGTTTCGCCACGCCATTGATGTAGTGGCTGTTGTCGAGCGCAAGGTAGGTCATGTTCAGCATGCCGTCCAGGCATAATTCCCGTTCGCGCTCGCAGAAGGCATCCTGATAACCGGTGACGACGCGATGCACCAGAGCCAGCGGATACTTGTCGTGTCCGGCGGGCACCGGGGTGTGAGTGGTGAAGATGCACTTGGGCCTGACCAGATGCATGAGCTCCGGTGTGATGACATGCTCCGTCTGCTCGTAGGCCATGTCCCATGCCTGTTTGGAAAGCTCGTAGGCCAGCTCCAGCGTCAGCAGCGCGGCATGCCCTTCGTTCATGTGATAGCGCTTGATGTCGCCGTAGCCCAACGCGCGCAGCATCCTGACGCCGCCGATGCCCAGCACCGCCTCCTGGCAGAGCCGGTATTGTTCGCCCCCACCGTAGAGGTGATCGGTGATCGCGCGATCCTGTACGGCATTTGATTCAATATCCGTGTCCAGGAACAGCACCGGCACGACAGCTCCGCCCAGCCCCTCGACCTCGTACTTCCAGGCTCGTATCTGCACCTCGCGCCCTTCGATCTCGATGGCGCAGCGCGGCTTCAGCTCCTGCAACAGCTCGGCCACCGGCCACTCTTCGTCCTGTTCGCTCTGCCAGCCGGCGGCATCGAGCTTCTGGCGAAAATAACCCTTGCGATGCAGCAGCGTCACCACGAGCATCCGGATGCCGAGGTCGGCGGCAGAACGGACGGTGTCCCCGGCGAGGATGCCCAGACCGCCCGCATAGGTCGGCATGGCATCGATCAAGCCGATCTCCATGCTGAAATAGGCGATGTGGTCCTTGCCGTCCATGAGCGCCGCCGCTTATGTCTGTGCCAGACGCTTGGCAAGCATGGCGACATGCTTGCCCTGGAAGCGGGCAACTTCCAGCTCGTTCTCGCTGGGCGTGCGCTTGCCGTCACCGCCCGCCAGCGTCGAGGCGCCGTAGGGCGAGCCGCCGCTGACCTCGGTCATGACCGTGAGTCCCTTGCAGGAATACGGCACGCCGACGATGACCATGCCGTGGTGCAGCAGCGTCGAGTGGAAGGAGGTGATCGTGGTCTCCTGTCCGCCGTGCTGCGTGCCGGTGCTGGTGAAGACGCTGGCGATCTTTCCGATCAATGCGCCGTTCATCCACAGCTTGCCGGTCTGGTCCAGAAAATTGCGCATCTGCGCGGCCATGTTGCCGAAGCGGGTCGGCGTGCCAAAGATGATCGCGTCATACTCGCCCAGTTCGTCGACGGTGGCGATGGGCGCAGGCTGGTCCAGCTTGACGCCCATCGCGCGCGCCCGCTCTTCCGGGATAATTTCCGGCACGCGCTTGACGATCACTTCCGCACCGTCGACGGCACGCGCGCCTTCCGCCTCGGCTTCAGCCATCCGCTCGATATGCCCGTACATGCTGTAATACAAAACGAGTACTTTTGCCATGATTAGCCTCCTGTATGAGAGACCAAGCGTGCGGCGGATGGGATGGACTTTCAATACCTGAAACTTGGTATTGTGTGGCTACGTTACGCAGGAGCACATCGATGGCGGCATCGTATGATGCGGCCTTATTTACCGATCTTTCTGGACAGGCTATTTCACGCCTGCATCCTTCACCTCGGTGCGTGCCCAGCCGTTGGCAAACGTGACGCGCAACTCCTCGCCGACTGCCAGTCTTGCGGCATCCGACACCACCCGCCCCCGCGCATCCTGCACCATGCTATAGCCCCGCGCCAGCACCTGTTTCGGATCGAGGTAGATCAAATGCTGGGCGACGTTCTCCAATCGCACGGCATGACGTTGCTGCACGGTGCGCATCGCATTGTTCAAACGCTGCGCGAGGTTGGTTTGCCGATCCTGCAGACGCGCGAAATCGATACTCGCAGCTTGCAGGCGTTGCGCCAGCGACACCCATTGCCAGTTCCAGTGCCGCCGGCGATAGGCGTCGGCGCGCTGCAACCGCTGGTGCAGCTGCTCCAGTTGCTGCGACTGGCGCTGCAGCTGCTGCGCGGGATGCACCAGGCGGCGTTGCAGATAGTCCATCGTCTGCATCGCATTCTGCAGCCGGTTGCGCTGCGCGCGCCGCAGGTGTTGGGCGAGGCCTTGCAGGCTGCGCAGCAACTCGCGCCGGTCCGGCACGACGCGCTGGGCGGCGGCGGTCGGTGTCGGTGCGCGTTCGTCGGCGACGAAGTCGGCGATGGTGAAGTCGGTCTCGTGGCCGACGCCGCTGACGATGGGAATATCGCAGGCGGCAATCGCACGCGCGACGACTTCTTCGTTGAACGCCCACAGGTCTTCGATGCTGCCGCCGCCGCGACAGACGATCAGCACATCGCATTCGGCGCGCCGGCTGGCGGTATGGATGGCGGTTGCGATCTGTTCTGCACTGCCCGCACCCTGCACGGCGGTCGGATACAGCGCCACCGGCACGCCGGGCAGGCGTTGTTTTAATATGGTCAACACATCGCGCAGTGCGGCGGCCTGCAATGAGGTGACGATGCCGATGCGCCGCGGGAATTTCGGCAACGGCCGTTTGCGCGCCGCATCGAACAGGCCTTCGCGCTCCAGTTTCAGCTTGAGTTGCGCGAAGCGCTCATACAGCACGCCCAGCCCGGCCGGTCGCAGCTGCTCGACCGCCAGCTGGAAGTCGCCGCGCTGTTCGTACAACGTAGCAACCGCCAACACCTCGACTTGCTGTCCATTGGCGAGCGATCCACTCAACAATTGAGTCTTATGACGAAACATCACACAGCGCACCTGCGCCTGATCGTCCTTCAGCGAGAAATAAAAATGGCCAGAAGCGGCCTTCACCAGGTTGGAGATTTCACCTCGCACCCATATCAGGGGAATCTCACTTTCCAGCAAGCGTTTGATTGCAAGGTTAAGTTCCGAGACGCGCAGGACGCGACTCTTTTCTTCTAAAAATAGCCCCTCGGACATATTGACAACCTCAAAATAATCCACAACCCAAGCAAATACAGGGCTTTGCGTATATTTCGGCTACACAAAAACCCGCCACTTACGATAACACACTGTTTACAAAAGACTTAATGACTACGCAAAAAATAGGCAATGCAACAAAAATCCTTATGCGACGCCATCTTAATGCCCTACCCGTCATTTAATCCACAAAGTTATCCACAGGTTTTGTGGGTAAACGAAAATATCCTTTTCGAATGACACCTTAGTGAGACTTTGCTTAAGTGAATCCTGAGAATCCTTGCTCAAGCCCCTGCGAAACGATACAGTTGCGCCCTGTCGATTTAAGCACATTCTGGAGAATTCGCGTGTTTGCACTTGTAGAAGCGGCTGGCTGGCCGATCTGGTTTTTAATTATTGCATCCGTGATCGCCGTGGGCCTGATCGTCGAACGCCTGCTTTACCTGCGTGCCAGTCGCGTCGCCCCCCCCGCGTTGCTGAACGAAGTCGTCAAGGAACTGAAACAACGCGGCGTCAGCGAGGGCATGCTGATCCGGCTGACCGACAGCGCGCCGCTGGGAACCATCTTCGCCGCGGGGCTCAAGAACGCAAAGAGCACTCCCGAAGTGATGAAAGAATCCATCGAGGAAGCCGGGCGCAAGGTCGCGCACGACCTGTCCCGTTTCCTGACCACGCTGGGCACGATCGCCTCGATCAGCCCGCTGCTTGGCCTGTTCGGCACAGTCGTCGGCATGATCGAAATCTTCGGCTCGCAAGCGCCGACCGGAAACAGCCCGACGATGCTGGCGCACGGCATCTCGGTCGCACTGTACAACACCGCCTTCGGCCTGATCGTCGCGATCCCGAGCATGATCGCCTACCGTCAATTCCGTGCTCAGGTAGACAGCCTGACCATCGAGATGGAACAGCAGGCCATCAAGCTGGTCGAGATCGTACACGGCCAGCGCAAGGACTAGGCGATGAACTTCCAGCGTGGACACAGTCGCGAGGAGCCGGAGATCAACCTGATCCCGCTGATTGACGTGTTGCTGGTCATCCTGATTTTCCTGATGGTGACGACCAGCTACGCCAAGTTCTCCGAACTGCAGATCAACCTGCCTCAGGCCGGCGGCGAGACGAGCACGACACAGGACCAGCCGGTCAACATCGCCGTGGATGCCTCGGAGCATTACGCCATCAACGGCAAGGCCACCGGCTTCACCGGCATCGAGGCTCTGGCCGCCGCGATGAAGAGCGCTGCCGGCGACCAGGTCGACCCGACCATCGTCATCAATGCCGATGCCAAGGCCCCGCATCAATCCGTCGTCAACGTAATGGAAGCGGCTCGTATGGCCGGCTACGGCCGCATCACCTTCACCACCCAGAACCAGGCCAAATAACGGCATGGATGCCTCTCAAAATCCAGACTTCATCCCAACTGCCACGTTGCGTAAAAAATTTCTTGCTTACATATCACCCATATACGGCGCGGCGAAATTTTTCCCGCGCCTTGCATTTGGGCGAACTCTGAATTTTTAGAAGCACCCATATGTCCGGCCTGGAACGCCACTGGTATCGCCTCACCCCGCTGCACCTGATCCTGATTCCACTCAGCCTGATCTTCCGCCTGCTGGCGGCATTGCGCCGCGCGCTATATCGCGCCGGCCTGCTGCACAGCGAGCGGCTGCCAGTACCGGTCGTCGTCGTCGGCAACATCAATGTCGGCGGTGCCGGCAAGACGCCGCTGACGCTGGCGTTGGCGCAGCAACTCATAGAACAAGGCAAGCATCCGCTGATCGTCAGCCGCGGCCATGGCGGCGATTCCGTACAGCCCCGCGCCGTGATGCCGGACAGCGACCCGGTCCAGGTCGGCGACGAGCCGCTGCTGATGGCGCGCCGCGGTATCTGTCCGGTATGGATAGGAAAAGACCGGGCCGCCACCGCGCGAGCAGGCTTACAAGCCCATCCGCAATGCGACGTAGTGCTGTGCGACGACGGCCTGCAGCATTACCGCTTGCAGCGCGATGTCGAGATCGCGGTGATCGACGGCATGCGCGGCTTCGGCAACGGCTGGCTGCTACCGGCCGGGCCGCTGCGCGAACCGGTGTCGCGACTGCGCACGGTCGATGCGGTCGTGGTGAATGGCGGCGCTGTTTCTCCCGGCCAGTTCGCAATGCAGCTGGAAGGCGCGTTGTTCCACAATCAGCTCGATCCGAGCCTCACCGTCGGGGCCTCGCACTTCATCGCCACAAAGAACCACGCGGTCGCAGGCATAGGCAACCCGCAGCGCTACTTCAGCCATCTGGAAGCACTGGGCATACGCCACACGCCGCATCCCTTTCCTGACCATCACCCCTATCGCGCGGTCGATCTGGCTTTTGCCGATTGCGATGCGATACTCCTGACCGAAAAAGATGCGGTAAAATGCGCGCCATTCGCCGACGCGCGCTACTGGATGTTGCGCGTAGAAGCCCGGATAGACCCGGCCCTGATTGCCCACATACTGCGAAAGATCGCTCCCCATGGACGCTAAACTGCTCGAAATCCTCGTCTGCCCGTTGTGCAAATCGCCGCTGGTCTACCGCAAGGCCGAACAGGAACTGGTCTGCAAGGCGGACCGCCTCGCCTACCGCGTCGACGACGGCATCCCGGTGATGCTGGCCGACGAGGCTCGCAAACTCACCGCAGAAGAAGTCGACGCGCTCAGATGACCGACTTTCACGTCGTCATTCCGGCGCGCCACGCCTCCACCCGCCTGCCCGGCAAGCCGCTGCTGCCCATCGCCGGCAAGCCCATGGTGGTGCGGGTCGCGGAGCGTGCCGCACAGAGCGGCGCGCAACAGATATGGATCGCCACCGACCATCACGCGATTGCCGACGTAGTGCGCGAGCACGGCTTCAAGGCCTGCTTGACCCGCGACACCCACGCCAGCGGCACCGACCGCATCGCCGAGGTCGTCGAACAGCACGGCTGGGATGACGAAACGATAGTAGTCAACGTGCAGGGCGACGAGCCGATGATCCCGCCGGCGCTGATCCGCGCGGTCGCCGAACACCTGCACGCGCATCCGGAATGCGCGATCGCCACCGCCTGCCACGCGATCCACGACGAGGCGGCGATGCACAACCCGAACATCGTCAAGGCGGTGCTCGACAAGAACGGCAACGCGCTGTATTTCAGCCGCGCACCGATTCCGTATCCGCGCGACGCCTTTATGGCCTTGTCCCCGACCGAAGGGAGAGACGGTCGCTCTTCCTCCCTCGGGGGGGGGAGAGCGGAGCGAGGGGGCCCTGGAAGGGGGGCCGCCGCGCAGCAGCCGCTGCCGCAAGGCCTGCCGATGCTGCGCCATATCGGCATCTACGCCTATCGCGCCTCTTTCCTGCGCGCCTACGGCCAGCTCGCCCCGGCGGCGATCGAACAGTTCGAGGCGCTGGAACAGCTGCGCGCGCTGTACCACGGCTACAAAATCGGCGTATTCTTGACCGCCGAGGCTCCGCCCGCCGGCGTGGACACCGAGCAGGATCTGCACGCAGCACGAATGCTATTTGAGAAGGAATAAGGGAAATTCAGAGAAGGGGGAAGAGTGAAAGGAGAAGGGTAACCCCCTCGCCTTTCCGAATGGAACGGTAACCTGCTTTTACCCTTCCCTCCTCTCCCTTCCCCGTAATTTTTTCAGCATCCAACGAGAGGAGTAAAACCATGAGACTGATACTGCTAGGCGCACCGGGCGCAGGAAAAGGCACCCAGGCCAACTACATCAAGGAAAAGTTCAACATCCCGCAGATCTCCACCGGCGACATGCTGCGCGCCGCAATCAAGGCAGGCACGCCACTAGGCCTGACCGCGAAGAAGGTGATGGACGAAGGCAAGTTGATATCCGACGACATCATCATCAATCTGGTCAAGGAACGCATCAAGGATGCAGACTGCACCAACGGCTTCCTGTTCGACGGCTTCCCGCGCACGATCCCGCAGGCACAGGCAATGAAGGACGCCGGCATCCAGATCGACTACGTGGTGGAAATCGACGTCGACGACGGCGAAATCGTCAAGCGCATGAGCGGTCGCCGCGTGCATCTGGCTTCAGGTCGCACCTACCATGAGATATTCAACCCGCCCAAGGTGGCCGGCCACGACGACGTCACCGGCGAAGAACTGGTGCAGCGTCCAGACGATGCCGAAGCCACCGTGATCAAGCGTCTCACCGTCTACCACGAACAGACCAAGCCGCTGGTCGAGTATTACACCGCCTGGCAAAAATCCGGGGGCGCGAATGCATCCAGGGTTCTGCATGTTCCCGGCGTCGGTAGCGTAAACGACATCCGCGACGCGATCTTCAAGGCACTCGGAGCGTAAGCATGGCAACCAAACCCATCCTCGCGCTGGAAGATGCGAAGCGCATCGCCGCAGCGGCGGAAACGGAGGCGCTGGCAAACGGCTGGAAGGTGTCGATCGCCGTCGTCGATGACGGCGGTCACCTGTTGTATATGCAGCGCAGCCACGATACGCGCTTCGGCAGCGTCGAAACGGCCATAGCCAAGGCGCGAATGTCCGCTGCATTGCATATCCCGACCAAGGCCTCCGAGGATGCGGTGCAAAGCGGACGCCTGATTCATCTGGCGCTACCGGGCGTCATTCCGGCAGAAGGCGGCGTACCGCTGGAGCGCGACGGCGTAGTCATCGGGGGACTGGGAATCAGCGGCGTGCGCTCGTTTCAGGACGGGCAGATTGCAGCGGCCGGTGCCGCCGCGCTGAGTGCTGAGTGCTGAGTGCTGAGTGCTGAGTGCTGAGTGCTGAGGGCTGAGGGCTGAGGGCTGAGGGCTGAGGGCTGAGGGCTGAGGGCTGAGGGCTGAGGCGGCTGATCGTTGCATGCCTCGGAATTCGTCCATATTTTCTGTGGTTTCCGTGTCTTCCGTGGACAGAAGCTCTATACCTGTTTAAAGCTCAGCAACCGGGCGCTACATCTCGCTCCTGGACGAACAGCTTGACGTTGTCGCGTCCGCTCTGTTTGGCGGTGTACATCGCCATGTCGGCATTTTTCGACAGTTCAATTTCGTTGCCGCCGTGATCCGGATAGATCGCGATGCCGGTGCTGGAGGAGATGCTCAACTTCCGCCCGACAATATCGAACGGCTGGTTCAACGCGAACCGTATCTTTTCCGCGACGCGCACGGCATCGTCCGAGACCTCGACGTTACGCAGCAGCACGACGAACTCGTCGCCGCCGATGCGCGCCACGGTGTCGGATTCGCGCACGCAGGCCTGCATACGCTGCGCCACTTCCTTAAGCATCAGGTCGCCCACATCATGCCCCAGGCTGTCGTTGATCGGTTTGAACTTATCCAGATCGATATATAACACCGCCAGTCTCAGCTGGTCGCGCTTGGCGACTGCGAGCGCCTGCTGCAGACGGTCGCTGAACAGCGCGCGGTTGGGCAGATCGGTCAGCGTATCGTGCTGCGCCATATGGCGTATGCGCTCTTCGATGTGCTTGCGCTCGGTAATGTCGGTATGCATGCCTATCATCCGCAGCGGCTTGCCGGCGGCATCGCGGCTCACCACCTTGCCGCGGTCGAGTACCCACTTCCAATCGCCGTTTTTGCAACAGACCCGGTGCTCGTTTATATAGGTAGCCGTCTTGCCGTCGAAGTGCGCCTGCACGTCGGCCTTCACCCGAGCCAGATCGGCTGGATGGATGAGTTTCTCCCACTCGTCGAGCTTGTCCTCGATCTCGTCTTCGGCGTAACCGATCATCTCTTTCCAGCGCCGCGAGAACTGCACATCGCCGCTCTGTACGTTCCAGTCCCACACGCCGTCGCCGGAACCTTCCAGCGCGAAGCGCCAACGCTCCTCGGCATCGTGCACGCGCTGCTCCAGCCGCGCCCGGCCGATCGCATAGCGGATCGCGCGCACCAGTCCGTCGGTATTGAATGCGCCCTTGACCAGATAGTCCTGAGCGCCGGCGTCGAGCGATTGCAGCGCAAACTCGGTGTCGTCGTATCCGGTCAGCACGATCAGCGGCAGCGCATGAGCGGCCCGTCTGGCGGCATGTATGGTATCCAGCCCCTGGGAATCAGGCAGCGACAGATCCAGCAACAGCACGTCCGGCATGGCTTCGGCCAGTCGCTGGCGCATCTCCGCCAGACTGCCGGCCAGAACGATCTCGAAGCGCGGGTCGGTATTCGCGCGCAACATATGGCGCACCAGACTGGCGTCTCCGGCATCGTCCTCTACCAACAAGACGCGGCAGACCGGATTGCGAGACATCATCAAATTCTCTTCGGCAGACGCGCCAGCACGAACCAGTAGCTGTCGAGCTGGCGGATGGCGTCGACGAACTGATCCATGTCCACCGGCTTGGTAATATAGCCTGCCGCCCCCAGTTTGTAGGAGGCCACCACATCGCGCTCGACATCCGACGTCGTCAGCACCACCACCGGGATGGTCTTCAATTCGTCGTCGGCCTTCACGGCCGCGAGAAACTCGCGCCCGTTCATGCGCGGCATATTCAGGTCGAGCAGGATCAGATCAGGCTGCGGCGCCGCAGAAAACTGTCCCTGACGCCTAAGAAACTCCAGCGCCTCGACGCCGTCCAATACATGATGCAGATTGCACAGCACCTTGTTCTCTTTCAGCGCAGAACGCACCAGATTAGCATCCGCCGGCTCATCCTCCACCAGCAGGATATCGAAAGGTTGCGAGTTCTCTACCAGCATGTTCAGACTCCTTGTCCCGATTTATCAGTTATATTCTTCCACGCGTTCCATGCAGTTTTCAGTGTATCAAGCCCCGTTCACAAATGCCGCGACATTTCGCGGCGTGCCATCCGGCAATTCGAACACCACCGCCGTGCCACCCTGCTCGGCCTGCTCGATCCATATCTTCCCATGCCGGCTCTCGACGATGCGTCGCGCGATCGACAGGCCGATGCCCGAGCCGCCTTCGTCACCTGCCGTCAGTCGCTCGAATATCTCGAACACCCGCTCGCGATATTCGGTGCGGATGCCCGGCCCGTTGTCGGCAACGCGGTAGCGGCTCAGCCCCTCGCCGCGCTCGCCGCCTATGCTGATGCGCAGCGACTGGGCATGGTCGAGCGGACGTGCATGGATCAGCGCATTATCCACCAGCACCGCAAACAAGTCGTTGAGGCGCGGCTTGTCCAGCACCGCCGGCGGCAATGGCTCGCACTCGATGACGGCGCCTTGCTCCGCCAGACGCGATGCCAGCTGCCGCTCCAGCGCGGCGACCACGGCATTCGCATCCTCCTCGCGCACCGTGCCGCGCGGCTGACCCGCCGCCAGATAGAGCTGGATATCGCGCAGCTGCATGCGCAGGCTGTCCGCATCGCTCTCCAGATAATGCAGCGCCTGCTCCACGCCCGGCTCGGCGAGCGCCTGCGGATGGGCAGCCAACTCCTTGCGCAGCAGCTGGGTATAGCTGGACAGCCGGCGCACCGGCCCGATCAGGTGATGCGCCGAGACGTCGGCGAAGCGCGTCAGGTCGGCATGGGCGCGCGCCAGCTCGGCGCCGCTGTTGCGCAGCGCCGCCTCGCCGGCCTGCTGCACCTCGATGCGCCGGCGCACCTGCCGCCCCAGCAGCGCGATCAGCGCCAGCCCGAGCAGCCAGATGACGGCGATCGGCGGCAGCATCTTGCGGATGTCGCCGTACATGCGGTCGAGGTGAGGCTGCATCGGAATCGAGACCGTGATGCCGCCGCGCACCTCGCCCTCCTTGTAACCCTGGATGCCATGGCACTTCAGGCAACCCTTCTCCACTATCAGCACGCCTATCTGGCGCAGATAAGGCTGGCCATCAATCTCGCTGAATTCGGCGATCTCGCGCTCGCCCCGCTCGAACCGCAACAACGCTGCCCGCTCCCATTCGTCCGGCGCATTGTTCCGGTTAATGAGCTTGAGGCTGGTCAGCTTGCCCTTGCCGCCATACAGTTCGCTGTAGTCCGTCATCACCTGGCGCATCACGTAGGCCGGATTCATCAACGTCAGTTTCCTGCCCGACGAAGTCTCGATGTCGCGCTCGGGAAGATGGGACAGGCCGGGGTTCGGTTGCGTCCTGTCGGTGACCGGCGCATACACGCCGCCGTGACTCGTCACCCAACGACGGAACGACAGATCCTTGTTGAAAATAACCCGCACCTCATTGCGCGCCAGCTGTTCCGTATGATCCTGCGCCACGATCACGTACCATGCGAGGAAACCGCCCATGGCCGCGCTCCAGACCAGCGCCGCGACTGCCGCCGCACGGTATGGCGAAAAAACCCGATCGGGTGCTTTCTGTTTTTGCGTATCGCTCATCCGTTCGCCCTCCATGCACGCCTTAACCTACTCTGCGCTTTCCCGATCCGGCAGCTCGAATACCACCTCAGCCCCGCCCTGTTCGCCCTGCTCGATCCATATCCGTCCATGCCGGCTCTCGACGATGCGGCGCGCGATCGACAGGCCGATGCCCGAACCGCCTTCGCCGCCCGCCGTCAGCCGCTCGAACATCTCGAACACCCGTTCGCGGTATTCCGCCGGGATGCCCGGCCCGTTGTCGGCGATGCGGTAGCGGCTCAAACCCTCGCCGCGCTCGCCGCCGATGCGGATATGCAGCGGCTGCGTCGGGTCGAGCGGGCGGGCATGGATCAGCGCGTTGTCCAGCAGCACTGCAAACAAGTCGTTGAGGCGCGGCTTGTCCAGCACCGCCGACGGCAGCGTTCCGCATTCGATGACCGCCCCCTGCTCCGCCAGACGTTGCGCCAGCCGCCGCTCAAGCGCAGCGACCACGGCGTTCGCATCCTCCTCGCGCATCGCGCCGCGCGGCTCGCTCGCCGCCAGATAGAGCTGAATATCGCGCACCAGATTGCGCAGGCGCGCGGCGTCGCGTTCGATGTATTCGATCGAATTGCGCACATCAGTGTCTTTGCGCAGCTCGGAGATCGCATCCATGCGCTCGCGCAGATGCTGGCTGTAGCTCGACAAACGCCGCGACGGCTCCATCAGGTGATGCGCCGAGATCTCGGCGAACCTGGTCAGATCGGCATTGGCGCGGGCAAGCGCGTTGCCGCGCGCCGCCAGTCCGCGCTCCGATCTTTCCAGTTCGTTCAACATCGTATTGAAGTTGTCCGCCAGCGCGCTGACCTCGTCGCTGCCGCTCACTTGCGCGCGCGCATCGCGCCGCCCGGCATGAATCTGGTTCGCCACATCCACCAGTTGCTGCAAACGCCCGGTCACCCGCCCCGACAGCGCCAGCGCGACCAGCAGCGTCGCAACCAAGGAAACCGCCATCATCAGATAACCGGCCAGCTCGACCTTGCGCAGATTGGCAGCCATCTCGTCGCGACCGAAACCGATACGCACCCAGCCTACCGGTTGATCGCCCACCATCACCGGCGCAGCCACGTCTATCATCACTGCGTTGTCGAGCAGCACCAGCGGTTTCGACACGGCGGCATCAAGCACCCCGCGGCTCAACGCATCGCTGACGTACAGCCCGATATTCTCCGGTTGGCTCGATGCCAGCACGCGCCCTTCTGGCGACAGCACCAGCGCATAACGCAAGCTGCGGCTGCGGCCGACGCTGGCCAGCACCTCCTGCAGTCCGACCACGTCGTTCGCCACCACCCAGGAAGTGCTGCTGACCGCAACCGTATGAGCGAGACCTTGTGCATACTCGACGCTTTGCTTGCGCAGGAAGTCGCGCTGCTGCTCGAGGATGCCGTAGCCGAACGACAGCATCACCAGCGCCGACACGGCGGCGAACGACAGCATCACCTGCCGCCGGATCGAGGCGAACCAGAAACGGCGCAGCATGACGGGTGCGAAGTTCATTGCGGCTCCAGCGGGCGCACTTTGCGCGAGAAGGCATCGAGGAAGGAGCGCACCACGTCGTAGCTCGCATCGTTGGCGCGTTCGAAGCGCGAGATCGGCAGCCGCGCCAGCAGCGCGCGCCCCTCTTCGTTCTCGTGCAGCGTAGAAAGCAGCACGGCGACCCGCTCGACCAGCTCCGGCGGCATGTCGTTGCGCGCAACCAGACCATTGTTGATCAGCGGTTCCGTCTCCCATATCTTTTCGAGTTGCGCCGCCTTTTCCGGCTGCTGCTGCTGGAACAGCATCCATGGAATAGGCCAGGTCGCGCCCGCCGCGACCTGGCCCAGATACACGTTCATAATCGAGGATTCCTGCGAACCGACGTACAGGTTTTCGACATCCTTGTTCACGTCGATCCCGTGGGTGTGCAGGTAGTACTGCGGCATCATCGTCGCCGCCAGCGCAGTCTTGGCCGGGTAACTGACCTTCTTGCCCTTGAGGTCGCTCACCTTGCGGATGCCGGAGTCGCGCCGCACCAGCCAGATGCCGGTGAAATTATGGTCGTCGCCCATCTTGCCGAACACATGGTAGCCGTGCTTCAGCGAATTGACGGTCTGGTAGGGATTGGGCAGCGCGAAATCGAGCTGTCCTGCGTACAGCTTCTTCTCGAACTCCTCGTAGTTGCGCGAGGCCTCCAGCGTGAAATGCGCCCCTTCGATATGGCGGTTGATGTAATCGACGATAGGGCCGTAGCGCTCCAGCAACATCTCCGGGTTGTGCAGCGGATGGATCGCGAAGCTGTAATTCTTTTCCGGATTCGCCTGCTGCGCAACGAAACCGGGCTGGTACTCCTGCTGCTCACCGCAGCCACAGAGCAGCAAGAACATACCCAACAATGACAGGAAGTTACGCATCGATCTTGCCCTCCTCTTCAGGTGTCGCACCCAGCGGAAGTTCGAACACGAACAGGCTGCCATGGCCCTCGCCTTCGGATTCCACCCATATCTTCCCGCCGTGGTGCTCGACGATACGCCGGCACAGCGCCAGCCCCATACCGGTGCCGTCGAAACGCGTGCGCGCTTGAAGGCGGCTGAAAAACTGGAACAACCGGTCGATCTGCTGCGGGTCGATGCCGATGCCGTGGTCGCGCACCCCGACCCGCCAAATTCCACCATCCACCCCGGACTCGACCTCGACGCGCGGCGGCTTGCCCGGCTCGCAGAATTTGATGCCGTTGCCGATCAGGTTCTGGAACAACCGCACCAGTTCATCGCGGCTGGCGTACACCTGCGGCCACTCACCGACTACGCTTACCGTGGTCGAAGTGTCGTGGATCATCGGATCGAGGAAGCCCAACGCCTCGTCCAGCGCCGTGCGCGCCGGCAGCCAGGTTTTCGCCTCGGTCTTGCGGCCCACGCGCGAATAATCGAGCAACGACACGATCATCGAGTCCATGCGCCTTGCGCCTTCCAGCGCGAAACTCATGTTCTCGCGCTCGTCGTCGTCGAGTTTGCCCTTCAGGCTGCGTTGCAACAACTGCAAATGGCCGCTGACGGCGCGCAACGGCTGGCGCATGTCGTGCGACACGCTGTAGGCGAAACGCTCCAGGTCGGCATTCGAACGCTGCAGCGCCTCGCTCTTGTTATGCAATTCCTCGCTAAACTGCTTTTGTTCGGTGATGTCCTCCAGCGTAAACAGGAGATATCTACGCTCGCCCTGCTGCAAGCGCATCAGGTGCACCCGCGCATCCCATACTTCGCCGTCGGGGCGGCGGTGGCGCCACTCGAACATCACCGAGCCCTGCTCCAGCGCCTGCGCAATCTTGCCCTGAGCGGCGCTGGCCGAATCGCTGCCGTCATACTGATGACTGTCCGACACGTCCAGCGGCGTCAGTCCCAGCACCGCTTCGCGCGACGGCATCCGGTAGAGCGCCACCGCAGCCTGGTTGCAGTCGATGTAGCGCCCGGTCTCGGCATCGACCACCACCATCGCCACGCGAGAATCGACGAACAGCAACTTGTTGTAGGCCTCGCTCTGGCGTAGCGCATCTTCGATCAGCTTGCGCTCCGTAACGTCCTGCACCGTGCCCACCGAACGCAACGCCTTGCCCTGATTGTCGTGGAAAGTCTCGCAATGCTCGCTCACCCATTTGATGCGTCCGTCCGCCATTATCAAGCGGTGGGCTATCTCGTAGGGCTCGCGCGTTTCCAGCGAACGGGTGTAAGCCTGGTTGACTCTCTCGCGGTCGTCCGGATGGATAGCGTTCAGGAACGCCTCGTAGGAGGCGCCGAAGCGCGCCTTGTCGATCTCGAACAGATCGAATATCTCGTCCGACCAGTACAGGTGACCGCCGATCAAATCCAGCTCCCAGTTGCCGACCTTGGCGATGCGTTGCGCCTCGTTCAGCCGTTCCATGCTGAGCCGCACGATCTGTTCCGCCTGTTTGCGCTCGGTGATGTCGGCCACCGAACTGATGAAATGCAGCGGCTTGCCCGCCTCGTCGCGCAACAGCGCCACCGACAGATTGACCCAGACCACGCTTCCATTTTTGCGGACGTAGCGTTTTTCCAGCGCGTACTGGTCGTCCGCACCATCGAGCAGGCGCTGCACCTGCGCCATATCTGCCGCGAGGTCATCCGGCAGGGTGATCTGCTGGAAGGTGAAGACCTGCGACAGCACTTCCTCGCGGGTATAGCCGATGATGTCGCAGAACACCGGATTAATCTCCAGGAAGCGTCCGTCCGGGGCGACCTGCGCGATGCCGACCGCCGCATGATCGAAGGTCGCACGGTAACGCGACTCGCTCAGGCGCAACGCCTCTTCGGCCTGCATGCGCTCGGTCACGTCGTCGTAGATCGCGACGATTTCGCCGCCCGGTAATTTATAGACGAAATTGTCGCGCCAGCCGGTGATGAGGCCGTCGTGATAGAACGACAGCGGAAAATGCTCTGACTTGCCGGTCTGCCAGACACGCCGGAACACCTCCAGCAAGCCGATCTCCCCAACGCCCGGGAAGACCTCGTCCACATTCCGTCCGATCACCTCGCCGCGCGGTCTTCGCTCGATGCGCTCGGCCGCACGGTTAAATGCGCTGAACACAAAACACCTGCCATCGTCCTCGACCCGGTAGATCGCGACGCCGCTGCTCATGTTCTCGAACAGTTCGTTCAGTCTTGTCTCGCTCTCGGCCAACGCACGATTGATCTGCCGCTGCCGCTGCCAGGACAGGTTGATCAGCCAGCCCGCCGCCAGCGTCAGCAGCATGAACATGCCCACCAGCAAAACGAGCTCCAGCGCCTCGCTGCGCGACCCGGCCAGGTAGTCGTCCAGCGCCCAGCCGACCTGCACATAGAACGGATAGCCTGCGACCTTGCGGAACGAGATTATCCGTTCCACGCGATCCGCACTGGAAACGGCGATATAACTCCCGGCCATTTTCCCTGCTGCCACCATATGCGGCAGTTCGACGGAGGGATTCTTGCTGCCGATGGCCAGTTCGGGCAAGTCCGACTCCGGATAGCGCACGACCAGATCGAGATTCATGTCGCGCAACGCCACCATGCCGTGCTCGCCGATATTCAGCGTGGAAAACGTCTTGGACAGCCGGCTCAGCGGAATCGCCGCGAACACCATGCCGTCGAACGAACCATCGGGTTTGGCTATGCGATGCGCCAGCACGATCACCCATTTGCTGTTGACCCGGCTGATCTGCGGCTTCGAGAACACCAGCCCGGCCGCGGGATCGTCGCGCAAAGCGACGAAGTGGGGCCGGTCGGCCAGCGACTTGCGCTCTTCCGGCTTCACGCCGGTGCCATATCGCAGCATGCCCTGCGCATCGGTGATGCGTATCGCGTCGATCTCCGGCCTGCGTGCGCGCACCTTTTCGATATGAGCGTTCAGCCAGGCGGCATCTACATTGCCGCGCTGGCGCTGGTATTCGTCCAGCACCGAAAGCAGCGCCATCTCGTCGGCCCCGATCGCACCGGCGATGTCGCTCTCCAGCGCGCGCGCCAAGTTCTGCGTGCCCAGTTCGGCCTGCTCGTGATGGACGCTGAAATTCTCCCGCATGCCCCACCATGCCAGCGCGACGACGCACAGATTGACCAGCAGCACGCCTGCCGCCAGCCGCGGGAGAAACCCGCTGGAGCGCATCGCCGTTTCCGCAATATCGGGCAGTTCTTTCATGATGTCCTCGCTTCCGTCACGTCTGGCTGGGTCTGCCGCGCTCCAGTCCCTGCAGCCATTTTTCCTCCGGCTCCGGCCGCCCATAGAGATAACCCTGATGGATGATATTGCCGTAAGCATTGAGCAGTTCGGCCTGCGCCTGCGTCTCGACGCCCTCGGCGACGACTTGCAGGTGCAGGTGGCGCGCCACGGCGACGATGGTCTCGACCAGCGCGGCGTCGTTCTGGTCAGTCACGACATCCTGGATGAAGCTCTTGTCTATCTTCAGTTCGTGGATCGGCAGGCGCTTGATGTAAGCGAGGCTGGAATAGCCGGTGCCGAAATCGTCGATCGAGAAATGGATGCCCAGCGCAGACAGCGCGGTCATCTTGGCAATCACGTCGGCGATGTCGCCTATCATCAGCCCTTCGGTAACTTCCAGCACCAGATGCGTGGCATCGGCGCCGCTGGCGGACAGATGGCGGCGCACGTCGGCGACGAAGTTCGGCTGCTGGAAATGGCGCGGACTGATGTTGACCGCGATGCGCAGCGTCATCCCCTCGCTATCCAGCCGCGCCAGCAGACGACAGACCTCGGACAACATCCACTGGTCGATCTCGACGATCAGGCCGGAAGCCTCGGCCATCGGAATAAATGCGCCCGGCATCACCAGACCGCGCAGAGGATGCTGCCAGCGAACCAGCGCCTCGGCGCCGACCTGATGACCGGCGGCATTCACCTGCGGCTGCAAATAGAGCCGCAGCTGCCCGCCAATGATCGCGCCGCGCAACTCGGCTTCGAGCTGGAAGCGTTCCTTGACAGCCTCACCCATCCTGGCCTCAAAGAACACCGTGCGACCGCCCCCTTCGGCCTTGGCCCTAGCCAGCGCCATATCGGCCTGACGCAAGGCATCGACCGCAGTCGCTTCCTGCGACTCGGGCAGCAGCACGATGCCGATGCTGACATCGATATGGATGGATTCGCCATCCACCTCGAATGCTTCGCGCAATGCCGTGCGCAACTTTTCGGCGACCGCCAGCGCCTCGTGTCCGGCGGCTTCGCGCGTGGTGCGCAGCCGCGGCAGCAGCACGGCGAATTCGTCCGAATCCAGCCGGGCCAGCAGATCGTCCTCGTGCAACAGCATGCTGAAGCGGTGCGCCACGGCCTTCAGCAGCGCATCGCCGACGGCCAGACCGCGCGCCTCGTTGATCTCCTTGAAGCGGTCGAGATCGAGCAGCAGCACATCGGAAAAATGCTTCTCGCGCTTCGCACCGGCCAGCGTCTGCTCGACCTGACGCAGGAACAGCGGCCGATTCGCCAGTCCGGTCAGCGGGTCGCGCCAGGCGAGCTGATCGGCGCGCTGCTGTGCCTGCTGGATCTCGGTCATATCGGAGAATACCGCGACATAACTGATGTTTTCACCGGCCTCGTTACGGATCGCACTGACCGTGGACCACTGCGGATAGATTTCGCCGTTCTTGCGCATGTTCCAGAGCTCGCCCCGCCATTCGCCGCGCGTGGTCAGTTCGCGCCAGAAATCGAGGTAGAAACCCTTGTCCTGCCGCCCCGACTTGAGGATGCGAGGATTCTGTCCCAGTATCTCGGCCTCGCTGTAACCGGTGATCTTGGTGAAAGCGGGATTGATCGCAACGATGTTGGCATGCATGTCGGTCACGGCGATCCCCTCGCCGGTGGTGTCGAACACGCGCGAGGCGAGATTCAGCCGCTCCTCGGCCTGTTTGCGCGCGGTGATGTCGCGCCCGACCATAACCAGCCCCTTGCGGCTGTCGTCCGGATGGAACAGCGGCACCTTGATGATATCGAACACCAGCGCAGTGCCGTCCGGTCGAGGGATAGTCTCCTCTCCGCGGACCATCTGCCCGGCGCGCCAGGCTTCCTCGTCGGACGCCTCGCCCCCCAGAAAAGACTCGCGATAGAAATCCTGATAGGCGGCCAGTTCCGAATCCTTCTTGCCGCGGTAATCCACGCCATCGAGCTGGAACAGCTTCAGATTGAAATCGTTGGCCTCCAGCCAGCGCCCCTCTCCGTCCTTGAAACACACAATGTCCGGCATCGCGTTGATCAACGTGCGCAACTGCGTGCCGGTTTCGGCGAGGCTGTGTTCCAGGCTGGCGCGGCTGATCGCATAGCGCATCGCGCGGATCAGCGCATCCTCTTCAAAGCTACCCTTAACCAGATAGTCCTGTGCGCCGGCCTCGATGGTCTGCAACGCAAACACCTTGTCGTCGTGGCCGGTCAGCACGATGATCGGCAGCCTGGCATTCAACTGGCGGCAAGCCTGCACGGTAGCCAGCCCGGACGAATCCGGCAGCGACAGGTCGAGCAGCACCACGTCGAACATCCCCTCGCTCAGACGCTGACGGGTATCGGCCAGCGTGACGACCCAGGTCGCGTCGAAGCGTCCCTCGCCGCCGAGCCGCAGCATCTGGCGCACCAGATTGGCATCGCCAGGATCGTCCTCGACCAGCAATACGCGGCAGATATCCGGATTTTCCAACGCCACTCCAAACGAATAAGGTATACACAGTCAGGCATCTGCATCATCGCATAATTTGGAGATCAGCGACTCAGCGATGCCTGAGACTCCATCGAAAAATTCCCCGCGACGAATCCCGGCATGATTGCTATCATGAAGCTGCGGTCGGGACATCCCGACCACCATGATACAAAAGTCCTGTCGGTATCAACCTAACGGAGGGAAACATGTCAGCTGGTCTCGGATTTGCACTGTTCTGCGCCATCGTCGCTATTCTCTATGGCGCATTCTCGATCAAATGGATACTCGCGCTGCCGACCGGCAACGACCGAATGCGGGAGATCGCCGCCGCGGTGCAGGAAGGCGCGCAGGCCTACCTGAACCGGCAGTACACCACCATCGCGATGGTCGGCGCGATCCTGCTGGTCGCAATCTTCTTCGCACTGGGCTGGCAGACCGCACTCGGCTTCGTGCTCGGCGCGCTGCTATCCGGCCTGACCGGCTTCATCGGCATGAACGTCTCGGTGCGCGCCAACATCCGCACCGCACAGGCGGCCAGCGGCGGCTTGAATGCCGCGCTGAACGTCGCATTCAAGGGCGGCGCGATCACCGGCATGCTGGTCGTCGGCCTCGGGTTGCTCGGCGTCGCCGGCTATTACGCATTCCTGACACTGATGGTCGGCACGACCACTGCGGAAGCGACGCATGCGCTGGTCGGCCTCGCTTTCGGCGGCTCGCTGATCTCGATCTTCGCCCGTCTCGGCGGCGGCATCTTCACCAAGGGAGCCGATGTCGGCGCCGACCTGGTCGGCAAGGTCGAAGCCGGCATCCCCGAGGACGATCCGCGCAACCCGGCGGTGATCGCGGACAACGTCGGCGACAACGTCGGCGACTGCGCAGGCATGGCGGCCGACCTGTTCGAGACCTACGCGGTGACCATCATCGCCACCATGGTGCTCGGCGGCTTGCTGATCACCGGCAGCCCCGAGGCGGTGATCTATCCGCTGGTGCTGGGCGGCGTATCCATCATCGCGTCCATCATCGGCACCTTCTTCGTCAAGGCCCGCGAAGGCGGCAAGATCATGAACGCGCTGTACCGCGGCCTGATCGTATCCGGCGTGCTGGCTATCGTCGCGTTCTACCCGGTGACCACCTGGATCCTCGGCGACGGCGTGATGATAGACGGCATGCTGGTTACATCGATGAACCTGTATCTGGCCTCGCTGATCGGGCTCGCGCTGACTGCGGCAATGGTGTGGATCACCGAGTATTACACCGCCACCGAATTCAGCCCGGTGCGTCATATCGCGCAAGCCTCCACCACCGGCCACGGCACCAACGTGATCGCCGGTCTTGGCGTGTCGATGAAATCCACAGCGGCGCCCGTACTCGCGGTGTGCCTGTCGATCTGGGGCGCATTCGAACTGGGCGGCCTGTACGGCATCGCCATCGCCGCGACCTCTATGCTGTCCATGGCCGGCATCATCGTCGCACTCGACGCCTACGGCCCGATCACCGACAACGCCGGTGGCATCGCCGAAATGGCTGGCCTGCCCGACAACATCCGCAACATCACCGACCCGCTCGACGCGGTGGGCAACACCACCAAAGCGGTGACCAAGGGTTACGCCATCGGCTCCGCCGGTCTGGCTGCGCTGGTGCTGTTCGCCGACTACACCCATGCGCTCGCCACCAACGGCGGCCCGGCGCTGACCTTCGACCTGTCCAACCACATGGTCATCATCGGCCTGTTCATCGGCGGCATGGTACCCTATCTGTTCGCCGCGATGGGCATGGAAGCGGTCGGTCGCGCCGCAGGCTCGGTGGTCGTCGAAGTGCGCCGCCAGTTCAAGGAAATTCCCGGCATCATGGAAGGCACGGCCAAGCCGGAATACGGCACCTGCGTCGACATGCTGACCAAGGCCGCGATCCGCGAGATGATCCTGCCCTCGCTGCTGCCGGTCGCCGTGCCGGTGATCGTCGGCCTGACGCTGGGCGCGCAAGCGCTGGGCGGCGTACTGGTCGGCACCATCGTCACCGGCATCTTCGTGGCGATCTCCATGACCACCGGCGGCGGCGCATGGGACAACGCGAAGAAATACATCGAAGAAGGCAACTACGGCGGCAAGGGCTCGGAAGCGCACAAAGCCGCCGTGACCGGCGACACCGTAGGCGACCCCTACAAGGACACCGCAGGTCCCGCGGTGAATCCGCTGATCAAGATCATCAACATCGTCGCATTGATGATCGTGCCGCTAATCTAGATCCCAGAGGCGCACCATAAAAAAACAGGGCGGAATTTCCGCCCTGTTTTTTTCCTCCCGAAACGGAATTATTCGACCTCTTCCACCCGGATCAGCACGCTGCGTTGTTCGCGTTTGCGCGATGCGCTACGCGAGGAGATCGTACCGTCGTCTACCGTTTCGCGCTGTCCGGTTCCGCCCAGTTCCATCCACTCGCCCAGCTTGCCGGACAGCGTACTGGATGCTTGTTGCGTGTTCACAACCTGCGAATTGCCGCGCATAGGTGCATCGTTATTCGTGCTGATTTCCAGCGTGACTTGATCGCCGTTGACGTGCGGCAACACGTAGAAGCCGCTGTCCACCTCGCGGTATTCGGTGCTGTCGATCACCTGCGTACCCCAAGGGTGCTGGATTACCTGGCGCTGGGGAACGGGCATGCTCTGCCCGGTGCGCACCAGCGCGCGGTTGCCTTCCAGCACCTGCAACTGCTGGGTGTTGCGCCCCTCCTCCAGCGTGCGTGTGCTGATCACGTTGGCCTTCAGCCGGTCGCGCCCCTGCCCCACTTCGACACTCGCCCTGCCGCCGCTTTCCGGCAGAACGATGCGCGGATTGCGGCCGATGCTGCCGGAGACCGAGGTCAGACGCTCGACGGTATCTCGGTCGACATCCTGCATCACGGTGATCCGCAGGCGGCGCGGTGCGACGTCGATGCTGGTCAGCAGTTTTTTGATTTGTGCAAGGTTGCGCGGCGAGGTGCGCAGGATCAACTGGTAGTTCATGCCGCTGGCGACGCCGTCCTTGTCCAGCAGCGGACGGACGATGGGCAGCACCTCCTCGGCGCTGCGATGCTTCAGCGAAATGACTTCGAGTTCGGCGGCAAGCGCCGACAGCGGAAGCAACAGCAACAAGGCGAGTGTCTTTTTCATGGCAGCCATCTTACCGCAAGGCCATCCGTCCCGATTCGCGGGACGGTTTAGCGTGCGCGCCCGGAGGAGAAGGTGTTGTCCACCAGAGCCGGCGCATCGGTCTGCGAAACATGGCACTGGTTGCAGTTGTAGCGCGCGCCGACCGGACTCTCGCCGACCTTGCCCGACGCATTGCGCTGGTCGGTGTAATGGCTGGGCGGGATAGGCGTGGCCATGCCTTTCATGCGCTTCTGTCCCCATTGCGACGGCTGGTTATGGCAGGCGATGCACAGGTTGCTTTGAGCGGTGATCGGCAGAAAATCGCTGATGCTGTGCGATATCTGCGGCGGCGCGCCCGAATAGGCGCGAGGCAATACCTTGTTCGGTCCCGGCAGCCCCGCCTTCTCGTGATACGCCTTCGGCGTCGGCGTATCGAACACGCTGGTCTTGCTCAACCCCATCGAATTCGTCTTGACGGGCTCGGCGGCAAAGGACGTAGCGGCCGCGATCAGGGCGATGCCCGCGAATAACCGGGTGACGATAGCTACATAGCGCATGTTGTCTCTCCTTGTCGATTCATTGGGGTCGGATTCATCAGTGCCGAATTCATCCGGATCAGGCCTTGTAGATCTTGACCGCGCATTTCTTGAAGTCGGTCTGCTTCGAGATCGGACAGGTCGCATCCAGCGTCACCTTGTTAATGAACACGCCCTCGTCGAACCAGGGCACGAACACCGTTCCTCTAGGCGGCCTGTTCCGCCCTTTGGTCTCCACGGCGGCCTTGATCTTGCCGCGGCGCGACTCTATCCACGCGATGTCGTCCTGCTTGAGGCCGCGCGACTTGGCGTCTGCCGGATGCATGAACATCACCGCGGAAGGCACGGCCCAGTGCAGTTCGCGCACGCGCCGCGTCATCGTGCCGGAGTGCCAGTGCTCCAGCACGCGGCCGGTGTTGAGCCACATGTCGTAGTTCTGGTCCGGCTGCTCCACCGGCGCGGCGTAGGGGCGGAAGAATATCTTCGCGCGGCCGGCGATGCTGGTCTTCTCCGGCTTGGTGATGCCATCCAGATTGCCGCTGGGCAGCAACTTGAACGCGCTGCCGTAGAAGTCGAATCCGCTACCTTTCTTGACGTAGGGATCGTAGGCTTCGTTGAATCGCCAGTGAGTCTCCTTGCCGTCCACCACCGGCCACTTCAGCCCGCGCACGTCGTCGCGGAAATACACGTCGAACGGTGCGAGGTCGTGCGCATGGCCGCGGCCGAATTGGGCGTATTCCTCGAACAGCGCCTTCTCCGGGAACCAGTGATCGCCTAGCAGCTTGGCGGTGTGATTCTCGTGACCGTTGGCGATCGCATCCGGCCATTTGAACTTCTTGTTGTCCGGCGTCGCGAACAGCACCTCGTACAGACTCGCCTCCGGCGCATACGCCGATCCGGTCAGCACATCCGGCAGCTTGCCGTCGGCGTACCCTTCGTCCTTGAGTCCCGGTATCTTCTGCTCGCCCCACACCTCCTTGAGCTTGAAGCGCTTGGAGAACTCGATGATCTGCCAGATGTCGCTGCGCGCCAGCCCCGGCGGCGGCACCTGCTCGCGCCACAGCTGGGTGCGGCGCTCGGCGTTGCCGTAACCGCCCCACTTCTCGAAAATCATCGCCGCCGGCAAGACCAGGTCGGCGACCTTGGTGGAGATGCCGGGATATGCGTCCGACACCACGATGAAGTTGTCCTTCTCGCGCGCCGCCTTGATCCAGTGGTTTGCGTTCGCGGTGTCCTGGAACGGGTTGCACACCTGTATCCAGGCCCAGCGGATCGACCCGTCCTCGATGTCGCGCAGCAGCTTGGTGAAATGGCTGCCCACCTTGGGATTCAGCGTCTTCGCCGGCAGCTTCCATATCTTCTCGGAAGCGGCGCGGTGGTCGGGATTGTTCACCACCATGTCGGCGGGCAAGCGGTGCGAGAACACGCCGACCTCGCGCGCGGTGCCGCAGGCGGAAGGCTGGCCGGTCAGCGAGAACGCACCGTTGCCGGGTGTGGCCTGCTTGCCCAGCAGCAGGTGCAGCATATAGGCCTGCTCGTTGACCCAGGTACCGCGCTGGTGCTGGTTGAAGCCCATGGTCCAGAAGCTGACTACTTTCCTGCTCTTCTCGATGTAAAGGTCGGCCAGCTGTTTGAGCTTGGCCTTGAAGTCGTCCAGCGACTCGTCCGGGTCGCCCTTGGCCAGTTCGGCGACGAAGTCCAGCGTGTAGGGCTCCACGCCTTTCCTGAAATCCTCGAAGGTGATCAGCCAGTGCTTGTCCGGCGTGGCGCGATTCTTCTGCTCCACGGTCGCGCCCGCCTGCTTGCCCTGGGCGATGGCCTCGGCGCTGCCCAACTGCATGGACAGCTCCTTGGCGTTGGTGTCTTTCTCGGCGGCGTAGTCGAACTTGTCGGTGCCGCGCAGGCCGTAGCCGATGTCGGTGGGCCCGGCGGCGAACGCACAGTGCTTGTCGACGAATTCCCGGTTCACCGCATTGCGCGTGACGATCTCGCGCGCGATGTAGTTCATGATCGCGAGATCGGTGCTGGGCTTGAAGATAATCTCCAGATCGGCGATGCCGGAGCACATGTTGCTGACCGTGGTCAGGTTGACCACGCGCACGTTCGGGTCGCCCAGCTTGCGGTCGGAGACGCGCATCCACAGCACCGGGTGCATCTCCGCCATATTCGCGCCCCACAGCACCATGGTGTCGGTGTGCTCGATGTCGTCGTAGTTGCCGGCCGGCTCGTCTATGCCGAACACCTGCATGAACGCCGCCACTGCCGAGGCCATGCAGTGGCGCGCGTTGGGATCGATGTTGTTGCTGCGGAAGCCGGCCTTGAACAGTTTGACCGCGGCGTAGCCTTCCTGCACGGTGTGCTGCCCGGAACCGAAGAAGCCGATCCCGGTCGGGCCGAGTTCCTTGTAATGGCGCTTGAACTGCTTCTCCATCTCGTCGAACGCGCGATCCCAGGAGACCGGGACGAACTCGCCCTGCTTGTCGTAGCGACCGTTTTTCATCCGCAGCAGCGGCTGGGTGAGCCTGTCCTTGCCGTAGAGTATCTCGCCGTTGAAATAGCCCTTGATGCAGTTCAGACCGCGATTCACCGGCGCATCGGCATCAGCCTTGGTGGCGACGATCTTGCCGTTTTCGGTGGCGACCTGGATGCCGCAGCCTACGCCGCAGAAGCGGCACACACCCCGATCCCAGCGCCAGCCGGATTCGGCGCTTTTTACCGCGGCATTGGCGACTTCGGAGACGGGTAACAGGCCGGTTGCGGTGGCAGAAGAAACGACCAGGCTCTGTTTGAGAAAATCGCGGCGGGACACGGTCATGATGGGTTCTCCTTCGGTTGGATTGCCGGGGTTCCCAGTCACTATACTATCGGTGCAGCCGGGCTAATAGCCGTCCGCTATAAATAAGAAAACGCTGATTTCAGCACGATGAGAATAATGGTTTAGAATGCCGCCCGTTTCGTACCACCTCCTCCGTCACACCCGATGAAGTTTGTCCCTTTGCTGTTCGCCCTGCTGCTCGCTCCATCCGTCTGTCTGGCGGAGGAAGACGCGCAGCCTGTGCAGCAAGAGGAAGCGGCTGCCCCGCAGGACGAGTCATTGAACGATCTGGCCTTTTACGCGCTGAGCCTGACCGGCACGCCGTACCGTTACGGCGGCAATTCCCCCGAGACCGGATTCGATTGCAGCGGCTTCGTCCGCCATGTGTTCCACTCGACGCTGGGCATCGAGCTGCCACGCAGCAGCCGCGAGATCAAAGAACTTGGGGAAAGGATAACCCCGAACGAACTGCGCCCCGGCGACCTGGTGTTCTACAACACGCTGCGTCGCGCGTTCTCGCATGTCGGCATCTATCTGGGCGAGGGTCGCTTCGTGCACTCCCCGAGCAGCGGCGGCGGCATCCGTGTCGAGGACATGAACCAGGGCTACTGGCAGAAGCGATTCAACGGCGCGCGGCGCATCATTTCTTCTTCCCGCTGACTTTCTTCCCGCCGCCCCTCTTCCCGCCGACGGCGCGCGCCGCCCTCAGCTCCTCGGCCAGCTGGAACACCGACATCGCGTAGTAGTCGCTGTTGTTGTAGCGCGTGATCACCTCGAAGTTGTTCTGCGCCAGCCAGTATTCCTTGCCTTCCCCGACCGTGAACTCCAGCAGCCGCAGCGGTTTGTCCTGCGCGAGTTTCGCCGTCACGCCCTGTGCGGCCCAATCGACGAGCGTGCGCGGCGTCTTGATGTCCGCCGGCAGCGTCCCCGCCACTTCCGCGCGCACCGTCACGCCCTCTTTCGCGATCCAGCCGTAGCCCAGCAGATAATTGGCGACGCTGCCGATCGCATCCCTGTCCTCGCGCAGCAGGTCTATCGTATGGTTGCCATTGAAGTCCACCGCGTACTTGCGGTAGCTGCTCGGCATGAACTGCGGCACCCCCATCGCGCCGGCGTAGGAGCCGCGTATGTCGAGCAAGTCGAACTGCTGGTCGCGCGCCAGCAGCAGGTATTGCTCCAGTTCGCTGCGGAAGAAATCGGCGCGGCGCGGATAGTCGAACGCCAGCGTGGTCAGCGCATCCAGCACGCGATAGTTTCCGGCGTTTCGGCCATAGATCGTCTCGACGCCGATCAGCGCAACGACGATCTCCTGCGGCACGCCGTATTTCTTCTCGGCGCGGCGCAAGGTCGCGCGGTACTTGTGCCAGAATTCCAGCCCGAGTTTGATGCGCTGGCGGTTCACGAAAGACGCGCGGTACTCCGGCCAAGGCCTGGCGGTGGACGGACGCGAGATCGCCTCGATGATCGCCGGACGATGTTGCGCATGGGCGAACACCTGCTCCAGCTCGTCGCGCTTGAACTGGTGTTTGGCGACCATCTCGTCGATGAACGGGGGAATGCCGGGAAGTTCGGAGGCCTGAACGGCACAAGAAACCGACAACAGCAGGGATAAGGCGAATCGCATGGTGCATGCATTTTAACTCGACAGCCCGGCGCGCCACTGCTAAATTTCGCCCCTCTCTTCAGCAATTCGATACGGAAGCACATCATGGAACAGACCATCCAGCACCACCGCCTGATCATCCTCGGCTCCGGCCCGGCCGGTTACACCGCCGCCGTGTATGCCGCGCGCGCCAACCTGAACCCGGTGCTGATCACCGGCCTAGCGCAAGGTGGGCAACTGATGACCACCACCGAAGTGGACAACTGGCCAGCCGATCCGAACGGGGTTCAGGGCCCGGAACTGATGGAACGCTTCCAGAAGCATGCCGAGCGTTTCAACACCCAGATGATTTTCGACCACATCCACACCGCCAAGCTGCAGCAGAAACCGTTCCTGCTGGTCGGCGATTCGGGCAGCTATACCTGCGACGCGCTGATCGTCTGCACCGGCGCGTCGGCACAATACCTCGGCCTGCCGTCGGAAGAAGCCTTCATGGGCCGAGGCGTCTCCGGCTGCGCAACCTGCGACGGCTTCTTCTATCGCGGTCAGGATGTCGCGGTGATCGGCGGCGGCAACACCGCGGTCGAAGAGGCGCTGTATCTGGCCAACATCGCCAACCATGTGACGCTGGTACACCGACGCGACACCTTCCGCGCCGAACGCATCATGACCGACCACCTGATGGACAAGGTGAACGAAGGCAAGATCACATTGCAACTGCACCATGTGCTCGACGAAGTGCTGGGCGACGCCAGCGGCGTGACCGGCATGCGCGTCAAACACGTCAAGAGCGGCGAAACGCAGGACATCGCTCTCAAGGGCGTGTTCATCGCGATCGGCCACAAACCGAACACCGATCTCTTCACCGGACAGCTAGAGATGGACAGCGGCTACATCCGCACCCGCGGGGGCAATCAGGGCAACGCCACGGCAACCAGCATATCAGGCGTGTTCGCCGCCGGCGACGTGCAGGACCAGATCTACCGCCAGGCCTGCACCAGCGCCGCGACCGGATGCATGGCGGCGCTGGATGCCGACAAGTATCTCGCCTCCTTCGGCAAGATTTGAAAACACCGAAAGACGAAATCCATCCCGACGATGCCGCGCTGTTCCGCGCGGCCGTCGGCGATGTCAAACCGCTCCCCGACCAGAATCGCATCGTCCAGCAGCGTCCGCCGCGCAGGCCATTGCTGCGCAACACCGCGATACCCGCAACCATCCCCGACATATTGTCTGACTTCGGCGGCGGCGAAATCCCCGGCGAATATCTCGGCAACGGCCTGTCGCGCATGATGCTGCGCAAACTCCGCCGCGGCCACTGGCCGATCCAGGACAGCCTCGACCTGCACGGACTGAACACCGATGCCGCGCGACAACTGCTGCAGGAGTTCCTGCACGAGGCGAAGCAAAACGGGCTGCGCTGCGTGCTGGTGATACACGGCAAGGGCATGGCCGTACTAAAGCAGAACACCCGCCATTGGCTGATCCAGCATCCGCAGGTACTCGCCTGGTGCGAGGCAGGGCCCGGCAACGGAGGCGGCGGCGCGGTGCTGGCGCTGCTCCGAACCAATCTTTGAACATGCTAGACTGCGCCCAGCCAGTCATACGGAGGCAAACTATCATGAAAAAAATTCTGTTCGTTTTTCTGATCATGACCGCAGCAAACGCCGGCGCCGGACTCAATAAATGGGTCGACTCCAGCGGCAAGGTCCATTATTCGGATCAGCCGCCGCCGGCCGGTATAGAAGCGACTACGCTGCGCTCCGCACCGCCTCCTGCCAGCGCCCCCGCCCCGGTCAAGTCCCTTGCGGAACGCGAGGCCGAACTGAAGAAAGCCCGTCAGTCGAAAACCGAAGCGGACGAACGTGCGGTCGAGCAGCAGTCCAATGCCGAAATCGAAAAAGCAAACTGCGCCGCCGCGCAACAATACCTGCGCTCGCTACAGCAGGAGGGCCGCATGCTCGAATACGACGAAAAAGGGGAGCGTCGTTATCTGGGGGACGATGAACGCCAGCAACGCGTCAACAAGGCACAAGCCGAAATCGGGAAGTGGTGCAAATGACAACATGGCCCCATCCGGGGCCATGAACCATCAGGCGTAGCGGTGTATCTCTATCGTCGTATGGACGATTTCTTCATGCACGCATAACTGTTCCCGCACCCATTCCGGCGTGATGGTTTCGCTGTGTGTCACGATGCCGACGGCGCACGCATAAGCATCTTTCCCGACACGCCAGACATGCAAGTCGGTTATCCGCGTCCGGTCCGGATTATCGGACGACTCGATGACCTGTCTGATCTCGTCCACAACGGCATGATCCATTTCCCTGTCCAGCAACACCGCGCCGGTCTGGACCAGCAGCTTCTTCGCCCAGATCGCCACCAGCAGCGCGCCGACGATGCCCATGACCGGGTCCAGCCACGACCAGCCATACAACAAGCCTCCCACCAGCGCGACGATGGCCAGCACCGAAGTCGCAGCATCGGCGAGCACATGCAGATAGGCGGCTTTCAGATTCAGATCGTGATGGTGATGATGGTGGTGGTGCTCAGGTTCGTCGCCGTGAGAGTGTCCATGATGATGAGCATTGCCGAGGATCATCGCACAGACGATGTTGACCAGCAGGCCGACCACGGCAACGCCTATCGCCGCCTGGTAATGGATAGGTTGCGGCGAAAACAGGCGATCGACCGAGCCGAACACCATCATCGCCGCGATGCCGAGCAGGAACAGCGCGCTGGTATAGCCGCCGAGGATTTCGATCTTCCAGGTGCCGAAAGCAAACCTCGGATCGTTGGCATAACGCCGGGCCGCCGCATAGGAAAACGCACTCAAACCGATGGCTAAGGCATGCGAGCTCATATGCCATCCGTCCGCCAGCAACGCCATCGAGTTAAACCACCAACCGGCCCATATCTCCACCACCATCATCGCGGCGGTGATCCACATCACCGTGCGCGTGCTCCGCTCGGCGGCGGGATTGGCTTTGTTGAATGCATGCAGGTGTGTCCAGCGCGACAGGTCTTGTGTGTCCATGATTGATGATTTTTAGATGATGCTGAATTGAATGAACTGCCGGCGCCGGTTAACGATTCTCCGACCATCCCGCAGATATTGATAGTCTAGGCGACGACCTGCTCGTCGCGCATGCGCAGCGCTTCCTCCATATCCACCGCGACGACCTTGGACACGCCCTTCTCCTGCATCGTCACGCCGACCAGCTGCTTGGCCATCTCCATCGTGATCTTGTTGTGGCTGATGAAGATGAACTGGGTGTGCTGCGCCATGCGCTGAATCAGCGCGCATAAGCGCTCGGTGTTGGTGTCGTCCAGCGGCGCGTCCACCTCGTCGAGCAGGCAGAACGGCGCGGGATTCAACTGGAACAGCGAGAACACCAGCGCGATCGCGGTCAGCGCCTTTTCGCCGCCGGACATCAGGTGGATGGAGCTGTTCTTCTTGCCCGGCGGCTGCGCCATCACCTGCACGCCGCTGTCGAGGATCTCCTCGCCGGTCAGCACCAGCCGCGCCTCGCCGCCGGCGAACAGCACCGGGAACATCTCTGACAGGTGCTGGTTGACCTTGTTGTAGGTGTCCATCAGCAGGTCGCGCGATTCCTTGTCGATGCGGCGGATCGCGTCTTCCAGCGTCGCCATCGCCTCGTTCAGGTCGGCCGCCTGCGCGTCCAGATAGGCCTTGCGCTCGGTCGCCGCCTGCAGCTCTTCGAGTGCTGCGAGGTTGACCGCGCCCAGCGCCTCGATGTCGGCCGCCAAGCGATTCAACTCGTTCTGTAGCGAGACCGGCTTGTTGTTGCCGGCGTCCAGCAGCGGCAGTAAGGCTTGCTCGTCCACACCTTGCAATTGCTCTGCCCATTGCTCGAAATGCAGCCGCGCTTCCTGTTCCTTCAGCGTCAGCTCGTTGAGTTTTTCGCGCAGTGGATCGAGCTTGTGCTCGCACGACAACCGCTCCTGCTCCAGCTTCTGCAACTCGACGGTGGCGTTCTCCAAGATGTTGCGCGCCTCGGCCAGCGCCTGCTCGTACGCCTGACGCCCATCGAGCGCGGCCTGCAGCTGCTGCTGCACGGTCTCGTCCTCGCTGCCTGTCAGGTCCTCGTGCAACTGCCCGAGGTTCAGTTCGAACTGCGCCAGCGACTCGGCGATCTGCTCGGTGTTGTGCTGCAGGTCGGCGATCTTCTCGGTGCAGGTCTTGGCAAAGAACCGCGCCTCCTGCAACGTATGCTGCGCCTGCTGCGCGCGGCTGCGCTGGTCGCGCAGCGTGAGGTCCTGCGTATTCACCTGACGCTGCGCGTCTTCCACCTGCGAGTGGAACTCGAAGATCTGTTCGCGCAGCAGCGCCATCTGCTCGTCCGCCTCGGACTGCTGGCCCTGCTCGCCCATCATCTGCTCGGCCAGTTCCTGCATCTCCTGCTCGATCTGCGCGGCTCGCTCGGCGGTGCGCTCGTGCGCCTGGTTCAGCTTCAATATCTGCATCTGCAGCGTATGCAGGCGCTGCTGCAGCTCGTTGCCGGCGGTGCGCAGCGGCCCGATCTGGCTCTCTATGCTCTGGTATTGCTGCTCGGCCTGCGCGACCTGCTCGCGGGTGTATTCGACGCCGCGGTTCTGCTCTTCGAGTTCCTGTTCGAGCTTTTCGATCTCGCGCTGCCTTGCCAGCACGCCGTGCAACTGGCTGTCCGGCGCATGGAACAGCACGCTGCGCGCGCCGACCAAATGGCCCTGTTTGGTGACGAACCAGCCGCCCTGCGGCAGTTGCCCGCGCAGCGCATAAGCCTCGGCCACATCCGCGACCGCATACACATGGGTCAGCCAGTCGCGCATCGCCGGCAGCACCTGCGCATCCTGGCATTGCACGTAATTCAATAACGGGCGTAGGTCGGGATTCATCCCGACATTGTCATCGAGTCGGGATGAATCCCGACCTACGTCGAACAACGCCAGCTTCGCCGGAGGCGCATCGCTCCACGCGGCGGCATCGGCGAGCTGCGGCATCGCGATCGCGTTCAGCCGCTCGCGCAGCACCGCTTCCAGCGCGTCCTCCCAACCGTCTTCGATGCGTATCGATTGCCACAGGCGTGGCAGGCGGTCGAGCTGGTGCTGCTGCAGCCAGGCGTTCAGCTTCTGGTCGTTGTCGATGCGCTGCTGCAGTTGCTGCAGCGCGGTCAGACGCGCCTCGGTCTGCGCCAGCATGCGTTCCTGCTGCTGCAGCGAACCGCGCTGGTTGCGGCGTTCGTTGTCGGCCTGCGGCAGCTGTTCCTGCAGCTGGGCCAGACGCTCCACCTGTTCGGCGCGCTGCATCTCCAGCGCGGCCTGTTCTTCCTGCGCCGCCCGCAGCGACTCGTCGTCGATGCGCGGCAGGTTGTCCTTCTCCATCAGCAGCCGCATCCGTCGCGACTCGAATTGCTGGAGGTTGCGCTGCACATGGCCGCGCTGGGTGTCGGCCAGTTGCAACTGCTGCTGCATCTGCAACTGCTCGCGCTGCAAGGCGTTGTAGCGTTCCTGTGCGACGCGCGCGGCGTCCTCGGCCTGCGGCAGGTTGGCCGCCTGCGCCTCCGCCTCCATCTCGGCCTCGGCCAGCTTGACCACCGCCGATTCCTGCTGGCGCTGCCAGTGTTCCAGCAGCGTATGCACGCCCTGACGCTGCTGGCGCTGCTGCTCGATCTGGCGCTGGGTGTTCGCGATCTGCTGCGCCACGCGCTGGCGCTGTTCGGCGACATGCTTGATCTGCTGCTCCAGCCGCGCGATCTCCGCGTTCGCGGTGTACAGGTCGCCCTGCTTCACATGCAGCGTGTCCGCCAGCTGGTAATGCCCGCTGCGCGTGGCCTCCAGCCGGCTCTCGATCTCGCGCAGCCGCGCGGTCTCGCCTTCCAGTTCGGTGCGGGTCTTCTCGGTGTTCTGCGCGTAGCGCACGCGCTGCGCTTCGGCCTCCTGCCGCTTCACCAGCCAGAACAGTTGCTGCGTGGTGTTGCGCTGCGCCTCCAGCGCGCGGTACTGCTTCGCGACCTCGGCCTGTTCGCCCAGATGCACCAGTTGCTTGTCCAGTTCCTGCAGGATGTCTGACACGCGCAGCAGGTTGTCGCGCGTATCGCCCAACCGCAGCTCGGTCTCGCGGCGGCGGTCGCGGTATTTGGACACGCCCGCGGCCTCTTCAAGGAAGATGCGCAGCTCCTCCGGCTTGGCCTCGATGATGCGCGAGATCATGCCCTGCTCGATGATCGCGTAGGCGCGCGCGCCGAGGCCCGTGCCGAGGAAGATGTCGGTGATGTCCTTGCGGCGGACATGCTGATTGTTGATGTAATAGCTGGATTCGCCGTCGCGCTGCAGCACGCGCTTGATCGATATCTCGGCGTAGGTGGACCACTGCCCCGCGGCCTTACCCAGCGAGTTGTCGAAGATCAGCTCGACGCTGGCGCGCGACACCGGCTTGCGCTTGCTGGAACCGTTGAAGATCACGTCCTGCATGGTCTCGCCGCGCAGCGCCGAGGCCTTGGACTCGCCCAACACCCAGCGCAGCGCGTCGATCACATTCGACTTGCCGCAGCCGTTGGGCCCGACAACGCCCACGATCTGCCCCGGCAGCGGAATGTGCGTGGGATCGACGAACGACTTGAAGCCGGCTAATTTGATCTGGGACAGGCGCAATTTAACGGGAACAACGTTTTATAATGCGAACCATTCTAACTGAACTGCACAGGCCGTCAAAATGACCACTCAACCGAACAAAGCACTGGAAACCTTCCCGAACCCGAACCCCAAGCGCGACTACCATATCCATATGGAAATCCCGGAGTTCACCTGCCTGTGCCCCAAGACCGGCCAGCCGGATTTCGCGACGCTGATCCTCGACTACATCGCCGACCAGCAATGCGTCGAGCTGAAGAGCCTGAAGCTCTACATGTGGTCGTTCCGCGAGGAAGGCCACTTCCACGAGGACGTCACCAACCGCATCCTCGACGACCTGGTCGCCGCGACCCAGCCGCGATTCATGCGCCTCACCGCCAAGTTCTACGTGCGCGGCGGCATCTTCACCAATGTAATCGCCGAACACCGCAAGGAAGGCTGGCAGCCCGCGCCGTTCGTCGAACTGAGCCAGTTTGGGACGCAGTCGAATACAAGGGGATAACAGGATGGGCACTGCCCGACTGACTCCGACTTGCCCCAGCCTGAATCAATAGACCGAATTGCATAGACATGTCGGTCTATATACCCGGACGTGATGGCGTGATTAAATGCGCCGACTTAGCAGTCAAGAACGATGTCGTTTTTTCCGAGGAGGTTGGTGTGTTTGCAAGTCGCGCACTTTCAAAAATCAATAGTCTGGCATCAGTACCGCCCGACTATCCGTTAGATTTGGTGTCTAGTTAAGCTAGGTCGTATGTTCTCGCCCGAGACATTCAGCAAAGTTCTTGAGTCCGCCGCAAAGTACGCTTGGGCGATTTTCGTCATGGCGGCATTTGTCCTATTCATGCCTGATGACGCTGCCAAGCAACTAGGCATTGACGGAATCAAGTCCGAATACAAAGGCTACTTCTGGCTGACTCTCGTGTTCACCGGCACGCTAACACTGGGCGCGGTCTTTTCCTACCTCGATAAGAAAGTGCTAAATGGGTGGTTAGAAGAGCGGCGTGCGGAAAAGAAACGAAGCGCAAAAAGAGCTGAGCGCCTAAATGCAATCGCGCTCCGACTGAATTCCCTCGACGAGCGAGAACTCCTCTGGGTCAAGTATTGCCTATTCCATAACGTTCAAACACTTTCAGCAAAGATGGATGACGTCACTGCTCAATCTTTGCTAAACAAAGGCATCCTGTCGCAAGGTTCGGGAAGCATGTTGAATCTCCCGTTTCACATCCCCGACGAAGTATGGACTTATCTTCAAGAAAATAATTTTCTATTCCTGAGCGAGGAGGAAGCCAATGACCCTCGCTTCGAAAAGTACCTTGAGAGCTTCCGGAAATCTCTTTATCCCAGCCACTGGATGACCTAACCCCAGTCGAAGGGATCGGCGCGAAAAACCGCACAAAGGGGGTTAAAGGGTCAGCTTCGCAATATTTTTCCGCTACTCCTTCAGCCTGTCAGCGCGGCAACAGCCGCACTGACATCGAACAAGAAGACGTGCGCGCAGCGCACACAACACCAGATTTTCATTCCCCCTGAGAGCCGCCGAGTAGCGCAGGCTGGTCAGGGGTAGTCGGCGAGGACTGTCTGAGCGCGAAGCGCGAGTTCCGCAGCCGCCTGACCAGCCGAGCAACGCAGGGAACCCGCGCAGCGGGCGGCGAACCGGGGTCGCCTTCTTCTTGGTTACTTTTTCTTGGCGAAGCAAGAAGAAGTAACTTGCTGTCGGGCAACCCCCGACGGTTTTGATTTTGTTTTTAAAGACGTGTCAGTGCCTCGTCTCGCTGCCCTCCACCGGAACATCCGCCGCGAACAACTGCCCCCCGATATTGATGGTTGAAACAGAACACCGCGCATCGAGATACAATCCACCGCAACACATTAAGGAGCGCAAATCATGATCGAATCCGTGGTTATCGAACAGGAAATGCAGCAGCAGTTTCACCAACTCGCCCAGGAAACACACCGCAGCGAAGCCGAGATCATCCACGAAGCGCTAGCCGGATACCTCGCCGCAGACCAGCATTATGTCGAGGTGCTGAAACAACGAATAGCCGCGGCCGACCGCGAAGAATTTGCCAGCGAAGAAGAAGTCGAGGCATTCTTTGCCGAGCGCGGCGAATAATGGAACTGCGCTGGCTCGCGGCGGCGATTGCCGATTTGCGCGCAATCAGGACTTACATTGCCGAAGAGAATCCCGAGGCCGCGCAGCGGGTGATTGCCCGGATACGAAGCGAGACCGGCCTGCTGAAAAGCCAGTCCTCTATCGGCAGGGCCGGACGGATAGCCGGCACGCGCGAACTGGTTATCCACCAATATCCTTACATCGTGGCTTACCGCGAACTGCCTGACGAAGTGCATATCCTTGCAGTAGTCCACACCTCGCGCCGCTGGCCGGAGCAGTTGCCGAAACATAACTAGCCAAGGAATTTAAAGGGGTCAAAGCAGCTTCGCAATATTTTTCCGCCGCCCCCTCAGCCTGTCAGCGCGGCAACAGCCGCACTAACCTCAAAAGACAAGCCGTGCGCGCAGCGCACACAAAACCGGTTTTTCATTCCCCCTGAGAGCCGCCGAGTAGCGCAGGACGGGCGGGGGTAGTCCGACGAATATGTTTGAGCACGTGGCCGCGCAGCGGATCGTGCGAGTTTATGAGGAGGCCCGACCGTTCGAGCAACGCAGGGAACCGCGCAGCGGCGGCGAACCGGGGCGTGCTTTCTTTGATTACTTTCTTTACACGAGTAAAGAAAGTGATCGGCATGCGGGGCCGCTCCCCGCGGTTTTGTTTTTTGTCAGTGCCGCGTTTCGCTGGTGACTACAGGAGCATCCGTCGCAAACAACTGCGCCGCATCCACCCTGTCGAATTCGTAGCGGTGGTTGCAGAACTCGCAATGCACTTCGATGACGGGCCGCTCGGACAGGGCCGCCTCGACTTCTTCCGCACCCAGCATACGCAGCATCTGCGCGACGTTGTCGCGGGAACAGGAACATTGGAAGGCGACCGGCTGCGCGTCGAACAGGCGCACATCCTCTTCGTGGTAGAGCCGGTGCAGCAATTCCTGCGTGGACAGCTGCATCAGCTCGCCGTCTTGCAGGGTCGCGGCCAGGTGGGTCGCGCGCGACCAGGCATCGGCATCGTCCTCAGCCTGCTCCGGCAGCTTCTGCAGCAGCATGCCGGAGGCCGCATGCTCGTCCGCCGCCAGCCACAGCCGCGTTTCCAGTTGTTCGGAACGGGTCATGTAGTTCTGCAGGATTTCCGCGACGGTCTCGCCTTCCAGCGCGACGATGCCCTGATATATCTGCCCGCCGTTCTTGGGATCGAGGGTGATGACGAAGCGTCCGTCGCCGACGAGTTCGGGCAGGCTGCCGTGCAATGGGCCGTCCCACTTCGCCGTCGCGCGCAGCTTCAGGTCTCCCGTGCATTCCACCACCAGCAACCGGATCGCCCCTTGCCCCTGGATCTGCAGCACGAGCGAACCGTCCAGCTTGAGCGTGGCCGCGAGCAGCACGGCGGCGGCGCACAGTTCGCCCATCATCCTGCGCAACAGCGGCGGATAGTCGTGGCGCTCCTGCACGCTGCGCCAGGCTGCGTCCAGATGCACCCGTTCGCCGCGGATCGGCGCATGTTCGAACAGGAAGCGGTGCAGGGAATCGGGAGAGGTTTTCATGGCGCGCGATGATATCACGCTCGGCCCGACGCCCGATGCGCGCGGCGCCGTGTGCACCGTAACAAATCCGTAACCTCGCGTTAACCCAACTGAAATAATCGCTCGCTATCCTGCGGCGCAATTCCATACCAAGGACTGCCGCGATGAAAACACTCCAGCACATAATCGAACAGCGCGATCTCTCCGCCCTCTTCCAACCGATCATGGATCTGTCCAGCGGTGCGTTCTTGGGCTTCGAGGGGCTGATACGCGGGCCGGCGAACAGTTCGCTGCATTCGCCGATCAATCTGTTCGCCGCAGCCAAACAACAAGGTCTTTCGCTGGAAGTAGAGATGCTGTGCCGCCAGGTGGTGCTGGAATCGTTCGCCGCGCAGAAGCTGCCGGGCAAGCTGTTCCTGAACGTCAGCCCGGAAGCGTTGACCCATCCCAGTTTCAAGAACGGGCAGACGTTGGGCTATCTGGAGAAGCTGGGCATCGATCCCAAACAGGTCATTATCGAGATCACCGAGAACCAGCCGACGTTCGATCTGGACGGCATGCGCAACGCGCTGCTGCACTATAAAGAAATGGGATTCCAGACGGCCATCGACGATCTCGGCGAGGGTTTTTCCAGCCTGCGCTTGTGGTCCGAGTTGCGTCCGGAGTTCGTCAAGGTGGACATGCATTTTGTGCAGGGCATCAATGCCGATCCGCTGAAGCAGCAGTTCCTGCGCTCTATCCAGCAGATCGCGCAAAGCGCCGGCACGCTGGTCATCGCGGAGGGCATCGAAACCGAGGCGGAGTTGAGGACGATATGCGATCTCGGCATCGCATTCGGTCAGGGCTACTTCATCGCCCGCCCCAACCCCACGCCGGCGCTGGTTTCCACGGTCGAAGTCAGCGCGGCGCTCAGCCTCGCCAGCCAGCCGCGCCATGCCGGCAACCAGATCGTCACCTCGCGCCACATCAGCACCGAGAAACTGTTGCGCTATGTCGAACCCGTCCATCCCGATACGCCGCACGAAAAAATCTTCGCGCGTTTTTCGGAGGATGCCAGCCTGCGCGCCATCCCGGTGGTCAAGAACGGCCTGCCGGTGGGGCTGATCGAGCGGCAGAAATACATCGCCTGCTTCGTCCAACCCTTCCGCCATGAGCTGCTCAGCAAGAAACCCTGTGCCACCTGCATGGGCGGCGCGCATTGCAAGGATATGTCCGACTCCTGCATCAATGCCGCTCCGCTGCTGGTCGAGAAATCCACCCCCATCCACGAGCTCTCCGAATTCCTGACCGCGTCCGAGAACGATCATTTCTCCAGCGGCTTCGTCATCACCGAACAGGGGCGCTACATCGGCCTAGGCAATGCGCTGGACCTGCTGCGCGAAATTACCAAGATGCAGATCGAAAACGCACGCTACGCGAACCCGCTGACGCTGCTGCCCGGCAACGTGCCGATCAACGAGCACATCGAACACCTGCTGCACAGCGGCGAGCCGTTCACGGTGTGTTATTGCGATATCGATCACTTCAAGCCGTTCAACGACGTGTATGGCTACCGCAAGGGCGACGAGGCGATCCAGTTCACCGGACGCTTGCTGAACTGGGCATGCGACCCCCGTTTGGATCTGCTGGGGCATATCGGTGGCGACGACTTCATCATGATCATGCGCAGCGCGGACTGGGAGAAGCGCTGCAACCAGGCGCTGACCTCGTTCGCGCACACCTCCTCGGTGCTGTTCGAGGATGCGCATCGAGCGATCGGCGGCTACCTGAGCGAAGATCGCCAGGGACGCATCGTCCGGCATCCGCTGCCGACGCTTTCGATCGGCGTGGTCTGCGTCGCGCCCGGTGCGTTCCGCTCGCACCATGAGATATCCGAGGCCGCAACTATAGCCAAGAAAATGGCGAAGAAGACGCCGGGCAACAGCCTGTTCGTCGAACGGCGCGAAACGGCCAAGGCCGGTTATGAGCCATTGCTCAGCGCCGCATAACCATTCCACCCTGCGAGAAAAATCAATGTCACTACAAGCACAGCTCCGCCTGATTGCCGCGATTACAGCCATGAGTTTGCTGGGAGTCATCCTGTTCAGCGTTGTCCAACTGGGCACGTTGCGCAGCGAGTTCTCGCAATATCAGGCAAGACAGACTTTCGCCGGCAATCTGGCACAGATCAAGAGCCTCGCGCTGACGGCCTCCCGCTCCGACCCCATCCTGGCGGAGACCGAGACCGCTCTCGCCACCGCGAACGACAACATCCATTCCCTGCTTGAGGGCGCGACCGCGGCAGTTCCCGCGGAGATAGACGGCGAGCAACTGAAACAGATCGCCTCGACCTGGGACGATTACGCCAAGGGTTTCGACGGCGCGATCAAGATCGCCAGCACCAGCCCGGAAGATGCGCTGCAGATACCGGACGCGCTCTACCAGATGCATCTCGAACCGATGATCGCGAACATCGACCAGCTGGTGGCGCTCAACCGCGACGGCGAAACGCAGGCCAGGGAAAACATCAGCGGCGCGGTCGGCAACATCCTGTGGATCATCGTATTGCCGCTGATCGCCGCCGCAGTGATCGTGATCGCGTTCCAGGCCGTCTTCAACAGCCGGCTGAAGAAGCGCATCGACGGCATCGTGGACATCATTTCGCACCTGAGTGCGGGCGACCTGAGCCATCGCCTGCCCGAAGGAACGGCGGACGAGATCGGCATAATGGTCAGAACGATCAATGGCTTCATCACCCGGATCGGGTCCGTACTGCACGATGTCAACGTATCGGCCGACCAGTCCAAACTTACGGCCCATAAAGTCAATGCGATGACGCAAAGCGTCAGCAGCAATGCACAGACGCAGTCGGAGAAGATTTTCAACGTGATGTCCGCGATCGAGAAGATGGGCCATACCATCACCGAGATCGCCGGCAACGCAACCCATGCGGCGGACACTGCCAAGATCACCGGCGAAAAAATCAACGAAGTCGGCATCGTCGGCCAGCAGACTTCGTCGCTGCTGCAGCACCTGGATGCCACCGTGGAATCCTCGGCGCAGACGATGAAGCAATTCGATGCCACGCTGCAGCGCATCGGCAGCATCAGCAACATCATCAAAGGCATCGCCGAACAGACCAACCTGCTGGCGCTGAATGCGGCCATCGAGGCGGCCCGCGCGGGAGACCACGGCCGCGGCTTTGCCGTCGTGGCCGACGAGGTGCGCTTACTGTCCGAGCGCACCACCGCTTCCGCCAAGGACATTTCCGGCCTGCTGAACGAAGTCCAGCAATCGTCGCGGGATGCAATCTCGTCCATGGACGACACGCGCGACAGCGTCCGCACCGGCGTGGAACATGGCGAAAAAATAGGCGCGATATTGGCCGAGGCCGAGGCTTCGATACAAAACGTGGCAGGCATGATGCAACAGATCGCCCTCGCCACCGAGACGCAGTCCAGAGAAGGCCGCCTGATCTCCGGGCATATCGCGGACGTGACTCACATCACCACGTCGACGACCCATGAGATCGAGACGACCCGGCACGAGATGGCCGGCCTGGCCAAAGCCTCCGAGATTCTGCAGCAGATGGTTTCGCAATTCCGTCTATCCGGCGCGAAGCACATGGTATGAACCATCGAATGCGCAGCGGTTTGCATGCAATGTTCAGGGGCGTCCGCCTAGCCCTCCACCTTGCATACGGAATGCTGCTGGCAATCCCTTACCCCCATTTTCCGCAAAAGAGACAGCGCCGCATCCTGAAAATCTGGAGCAGGCAATTGCTGGCCATACTCGATGTCGGCGTCCGGATCGAGGGAACGCAACCGGCGCGAGGAGAAAGCGCCTGCCTGATCGTCGCCAACCACGTCTCCTGGCTGGACATTTTCGTGCTGAATGCGGTCCAGCCTTCGCGCTTCATTGCCAAGTCGGAAGTGCGCACCTGGCCGCTGATCGGCTGGCTATGCCAACGCGGCGGCACCATTTTTATCGAGCGAGCCCTGCGCCGGGATGCCGCCGCGGTCAACCGGCGCGTCGCCGAGTTGCTCGAACAGGGCATCTGCATCGCGCTGTTTCCGGAAGGGACCTCCACGGACGGCCGCCAAGTCGGGCATTTCCACTCGGCGCTGATCCAGCCGGCGATCGATGCCCACGTTCGCCTATGCCCGATCGCCTTGCGCTATCGGGACGAGGACGGCGAATACAGCGACGCCCCCGCCTATATCGGCGACATGACGCTGTCCGACTCACTGTGGCGCATTCTGCGCAGCCCCCGTTTCGATGCTTTGCTGGCGTTCCCTCCCGCGCTGGCGACTGCCGGAGAAAACCGCCGAGTATTGGCGTGCGCCGCTCAGGAAGCCATCGCGCAGGAACTCGAGAATAAGTCCGCCGCATCGCCGCAAGAAACGGCGGACGATGCGCGGATGCTGCCGGGCACGGTAGCCGTTCCGTAATCGCGCCTTGCGCCCCGGCACGGCCGGATATTTCACACTTTCTTCATATTCCCGTCATCGCGCTGCAACAGAGCCTCCATAAGCTGCTCGCATCTACAATCCAATCCGGAGGATGCAATGCTGGAACTCAACCGACAGCCCCAATCCGCAGTTAAACACCGACTGATTACCAGCCTCGCGCGCAACGACGCCGAGGTGCAGGAAGCTCAACGGCTGCGCTACAAGATATTCGCCGAAGAGATGGGCGCCAGCCTGCCCAGCGCGCACGAAGGAATAGACCGCGACATTTACGACAAATACTGCGAGCACCTGCTGGTACGCGAGGACGACGACAACCGGGTCGTCGGCACTTACCGGATACTCTCCCCCGACCAAGCGCAAAAAATCGGCGGCTATTACGCGCAGACCGAATTCGACCTGACCCGGCTACTGCATCTGCGCGAAAGCATGGTCGAAATCGGACGCGCCTGCGTGCATCGCGACTATCGCGACGGCGCGACCATCACTCAACTGTGGGGCGGTATCGCGCAATACATGCAGCACAACCGCCACGACTACCTGATCGGCTGCGCCAGCATCAGCATCGCCGACGGCGGCCATGTCGCCGCCAGCCTCTACCGCAAACTGCACCGCATCTACGGCGCACCGATCGAATACAGCGTCTTCCCTCGCAATCCGTTGCCGCTGGATGCACTGAATCCCTACCTGGACGCACCTATTCCGCCGCTGCTCAAAGGCTACCTGCGTCTCGGCGCCTGGATATGCGGCGAGCCTGCGTGGGACCCGGAGTTCAATACCGCAGACCTGCTGGTGCTGTTGCCGATGTCTCGCATGAGCAAGCGCTATGCAAACCACTTCCTCAAATAATCGCCGCCATATACCCAGCTGTTTAAGCCTATATAAAGGAGAATCCGATGGAGTTGCTTTCTGTTCTACCGTTCCTGCCCGCCATAGCGATCGTCCTGATGATCGGCTCCATCATCTTCAGGCACCCCGGAGAAAAACTGCAAAGCGCATTCGCCGAAGGCACGATCTGGGGAGTCACGTCCATCTTCGCGTTCAGCGCCGAGATTCTGTTGCTGGCCCATATCTGAGCGCTTGTCCAGCCCACTGGCGCACCGATGACGCTTTGATTTACGGCATAGCTCCTGTCATAAATCTGTCATTTTTCCTTAACCGTATTTTCACATTCACCGCATAGGATGCGCGGGTCGCATTTAGGCGGCTTTTAAACAACTGGAGGATTTAACGATGCAACTGCAAAAGAAACTGATCGTCGTCGCGCTGGCAGCAGCCGCCTTCTCGACTTCCGCACTGGCCGACACCGGCAATGTGAGCATTTACGGCAAGGCCGACCTGTCGTTCGACGTCATCAGCACCGGTTCTTCCGCTGCAGGCGTGGCTGGCGCCACCAAGAATAACGTGTCCAGCAACGTGTCCAAGCTGGGCTTCAAGGGCTCCGAAGGCCTGGGCGAAGGCCTGACCGCGGTCTGGCAGATCGAGCAGCAGATCAACATGGACGACACCGGCGGCAACTTCGGCACCCGCAACACCTTCCTCGGCCTGAAGAGCGACAGCATGGGCACCGTGCTGATGGGCCGTCACGACACCCCGTACAAGCTGGCCACCCGCTCGCTGGACGTGTTCTCGGACAGCATCGCCGATAACCGCGCGCTGATGGGCGGCGTAACCAGCCCCACCACCGTCGATTCCGCCTTTGCCGCTTTCGACGGCCGCCAGCCTAACGTGCTCGCCTACATCACCCCGAGCCTGAACGGCTTCACCGGCGCGATCGCCTACGTGAACCTAGCCGAAGCCAACACTACCTCCGCACAAGCCAAGTCCAACGCGCTGAGCCTGTTCGGCACATACAAGGCCGACGCGCTCTACGCCGCACTGGGCTACGAAGAGCACAAGCTCAGCAGTATTCTGGGCACCAAGGAATCAGCATGGAAGCTGGGCGTAGGCTATGACATCGACGCGCTGGGTCTGGGCTTCGTGTACGAGAAGACCGACGACAACGCAGGCGCGCTGGGTGCCAATGCACGCGGCCATAACGCTTACTACCTGTCGGCCAAGTACAAGATGGACAAGGACGCGATCAAGGTCGCCTACGGCAAGGCCGGCCAACTGGGCGCGACCGTCAATACCGGCGCGAACCAGTTCAGCCTGGGCTACGACCACGGTCTGAGCAAGCGCACCAAGCTGTATGCGATCTACTCCCGCATCAGCAACAAGAGCGGCAGCGATTACGGCTTCAGCCAGAGCACGGCTTCCGCCGGCTCCGTCAACGGCGTGGGCGCTTCGCCTTCCGTGTTCTCGTTCGGCATGCAGCACAACTTCTAATCTGGCCCAGCCAGTTTGAAGCGACGAACGGGCATCCTCGGATGCCCGTTTTTTTATTTCACCCTGTACGAATAATCGTCATCGACAATGGAGCAGAAATGGAAAGCCCATACAAAGGCAAGACCGGTTTAAGACGCTTGTGGAATGCGTTCGGCTATTCGCTGGACGGATTTCGCGCCGCCTACAAACACGAAGATGCGTTTCGTCAGGAAGTATTGCTGGCCGCCGTGCTGATACCGCTGGCGTTCTGGATGCCGGTCGGTCCGCTAGCCAAGACGCTGATGATCGCCAGCGTGCTGCTAGTGATCATCGTCGAATTGCTCAATTCCGCGATCGAGGCCACGGTGGACCGCATCTCGCTGGACAACCACGACCTCGCCAAGCGTGCAAAGGACATCGGCAGCGCCGCCGTACTGGTCAGTCTGGCCAATACCGTGGTGGTATGGGGATTGATGCTCTGGTAATACCGCTCCGGCCAGGCCGGAGTAACAATCCCCGGCATGGCCGGGGCCTCACCGAATCATCCCAGAAGCAGATCGATCTCCTGCTCGGCGGCTCGCCAATGTTCGGAGGCGTCGCCTTGAAAACCATGGCGCTCGGAGATGAAGTAAGCGGCGGTCTCTATCATGCGGTAACGATGCTCCGGGGAGTAGCCGACCGATGGCGGATTGGCTTTATTCGCAGCTTTTCTTCCAGTTCCATCAGCCTTTTTTGCAACTCTCGTCGCCACAGCCTTGTTCTCGGCTACCGTGCTGGCGATAGTTTTTTTCGCTGTTATCTGCTTCGTTTTCTTCGGCTCTGTCGCGGCCTTGGCCGTTTTTTTCAACGCAATCTTTTTTGCGGTATCGGCAGCAACGTTCGCTTTGGCAACTTTGATCGCCGTAGTTTTGCCGGCTGAAACTTTTCCGGTTGCCGTTTTCTTCGATGTCGCTTTCTGCTCTGCCATGTTATCCCCCTTGGTTACAAAAATAATTACCTACAAAATCCATGCAGCATGCACATCGGACTGAAACACCCTCATTGCTCATGCTCCGGAATATGCGAAACGGACAGACGCCGCATCGTCGGGCGGCGCTTGACCTGGTGGCCGCTCATGCGTTCGAGCACGCCGCTCAGGAAGCGTAGCGTTTCGACGATGTGCGGCCCCTTGTTGAGCATGACGCATTCGGCGCGGATCGCCAGTGCGGCGTCCGATACCTCGGCGCGTGTAGGGATGCCGTTCTTGGCCATGCTCTCCAGCACCTGGGTCGCCCAGATCACCGGGATATGCGCGGCCTCGCACAGCCAGAGTATTTCTTCCTGCACCTCGGCCAGACGCTCGAAACCGATTTCCACCGCGAGATCGCCGCGCGCCACCATGATCCCGACCGGCGGCCGGCAAAGGCTGGTCAGCAATATCATCGGCAGGTTCTCGAAGGCTTGGCGCGTCTCGATCTTGAGCACCGTCCCCAGATGGCCCGCGCCGACCTCTTGCAGTTGGCGATGCAATGCCAGCACATCTTCAGATGTCCGCACGAACGACAATCCGATCACGTCGATATGGGATGCCAGCACACGCAGATTCTCGGCATCGGCTTCGGTCAGCGCCGGCGTGTTCAAATCCGTCTCCGGCAAATTGATGCCCTTCTCCGCGCGCAGTTTGCTGCCCTGCAGAGCCGCATGCGTAATCTGCACCGCGATGGTCTTGCCATCGTTAGCCAGCACCTTGCCGCCGATCTTGCCGTCGTCCAGCCATACCGGCTGATCGGGTCGAGCCGCATCGAACACCGCGTCCAGCGTGCAGGGAATATGAGCCGCTCTGAGCAACTTGCCGTGATCGTCGTAGTGCGCTTGACAGCCTGCTGCCTGATCGCGCGTGAGCATCAGTTCATCGCCGACCTTGAGCACGATGGGCTGAAAAACTTCCGGCAATTTGGCGACCTTGCCCTGAACCAGCAGATTATTTTTACGGTAGAGCTTGCAACCGGCGCCCTCGGCGATAAACGCGTGCTGCTGGCAATGCGCCAGCCAAGACGAACCGGACTTTTCCATGGCGAGCAGACTGCGCTTGGAACCCCGCGTGTCGTCGACCTCGATGATGTCGCCGGAACGCACCGCCCTCAGCAGAACTTCGTCCATCGGCAACGCGCCATCGACCGGAAATGCAGGTTCTTCCTGATGGCGCGCCGGGGTGAGCCATATTCTGGACGGAGCCGTGACGCACCCGCGGACATCGCGTTTCACCTTGAATTCGGCCAGCCGGCCGGCCGCACTGATAGCGCCGGTGCGCAGCTTCGGCCCGGCCAGGTCGGCGTACACCTTGCAGGTGCGCCCCAGTTCCCGCTCCGCATCGCGCAGGTGGCGGATCATAGCCAGCCATGCATCCGGCCCGTCGTGGGCGCAATTGATGCGCATGATGTCCATGCCGGCCGCCAGCAAGTCGTGCACCAGTTTCGCATCCACGGCCGCTTCGGAAGGCATCGTCACCATGATGCGGGTGGCATGTTTATCCGAAGGCATGCCCAGCAGCGCGACGGCATGTTCGTTGAGGCACACCTCGCCGCTCCTGATATCGATGGCTGGCGCCGAACCATGGTTGCTTCTGGGCAGGCCGGCCAACGCTCGCAATGCATCACGCACCGCATCTATGCTGCTCAACGCATGCGCCTCGGCACGCCCGAGCCGGCTGAGTCCGAGCAGCGCCAAATCCTGCTGCAGCTCGCGTATGTCGCTCTGACGCAACGCGAGGTAGTGCATCAGGTTGTTGGCGCTGGCCTGATACAAGGGAGCTATGCAAGTCACCTTCGCGCGATAGTCGTGTTCCATCGCAACGGCGGCATCCCGCAATTTTTCCAACTCGGGGATCAGGTTTTCAGTGATATGGCGTTTCGGCAAGCGCATGATCTTCGGTACTTTCTGTTCCATCGAAGGCGCCAGACTAGCCGACGAATACTACAGTTGCATGTCAGCCACATCGCCGATCTGCCTCCGTTTGTAGACTAATACCAGATTGTCCGTTAGAAAAACCACGTCATTCCGGCGAAGGCCGGAATCCAGAATGATTAAAAATTTCCCACGCAAGTGGGACAAAATCATGACTTTGTCCGCTTCGCGGCGTATTTTTCATCGCTGGATACCGGCCTTCGCCGGTATGACGGCCTAATGGACATCCGGGTTAATAAATTATTCAAAAAAACATCATCAATCCGTCACGCAGGCGCGACAGGATGTCGCGTCATGAATACACCAAACCACACTGCCCAAGCGCCATTGCACATCGCACTGGTAACCGAAACCTACCTGCCCGAGGTGAACGGCGTCGCCATCACCATCGGCCGCATGGTGGAGGGGCTGATCAAGCGCCGGCACAGGATCCACCTGATCCGTCCGCGCCAGCACAAGCAGGATGCACCGCAGCGCACAGGGCTGTTCGAGGAGACGCTGGTCGCGGGAATGCAACTCCCCGGTTATCCCGAGCTGAAGGCCGGACTGCCGGCCAGGAACAAGCTGTTGCGCCTGTGGCGGCAACAGCGTCCGGATATCGTGCATATCGCCACCGAAGGCCCGCTGGGATGGTCGGCCTGCTCCGCCGCACGCAAGCTGGGCATTCCCGTCAGCACCGACTTCCACACCAACTTTCACAACTACAGCCAGCACTACGGCGTGGGCTGGTTGAACAAGCCCATCGCTTCCTACCTGCGCCATTTCCACAACCGCACCGACTGCACGCTGGTGCCGACCGCGGCCTTGCGACAGGAACTGCTGCTTACCGGATACAAGGACGTGATGGTGGTTTCGCGCGGCGTCGACACGGAACTGTTCCATCCGGCCAAACGCAGCGCGGAGTTGCGCAATGCTTGGGGAGTCGCGGACGATACGCCGGTGGCAGTCCTCGTCAGCCGCCTCGCGGCGGAGAAAAACCTGCCGGTGGCGATCCAGGCATTCGAGCGAATGCGCGCAATCCGGCCCGATGCCAGGCTGGTGATGGTCGGCGACGGCCCGGTGCGCGCCGCGCTGGAGAAACAGCATCCGCATGTGATCTTCGCCGGCATGCGCACCGGCGAAGACCTTGCCGCGCATTACGCCTCGGGCGACATCTTCCTCTATCCCAGTCTGACCGAGACCTACGGTAACGTCACCGTGGAAGCGATGGCCAGCGGACTCGCGACCGTCGCCTACGACTACGCCGCCGCACGCCAGCATATCCGCCACGAAGTGAACGGCCTGCTCGCGCCGTTCGACGACACCGCCGCATTCATCGCCCAAGCAGGCGGTCTGGTCGCCGACATGGAACGCATCCATCGCATCCGCAACGGCGCGCGCCAGACCGTGGAGTCGCTGACTTGGGATCACATCATGGGTCAGATGGAAACGGTGCTGACCGATCTCGTGCGCGAACAGGGAGGGAAAAATGTCCAGACTGAGCCTTCAGCTGCAACAGATTAACCGGTGGGATGTGGAACTCTGCCAGTTCTGCAACCGGCAGAGCCGTTACCTGTCGGTGCGCAACCTGTTTCGCATCGCCAGCCGCCTCGGCGACGGCGTGTTCTGGTATCTGCTGATGGCGGCATTGCTGTTGCGCTACCAAAGCGAGGCGCTGCCCGCCGTGCTGCACATGCTCGCCGTCGGGCTGGTTTGCACCGCGATCTACAAACTGATCAAAGGCAAGACCCTGCGCCCGCGCCCGTTCAACGTCTACCCCGACATCGTCTGTGTCGGCAAGACGCTAGACCAGTTCAGCTTCCCTTCCGGCCACACGCTGCACGCCGTCGCGTTCAGCATCGTCGCCGTCGCCTACTTCCCCGCCCTGCTCTGGCTGGTATGGCCGTTCACCGCGTTGGTCGCGATGTCGCGCCCCATCCTGGGTTTGCACTACCCCAGCGATGTGCTGGCGGGAGCGCTGCTCGGCGGCCTCGTCGCCTTCGCTTCGCTGCACCTGTGACCTCGATTGCGCCGGGATAGCTTCATAACCAAAGGACATCAACACCCATCAGGACTTCAAGCAAGGCCTATATGGAACGCACTGTTTGCGCAACAATGGTGGCCAGCATCATGCGCCGCATTTCCTTCGATGAAATATGCCACAGGCTGCGTGCGCAATTCATCAGATGCCGGTCAACGCTCTTCGATGTATGCGGCACGTCCCAGCAAGGATCGAATTCTAGAGGGGGGATTGCGGGGCTATTCAGCGCAATGAGGCCTTCGATCTGTATCGCGCCGTGGCTGGACTGCATCGTCGGAAGCCAATTGACGAAGACAAACTGTCCACGTTCGAGAGTGGAATCGAATTCGGCGCAGTTGAACGACACCATCATGCAAGCCTGATCATGACAGAGGGTGGCCCGATAGTTAAAGCCACCCTTGTCATCCGGCAAGCACTGGATATTTTCAAGACAGAATACCGATGGAATCAGGTTTTCGATTCCTTTGGCATTGCTCACATCCTTATTCCACATGTTCAGGAACTCTTGTCGCGTCATTTTCATAATGCATCGGAGATGCTAATAACTTGCGGATAAGTCCTGTCGCAATCCTGCATATTTCCCGTATGCCGGAACGCACGAAGACTCGACGGAATCATCGGGTTGCAAGACCGCGGCGCACCTGATATTGACACCGAGATGAGTGAGTTCAAGCTTCTGGAGCACCCGCGTGGAAATATTAAGCAGCGATATGGATTTGTTGGCGGCAGTGGCACGCTCTTTCAACAAAATCAGCATATCCAGCGCGAAAGTATCCAGATGATCCACCGCGCTCAACTCGACCTCTATTTCGCGAACTGCGGCATTATCAAGCAACGTTGTGCAGGATTTGATAAACCCGTGGTACATCGTAAAGTCGAACTTCTTGGGCATCGCTATGCGTGCCGCCCCAACCGGAATGTTTACATTTATGCCCATGATCTTAGCCCCTCGTCTAATCGTTTCAGGACATCCAGACTAAATGACCGACATGACAATAATGTTAATTCCAAATAATCCATTAGTCCCGGAACGGCCCTAATGGATTATCTGGGTTAATTAAAGAAAAGTTTTTCCGGGGGCGGCGTGGGCATGCAACCGGAGAAATGCGCCTTCAACCTATCGCTCGTCCTTCCCGATTTTCAGGCTACCGCATAGTCCATGCTCTGTGTATACACACGTGGGGCCAGTTGCCCGAAGTCGGATGCGTGCGTGCGTTCTCCGAGCAATCGAGTGAGCGCCTCAGCCGGAATCGGCCGGCTGAAGAAAAATCCTTGCACGTAGTCGCAGTCGAATTCGCGCAACCGGGCTAACTGGCCGGCAGTCTCCACGCCCTCGGCAATCACCTTCAGGTGCAATGCATGCGCCATCGCCACAATCGCCCGCACGATTTCGTCGTTTTCCATGTTCACATCCGGCCCGCTGACAAACGATTTGTCTATTTTCAGAATATCGATCGGAAAGCTCTTCAGATAACTCAACGACGAATAACCGGTGCCGAAATCGTCTACCGACAGGCTTATCCCCAGCGCCTTCAGATCGCATAGCATCCGGACCATATTGCCGCTCTTGTCCATCAACATGCTCTCGGTCAGCTCCAGTTCCAGATAGTCCGGTTGCATGCCGCTCTCTTCGAGCGCCCGCATGACCGTCTGCTTCAGATCGCCATGCTGAAACTGCACCGCCGACAGATTGACCGCAACGCGCAACGGCGGCAATCCGGCATCGCGCCATGCGACATGCTGCCGGCAGGCTGTATGCAATACCCACGCCCCTATCGTCTCGATCAGTCCGATGTGTTCCGCAAGCGGGATGAATTGGTCGGGCGGAATCATGCCCCTGCCAGGATGCTTCCAGCGCAGCAGGGCTTCCACTCCGACAATGGCGTTATCCGACAGGCTGATCTGCGGCTGGTAATACACCTGCAATTCGCCTCTATCCAGCGCATGCCGCAAATCGTTTTCCAACGCCAACTTTTGCATGGCGCGCGAATTCATGTCCGGGCTGAAAAACAGGAAACTCCCGCAGCCGTTGTCCTTGGCCTGATGCAATGCCGAATCCGCATTGCGCTGCATGCTGTCGACACAATCCCCGTCGTCCGGATAAACGGCGATGCCGATCCCTGCGGAAAGGAACACTTCATGCTCGCCGACACAAAACGGCAATGCCAGCGCCGCGAATATTTTCCGGCAAAGCACGACGACATCCTGGCTGGCGCGGATGTTGTGCGCAAGAATCAGAAACTCGTCGCCGCTGAAACGCGCCACCGTATCGGCATCGAAGCATATCTCCTGCAACCGGCTGCCTACCTCCTTGAGCAACCGGTCTCCCATTGCGTGGCCAAGCGATTGATTGATGTCGTTGAAACGGTCCAGTCCAAGATGAAGCAGCGCGAAGCGCTCGATTCCGTTGCGCTCCGCCAGCATGAAGACCTGCTGGAGGCGGTCGCGAAACAGGCTACGGTTGGGCAATCCGGTCAAAATATCGTGCTGCGCGATGAAGGCGGCATGCACTTCCACGCTGCGCAGCACGGTAATATCCAGCGCCGTGCAGGCCACGTCCGTGGGAGTTCCCTGCACATCGAGAATAGGCTCTATGGTTATGTCGTAACAATACGGGCGGCCCGCACGCTGGATCGTAATTTCGCCGCGCTGGATGGTGTGATCCTGCATCGCGGCCTGTTTCAGGCCTACAAGATCGGCGGCGGCCTCGTCGCCGAACAGTTCGGCATCCGTCTTGCCCAGCATCTCCTCCGACGCAAGGCCGCAAAACGTGTTCAACACCCAAGTGTAGCGCAAGCCGCCGTCCTGGCTGAATATCGACAGCGGCGTATGAGTCATCACCCGGCGCAGATGTTCCGTGCTGTTCCACAGCGCCTGTTGCACTCGCTTGGTTTCGGTGAAATCGGCAATCAGCAACATCGCCCCGCTGATCACTCCGCTCGCCTCGCGCAACGGGGTCGCCGAGACATGCAGGCATATATCGAGTTCCTCCATTTTTTCGACCAACTCGTACTCGGTGTATTGCACCCCGCTCAGCACGCGCTCGATCAAATCGTGCAAACGCGACCCGTCGATCGATAGATGCTGCACGAAATCGCGCCCGCGCAACGCCTTTTCGCCCTGTCCGAATATTTTTTCCGCAGCCTTGCTCCATAGCGTGACACGCCCGCTGTTATCGAGCGCGACGATTCCCAGCGGAGAGGCATTGATCAAGGCATGCAAGCGTTCCGAGGTTTTTTTCAGGTTTTCCCTGACTTGGCTATGGTCGGAGCGCTGCCTGAAAACGACCAGCTGCATCGTTTCCTTTTTCCAGCGTATCGGGATGGCCTGCATATCGACCGAGACTAGCCTGTCGCCGCCTGCGGCGATTTCGATTTCGGACACTTCGGCGGAGGATGGATTGAATGCGAACTGCTCCCCCTCCATATCCTTTGCTCTCTTGCGATGGAACAACCTGCTTGCCGCCTTGTTGGCATAGCGGATGGTGCCCGCCTGATCGACCACGAGCATGCCGTCGAGATTCTGCTCCATCAATTCCGCATATAAATCCCGCAGTTCGCGGTCTTTTTCCTTGCGATGCAATACGGACAGCAAATCGTCGAAGAGCTTCTTCTGCTTACCCATGGCCGCCACCTTCCTGCATCTCGATCACCACCAATGAAATGTCGTCATGCGGCTCGATGCCGTCGAGGAATTCCAGCACATCGCTCCTGATGCCGTTCAACAGGGCGCCGCTGCCGCTGCTCTGGCCGACCGCGTCGATCAAGCGCGCTTCGCCGTACATTTCCGCCTGCGCGTTGTGCGCCTCGATGAGCCCGTCGCTGCAAACCACGATGGAACCGATCCCTGACAGGTCATGAACAGTAGTCTGTGCAAAAAGCTCTTCTGGCGGAAGAATCCCGAGCGGCAGACTGCCGGAAACCGCCCTGTTTTTCAACCCGCCCTCCCGGTCGAACAGCAGCACCGCCGGCACCCCGCCATTCCAGATTTCAACTGCGGAGTGATCCTTGTTGATGCTGAGCAGCGTCGCCGCGCAAAACATTCCGGTCGGCAACAATTCGTACAGCTTGCGGTTGATTTCCGTCACGATCTCGCGCAGGCTCAGGCCTTTGCGCGACATCGCGAAAAAGGCGTCCGATGCCGGCAACGCGCCCACCGCAGCCGAAAGACCGTGCCCGGTAAAATCCGCGACGAATGCATGCAGCCGCCCTTCCGGCGTTCGCTCATAGATGAACAAATCTCCCGAGAACCGTCCCGCCGCCAGACTCCAGAACTCCAGGTATTCGACCTGCTCTCGCTGCCGTTTGGTAATCACTTCGAACATGTGGCGCGACAGCCGAATTTCCTGTTCGATGTGCGTATGGCTGCGCAACAAATGATGATGGTGCGCCTGTTGCCGCTGCAACAAACCGAGCTTGGCCTGCAGGGCCTCGCCATCGAACGGCGGAAGCATGAAATCGTCCGCGCCGGATTCGAGCAACTCCGTCCATGCCGCATGGTCGCCGACGGCCAGCAAAAGCAGCACGGGTATCCTGCCGGTCTGGTCTTCCAGTTTGAGTTTACGGCACGCTTTATAGCCGGCATTTTTGGGCAACCCGGCCGCATCGATAATGACCAGGTCCGGCCTTTTTTCCCTGGCTTGCACGACCGCATCCTCCGCCATGGAAAGACTGACGTTCGAAACCGTATCGGACAATTGCTCCAGCATTGCCGCCATTGCGCCGGTTTCGTTTTCCACCATCAATATATTCATGATGAAGCGCCTCCCTGCAATACCACCTCCGGGTAATGACGCTGGTTGACATACAGGCTGTTGCCGCGCACTTTTTTCGCCATCTTCTTGGACTCGGTCGCCACCACGGCAATTTCCTTGTGCGAACGGAATGTCTTGGGTTCGGCAATCACAGCGCCTATCGACAGCGACACCAGCGTGTGAAATTCCTTTTCTCCGCGACGATTCTCTGCGACATAACCGCCGCGTTCGAGATCAATTGGACCGAAAAATGTCTTAACTTCGTTGGCGAAGCGCTCCAACATGTTGTTGCAGCGCTCCTGCCAGTTACGACTGCGAAACAATGCGATGAAATCGTCCCCGCCGATGTGACCGACAAAATCCTGCTCCGTATCGCTCAATTCGACGATGATCTTGGCCGTCATCTGGATCACCGCATCGCCCATGCTGAAACCGTACACATCGTTAAACGGCTTGAAGTTGTCGAGGTCGAAATAGGCTAGGCAGAAGTGCTCATGGCTCTGCAGCAAAATATCCACTTCGTCGTCGATGCACGCATTGCCGGGAAGACCGGTCAACGGATTGGCGTAACGTGCAGACTGGATCTGCATCTCCGTGATTTCATGGATCAGGTTCTGGCTGGTGCCTACTCCCAGATACAGGCCGTTGTCGGTAAAAATGAAACCCATGGAAATATGCCGCTGATCTTCCGCCAGCAAGCGGCTCAATTCCTGGATGGAAATATTCTTGTCCACGATCAACGGTTCCGGGTCCATGAACGTGGTGCATGGTTTCTTTCCGTACAGTTCGCGCTGATACGGCCTTGCGTAGCGGTTGATAAACACCCCGCGATTGATCAGCCCGATCGGGACATTGTTGTTGACCACGGCCACCAGCGTAATCTGCGGATTCTTCTCGAACAGGCTGAACACATCTTCGTTGCAGTCTTCCAGCCTGAAGCACGGCACGCGCTCCAGCAGCGCACGCTCTATCCGGTTGCGCTCCCCGCTATGCTTGGGGTCGTTATGATTGAGCGCATCCAGCACATCCCGCGAAACCCTGCGCATCGGATTCTTGCTTGCCCGCGCCACGAAATCGCCCATGCCGAAGGGGATGCCGATTTCATTCAACAGCAGCATTTCGCTGCGGGTATCGACGCCCATGGCAATCAGACGGCAGCTGGTATTGCGCATGAGCTTGTGCAGCGACTTGACCAGTTTGAGCTTGGCCGGCTCCTTGTCTATGTCTTCGATCAGATAACGATCGAGCGACACGAATTCCGGCATCAGTTCTTTCTTCTCGTCGCTTTTGTCCAGCACGGCGGCTATTTCGTCCACCGCGACCGCATAGCCGCGTTCGTTGTAGCGTGCCAGCAGCTTTTGCAACAGGCCGCTGTTGTTTTCTAGGCGGGAGACGAAGCCATTGAAGAAAAGCACCACTCTGGATGGATCGACTCCGGACTGCTGGATCAGCTTGTCGATCTTCACGTCCTTCAGCTTGTCGGCATAGGTATAAACGCCGATGTCCAGCCGCAGGAACAATATCCCTTGCAGCTTGCTCTCGACAAACGTGCGCAACACCACTTCCAGACAGTGATTCTCCAGTTCGATCAGATAGCCGCATTCCCATGCCGACTTGTAGAGCCGTTCGGGAGAACACAACAAATCGCCCGATGGGCCGCGGACACTACCCACATAGCCGAATATTTTGCCCGAATCCAGCCAGACCAGAGGCTGATAGGTGGCCGAAATCAACTCGCCTTCGATTAACTCAGGCACCGTCAATGCAGTTTCGGAATCGTCTTTTGCCATTTTTCAACAAAGCCCCCGGTATAGGCGAGAAGTGGTCGCCGCAATACAGCATAGGGAGCATTCATTGCAGCCGGGTTACGGTATTTCAGATTCGCCGTGTATCGATGCATCCGTTCTTATTTCTGAAACAAAGCGGGACTAGGATCGATCCCGTGAATCGAATCTGGATTTTTTGAAATATGCGAGGTTCGCCAGAAGCCATTCGACTCATCGGGTTTGCGTAGTGGCTTTGCATCGCCATCATGATTTCATTCGAATTTAATCACCTACAACAGGCGGAGTATTCATGGACCTCATCAACAAGGCAGCGCTCATATCAAACGACCACGATATCCCCACATTCTCGCGGGATGCATCCTCTCCCGAGATCGCCGCCATCGAAAACGAACTGGCCGACCATTTGACCAATGCGGTCGGCAAGGATTATCTGGCGGCCACCGATCGCGACTGGTTCTATACCGCGGCTTATGTCGTGCGGAATCGACTGATCAACCGCCGTATCGAAACCAAGCGCAATTACCAGAGCCATGATGCGAAGCGCGTTTATTATTTCTCCATGGAATTCCTGATGGGGCGCGCGTTGATGAACAGCCTGCACAACCTGGGTTCCGAGCAGGATTACCGCGAGGCGCTCAACAAACTGGGCATCGATCTCGACGAGATGAAGGAAATGGAACACGATGCCGCGTTGGGTAACGGCGGCCTGGGTCGGCTTGCCGCCTGCTTTCTGGACTCCATGGCCACGCTGAATCTTCCCGGACACGGTTTCGGCATCCGCTATGAATACGGCATGTTTTCACAGCGTATCGAGGACGGGCGACAGATCGAACAACCCGACAACTGGCTGCGCTACGGCAATCCCTGGGAGTTCCCGCGACCGGAGGTTCTTTATCATGTCAAATTCAACGGCAAGGTCGTTACGCACGAGGACGAACACGGGATACAGAAACATCATTGGGTGGATTCCGACGATGTCCTGGCCATGGCTTACGACACGCCGGTGCCGGGTTACGACACCCGAACCGTCAACAACATGCGCCTCTGGTCCGCCCATTCCACACGCGATTTCGATTTGCGCTACTTCAACGAGGGCAATTACATCAAGGCCGTAGAGAAGAAGAATGCTTCCGAAAACATTTCCAAGGTGCTGTACCCGGACGACTCGACCGCAGTCGGCCACGAATTGCGTCTGAAGCAACAGTACTTCCTGGTTTGCGCCTCGCTGCAGGACATCCTTTCGCACTACCAGAGATTCCACCAGAATCTGAACGAATTCGCCGACAAGACCGCCATCCAGTTGAACGACACGCACCCATCCATCGCCATCGCGGAACTGATGCGCGTGCTGGTGGATTTGCACCACATGGAATGGGAAAAGGCGTGGAACATCACCACCCGAACCTTCGCCTACACCAACCACACCCTGATGCCGGAGGCGCTGGAGACTTGGCCGGTCGCGCTGCTGGAACGCATCCTGCCGCGCCATTTGCAAATCATTTACGAAATCAATTTCCGCTTCCTGAAGGATGTCATGCACCGCTATCCGGGCGACACCGACATGCTGCGCCGCATGTCCATCATCGACGAGGCCGGCGGCAAGCGCATCCGCATGGCGCATCTGGCCATCGTCGGCAGCCACAAGGTGAACGGCGTGGCGCAGATACACACCGAGCTGATGAGGCAAACCATCTTCGCCGACTTCGACCGCTTCTATCCCGGCAAGATCGTCAACATGACCAACGGCATCACGCCGCGCCGCTGGCTGAGCCAAGCCAACCCGCTGCTGTCGGCGCTCATCACATCCCGGATCGGCAACGGCTGGATCAAGGATCTGAGCCAGTTGAAACGCCTGATCCCGCTGGCAGAAGATGCCTTTTTCCGCCGGAAGCTCGCCGAAATCAAGCGCACCAACAAAGAACGCTTCGCCGCGATGCTTCAGCAACGGCATGGCATCACCATCAACGCCGATTCGCTGTTCGACGTGCAGATCAAACGCATCCATGAATACAAACGGCAGTTGCTCAACATCCTGCATGTGGTGTCGCTGTACAACCGCATCCGCAAGGGCGAAGACACCGTGCCGCGCACCGTGATCTTCGGCGGCAAGGCAGCGCCCGGCTACGCCATGGCCAAGCTCATCATCAAACTCATCAACGACGTCGCCGATATCGTCAACAACGATCCCGTCGCCGCGAACCGCCTGCAAGTGGTGTTCATCCCCAACTACGGCGTGACCACGGCCGAGAACATCATCCCTGCCGCCGACCTGTCCGAGCAGATTTCCACCGCGGGCACCGAGGCGTCCGGCACCGGCAACATGAAACTCGCCCTGAACGGCGCGCTCACCATAGGCACGCTGGACGGCGCGAACGTCGAGATCATGCAGGAGGTCGGTGCCGAAAATATTTTCATCTTCGGCCTCAATGCAAACGAAGTCGAACAAACCAGGGCCAACGGCTACCGCCCCCATGACTACTACCATGCGAACGCCGAATTGCGCGCGGTGATCGACATGATCGCCTCCGGCTTCTTCTCTCCAGATGAACCGGACAGGTTCAGGCCGATAGTCGACACGCTGCTGGCCCACGGAGACCATTACCTGCTGCTGGCGGACTTCGCATCCTATATTTCATGCCAGAAGGAAGTGGACGCCGCCTACAGAAATCAAGATGAATGGATCAAGAAAGCGATCCTGAACATCGCCAACATGGGAAAGTTTTCCAGCGACCGAACCATCATGCAGTATGCTGAACACATATGGGGAACGACGCCTTGCGCACCTTCCCTGCAAAAATCCGTTGCACCCATTTAAACCGGAGAAAGACGAATGAGCCCTACCCACGCTGCACTATCCCAGGACGAACTCGGCAAGATCGACGCCTACTGGCGCGCCTGCAACTATCTCGCCGCCGGCATGATCTATTTGCGCGACAACCCGCTGTTGAAAGAGCCGCTGAAGCTCGAACATATCAAGAACCGTCTGCTCGGCCACTGGGGCGCGAGTCCCGGCCTGGCGTTCACCTACATCCACATGAACCGGCTGATCGTCAAATACGATCTGGATGCGATCTTCATGGCCGGCCCCGGACACGGCGCGCCAGGCGTGCTGGCCCCGGTGTATCTGGAAGGCCGCTATAGCGAGGTGTATCCAAACAAGGGCGAGAACATCGAGGGCATGCGCCAGTTTTTCAAGGAGTTCTCCTTCCCCGGCGGCATCGGCAGCCATTGCACGCCGGAGACGCCGGGCTCCATCCATGAGGGCGGCGAACTCGGCTACAGCGTGTCGCACGCGTTCGGCGCGGCCTACGACAATCCTGATTTAATTGTGACGGTGATGGTGGGCGACGGCGAATCCGAGACCGCGCCGCTGGCGACTTCCTGGCATTCCAACAAATTCCTGAATCCGATCCGCGACGGCGCGGTGCTGCCGGTGCTGCACCTGAACGGCTACAAGATCAACAACCCGACCATCCTGTCGCGCATCTCGCACGAGGAACTGGAGAACCTGTTCAAGGGCTACGGCTGGACGCCGTATTTCGTCGAGGGCAGCGACCCGATGGAGATGCACGCCAAGATGGCGGAGACCATGGAAGCCTGCGTGCTCGAAATCCGCCGCATCCAGCAGGAGGCGCGCAGCAGCGGCAAGCCGGTGCGCCCGCGCTGGCCGATGATCGTGCTGCGTAGCCCCAAGGGCTGGACCGGCCCAAAGGAAGTGGATGGCAAAAAAGTCGAGGGCTTCTGGCGCGCGCATCAGGTGCCCATCGGCGACGTAAAGACGCCGGAGCATTTCGCCAAGCTGGAAGAATGGCTGAAGAGCTACAAGACGGAAGAATTGTTCGACGAGAACGGCGCATTGTTACCCGAGCTGAAAGCCCTGGCCCCCAAGGGCAACCGCCGCATGAGCGCGAACCATCACGCCAACGGCGGCCTGCTGCGCAAGGCGCTGCACATGCCGGACAGCCGCGACTACGCCATCGAGGTAAAAAAGCCCGGCACCACCGTCGCCGAGAACACCCGTCCGCTGGGCAAGTTTCTGCGCGACATCATGCGCGACAACATGCACAACTTCCGCGTGTTCGGCCCGGACGAGAACAGCTCGAACAAGCTCGACAACGTCTACGAGGTCAGCAAGAAGACCTGGCTGGCGGACTACCTGCCGGAAGACGAAGGCGGCGGCGAACTGTCGCCGGATGGCCGCGTGATGGAGATGCTGTCCGAGCACACGCTGGAAGGCTGGCTGGAAGGCTATCTGCTGACTGGACGCCACGGCTTCTTCTCCACCTACGAAGCCTTCGTGCATGTGATCGACTCGATGTTCAACCAGCATGCGAAGTGGCTGGCGATGTCCAAGGACGTGCCGTGGCGCGCGCCGGTGTCGTCGTTGAATTTGCTGATCACCTCCACTGTGTGGCGGCAGGACCACAACGGCTTCACCCATCAGGACCCTGGCTTCCTCGACCTGGTCGTCAACAAGAGCCCGGAAGTCACGCGCATCTACCTGCCGCCCGACGTGAACTGCCTGCTGTCGGTCGCCGACCATTGCCTGAAGAGCACCGACTACATCAACGTGATCGTCTGCGATAAGCAGAAACACCTGCAGTTCCTCGACATGGATGCCGCCGCCAAGCATTGCAACAAGGGCATCGGCATCTGGGACTGGGCCAGCAACGACCAGGGCTGCGAGCCGGACGTGGTGATGGCCAGCGCGGGCGACATCCCGACCAAGGAAGCATTGGCGGCCGTGGTGTTGCTGCGCGAGAATTTCCCCGACCTGAAGATACGCTTCATCAACGTGGTCGACCTGTACAAACTCTCGCCCGCCAGCGAGCACCCGCACGGCCTGACCGACCGCGACTTCGACAGCCTGTTCACGCTGGACAAGCCGGTGATGTTCAACTTCCACGGCTACCCTTGGCTGATCCACCGCCTTTCCTACCGCCGCAACAACCACAAGAATTTCCACGTGCGCGGCTACAAGGAAAAAGGCAGCATCAACACCCCGCTGGAACTGGCCATCCAGAACCAGATCGACCGCTTCAGCCTGGTGATCGACATCATCGACCGCATCCCCGCGCTGCATGTGGCGGGCGCGCATGTGAAGGAGAAGATGCTGAACATGCAGATCGATTGCCGCAATTATGCGTACGAGCATGGCATCGACTTGCCGGAAGTGGATAACTGGACTTGGCCGTATTAAAACGAGTTCTGAGGACTGAGTGCTGAGTACTGAGTACCGGCACTCAGAACTCAGCACTCAGAACTCAGCACTCTTATGGCCACCATCCTCACCATCAACAGCGGTTCGTCGTCGATCAAGGCCAGCCTGTTCGACGCGGACGGCTCGCGGCGGAATTTCCGTTACGAGCATCTGCGCGACCATGCACCGGCGTTCGACCAGCTAATGCGCGATCTGCACGGCCATGAACCCGACATCGTCGGCCACCGTTTCGTGCATGGCGGCGACATCGTCGATGCCGCGCGGCTAGTGGATGCGGCTGAACGCGCGCGGCTGGAAGCCATCGTCCACCTCGCCCCGCTGCACCTGCCGGGCAACCTGCTGGGGCTGGATTTGTGTCGGCAGCGTTTCGACGTGCCGCAAGTCGCCTGCTTCGACACCGCGTTCCACAACACCATGCCCGAGCTGGCGAAGCGCCTGCCGATCCCGCAGGAACTCGGCCTGCGCCGCTACGGCTTCCACGGCATCAATTACGCCCATGTCGCGTCGCGCTTGCCAGAGCTGCTGGGCGATGCCGCGCACGGCAGGATCGTCGTCGCGCACCTGGGCAGCGGCGCGAGCCTGTGCCTGCTGGAAGACCTGAAGTCGGCGGACACCACGATGGGCTACACCCCGGCAGGCGGCATAGTCATGGGCACGCGCAGCGGCGACCTCGATCCCGGCGTGATGCTGGAACTGGCCAAACGCTACGACGCGCAACAACTCAGCGACATGGTGTTCCACCGCATGGGATTGCTCGCCCTGTCCGGCGGCGAGAGCAGCGAAATGAGCGACCTGCTCGCCAGCGGCAGCGCGGCTGCGGAATTCGCGACCGACTACTTCTGCCGCGAGGTCCGCGCCGCCATCGGCAGCCTAGCAGCCAAATCCGGCGGCATAGCCGCGCTGGTGTTCACCGGCGGCATCGGCGAACATGCCGCATCGATACGCCGCGAAATATGCGAACCGTTGGGCTTCCTCGGCTTCTCGCTGGACGAAGAATCCAACCAAGCGAACGCGACCAGCATCGCAGCCGAAGACTCAAAACCCGTGCTGGTCGTGCCAGCCGACGAAGAGGCGATGATCGCAAGCCTGTGCCGGATGGCGACTTTCCGCATTTAGTCAGTTGTTATGAATATGGGGGCAAGTAACGGTGCGATATACTGCGTCCTCGGTCAGCATTGAGGTGTGCCATGTACAGCAATCGCTTTCAACGCCCCATCGTTATTTCGAGTCATGCGAAAATTCGCATGACCGAACGCGAGATCAGCGAAGCAATGCTGCTTGAAGTGATTGATTCAGGAGATACACGTTACAAGGACGCAACGCACTTGTGGGCGTTCAAGGAATTCCCTGAACGGCACGATAATTTGCTCTGCGCAGTACTGGTACTTGAAGACCAAGTGGTCGTCAAAACAGTCATGCACCATTTTTCAGTTTTGTAGGAGGCAGCCATGCACACAACCTATTTCGACGAAGACGACATCCTGGTCATCCGCTTGTCCGACAAACCCATCGTCCGCGAAGTCTCGCAAAACTGGAACACGCACATCAGCTACGCAGACGATGGCAGCACAGTGGAAGTCGTGCTGCTGGAAGCGCGCGCTAATGGAGCATACCCGCTGGAAATCCAGCATGCGCGGGCGGCGTGAAACCGTGGTCTATCACTGAGGTTTCTGCCGTGGTTTCTCAAATTCTCCTCTTGAAATAATATGAAGCGTTCGCAAAAGCCATCAATGGCCTCTCTAATCGAAATTCTTAAGACGCAGAAGGACACTGCGCAGCCACGCAACTGGCATGAATTCGAGGATCACGTTCGAGAGGTTTATCAGTCATTATTGGATTTGAAAGGCGAGAAGGTGCTTGTAGCACGTGACGTTACGATCCGAGGCGGAAAAGGCCAAGACCATCAAATAGATGTCTATTATGAGTTCGAGCTGACAGGGCTTCGGCACCAGGTGGCAATTGAATGTAAGAACATGAAACGCCCTTTGGATAAGGATCGCGTGATGGCTTTTTGCGCAAAGGTCAACGACTGTCCTGGGGTGCGAGGGTGCATTGTTGCGGCACACGGATACCAGAGCGGCGCACGACAATTCGCCGAAGACAACGGAATCACCGCGCTAGTACTTTCTGATCTACCGTCTATTGGTAAACTTTTAGGTATGCGCTTGGAGATGGTTGCTATTCCGACGGAAGCAACTATCGGCCAGCCGTTCTGGACATTGTTTGAGTTGGACACCCAAGCACCGGTGGGCCATAGGCAAGATGGGGAAACTTACGGCGTTCTCTTCTTTTCGAAAAAACAGGCACAGGCTTATCTGGAGTCTAGGTCGTATGGTGCTGGATGGGCCGTACGCGGACTGTCTCAGGAGAATCTGCGGGTGTATATTCTCACAGTCGATGCGATGGCAGGGGGGTTTCTACTAGCCCAAAATGTCGAGACCTCCTCCTTCTTCGCCCAAGAGATAGCGCGTCAGACACTAATTTCTGAGTTCTATGTTGGCTCGAATCCCATTCCAGACGAACCTATGGTTATGCCTTCTGTCGCGAAAAGTCGATCAGATCGAGGCTAAGTTCCACAGTAATTAATAAGGCGCGGGTAACGTAGTTAAAGGGGGGCGCGCTCGACGAAAAAATAGCGAAAAAATAGGGGGAAAAATAGGAAGAAATAGGAAAAAAATAGGGTCACGATTTATTCTACTGAAGATATGCCCCCGTCCGCCCCTACCCTTCAATGTTTACGCCGTAAATCTCCCCTCCCGTCCGCCTAGACCTAAGCCGCGCGTTGAGTTTCTTTCTCCAACCCGCTTAAGGCGCACTCCGTAGGGAGTCAACACCTGAGGGTACAAGAACTTCCTCGAAGTAACCCACGAACATTGCGCCATATGAATCGAAAACATCCGGTGCAATGCGCTGCAAATTACCAAATTGCCGCCGAATAATGTTCGCGTATGTTCTGGTCTGCCGTCAGTAGGGGCGATTCGCGATGGGAGGCTTGGGCGACGATGATTCGGTCGAAAGGATCGCGCGTCCAGTTTAGCGTCAGTGCCGCGCCGACAACGGCGGCGAAGGGCTGCTTACAGGTTTCCAGTCCGATGTCGCGGCGCAAGCTGTCGAGTATGGTGGCGGCGGCGCAGTTGATGCGGGCGATTTCATGCAGGTAGGTGAGCTCCAGTTCCACCATGGGTGAAATGAGCAATTGTTCCGCCTCTTCGATGGTGCGCGCACCCTGCGGCGTCAGGCGCGCCGCACCATCCTGATAGAGCCAGACCAAAATGTGGGTATCGAGATACAGTTGTTTCACAGCGTCGGTTTCCAGGCCTGTTCCCAAGACAGGTTGGCCAGATCATCGGCATTGCCATTAATGATGCCGGGGTGCGGCTTCAGGCCGGCGAGACGCTGCGTTGAAGTGTCGCGGACGATGCGCACCGAACCGCTCGGGCGCTGGATTTCTACGGCCTCTCCGGTAGCGACGACATGATCCAAGGTGCTAAAAAGCTCGGCGCGCAGACGGGTGGCGGTCAGGCGTGTTTGCATGCTGGAATCTCCTGTTTGTCGAATGTGTACATATTAGACCTTGATATGTGCATATTCAAGCGCACGAGCCTCCTGATGCCGTGTGGGCAGACGCACTCGTAACGGAAAACGTGGTTTGCCCCCGAGGGGGCAAACATGGATTAAGGGGTAATTGCCATCCCGACAAGCGCGCGATGGCTTTGCATAGCCATTCGACTAAGCTGGCAAAAAACGCCAGCCAAGTCGCTGGTTAAATCGCGCCCCTACATCAATCGCCGTTGGCCGCTTGATAGGGGTGCACGCTTTTGTGCCCACGCGGGAACTGACGCTGTAAATTTCCCTTCCCCTCCCCCCTGCACCGCATCGCCCGGCGCAGCCAGCAAAGCTGCGCCGGACTGCACGTCCAGCCTGAACAAGTCCTGCGGCAGCGGCATTCGCCCCCGGATCTGGTGCGGCAGGCACAGGCCGATGCGGGCGCGCGTGGTTTCCAGGCAGAGTCCGTCGGCATGCCACAGCGGGGCTTCGCCGGAGAGGATGCGGTTGATGTTGCCGAGGTTGGCCGCCGTTTCGCGCAGGTAGTGGTTGAAGCGCTGGCGCATGCGTTCGTCCAGCAACCTGCCGCCGCGGTAACAGAGTTGTGGCAGGCAGCTGAAGCGCAGCAGCGATTCGGCCCCGCCCAGCAGGCGCAGGCTGCGCCATGCCGCCTCCGGCGTGCAGGCGAAATGGCGCGCGACATAGGCTGCCAGTTCGTGGCGGTGCTGGTTCAGCAGTTCGGCGGGCGTGACGTACAGTTGCCGGCCGATATGGCTGTCCATCGCCCATTCCGCCGCCACATGCACCGCCATCGAGCCGTTGGCCCACATTTCCTCATGCGCCGGGACGAAGTGGTTGTGCGCGATCACGTCGACCAGCAGGTGGCTGGCGTAGCCCAGCGCCAGCGCATATTCCTTGTCGCTCTGGGCGGCGGCCATCAGCCGGTGCGCGCGCTCCCAGCGGTGTGTCTCGTCGAGTTCCTCCGCGCCGTAGCGGTGTCCGACCAGCGCCAGGTCGGGCAGGCAAGCACCGGCCAGCACCAGCCGCGGACAGGCAGCCACGGCGCGGCGCAGGCGAGGGTCGGTCAGCGGCACGGCCCATAACAATAGTTGGGCGAAATAGACATGGGTGTACAAGCCCCAAGCATGGGCGTCCGCGCTGCACAACAGCAGCGGGAGGAGCCAGCGCCAATGCATGAAGAGATTTCGCATGCGGGCAGTCTCCGCATGCCGTGTAACGCTTTGGTGACGGGCAAATTAAATTACTGTGACAAAAGGACATTTCCAACACACCACGTAACAAATCCGTCATGGTCGATGGATAGCATGGGCGGCCTGAATCAACTTGCCACGGGAGCGTAACAAATGAACAGCACCAAACATACATTGACACAGTTCGACGAAGAACTCGAAGCGGTGCGCGAGCAAGTGATGCAGATGGGCGGCCTGGTGGAAAACCAGATACGGCTGGTCATGGAAGCGCTGTTCAACAACGACGTCCCCCTGATGGAACGTGTCATCGACAACGATAGGCTGGTGAACGGCATGGAGGTGACGATAGACGAGAAGTGCGTCCAGATCATCGCCCGCCGCCAGCCGGCGGCAAACGACCTGCGTCTGGTGATGACGGTAATCAAGACCATCACGGACATCGAACGCATCGGCGACGAGGCGAAGAAAATCGCCCGGATGGGCATACAGCTGTCGCGCCGGGAACACTTCCATGCGCCGCGCTATACCGAGATCCGCCACGCCGCCAGAGTGGTGCTCGAAATGCTGCATCAGGCGCTGGACGCATTCGCCCGTCTGGATGTATCGACCGTCACGCATGTAATACGCCAGGACGAACTGGTGGACAACGAGTTCCGCACCGTCCTGCGCTATCTCGTCACCCTGATGATGGAAGACCCGCGCACCATCTCCGGCGCGCTGGAAATGCTGTTCATCGCCAAATCGGTCGAGCGCATGGGCGACCATGCGCAGAACATGGCCGAATATACGGTCTACTTGGTTAAGGGGCGCGATGCACGCCATATCAGCGTCGAAGAAATCGAGGACGAGCTGCAACAGATCGAGTCATTGCAACAGCAGAATTTCATATAAAACTCTCTCTTAATCAATGCGTTCTATACAATGCGACAGAGCAACAACCATGGGATCAAAAACTGTAATAATCCCGTCACATAATTGCCCTACCATGCGCCTCGCAACGGAACATTGTTGATTTAAGGAGCTTCCCGGAAGCAACCCAACCCAATGGAGAGAACATGAACAGCAAGCTCAAGCAACTCATTATCGGCATCACCGCCGCCACTGCCATGGCCTATGCCGGCGCGAGCCTGGCCGCCGCGACCATCACCGGCGCGGGCGCGACCTTCCCCTACCCGATCTATGCAAAATGGGCCGAGGCCTACAAGGCCAAGACCGGCGTTGCGATGAACTACCAGTCCATCGGCTCCGGCGGCGGCATCAAGCAGATCACCGCCAAAACCGTGAACTTCGGCGCATCCGACATGCCGCTGACCGTGGAAAAGCTGGAAAAAGACGGCCTGATGCAGTTCCCCACCGTGATCGGCGGCGTGGTGCCGGTTGTGAACATCGAAGGCGTGGCTGCCGGCAAGGTAAAGATGGACGGCAATGTGCTGGCCAATATCTATCTGGGCAAAATCACCAAGTGGAACGACCCGGCGCTGGTCGCGTTGAACAAGGACGTCAAGCTGCCCGACGAGAACATCACCGTGGTGCACCGTTCCGATGGTTCCGGCACAACTTTCATCTTCACCAACTACCTGTCCAAGGCCAGCGCCGACTGGAAGTCCACCGTGGGCGAAGGCACCGCAGTTTCCTGGAAGGCCGGCACCGGCGGCAAGGGTAACGAAGGCGTAGCTTCTTACGTGCAGCGCATCAAGAATTCCATCGGTTATGTGGAATATGCTTACGCACTGCAGAACAAGATGGCCTATGTGCAGATGAAGAACCGCGACGGCCAGTTCGTCGAACCCAGCGATGTCACGTTCAAGGCCGCTGCCGCAAACGCACAGTGGGACAAGGCACCCGGCTTCTACGAGATTCTGACCAACGAGCCGGGCAAAGAGAGCTGGCCTATCAGCGGCGCTACCTTCATCCTGATGCACAAGATGCAGGAAGATGCGGCGATGGCCAAGGAAGTGCTGAAGTTCTTCGACTGGGCCTACACCAATGGCAGCCCGATGGCAGCTCAGTTGGACTATGTGCCACTGCCGGAAAACGTGCAGAACCTGATCCGCAAGGCTTGGAAGAGCCAGATTCGCGATGCTTCCGGTTCCGCGCTGACGAAATAATCGATCCCGTTAGGCTATAATTGCGGGGGCTCCGGCCCCCGTTATTTTGTCCATTCAAGAATTATTTGCCACAGAGATATAGTCAACCATGCCAACGATGCTATTACGCGAAGCCAGCCTGAAACGACAGACGCTATTGGATATGCTGTTTCGCGGTATCACGCGCATCTCCGCATTTGGCGTACTGATTCTGCTGGCCGCCATCATCGGCTCGCTGGTGGTGGGCAGCATGCCCGCCATCGAGGCGTTTGGTTTCGGCTTCCTGACCAGTCCCGATTGGGACCCGGTCAACGATCAATTCGGCGCGCTGATTCCTATAGTCGGCACGCTAGTCACATCCGCCATCGCGCTACTGATCGCGATCCCGGTCAGTTTCGGCATCGCGATCTTCCTGACCGAACTGTCGCCGCGCATCCTGCGCCGCCCGCTGGGCATCGCCGTCGAGTTGCTGGCGGGCATTCCCAGCATCATCTACGGCATGTGGGGCCTGTTCGTGTTCGCTCCGCTGTTCGCCGACCATGTCGAACCCTGGCTCAACGACCACCTCGGCGTGATGCCGTATATCGGCCCGTTCTTCTCCGGCCCGCCGATGGGCATCGGCATCCTGACCGCCGGCATCATCCTCGCAATCATGGTGATCCCGTTCATCGCCTCGGTGATGCGCGACGTGTTCGAGGTCGTGCCCACGCTGCTGAAGGAATCGGCCTACGGCCTGGGGGCGACCACTTGGGAAGTGATGTGGAAAATCGTGCTGCCCTACACCCGCATCGGCGTGGTCGGCGGCATCATGCTGGGGCTGGGGCGCGCGCTAGGCGAGACCATGGCCGTCACCTTCGTGATCGGCAACGCCCATGAACTGACGCAGTCGCTGCTGATGCCCGGCAACAGCATCGCCTCGGCGCTGGCCAACGAGTTCACCGAAGCTTACGGCGACCTGTATACATCGGCGCTGATCGAACTCGGCCTGATCCTGTTCTTCATCACCTTCGTAGTGCTGTCGCTGGCCCGCTACATGCTCTACAAACTCGGACAACGCGAAGGAAAATCCTCATGAGCATGATCCCTTCTCTCTATACCCGCCGCCGCGTCGTCAACGCGATCGGCTTGACCGTGTCGATGCTCGCGATGGCGTTCGGCCTGTTCTGGCTGTGCTGGATCTTGTGGACCCTGCTGGTGCACGGCCTGCCGGCGCTCGCCCCTGTCGTATTCTCCGAAATGACTCCGCCGCCCGGCAGTGCCGGCGGCCTGCTCAACGCCATCGTCGGCAGCCTGATGATGTCCGTCGTCGGTGTGATGATAGGCACGCCTATCGGCATCCTGGCCGGCACCTATCTGGCGGAATTCGGTCAGCGCGGCTGGCTGGCGCCGATCACGCGCTTCATCAACGACGTGCTGCTGTCGGCGCCGTCCATCGTCATCGGCCTGTTCGTGTATGAAGTCTATGTCGTGCATGTGAAGCACTTCTCCGGCTGGGCCGGCGCGCTGGCGCTGGCCATCATCGTGATCCCCATCGTGATCCGCACCACCGAGAACATGCTGCGCCTGATCCCCAACACGCTGCGCGAGGCTGCGGCCGCGCTCGGCGCGCCGCAATGGAGGGTCGTCAGCTTCGTCACGTTGCGTGCAGCCCGCGCCGGCATCATCACCGGCGTGATGCTGGCGATCGCCCGCATCAGCGGCGAGACCGCGCCGCTGCTGTTCACCGCGCTGAACAACCAGTTCTGGAGCAGCGACATGGATCAGCCTATGGCCAACCTGCCGGTGGTGATTTTCCAGTTCGCGATGAGCCCATACGAAGATTGGCAGAATCTCGCCTGGGCCGGCGCATTGCTGATCACGCTGAGCGTGCTGACGCTGAACATTCTGGCGCGCGTGCTGTTCCGCCAGAGTGCGACCAGCCATTAACAGACGCAAGCATCCACTAATTCCAGTCATCGACAAGGCTAGCAATGAACGCTGAAATGAACGTTGAACACATCGCCAACCCGAAGGTCGTGGTCAAGGACCTGAACTTCTATTACGGCAACGACCGCGCGCTGAAGGACATCAACCTGAGCATCGCCGAGAAGATGGTGACCGCCTTCATCGGCCCGTCCGGCTGCGGCAAATCCACGCTGCTGCGCACCTTCAACCGCATGTACCAGCTCTACCCGAAACAGAAGGCCACCGGCGAGATCATCCTGGACGGCGCGAACATCCTCGATGCCCGTCAGGACCTGAACATGCTGCGCGCCAAGATCGGCATGGTGTTCCAGAAGCCGACCCCGTTCCCGATGTCGATCTACGACAACATCGCGTTCGGCGTGAAGCTGTACCAGAACCTCGGCAAGAACGAGATGGACGAGCGCGTCGAATGGGCGCTGAAAAAGGCCGCGCTGTGGACCGAGGTCAAGGACAAGCTCAAGCAGAGCGGTACCGGCCTGTCCGGCGGCCAGCAACAACGTCTGTGCATCGCCCGCGCGATCGCCGTCAAGCCGCAGGTGCTGCTGCTGGACGAGCCGACTTCCGCGCTCGACCCGATCTCCACCGCGCATATCGAGAAGCTGATCGACGAACTGAAGGAAGACTTCACCATCGTCATCGTGACCCACAACATGCAACAGGCCGCGCGCGTCTCCGACTACACCGCCTACATGTACCTGGGCGACCTGATCGAGTTCGGCGACACCAGCACCGTGTTCACCAACCCGAAGCGCAAGGAAACGGAAGACTACATCACTGGACGATTTGGTTAATCGTCCAGTGATGTAACGGCGTAGACTTACCTTTAGGTTAGTCGGAGCCACTACATCACAGGCAGGTTTGGTTAATCGACAGGAATGCAGCAACACGAAAAGCCCGGCTCAGCCGGGCTTTTCATTTCCCGCTTAAATCGGGGAGCCGTCCTTCAAACACAGCTTCGCCGTGTCCCAGCACGCAATGGGAATGCCGATGCACATCAGCAGTTCCCGGCCGGCGCTGGAAATAACGCGGCGGCATCGAACCTGTCCATGGACAAGATGGCGGGCAGCAACGGCTCCGTGCTTTCGGATTCGCGCGATTCCGCTTTGCAGCCCCAGCGTTGCAGCCAGGAGAGCGCGATCGTCAGCGCAGTTGGAATTTGCGACTTGATGATCGGATTCAGGCTCGCACCATAGTCCTCGATACCCAGCGGCTGCACGCCGATCAGCACCAACTCAAGCGGAAAGTGTTCGGTCAATTCGGCGACGGCCAGCACTTCCTGAAACCCGGTCTGGTGCAGACTCAGTTTCTTTGCGCGCAGAAAACGCGGCACCTGTCCATTCTCCAGCACCTTGATTGTGCCGGGAGCCAGGCCGTAGTCGATGGCGTCGAACACGATCACGCGCCGCGCAGCCTGCACATGAGGCAGCAGGTTGAATCCCTGCGTCCCGCCATCCACCAGGATGACCCGTTCAGGGAAACGCCACTGGCGGTGGAGTTCATCCACGGCGCGCACACCGAAGCCTTCGTCTGCCCACAGCAGGTTGCCGATGCCGAGCACTAGGACGTTTTCTTGTGTCATTGCGATGCTCCTTCAGTAGCCAGCTAACGCAGGCTCTTGTTTCCCGCATCCCGCCGTATCTTCGCCAGGGTTAATCGTCATCGACGCGCAACACCGTTTTGCTCTGACGCATCCAGAAGATGGGATGGGCTTGCGTTACGTTGCGAGCAAAGGTGGAATTGGCGCTCTCGACTGTCATCTCGATCTCCCGTTCAGGAATGGCTGGATGGTCGAATGCTAGGCGCGGCAAAGCCGCAAAAACATAAGGCTCAAACAGTATTTGTTTCGGTAGGGTGCCTTAATCGGCTACTGCGCTCATGTAGCGGAGACCTACATGCGTGAAGGACCGAGAGATCGGCCAAGGGAAGGCAGCCGCCGGAGCGGCGGCCGAATGCTACAGATGCGGGAAGTCGGGATTGTGTGCGACCTCCCAGAGGAAGCCGTCGGGATCGGTGAAGTAACCGGAATAGCCGCCCCAGTCCGTGGCATGCGCCGGCTTCACCACCTTCGCGCCATAAGCGGCGACATGCGCCAGCAGCGCATCCACCTCCGCCGGAGAGCGCACGTTATGAGCCAGCGAAAAACCGCGAAAGCCGGAGCCATCCGGAGAGAGTCCCGCATCGTCTGCCAGACTCTCGCGCGGCCATAGGCCTAGCCAGGTCTTGCCCAGTTCGAAGAAGGTGATAGACGGCGGCGTCTGCAGCCGGGGAAGGCCTAGGCATTCCTCGTAGAAACGGGTGGCTCTCTCCAGATCGGAGACGCCTAGCGTGATCAGGCTGATGCGTGGATCCATGATTTTCGCCCTTTCTGGAAATTTTATCCTCGCAGGTGATCGTCAGACAGGCTGCTGCCAGCCGGGATTCCGGTGCGGCGCAAGATGGCGCGGCGTCCAGGAATGCGGCGACTTGCGCACGAAGCGATAGCGGGCCACATGGTAGCTGGGATCGAAGCCGTAAAAGTTGCGCCGCATCTGCGCCAGCTCCTCAGCGCGGTACAGGCTCAACGGCTTCTCCGCCTCGTCCTTGGCGCGCCGCTCTTTCTTGGCTGCGAGGCGCGGTGAAAAATCTTCGGCGTGCGCCAGCTCATTTGCGCGCCGAACCACTTCGGCAAAGAAAATATCGGCATTTTCGGACAATCGCGCATCGGCGAATCCGCGCTCCACCGCGGCCTGCGCGGTCAGCGGCAAGCGGTTGCGCATGATGGCGCGCGCGCCCTCCTCGCCCACTCTGGCAGGCAGCAGATAGGTCCAGTATTCCGAGCCATACAGGTTGCCCATGTTCTTGTAATGCGGATTGAGCAGCGCGCCCTCGCGCACCCACAGCTGATCCGCCGCGCGCGCGAGAAAGCAGCCGCCCGCGCCGGCATTGCCCTGCAGCGCGGCGACGATGAAGTGCGATTCGGTGCGGATGATCGCCTCGGCCAGGTCGTTCATCGCGTTGATGTTGGCCCAGGATTCGTCGGCGGGCGAATCGGCGGCCTCGATCAGGTTGAGGTGGATGCCGTTGCTCCAAAAGTCCGCCCCGCCCATCAGCACCACCACCCGCGTCGGCCGCGTCAGCGCCCAGCGGTATGCCTGCAGCAAGCGTTGGCATTGCTGCGTGCCCATCGCACCGTTGTAGAACTCGAAATGCAGATAACCGACGCCGTCCCGCTCGCGATAAGCGATGTCCTGCCATGTTTCGCCTTCCGCCGCCCACCAATTTGCCAGCGGCAGTTCCGGCACGCCGGCCGCTTCCGGGAAAGCTAGGGCGACAGGCAGTTTAATGCTGTTCGCATGACGCCGCACGTGGCCGATCCACACGGCGCCGTCCACGGTGGCGCGCAGCAGCGCGGTCTCGCAACGCGCGATGACGTCGCCGGGCTGGCCGCCGCGCAGGGTCGATTCGGCATGAGCGTCGTACAGGTGACAGGGCTCGCCGAACATTTGATCGGCGACGCCGGGAAAACCGTCGGCCGCCGCGATCTTGCGCAGCACGGTCGCGGTGTCGTCGCAGCTCCAGTCTATGCGCCGCTCTTCCCGCTTCAGCAGCGGACGCAATGGCGACAAAGCGGAGAGGCGCATCGGATCGAAACTGCCGGAGGCATAACGTTCGACTGCCGTCAGCACCGCGCGGCAGGCAGCTGCGGTGACTTCGTTGCGGTACAGGCTGCTCTTGGTCGTACGGCGCATCGCGAAGGTCTCGCTGGCCCACACCGGCCCCGCATCCATCTCCGCTTCCGCCTGCAGCACGGTGACGCCCCACTCCGTTACGCCATCCTGTATCGCCCGGTCCAGCGCCGAAGGCCCGCGGTCGCCGACGATGCCGGGATGCACGACGAAGCACATCCGATGTTTCCAGATCGACTCGGGTATCGCACGGCGCAGGTAGGGTGCGACGATGAGGTCGGGCTGGAACAGATCCACCGCCTCCTCCGCCACAGAATCGGCGATGTCGAACTCGATGGCCAGCTCGTGCCCCCGCGCCGCCAGTTCGGCGTGCAGCCGCTGCGTGAGGCTGTTGTAGCTGTGGGTGAGTAGCAGGATGCGCATGCCAATTTTCTCCATCAGAACGTAGGTCGGGCTTCAGCCCGACTGTCAGGTTAAAACCCGACCTACACATCTTAAGCCGGATGAGCTGTAGCCAAATGTAGGTCGGGCTATGCCCGACTCAAAAATCTGCGTGAATCTGCGTAATCTGCGGATGGCACTTCGGTTTTCAGGTGCGTAAATCGCCCCTACTGCATTTGCTCATGCGCTCACCTCCTCTATATTCTTGAACCTGCCATAGGTGTAATGCGCCGCGCACGCACCTTCGGAGCTGACCATGCACGAGCCCATCGGCGATTCGGGCGTGCACACCGTGCCGAACACCTTGCAGTCCCACGGACGCTTCACGCCGCGCAGGATCGCGCCGCACTCGCAGGCCTTGTTGTCGGGCACCGCGCGGTAGCCCAGCGGGAAGCGCAGTTCGGCGTCGAACTCGGCGAACTCGCGGCGTATTTTCAGCGCCGAATACGGCACCAGCCCAAGCCCGCGCCATTCGAATTCACGGCGCAGCTCGAACACTTCGGCGACTAGATTCTGCGCCTTGAGGTTGCCGTCGCGCGTGACCGCGCGGGTGAATTCGTTCTCGACCTCGGCGCGGTCCTCGTTCACCTGCCGCACCAGCATCAGGATCGCCTGCATCACGTCCAGCGGCTCGAAACCGGCTATCACCACCGGCTTGCGGTATTCCTCGGCAAAGAATTCGTAGGGGCGGCTGCCGATCACCATGGAGACATGGGCCGGGCCGATGAAACCGTCCAGCGGCACGGTGCCGTACTGGCGCACTTCGGGCGATTCGAGGATGTTGCTGATCGCCGATGGGGTGAGCACATGGCAGCACAGCACTGAGAAATTCTTCAACCCCAGCGCCTTCGCCTGTTTGATCAGCACGGCGGTAGGCGGCGTGGTGGTCTCGAAACCGATGGCGAAGAACACCACCTGTTTTTCCGGATGCTGCTGCGCGAATGCCAGCGCATCCGCGGCGGAATAGACCATGCGGATGCCAGCACCGCGCGCCTTCGCTTTCAACAAGGAGAGATTGTTGGAAGCGGGAATGCGCACGGTGTCGGCATAGGTGCACAGCGTCGCGCCATGCTCCAGCGCGAGTGCGATGGCCATGTCCACGCGACCGATGGGCAGCACGCACACCGGGCAGCCGGGGCCGTGGATCATGCGCACGTTATTCGGCAGCAGGTCGGTGACGCCGTAGCGCGAAATCGCGTGGGTGTGGCCGCCGCAGAATTCCATGAAGCTGTAGTCGCGGTCGCGCACCTCGCGTGCGATGGATGCGGCGAGGTTCTTCGCCAGCGAGCCGTCGCGGAATTCGTCGACATATTTCATGTTCCCACCCTAGACTTCATGCTTCCACCGGGTATTTCATGCGGCGGCCGGGTCGAGGTTGCCGATTTCGGCGAACAGTCCCAGCGTTTTCTCCGCCTCTTCTGGATCGAGTTTGTTCAGCGCGAAGCCGACATGCACAATCACGTAATCGCCGAGGCTCACGTCATCGAGCAAGGCCAGCGAAACTTCTTTTCGCACGCCGCCGATATCCACCACGGCATTTTCACCGCTGAAAATCGCAACCACCCTGGCCGGAATCGCAAGACACATCTGTCAACCTTTCAGAAAACTCGATTCTATCTATACCTGCCCCAGCGCGAGCCTGTTTCCTGCTGCAAGCAGGGCCTCCAGCGCCCGAATCTCGGCCCCAAACGCAGCGATGCGCGATTCGGCGATTTCCGCGCCGCGCAAGGCGGCGATGCCCAATTGTGCATCAAGCCAGTCCAGCCATTCGTCCATGCCCTCGCCGGTGCGCGCGGAAAGGACGATGGTGCGGATGCCGGGATTGGCTTGGCGCGCGGCGTCGATGGCGAACGCAACGTCGAAATCCAGATGGGCCAGCAGGTCTGACTTGTTGAGCAGCATCAAGTCGGCGGCGGCGAACATGTCGGGATACTTCAACGGCTTGTCTTCACCCTCGGTCACCGACAGGACCGCGACCTTGTGCGCTTCGCCCAGATCGAACGATGCCGGGCAAACCAGGTTGCCCACGTTTTCGATCAGCATCAGGCTATTCTCCTCGGGGCGCAATTGTTCCAGCGCATGGCCCACCATGAGCGCATCCAGATGGCAGCCGCGACCGGTGTTGATCTGGATGGCGGGAGCGCCGGTGGCGCGAATGCGATCCGCATCGCGCGAGGTCTGCTGATCGCCCTCGATCACGCAAATCGGATACCGGCCCTGCAATGCATCGATGGTTCTGACCAGCAGCGAGGTCTTGCCGGAACCCGGACTCGAAACCAGGTTGAGCGCGAAGATGCCGTGCTCGCGAAAATAATTCCGGTTAGTCGCGGCATAGGCATCGTTCTTGGCAAGAATATCCTGCTCGACTCTGACCATGCGCGCCTGACTCATGCCAGGCGCATGGGCCGGACCGAGGCCGTAATGAAGATCGTGCCCGTGATGATTCGCATCATCGCTATGGGAATGCGCCATGCCATCGGCATGAACGTGAAAATGCATGTATTTGCCAGCGCCCTCGATTTTCGCTTCCCGATTATCACAGCCGCATAGCGCACACATATTTCCCCCTATTCAACTTCCAGTTCCTTGACCCGCATCGCCAAGCCCTCGTCCAGCCGCATGCGATAACCGCCACATTCCGGGCATGGGTCGCTGCGCGACGCCAGCGGTGTAGGCTGCGAACAATCGAAGCACCACGCAAGCCCATCCTGCTCGATGATATCCAGTGCAGCGCCTTCGGCCAGCGTACCACTCGCTATCGCATCGAAACAGAAGCGTATCGCGTCGGGCTCAACGCCGGACAACTTGCCGATTTCCAGACGCACGGTCTTGATCCGTTGAGAACCATTTCGGCGCGCACGATATTCGACCAGTTCGATTACGCTCTCGGTCAGCGACATTTCATGCATGAGACATCTCCGCTCAGGGTATTCGGCGGGTCAGGCCACAAACCAGAGATCAGCACGCCCAACACCAGCAGCGACATGACGATCCCGGCCTCGACGAAAGGTAGTGCAATCGCCGCCATGCCCAGCAAGCCGCCCAGCGCCATGACAGCCACGAAAGAAAGCGGCGTTAGCCAAGCCGCACGACCGCCCAGCTGCGCCGCCCACAGGCCGACGGCAACCATGGCACACAGGCGATCGAGCCCAGTGAAGGGATGCGCCAGACCATGCGCCAATCCGCCCGCCTCGCCCGGATGCGCGTAAGCCAGGCTGGTCATAGCGGCAAACAGCAATGTGAAAGAGGCCACACGGATCGAGTTGTTACGCAATGAAATTTTCATGGCGACTCCTTGTGAAGAATTAGGCGATGTACCCGCCCTGTAATCGCGAAGTCTTTCGACTCTTAACCGGATTTTCGAGAGACACTGTACTCATTCATTGTTAAATATTGAATACGCGCAAACCTGTATTTTGTTGTTCAGGATTCGGGCAATGCCCTATCCGACGCGCAATGAACTTACATCTCGACATGGCCGAATCGATCGCAATAATCGCGTTCCTTTCGTCCACTATTGAGGTTTCCATAATTGGCGACAGTATGCGAAGCCTGCCACGGTTGCTGTTAAAAGTATCTGTCATGAATTACGGAAAGACCACTAAGAGCTGTTCCTTTGCCGAATTCCGCTCCATGAAAAAGCCCGGCTTGAGCCGGGCCTTTTCGTCATGCCTGCCGCTGTCGATCAGTGGTAATAACTCGAATCGTTATTATTATTGCGCTGGTAGCTGGGCCTATCGTTACGGCTGTCTTTGTCGTCACGCTGATAGCTGTGTCCATCTCTTCGGCTATCGTCATCGATCACGCTGACGCCGACGCGTATGGTCGAACCGGGACGATATGGCAGAGTAGTCGTAACGTCCTGTCCGTTGTAACGGTAAACCACGGTGTAACCCTTGATGACTTCGCGGCTATTTTCCACTTCGCGGCAACGCTCCACCTGTTCGGTGCGCGCCTGATCCGGATTGGCGACGCGATCGCCGACCACCGCACCGGCAATACCGCCCACTGCCGTCGCGGCCTTGTTGCCGCTGCCGCCGCCGACCTGGCTACCTAGCACCGCACCCGCGACGCCCCCCACGACCGAGCCGGTCGCGGAACGGTTGCTATCGGGATTGGCGACACGGTCGCCAATCACCGCACCGGCCACCGCACCGGCGCCGGTCGCTACCGTACTGCCATGACCGCCGCCGATCTGGCTACCCAGCAAACCGCCGGCGATGCCACCGAGCACCGCGCCGCCGATCGAACGCTCTTTCGGCGCGACCTGCACGCTTTCCGTCCAGCATTCGCGCTTCGGTTCGTTCACCCGCTCGTAAACCGGAGTCGCGGAAATCACGCGCGCGGTATCGGTAAAATCGGCTGCATAAGCAGTGCCAAACAAAGACAACAAGCTCATAACCAACACACTCTTTTTCATCTTCATCGCTCCTTGAAATGCCCGCATCTGCGAGACAACCTTCTGAGTGGGCACTCTACCGCAGGTTCAATTTTCGGGTGATCTACATTTGTAAAAATTTGTAGCCCGAAGTCGCCGGCATCGACGCAAGCCTACCCGCCCTGCCCCGCCAGATACAACTCCAGCGCATCGTTCAACGCCATCGCCTCCCGCCGCAGCGCCGCATCCACGTCCCCGACCGCATCCCAGTCGCCACGCTCGGCGACACCCTCCAAACGACGCGCCAGCGCCACCACCGGATCAGCATTGAAATACCCCGCCAGCCCTCGTAGCGTATGCGAACTACGCAGCAGCACGACACCGTCCTGCCCGGCTATCGCCGACGCAATCTCGGCAAGTTGGGACTCGCAACTCTCGACGAAGGCATGGCCTATGCTCTCGACCACATCCGAATCCGCGCGGTCCACCGCGGCGGCGTAATCGAAAGGTTCGGGAGTCGCCTCCCGCGCGATACCCGGGGACTCCTTAATCCCGGCCGAGCGGGGTTCGATGCGGTCCAGCGCGGCGCGCAGGCTGGCGGCGACCATCGGTTTGGAAACGAAATCGTTCATGCCGGCATCCAGACAGCGCTGCCTGTCCGCCTCCGTCGCATTCGCGGTCATCGCGACGATGGGAACGGCTTCGCCCCGCTCGCGTATCCGCCGCGTCGTCTCCAGCCCGTCCATTTCCGGCATCAACATATCCATCAGGATCAGGTCGAAAGTCTGCTTCCCGCTCAACTCCAGCGCCTCGCGCCCGTTATGCGCGACCGTCACGCGATGCCCCCAGCGATCCAGCAGCCTGATCACCAGCTTGCGGTTCACGGCGTTGTCCTCGGCCAGCAGAACATTCAGCCTCACTGCCATTTCCTGTGCAACCGACATCGGCTTGCCGGTCGCGACGGAAGACTCAGGAAGTGTCGCATCACAGACCGGGAACTCGGCCTCGAAACCGAACACGCTGCCGCGCCCTACCTCGCTCTCGACTCCCAGTTGCCCCCCCATCGCCGCCACCAATTGACTGGAGATCGCCAGTCCCAATCCTGTGCCGCCGTACTGGCGCGTGGTGGAAGTGTCTGCTTGGCTGAACGCCTCGAAGATGTGCTCCAGTTTGTCTGCCGGGATGCCGATGCCCTGGTCGGCCACCTCGATGCACAACCGCACGCGATCGCCGGCATGAGCCAGCATGTTGACGCGCAGCGCCACTTCGCCGCGATGGCTGAACTTGATCGCGTTGCCCAGCAGGTTGGTCAGCACCTGGCGCAGGCGGCCGGGATCGCCTAGCAGCATCTGCGGCACTGCATCGTCTATGCGGCATACCGCCGCAACGTCTTTTTGCGCGGCGCGCACCGCGAGTATCTTCGCGGTCGACCTGAACAGTTCGCGCACATCGAATGGCAGCTGTTCCAACTCCATTTTGCCGGCCTCGATCTTGGAGAAATCCAGGATGTCGTTGATGATTACCAGCAATGCATCGGCGGACGATTTCACCAGCCCGAGGTATTCGCGCTGCGCGTCATCGAGTTCGGTATCCAGCGCCAATTCGGTCATACCGAGGATACCGTTCATCGGCGTGCGTATCTCGTGGCTCATCACCGCGAGGAATTCGCCCTTGGCACGGCTGGCGGCCTCGGCCGCCTCCTTGGCCTGGATCAGTTCCTGCTCGGTCTGCTTCAGATCGGTCACATCCTGCACCGTGCCGATCAGACGCGCCAATCGGCCGTCGGCATCGAATTCGCTGCGGGCGCGCTCGTGCACATAGCGCACCTCGCCGTCCGGGTGGACGATGCGGTGCACGACATCGTGGATGCCGGTCTGTTCGGCCCGGCGCTCGCTTTCCCGCACCTTGCCGACATCGTCCGGATGTACCGCGGATATGAAGGTCTCGACGCTGGGCTTGAAGCTCGCCGGGTCGTAACCGAAGATGCGGAATATCTCCTCGGACCAGTACAGCTCGCCGCTCACCATGTTCGCTTCCCAGTTGCCCAGATGGGCCTGCACCTGCGCCTCCTCCAGCCTTGCCCGGCTCTCGGCGAGCGCCCGCTCGGCACGCTTGCGCTCGGTGATGTCCTTGAAGTAGCCGAAATGGCAGGTCGTGTCCTTGTACTTCACGATGTTCAGCGATATCTCCACCGGTACCAGCCTGCCGTCCTTGACTCGGTGCACGCTCTCGATGAACTGATTCTTCACCTTGCGCATCTTCTCGACATGCTGCGGCAACATCTCGTAAGTGAAATTCGGGTCCCAGTCCGGGATGCGCCAGGTCAGCACCTCCTCGCGCGGCGCGCCGAAATGCCGCACAGCCGCCTCGTTGACGTAAGCCATGCGGCAATTGTCGTCGTCGTCGATCAGGAAGAACGGGTCGCCGCTCTTCTCGATCATCAGCCGGTACAACTCGAGGTCTTCCTCGGTCCGTTTGCGCTCGGTGATATCGGTACGCACCGAAACGTACTGGTAGGGTTTGCCATGCTCGTCGAGGAAGGGCACGATGGTCGATGCGACCCAGTAGTGGCTGCCGTCCTTCGCGCGATTGCGCACCTCGCCGTGCCACACCTTGCCGCCGGCGAGGGTCCGCCACATGTCGCTGAAAAACTCCTGCGAGTGGTAACCGGAATTGACGAGGCGATGGTTTTGTCCCAGCAGCTCCGCTTCGCTGTACTGACTGGTCTCGATGAAACGCCGGTTGACGTAGAGGATGTTGCCCTGCACGTCGGTGACGCTGACGATCGCGTGTTCGTCCATCGCGATCTTCTGGTTTCCGAGTTCGTTCAATGCCTGCTGAGCCTGTTCCCGAAGCATGCGCATGCGATAGAAGGCGAAGGTCGCGTAGGACATCATCGCCAGCGCCACGGCGAACAACAGCATCAGGTAGCGATGCGCGCGCGCTTCCTCGCGCTGATAGAAGACATCGTAGGCCGCGGCGAAACCGTCGGCCATACCTTCCTGCTGGCCGGTGATGGTCAGTTCGCGCATCAGTTGCGCGGCCTCGGCTTCCAGCGCCGACACCTGCTGCAGGTGCTGCAATACCGGCTTCAAGCCTGCCAGTTCGCTCTTCGGCAGGCCGTTCAGCGCCCGATGGAGAGCGGCGGTATCGTCCCGTAACCGGGCCGGATCGAACAACGAGGCGTCGCTGGATACTCCTGCAATGTCCTGACGGAGACGGCGCAGGGGCGCACCGACTTGTGCCAGCACCGCCGGCGGCGAAGAGCGCAGCGCTTCGTCCATCGCACGCGGCAGATACAGCAGCGAGTTGCGCAACACCGCGCTGTTCGACTTGAAGCGTTCCAGCATGTCCAGCTCTGTATTCATGCGCGCTTCCATCCGGCCGAACGCCCCCCATACCAGCGGATCGTCACGCAGAACCTGCAACGCCTCGCCCTGCTTCAGTTCGCGCAGTTGCCGCTGCAGTCTGGACGACACCGCCACCAGCGGATCGAAGTTGTTCAGCAAATGGAAATGCTGTTTGAGCACCGACTCGCCCAATTCGGCATCGTAGCGGCCGACCGCCGCGACACCGCTGATGATCTGGTTGTGGTAATGCGGATCGAAAGGTCGCGATTTGACGAACATCAGCAGCAGCAGCAACGCGGCCAGCAGCCAGCCCAGCAGGCGTATCCAGTTCCCCCTGAAGTTGGTTGCCACCATGTTCATTTCAGCGCCTCGCCCTGATATTCGCCGGTCAGTGTGCGCAGGAAGGCAGCGATCAACCGCTGCCGTTCCTCGCCCAGCTTCACGCCCAGCTGATGCTGGGCCATCAGGCGTACCGCATCATCCAGCGTTGCGGCCGAGCCGTCGTGGAAATACGGCGCGGTCAATGCGACGTTGCGCAAGCCTGGCACCTTGAACTCGAAGCGCAGCTCCTCGATGCCGGTCAGGTTGTATCGCCCGAAATCGGCTTTGGTGACATTGCCTCGACCGGCGAAATAATCCTCCATCACCCCCATCTTCTCGTACAGGTTGCCGCCGATGTTCACCCCCTGATGGCAGGAGACGCAGCCCAGCTCCTTGAATAACTGGTAGCCGGTCTGCTCGTCATCGCTCAGCACCGCCTTGTCGCCACGCAGATAACGGTCGAAGCGCGAGTTCGGCGTATACAGCGAACGCTCGAAGGTGGCGATCGCATCCTTAATGTTGTTTGCGGTGATACCGTCCGGATAGATCGCGGCGAATGCCTTGCGGTAGCCGTCATCCCGGCGCAGCTTGCCCAGCACCTGCGGCCAGCTGCTCGCCATTTCAGCCTTATCGTGGATAGGCCCGTCAATCTGCTCCTCCAATGTCGCCGCCCGCCCATCCCAGAACTGGCGGAAGTTGAAGCCGCTATTGAACACGGTCGGCACATTGATCGCCCCCTCGCGCCCGCCCACCCCGCGCGAGTGCGCCACATGATCCGCGCCTCCGCGATCGAAGCCGTGGCAGTTCGCACAGGACAAGCTGTTGTCGCCGGATAACCGCGCATCGTGAAACAACCGTCTGCCGAGCGCCACACGATCCGGGTCCAGTTCGATCTCGATCGGGATCGGAGCTATGGGCTCCCGGCCCGCCTCGACGGAAAACTGCAATTCGGAGGCTGGGCGCGGCTTGGCCTCGGAAGGAGACAGCAACCAGGCGAGCAGCGCGGCCGACATCAATACCCCGAACGCGATCACCACGCGCCCCTGCAGACGCTCGCGCAACTTCGCGGATCTCGTCTCAAGCATCTGCATAGACCTCGACCAGCACCGCGTCGTCCGACAGTCCCTGCCCGTCGCAGTATGCATCCAGCTCCATCCAGATCGCCTCCAGCGGCAATTGCTCGCGATGGATGCGCGCCAGCAGTCCCTCCAACCTTGTCTGCCCGAACAGCTCCCCGGACGGGGACGCGGCTTCGGTGAGTCCGTCGGTGTACTGATAGATGCGTGAGTCGGGCGCGAGGGCTATCTCCGCATGCGGAGCCATGCCGTCTGCCGACTCGACGATACCCAGAGGGAGTCCGGCGGACTTCACCCGGATCGCTTCATGGGCCGCGCTCAGGCACAGCAAGGGCGGCAGGCCGCAGTTCCACAGCCGCACCTGTTTCTGGTCGGGAGACAGTTCCAGCGCACCGGCGGCCATGTAGATCTGCGTCGGCAACTGGCGCGACAGCGTGCCGTTCAGTTCCGCGAGGATATGGCCGAGGTCGCGCCCTTCGGCGGTAAGGTGGTAGAAAATCCAGGAAACCAGCGGCGCGCCGAACGCGGCCGTCAGACCATGTCCGGAGAAATCGCCGACCAGCACATGGTGGCTGCCGTCGGGACGCCGCGCCGACAGCACCAGGTCTCCCGCAGTGCGTTCCAGCGACTTCTGGACATGCCGCACCCCGCGGGTATCGAACGGGCTGGCAGAACGCATCCGCGTGACAATGTCTTCCAGCAGCTCCTTCTCGTCGCTGAGTATCAGGTTCTGCTGTTCCAGCTTGCGCCGGCCCGCGCGCAAGGCCAGCATGTTGCGCGCCCGCGCGGTGAATTCGGTCTTGTCGATGGGCTTGGTCAGGAAGTCGTTCGCACCGGATTCCAGCGCCTCGTGGCGCACCTCGAGCTGGTCGTTCGCGGTCACCATCAGCACGGGGATGTCGGCGCGACCGGGAATCTCGCGGAAGCGGCGCAGGAATTCGATGCCGTCGATTCCCGGCATCATGTAGTCGAGCAACACCAGGTCGGGAACATGATCGCCGCACCATGCCAGTCCCTGCGCCGGATCGGTGAAACCGACCGCCTCGCAGCCGTCCAGCTTCGCGATCAGATGGGACAGCAGCGTGACGTTGATCTGCGTGTCGTCCACCACCAGCACGTTCATCTTCATGCGCTTCCCTCCGAATTCAAGGCCCGCCGAAAGGCGGTTAACTGTACTGCATCAGCGACGGCGGTGGCGGATGAATTCGACCAGCGCCGGCAGGAACGAAACGACGATGATGCCGAGAATAATCAGCGTCAGGTTGTCCTTCACCAGCGGGATGTTGCCGAACAGGAAGCCCGCCACGGAAAGGCCGCCTATCCAGGCGATGCTGCCCAGCGCGCTATACAGCATGAACAAACGGTAACGCATCAGACCGATGCCGGCGACGAACGGCGCGAAGGTGCGCACGATGGGCAGGAAGCGCGCGAAGATGATGGTCTTGCCGCCGTGCTTCTCGTAGAAGGCGTGGGTCCTGTCGATATGCTCGCGCTTGATCAGGCCGTTGGTGCGCTTCAGCAGCTTCATGCCGACCAGCCGGCCTATCCAGTAGTTGGTGTTATCGCCGCCGAACGCCGCGAGCACCAGCAGCGGCACCAGCCACTCCAGTTGCAATGCTCCCATGCCGCACAGCGCACCGGCGACGAACAGCAGCGAATCGCCCGGCAGGAACGGCGTGACCACCAGCCCGGTCTCACAGAAGATAATCAGGAACAGGATCGCATACACCCACACGCCGTATTCGGCGGTGAGCTTCAGCAAATGTGTGTCCAGATGCAGGACGATGTCGATAAAGGCGGCAAGCAAATCCAAGAGAGCACCTCAGGAACCGTCATTCCCGCGCAGGCGGGAATCCAGTCTAAACAAAAATCCCTCCGCAACGCGGAGGACAAAATCAAACTGCATGATTAACAAACCCGCTGGATGGCCGTTCCTCGAAACTCGCCGCCAGCGTCTCGTTTTCCCGCCTGCGCGGGAATGACGTGATTTGGAATTTCGAGTCGTAGGTCGGGTTAGCGTAGCGTAACCCGACGTATTGCCTATCCATGTCGGGTTACGGCCTGCGGCCTAACCCGACCTACTTCGAATACTACGGCAGCACTTCTTCCGCTTCGGTCGGCTCCGGCTTGATAAAGTCCTCGCGCGACACGCCGAACATCATCAGCAGCGGGCTGGCGACCAGCACCGAGGAATAGATGCTGAACAAAATACCGATGGTCAGCGCCATCGCGAAGTAATGCAGCGTCTCGCCGCCCATCAGCAGCATCGCGCCGACCATCATCTGCGTCGAGCCGTGGGTGATGATGGTGCGCGACATCGTGCGGGTGATCGCGTTGTCGATGATCTCGGCCACTTCGGCTTTACGCATGGAACGGAAGTTCTCGCGGATACGGTCGAACACCACAACGGATTCGTTCACCGAATAGCCCAGCACCGCGAGCACCGCGGCCAGCACCGACAGCGAGAACTCCCACTGGAAGAACGCGAAGAAGCCGAGGATGATCACCACGTCGTGCAGGTTGGCGATGATCGCCGCGAGGCCGAACTTCCATTCGAAGCGCAGCCACAGATAGCCGACGATGCCTAGGGACACCAGCAACAACGCCATTGCGCCGTTCTCGATCAGATCCTTGCCGACCTGCGGACCGACGAACTCGACGCGGCGCATCTCGACGGTGGCGTCCTGCGCACGCAACGATTCCATCACCTGCTCGGAGAGTTTTGCGCCGGCGATGTTCTGCTTCAGCGGCACCTGGATCAGCACGTCCTGGCTGGAGCCGAAGTTCTGCACCAGCGCGTCCGGCAATCCGGTCGCGGCCATGCGCTCGCGCACCTTGGCGATGTCGGCCGGCTGCGCATAATGCACCTCGATCACCGTGCCGCCGGTGAAGTCCACGCCGAAGTTCAGCCCCTTGGTCGCGAGGAAGAACACCGCGAGAAGAAAAGTCACCAGCGAGATCGTGGTGGTGTACTTCCCGTAGCTCATGAACGGGATGTCGCGTTTAATCTTGAAGAATTCCATTTCAGTTTCCCCTGAATAAAACCAGATAATCCATTAGGCCGTCATACCGGCGAAGGCCGGTATCCAGCAATCAAAACACTCCGCGAAGCGGACAAAGCCAATGTATGGGCCCGCTTACGCGGGAATTTGTTAATCATCTGGATTCCGGCCTTCGCCGGAATGACGTATCTTTTCTAATGGACAATCCGGGATAAAACAACCGTAGTCGGGCAGAGCCCGCCCTACCCTTTTGTCAGCCTATCGCCACCTTGTTCAATCGCGCCTTGCGACCATAGATGATGTTCACCAGCGCGCGCGACACTAGGATCGCGCTGAACATCGAGGTCAGGATGCCCAGGCACAGCACCACCGCGAAGCCCTTGATCGGACCGGAGCCGAACATGAACAGCGCGACGCCGGCGATCAGCGTGGTGACGTTGGAGTCGAGAATGGTGCCCCATGCACGGTCGTAGCCCGCGTGGATCGCCGCCTGCGGCGTGACGCCGTTGCGCAGCTCCTCGCGGATGCGCTCGTTGATCAGCACGTTCGCGTCGATCGCCATGCCCAGCGTCAGCGCGATGCCCGCCATGCCCGGCAGCGTCAGCGTCGCCTGCAGCATCGACAGCAAGGCCACCAGCAGCAGCAGGTTCGCGCCCAGCGCCAGCACCGAGATCGTGCCGAACATCAGGTAATAGGCGACCATAAACACCGCGATCATCATGAAGCCGATCTTGGTGGAATCGAAACCGCGGGTGATATTTTCCGCGCCCAGGCTGGGACCGACGGTGCGCTCTTCGACGATCTCCATCGGTGCGGCCAGCGCGCCTGCGCGCAGCAGCAGCGCGGTGTCCTGCGCCTCGACGGTGTTCATCTGGCCGCTGATCTGCACGCGGCCGCCGCCGATTTCCTCGCGTATCACCGGCGCGGTGACGACCTCGCCACGGCCCTTTTCGAACAGGATGATCGCCATGCGCTTGCCGACGTTCTCGCGCGTCGCTTCCTTGAATTTGCGCGCACCTACGCTATCCAGATTGATGTGCACCGCCGCCTCGTTGGTGCGGTTGTCGAAACCGGGCTGCGCGTCGTTGATGCGCTCGCCGGTCAGGATCACCTGCTTCTTCACCAGCAGCATCCGGCCTTCGCGATCCTTAAACATGTCGGTGCCGAACGGTGCGGCCGCCCCCGGAACGGCCTGATGCTCCTCGTCCACCATGCGCACTTCCAGTGTCGCAGTACGACCGAGGATGTCCTTGGCACGTGCAGTGTCCTGCACGCCCGGCAACTGCACCACGACACGGTCCGCACCCTGCTGCTGGATCACCGGCTCGGCTACGCCCAGTTCGTTGACGCGGTTGCGCAGCGTCAACAGGTTCTGCTGAATCGCGGAATCCTGAATGCGGCGCTCGGCTTCCGGCTTCAGCGTCGCGCGCAACAGGAATTCGCCCCCCTCGTCCTTGTCGACCAGCGCGTAATCGGCGAAACGCTGCTTGATCTCGGCCTCGCCCTTGGCGCGCGCATCGGCGTCGCGGAAGCGCACCACCAGATCGTTACCGTCGCGGGTCACACCGGCATAGGCGAGATTCTGCTCGCGCAATGCGCTACGGATATCGCCCGTCGCCGCTTCCAGCGCCTTGTCCAGCGCGGCCTTCATGTCCACCTGCAACAGGAAATGCACACCGCCACGCAAGTCCAGACCGAGATACATCGGCAGCGCATGCAGATCCGTCAGCCATTGCGGCGAACGCGACAGCAGGTTCAACGCAGCCATGTAATCGTCGCCCAGTTGCGCGACCAGCACGTCTTTGGCCTTGAGCTGTTCGTCGGTCCCGGCGAAGCGCGCCTTGACACTATTGCCGTCCAGCGCGACCACTTCGGGATGCAGCCCCGCATCCTTGAGGATGCCCTCGATGCGCGCTTGCAGCGCCTCGTCCGCCTTCAGGCTGGCGCGCAACGGCTGCACTTGCACCGCGGGCGACTCGCCATAAAAATTCGGCAGGGTATAGATCAGACCGGCCAGCAGCACGGCCAGGATCAACAGGTATTTCCACAGGGGATAGCGGTTCATGGCGACCTCACAAAAACCGCCGCACTGCAAAAGCGCAGCCGGCGGTCTTCCTCGCGTTGGGATGTATTACTTGATGGACTTGATCGTGCCCTTGGGCAGCACGTTCTGGATCGCGGCCTTCTGCACCGTCACGACGACGTTCTCGGCGATTTCGATGCCAGCATATTCTTCATATACCTTGCTCACGGTGCCGACTTCGCCGCCGACGGTGATGACTTCGTCGCCGCGCTGCAGCGCCTCGACCATCGCCTTGTGTTCCTTGGCGCGCTTGCTCTGCGGGCGCAACACGAGGAAATAGAACACCGCGACCAGCGCGATCAGCGGCAAGAATTCCATGAAACCCGCTTGCGGTGCAGCGGCAGCGGACTCGGCGTAGGCATTGCTGATGAACATCTTTTAAATCTCCGAAAGTAATGAAACGAAAGGCGGGCATTCTAGCATGAAGGTTGTTACAACTTGCCCCCGCCGGCGCGCATCCGTTTGAAACGCTCCACGAATTCCGCAAACGCATCCGCCTCGATAGACGCGCGGATGTCGCGCATCAGGTCCTGGTAGTAATGCAGGTTGTGGATGGTGTTCAACCGCGCGCCGAGGATTTCGCCGAGACGGTGCAGGTGATGCAGGTAGGCGCGGCTGAAGTTGCGGCAGGTGTAGCAACTGCAATCCGCATCCAGCGGACTGGTGTCCATGCGGTATTGCGCGTTCTTGATGCGCACGTCGCCGTGACGCGTGAACAGGTGGCCGTTGCGCGCGTTGCGCGTGGGCATCACACAGTCGAACATGTCGATGCCCTGCGACACCGCCGCGACGATGTCCTCCGGCGTGCCCACACCCATCAGGTAGCGCGGTTTGTCGGCAGGCAACTGCGGCGCGGTGTGGGTCAAGATGCGCAGCATGTCGTCCTTGGGCTCGCCCACCGACAGGCCGCCGATGGCGTAGCCGTCGAAGCCGATGTTGGTGAGTCCCGCGAGCGATTCGTCGCGCAGATGCTCGTGCATACCGCCCTGCACGATGCCGAACAGCGCGTTGGGATTGCCCTCGTGGCCGCGCTTGCTGCGCTCGGCCCAGCCCAGCGACATGCGCATCGACTCGCCCGCGACCCGCTCGTCCGCCGGATAAGGCGTGCACTCGTCGAAGATCATCACGATGTCGGAATTCAGCACCTTCTGGATGCGCATCGACTCTTCCGGCGACAGGAAGCATTTGTCGCCGTTCACCGGCGACCGGAACTCCACGCCGCCGCCGGTGATCTTGCGCAACGCGCCCAGGCTGAACACCTGGAAGCCGCCGGAGTCGGTCAGTATCGGACCGTCCCAACCCATGAAGCGATGCAGCCCGCCATGCGCCTCGATCACGTCGAGTCCGGGCCGCAGCCACAGGTGGAAGGTATTGCCCAGCACGATATGAGCATCGATGTCACGCAGCTCGGCGGGCGACATCGCCTTCACCGTGCCGTAGGTTCCCACCGGCATAAAGGCCGGCGTTTCAACTTTGCCGTGGGCAAGTTGCAGAGTGCCGCGGCGGGCGAGACCGTCGCGATTATGTAAATGAAATTCCATTATTAACCTTTTATTTCTGCGCCTTAACGATACTCATTGCCGTCGCCACCATACCGCCCATGTCGGCGAGGTTGCCGGGCAGGATGAGGGTGTTACCTTCCTTGGCGACATTGGCGAAGGCTTCGACGTATTTTTCCGCGACCTTGAGATTGACCGCATTCATGCCGCCGGGCGCTTCGATGGCATCGGCCACCATGCGGATGGCTTGTGCGGTGGCGGAAGCCACGGCCTTGATCGCCTCGGCCTCGCCTTGGGCATTGTTGATCGCGGCCTGTTTCTCGCCTTCGGAACGCTGAATGAAGGCTTCGCGCTCGCCGGTGGCGATGTTGATCTGCTCCTGCTTACGTCCTTCCGATGCGGCGATCAGGGCGCGCTTCTCGCGCTCGGCAGTGATCTGCGCCTGCATGGCATGCAGGATTTCCTTGGGCGGGGTGAGGTCCTTGATCTCGTAACGCAGCACTTTTACGCCCCAACTGGTCGCCGCCTCATCCAGCGCCGCAACGACGGCGCGATTAATGTCGTCGCGCTCTTCGAAGGTCTTGTCCAGCTCCATCTTGCCGATCACCGAACGCAAGGTAGTCTGAGCAAGTTGGGTGATCGCCATGATGTAATTGCTGGTGCCGTAGGACGCCAGCCTGGGATCGGTCACCTGGAAATACAGGATGCCGTCCACTTGCAACTGGGTGTTGTCCTTGGTGATACAGACCTGGCTGGGCACATCCAGCGGCACTTCCTTGAGCATGTGTTTGTATGCGACACGGTCGATGAAGGGAATAACGATATTCAGCCCCGGCGACAATGCGGCATGAAAACGTCCCAGACGCTCGACCACCCAGGAGTTTTGCTGCGGCACAACCTTAAGCGCCTGAACGGCAAAAATACCGGCTGCGACCAAAATTAAAAATGCGATTTCCATGATTCCTCCTTAAGGTTTCTGCTGCGTCAGAACAAGCTTCGAACCTTGCACCGCCTTGATATACAGAGGCACATCACGCGAAGTGACGACATTCTCCGGCTGTGCATCCCAGTCCGCGCCACGATAATGCACCCGTGCCGAACCATCTTCATTCCATGCGATTACCTTCACTGGCTGGCCGATGTCGAAGCTGTCATTTTTTTCCTCCACAGGCTGGGTAATTTTGCTGCGGCGCAGAATCAGGATTCCGATGACCGCAGCGATTCCAGCCAGCGTAAGCTGCCAAACCAATCCCAGCCCCGCCAACGCGGCTACGCCCCCCAAGGCCACGGCAATGGATAGCACCAGCATGTAAAACGTGCCGCTCACCATCTCTAATCCCAACAAGATTAAAGCCAGTGCCAACCAGTATGCGTACGGTGCCATTTTGTTTCCTTTCTGCGGCTGCGATGAGGTCTATGCTAGCAGCATTCAATCTCATTCTCTTTCGATCAGCATCGCATCCCCGTAACTGAAGAAGCGATATTCCTTGTCCACCGCATGGCGGTAGGCCGCCAGCATGCTCTCCATGCCGCCGAAGGCGCACACCAGCATCAGCAGCGTGGACTTCGGCAGGTGGAAATTGGTCAGCAGCACGTCCACCACGTTGAATCGGTAACCCGGCGTGATGAAGATGCGCGTCTCGCCCGAGCCAGCCTTCAGCTCGCCACTCGCCGCAGCACTCTCCAGCGCGCGCAGGCTGGTCGTGCCGACCGAGACCACGCGTCCGCCCGCGGCGCGCGCAGCAGCGATGGCATCCACTGTTTCCTGCGGAATTTCGTAACGCTCGCTGTGCATCGCGTGCTCATGGATGTTCTCGGCGCGCACTGGCTGGAACGTGCCCGCGCCGACATGCAGCGTGACATAGGCGAGCGCAGCACCCTGGTCGCGCAAGGCTTGCAGCATCGCATCGTCGAAATGCAGTCCCGCAGTGGGTGCGGCCACCGCGCCTGCCTCGCGCGCGAATACGGTCTGGTAGCGCTGCTCGTCATCGTCGCCCGCCACATGGGTGATATAGGGCGGCAACGGCAGACGTCCGTAGCGTTCCAGCAAGTCCAGCACCGGCTCTTCGTTCAAAAAGCGCAGATGGAAGAACTCGCCCTCGCGTCCCAGCACCTCGACCGGCAGCACATCGCACAGCATCAGCCTCGCGCCCGCCTTGGGCGACTTGCTGGCGCGCATCTGCACCAGCACTTCGTGCTCGTTCAGCACGCGCTCGACCAGCACTTCGACCTTGCCACCGGTCTCTTTCTCGCCGAACAAGCGCGCCTTGATGACGCGGGTGTCGTTCAACACCAGCACGTCGTTCGGGCGAATGAAGCGCAACAGGTCGGTAAATCGGCAATCTTCCAGCGAGCCATCGTGCGCATAAAGCAAACGGCTAGAGCCTCGAATCTCAGGCGGATACTGCGCGATCAGGTGCTCGGGCAGGACAAAATCGAATTTTTCGGTACGCATGAACAACAGTGGAAAGCTTGGTGAGGGCGCGATTGTAGTTGATGAAGCGCTTCGTTTCATGGATAATTCGCCGCTCTTTGCAGCAACACCGCAAAGCCGGGGTGATGGAACTGGTAGACGTGCCGGACTCAAAATCCGGTGCCCGAGAGGGCGTGGGGGTTCGATTCCCCCCCCCGGCACCAACAAAATGAAAGGCAGGATTATTCCCTGCCTTTTTTCTTTTCAGCCATTTTTCTTTTCGCTTGGGGATTTCTCCATGATCTGGAAACCGAACGTCACCGTCGCCGCAGTCATCGAACGCGAGGGTAAATTCCTGCTGGTGGAAGAAGAGACCGCGCAGGGCCTGCGCTTCAATCAACCCGCCGGACACTGGGAACCGAACGAAACGCTGGAACAAGGCGCGGCGCGCGAGGCGCTGGAAGAAACCGCTTACCATTTCACGCCGCAACACCTGACCGGCATCTACCGCTGGCATTCGGACAATGCAAACATCACTTATCTGCGCTTTGCCTTCTGCGGCGAAATCACCGGTCACGAGCCGGAGCGCGAACTGGACGAAGGCATCGTGCGTGCGGTGTGGATGACTATCGACGAAGTCCGCACCACGCAGGAACGCCATCGCAGCCCGCTGATCCTACGCTGCATCGAAGACTATCTGGCGGGCAAGCGTTACCCTCTGGAACTGATCACCCACTATGACTAACGAGCAAGCTCGTTTCCCTCTCCCCAACCCCGCTCCGCGCCCCACGGACGGGGCTGCATCCCCGTCCGGCTCCAGCGGCGGGAAGCACGCTTCCCGAAACCCCGTCTTCGCCCCGCAAGCGGGCGAGGGGGCAAACGTGCCGCTTCGCGGCGCACAAAAAAAACTCCGCGTGGTCGTCGGCATGTCCGGCGGCGTCGATTCCTCGGTCACCGCGCTGTTGCTGAAGCAGCAAGGCTACGACGTGGTCGGCCTGTTCATGAAGAACTGGGAAGACGATGACGACAGCGAATACTGCTCGTCGCGCCAGGACCTGATCGACGCGGTGTCGGTCGCCGACACCATCGGCATTCCCATCGAAGCGGTGAACTTCGCGAAGGAATACAAGGACCGCGTATTCAGCTATTTCCTGCGCGAATACGAAGCCGGGCGCACACCCAATCCGGACATCCTGTGCAACTCCGAGATCAAGTTCAAGGCCTTCCTCGACCACGCGATCCAGCTTGGCGCGGACTGCATCGCGACAGGTCATTATGCGCAGGTGCGCGAGGTGGAGGGCCTGTTCCAGTTGCTGAAGGCGGCGGACGCCAGCAAGGACCAGAGCTATTTCCTGCATCGGTTGAACCAGGCGCAGTTGTCCAAGGCGATGTTCCCGCTGGGCAAGATGTTGAAGTCCGAGGTGCGCGCCATCGCCGAGCAACATGGTCTATCGAACTACGCGAAGAAAGATAGCACCGGCATCTGTTTCATCGGCGAACGCCCGTTCCGCGAATTCCTCAACCGCTACCTGCCGACCCAGCCGGGCGACATGGTCACGCCCGAAGGAAAAATTATGGGACAGCACATGGGGCTGTCCTTCTATACCTACGGCCAGCGCCAAGGACTGGGCATAGGCGGCGGCAAGGATTCGTCGGGCGAACCGTGGTTCGTCGCGGGCAAGGACATGGCGCACAACCGCCTAATCGTGGTGCAGGGCCATGACCACCCCATGCTGCTGAACCCGCAACTGGATGCGCTGGACATGCACTGGATAGCCGGGCATGCGCCCGACCTGTCGAGCCCCTATGCGGCCAAGACGCGCTACCGCCAGCAGGATGCGGCGTGCCGTGTCGCATCGACAGATGCCGACCGGGTTCATTTCACGTTCGACGAAGCGCAATGGGCGGTCACGCCGGGCCAATCGGTCGTCGTGTACGACGGCGAAGTATGTCTGGGCGGCGCGATCATCGAACAAGGACAGAACTGATTCGCGTAAAATGCGCACCTGTTATTCGTAGGTCGGGCTTTAGCCCGACTTGAAAATGATGTCGGACTAAAGTCCGACCTACAACTTCCGATTCAAGGCCCGATCATGAACACTCTCACCGCCCTCTCCCCTCTCGACGGACGCTACGCAGGCAAGGTCGATTCCCTGCGCGGCTATTTCAGCGAATTCGGCCTGATCCGCTTCCGCGTGCTGATCGAGATCGAATGGCTGAAGGCGCTGAGCGCGCAGGCCGACATCCCCGAGATCGCGCCGTTCTCCGCCGCGACCGTGGCACAGCTGGATGCGCTCAACGCGAATTTCAGCGAGGCCGATGCCACCGCGATCAAGGCTATCGAGAAGACCACCAACCACGATGTGAAGGCGGTGGAATACTGGCTGCGCGAGAAGCTGGGTTCCAACCCGGAGACCGCGGGCGTGCTGGAGTTCATCCACTTCGCCTGCACCTCGGAAGACATCAATAACCTCAGTCACGCGCTGATGCTCAAAGGCGCACGCGAAGCGGCGATGCTGCCTGCGCTGCAAGGCCTGATCGCACGCATGAAGGAACTCGCACACCAGCTCGCCGACATGCCGATGCTGTGCCGCACCCACGGCCAGACCGCGACGCCCAGCACGCTGGGCAAGGAGATGGCGAACGTGGTGTACCGTTTGCAGCGCGCCGAACAGCGCCTCGCGGGCGTAGAAATCCTGGGCAAGATCAACGGCGCGGTGGGCAACTACAACGCGCACCTGTCGGCCTATCCAGAGGTGGATTGGGAGTCGTTCGCTAAAAAATTCGTCGAAGCTCGCGGCATCACCTTCAATCCCTACACCATCCAGATCGAGCCACACGATTACATGGCCGAGCTGTACGACGCATTCGCGCGCATCAACACCATCCTGATCGACCTCGACCGCGACGTGTGGGGCTACATCTCCATGGGCTTCTTCAAGCAGAAGGTCGTCAAGGGCGAAGTCGGCTCCTCGACCATGCCGCACAAGGTCAATCCGATCGACTTCGAGAACTCGGAAGGCAACCTCGGCATGGCCAACGCGATGCTGCGCCACCTGTCCGAGAAGCTGCCGATCTCGCGCTGGCAGCGCGACCTGACCGACTCCACCGTGCTGCGCAACATGGGCGTGGCGCTGGGCTATACCCTGCTCGGCTACGAGTCGCTGCTGAAGGGGCTGAACAAGCTGGAAGCCAACCCGCAGCGCGTGGCGGACGACCTGAACAACAGCTGGGAAGTGCTGGCCGAACCGATCCAGACCGTAATGCGCCGCTATAACATCGAGAACGCCTATGACAAGCTGAAGGACCTGACGCGCGGCAAGGGCGGCATCAACAAAGAGAGCCTCGCCGTTTTCATCGCGACGCTGGACATCCCGGAAGCCGAGAAGCAGCGATTGTTGCAACTCTCGCCGGCCACCTACACCGGCAAGGCGGCGGAACTGGCGAAGCGTATCTAGTTCATTATCGCCCCCGGAAACAAACAAGCCCGCAATTGCGGGCTTGTTTGTTTTCAACACCCAGACATCACTAGGGAATCGCGGCCCCCTTCTGGAACGCCGCCGCCCCGCTGACCACGGACGCGCCATTAGTAAATCCGTAGATCATCGCCGCACCTGCACCGGCCGCGCCGGTGAAGGCGCCGCCGATGTCGGCCTGCGTCGTGCCGGAACAGCCCGCGCCCGTGCAGCTTGCCGACAGCGCTCCCCCTCCGACGACAAAAGTATTGGCGCTGAACATCGATCGCTGCTGGATCGGGATGGCTGTGCCGCTCGCCGTCAGCGTCATCGAGTTGATGCCGACATTCACGCCAACATCGACCGTTTGCGCAGTGAAGTTCGCCACCAGCGTCGCGCTGTTCAGCGTACCGATGGCACCCAGATTGTCGGTCGGCGCGGTTCCGCCCCCCAGAACATAGTTATAGACGCCGCTGACCGGCAACGCAACCGGCGCGGTCATCGTCGGCGTGGCGATCCAGTGCAGGGAGGCAGACCCGAGCGCAGTCGGCGTCACCGCGCCGGTGGCGCGATCAGTGACATCGACCGAACCGCCCACCCAGCGTCCCCAGCTGATGCCGGTGGTCGGATCGGTCCCCAACCCCGTCTGGGTTGCAGTTCCAATCGACAACCTCGAGGAGCCCGTATCGGTCATGCCGTTGGCGTTGAATCCGGTGTCGAAGGCCGTCACTCCTCCCGCCACCTCGGTCACCCGCGTAGCGTTGTTGTAAGCGCCATCCACCATTCCGCTGCTGGTGACGCTGACAGAGTTGAAACCGGACATCCCCACCAGGCGGTAGGCCGTGGCGGTATCCGCCGGGGCGGAGGCCACCAGCGCCACCGTGCCGTTCACCATTTCAAGCGGCGCAGTGTTCGACGTGCCGTTGCCCGCCCCGAATGCGCCGGATGCCTGGATCGTACCGCTGGCCAGCTGCCAGATACCGGTCAGCTCGTTGGCTGTGGGGCCGTAGAAATGACCGCTGGTCGAACCCAGCGTGCCCGCCGCCACATTGACCGGGCTGGCGGTCAGTCCCGCAGGAGCCGCACCCGCGGTCACGGCGCCGCTGAAGGCATTGGTCGCAATGGTGGCGGCCAGCGACAGGTCGTTGAAATAGCCCACCGCTCCGCCTGTGGTTCGATCCACCACCTGGATGCCGGTTGCCGTGCCGCTCAATGCTCCGGTGGTGAAGTTGGCGAACAGGCTGACACCACCCAGCAGGGTATATGGCGTATTGGTCGCGCTGTTCTGCGCTCCGCCGACCATTGCTCCGTAGTAATAGCCGTTCACCGCGAAGTTGCTGACGGGCATCGAGGTCGAGGGCGTCATCAGCATGCCTCCGGCGAATTCGCCGCTGGAGAAGGGACCGGTCGCAGTGGCGGGCGCCAGTCCGGCTGGCGTCGGGAGCAGGCGCCATTCGCCGAAATTGGAATATTTTGCGCTGTAACTCGAACCGTAAGTGTCCATCGAGAACGTTTCGCCCGATGCCGCCATGCCGAAATAGGCGCCCGTCTTGGATTGATCGGCCGTCAAACTGGCCACCGATGCGGTGATCCCGCCGGACAAGGCGGCAGCGAGCGGCTGCCCATTGGCCAGCGTCAAGCTCAGCGCAGTCGCAGGCTGAACGGCCAGGGTGGCATTCGGGTCGCCGGCCGGAAAGGCGACGCTGACCGTACCTCCCGTCACGACCGGGCCGGTCACCGTCACCGACGGCGCCCGCACCGCCACCATGTCGGCCGAGGTAAAGCTGCTGGGAACGGTCGGCATCGCCATCGACGCGCTCAGCTGGTACTGGAACAACGCCCCGTCCAGTCCGCTGCCGGTGAGTTGCCCGCTGAGAGAGCCGGTTCCGGTCGTCGCGCCGGGCGTCGCGGCATCCATCGTCACGCTCAGTACGTTCGCCACTCCGGTTCCGGTAGTCGCCCAGAATGCGTTCTTGCTGTAGTTGGACCAGCTCAACGGTACGCCGGCAGCGGTAGCGGACCAGTTATGTCCGTTGACGCCGGTCAGTCCCAGCGCAATATCCACCGTCTGGTTGGTGAAGTTGACCGTCAGGCTGGCGCTGGACAAAGCGCCGGCCTGACCGTACTGGTTGGTCGGCGCGGTGCCGCCGTCGAGTGCGTAACTCATGCTGCCCAGCAACACCTCGGGCAGGTAGATCGGATCCAGCCCCGGCCCTTGAATCCAGTGGAACTGTCCACCGAACGGAGTGGTATAGCTATAGGCGCGCGTCCCCTCGTCCCAGGCGCCGAACTGGATGCCGGTCGCCGCATCGGCCGCCGCCTGTCCGGCGCAGGTGACGCAGTTGATCGTGGTCGTGCTGGTGTTGCCGGCTCCGGCGTTATAGCCAAAGGAGGTCAGCACCCCGCCGGTGGTCGTTGCGGTGTCGACGGTTTGCTGCCATATGCCGTACGATCCCGCCTCCGCCACGACAAACTTGCCGGTTGCGGGCGTCGCCCCATTCGCCACCGTTGCGTTCCCCGCCACGCCATTGCGCGTCAACGCTGCGACCCCTGTTAGGTTGGCAGTCGTCGCTCCGCCGGCCTGCGGCCATTCCTGAATCTGGTATTCGACGATCGCACCGGCGTAGTTCTGCCCGGTAAACGCACCGGACAGGTAGCCGTAGGTGCTGACCGACGCATTGCTGCTGGTCACCGTCAGATTGCCGCCAAATCCGGCGCTGGCGCCATTGAATGCACCGATCCCCATGGGAAAGGCCGAACCCGCATTCCAGGTAGTCGCTCCCAGCGACACCGACAATGCCGCCGTCACGGTCTGGGCGGTGAAGTCCGCCGTCAGCGACAGCGAATTCAGCGTTCCCGCCGCACCCGAACTATCCTTGGGCGCAGGCGCACCGTTCAATGCATAGCTGAACACCCCCACCGCAGTCCCGCCCGTCGCGGCGGAGAGCGTGGTCGGCGTATCCAGGTAGCCTTCGGGAGCGAAAGCCCAACTTTCCGGGCCATACCCATAGTTCTTGCCCGGACCGAAGGCGATGCTCGCGGATGTCTGGGAAAGCGTCGGCACATCGGCCCAGCGCCCGAACTGGATGCCGGTCGTCGCGAACGAAGCAGCGTTGCCGTTCACCGCACCGGTCGCCCCCGGCAAGGTCACGGCATAGCTGCCGCAGCCGGTACACCCCTCGCTCCAGCCGAACGAAGGCGTCGCGGCCGTCGGCGCGACATTCGCAGCGGCAGTCATGCCATTGCCGCCGAATGACATCGAGGCATAGCCGGAACCGGTGGACAGTTCGAACGAAACGTCGGTCTGCGCGAAAGGCTGAGCCTGAACTGCGGCCGGCGTGGTCGCCGCGGAGAACGCCACCATACCCTGAATCAGATCGGTCGCACCTGTCGTGGCACCCGGCGCCGCTCCGGTCCACAGGGTGTAGTTCAGGCCGACACTCGCCGCCGCATCGCCGGCAAAGCCGCCGCCGACGTTGGCAAAATAGGTTCCGGCGCAGCCGGTGCAAGTCGCCGTCACTTGCGTGCCGGTGCTGAAGAACGATTGATTGATCGCCATGCCGGCGGCGACAACATCCAGCGTCTTGCCGGCGATGGTCAGGTTCAGTGCGGCATCGACCAACTGGCTGGTGAAGTTCGCCGTCAGGGTCGCGCTGTTCAGCACACCGGCGGTGCCCAATGCATCCGTCGGGCTGGTTGCCGCCACCTTGTTATAAGTGGCGACGCCGCCCAACGTCTGCACGTAACCGGCCGGCGGCGCCAGCAGGATCGCCCAGTGCTCGCTGGTCGCACCCAGATTGCGGGTAAACGTCGGAATCGGAGGAATGCCGACGACGTTATCCGACACCGTGATCGTGCCGCCCACCCAGCGTCCGGCATAGATGCTGTTGTCCGCCATCTTGAAGGCTTCCATTGCGGTGCCGCCGGTGCGCTTGACGTTGGCGTCGACTACCACGACCTGCGGGGTCGCCGTCGAAGCGGCCGTTTCCTCGTACCAGGCATGGCGGCTTTCCACCAAGTTGCCCGCGCCGTCCAGCACGAAGCTGGTGTTGGCCGCGCCAACGCTGGTAAACCCTGCGCCCGGACCATAACCTTCGATGTAGCCGCTGCCGCCGACCGTATCCGGCTGCACAGTGCTCATGATGCCGATGAAACGATCGGTAGTGACTACAGCAGGATTGTTATAGGCGGCGATCGGGGCATTGGCAACGATGGTCGCAGAATTCGTCTGGACGAGGCTCGCGGCGGATGGCGCGGGACTGATTACTGCCGGGTCCGTTTGCGCGTATGCCGCCGCCGCGCTGCTCGCCGCCGTCTGGGCCGCAACGGCTTCGGTGCTGGCAGTCGCCGCATCGAGCGCGGCATTGGCGGCCGCAAGGCTTGCGGCGTCCACGGCGGTCTGGGCGGCTGCCGCCGCCGCTTGGGCGGAGGCCAACTGGCTCGCCGCCGAAGTCTGGGCAGTCTGGGCAAGCGCCAATTGCTGTTCGGCAATGGCTTGCTGCTGTTGCGCGATCAGCAATTGCGCCTGGGCGTTAGCAAGATCGCCAGCCGCCTGGAATATCACCGCTTCGTCCGCCGCAAGCTGGGCGTTGGCGGCGGCCGACTGCGCATTGGTCACGGCGGTCTGGGCGGCGGTCACCAGTGTCGGCGTCGCAGACTGCACGGCGGCAATCGCGTCATTCTGCGTGCTTGCAGTGGTCAAGCCGGTATTTGCCGTAGTCAGGTTGGCATTCGCGCTGGTCAAGGCGGTGGCAGCCGCAGTTTGCGCCGCGGTCAGTGCTGTGTTTTGCGCGGTCACCGTTCCTGCCGCAGTCTGCACGTCCGTATTGGCGGTCTGCAATGCGGTGCTGGCGGTCTGCACGGCGGTGTTGGCCGAACCCGCGGTGCTGTCCGCAAAAGTGCCATTGGCAGTGAGTGCGGTTTGCGCCGCATTCGCCTGTGCTATTGCGGCTGTCGTCGCCGTCTGGATGGAAGCCGCATTGGCGGCGGCGGTCACCGCATCGGCCAGCGTCAATGCCGATGCGCTCGTCACCGCGGCATCGGCGCCGGCGACGTCGGTCGTGGCGACAGAGATGGCCGCAGTTGCCGGAGTAATCGGCACTTGCGGGATAACGACGAGTTGATTGTTGGCCGTTTGCACCGCCGCGGCCGCTGTCGCCGCAGCCTGCGCGGCCGTCGCGGCCGCAGTGGCCGCAGCCTGCGCCTGGGTTGCCACCAGGCTCTGGGTGATCGGAACAGTCTGCCCGGTTCTGGTCGTAGCGGTGTTTGTGGTTAAGTTAAGCGTCGTCCCTGCCGCATCAGGCTGTGTCGTAATCGTTGTTGATGGTGTTGTTGCGGGAAGCTGAATTACTTCTGTTGCTGGAGTTGCAGCAGACACCGCCGGGGTGGTAGCGGAGGGAATGCCTCCGGTGCTGGGTGGCGCAGCATCCACGACGGATGTTTCACGGATAGGTGCGATTTCTTGCGGGGCTGTCGCAGCAGTGCTTTCCTGTGTCGCCGCACCGGCTGCCCCGCCCTCTGCTGTCGATTGCGAAGTACTGTCGGCGCCTCCCTGCCCGTTGTCGGCAGCCTTGTTCGACTCGCCACTCTGTCCATTCTCGCCGGATGATCCTTGTTTCTTCTTGGTGTCGTCCTTCTTGGTGTCGTCCTGCTTGGTGTCGTCCTGCTTGGTATCGCCCTGCTTGGTATCGCCCTGCTTCTCGCCGTTCGCGCCTTTGTCGCCGTTCTGACCAGCCGGCTCATCGTTTCCCGCGCCCGGAAAGAGATTGACGTCAAGCGGTTTTACCACGGGAAGCTGGTTCATCCCGTAGGAGACGACCATGCCCTGCCCGGGCTGGAGCAAGGTCTTCCCCTTGTCCGTGCCCATTTCGATTGCGCCCTTGTTGACGACCGCGGCGGCGAATCCCCCCCCCATAATCGGAGATGGAGCATCTGTTTGTGCCATGAGCATGTCCGCCGCAGCCACTTTGACCGGCGCGGCCTCGACATATACGGCCTCATAGTCCGTACCGCGAATCCCGATGGTCGCAGCAGGCGTGGTTACACGATAATTCTGCTTGTTCACCCGACCGATCAGGCCGGTAATCGAACGAAATCCTCCCTTGATAAGCGAAAAAAAGCTGCGATCACTTCCCGTCTCGGACTGACCACTGAACCTGAACTGTTCGATTTTCAATTTGGTGTTGGGGCGCACAGCGATGAAACCGCCGTCCTGCATCTTGATCTGCGCCGAAGACTGTTGCGCAGAGATCAAGGTGTCGCCCTCATTAACAGCATCACCCTTTTTTGCAACACGAGCCAGTCCGACCGAACTGATAACCTGCACATTGCCGCTGACGAACTGTACATGGCCGGCCACGGTCGCATAGGCGAACGAAGATGCCGCCATGAAACAGGCCACCGTCAATCCCAAGCTGGCGAGTAGTTTATTAAAATTTTTCATGACGACACCTCTTGCAAAAATGATTATCTGAAGTCACGGCGTATGGTCAACGAGACATCCGTGCGATCAAAACCGAAAATTGCAGCATTGGATGTTTTTCTGGACAATGCCATTTGGGGCTTGATTGACCAAAATTTATCCAGACGCCAATTCCCGCCGATCGTCAGATCATATTGGTGTTCACTGCGCCTATCGTTGTTAATGGTCAAATTACTTGCCTTTTCATAGACCGAATGCATCCAGCCTATGCTCGCGTAGGCATCCGCCTGATCCGTGATCACGGCCTGACCGCCGATGCGCACGCCATCAAAACGCTTTTCCCCATCAGGCGGTTGAGTCACATTTAGCGGGGTTGCGACCATTTCCTTGCCGGAGAATACACTGGCAAACAGAGCCTGTTTCCCATCGTCCAACATATGCAACCAACCGAGTCCGACTATCATCTGGTCAATATCGCCAGATGTACGCGCATCGGTAGTTAGCGATGTCGAAGGGGAGCCTGTCGCACGATACTGTCCATACTGGGCAAAAGCGTTCGTCTGATTGGCTGGGCTGAAGGTATGTTGCCACTCGGTGCTTAATCCCAACGCATCGCGCCGCATCGAATTTGCGGAATAGGACTGCCCGCCGGTCAATGACAACTTAAGAACATTTTGCTCTGTTCCATACATAACGCCGGCTCGACCATCCACACCGGCGGAATCAAACTGGGTCAACGCCATATTCGACCGCTTGCGCATATCCACTCCGGCGTATGCTCCCCAATTGGCATTCAAGCTGTGACTGACCTCACCACCGGCAGCAAACCCACCATAACTATCGGGACTCTTTCTTGAGTCCTGCACCAGCGTATACGTAAGCAATCCCAATTTAACCTGGGTTTCATTCGTCGCACTGTTGGCATTGCTATCGTGCCCAACCACACCTTCGGCATAAGCGCTGATGCGGGTCAGCTTGGCCTGTTCAAACGCCGCGATCGCATCAAGATATTGTTGAATCCTAGCGCGCGCACCCTCGGGAGGATTCTGCCCCATCACATGCTCGAACTCGGTCTTGGCGCGCGGCAGGTCGCCCAACTGGTAATAGGCCCGCGCCATGTCCAGGCGGGCACCGGCGAAGTTGGGATCGACCGCCAGCACCCGCTCCAGGGCCAGTGTCGCCTTGTCCGGCTTGCCGCTGTCCAGCGCGGCGATGCCCAGCAGATAATCGAAACGCACCTCGCCGGAACGCTCGAATTCGAACGGCTCCAGCAACGTATAGGCCTCGTCCGGCTTGCCGGCCTTCAGCAGTTCGTCGGCATCGCGCAAGGGCTTCTCGCGAGCCTCGATTTCGGCCAGTCGCCTGGCTTCCGCCTCGGCGCGCTGACTGGCCTCCAGTTCTGCCTTCGCACGCAATGCCGCTTCGCGCCTGGCTTGTTGCGCCGCATTCTCGTCGGGCTGAACAACCTTGGGGGCTGCAGCCCTGGATTTTTTGGTCGAAACCTTGCCGCCACTGGCCGGTTCCTGCGCATAAACCGCCCCAGCCCCCAGCATCAATCCGACAGAAATCCAGCCCGCAAAACGCACCAATTTCATGACCCTGACTCCCTTAATGGTTATGTGGACAAATACTACGCTTCGGCAGCTGATCGGACAATAGCCAGAGCCCTACATCAGGCCACGTTCCGCAAACGACAGCGCCTGTCCGCCCCCGACGACGAAGTGATCCAGTACGCGCACGTCAACCAGCCCGAGCGCCTGCTTGAGCGCGTCGGTCAGCAGGCGGTCGGACTGGCTGGGTTCGGCGACGCCCGATGGGTGGTTGTGCGCGAGGATGACCGCGGCGGCATTGTGCGACAACGCCCGTTTGACCACCTCGCGCGGATAGACGCTGGTCTGCCCCAGCGTGCCGTGAAACAACTCCTCGAAGGCGAGCACGCGATGCTGGGTATCGAGAAACAACACCAGAAATACCTCCTGTTGCCGCGCGCCGAGCAGCAGTTGCAGGTAATCGCGCACCGCATGCGGCGAGCCGAGCGCATCGCCGCGCTGCAGCTCCTCCTGCAACGCACGCCGCGACATCTCCAGCACCGCCTGCAATTGCACATACTTCGCCTGCCCCATGCCGTGGATCGCGCAGAACTCGTCCTCGAGAGCGGCGAACAGCCGGGTCAGACTGCCGAATTGCTGCAACAACTCGCGCGCCAGATCGACCGCACTCTTGCCGACCACGCCGGTGCGCAGGAAGATTGCCAGCAACTCGGCATCTGACAACGAGGATGCGCCGCGTTGAAGAAGCTTCTCTCGGGGGCGTTCGCCTGCAGGCCAATCGGTAATTGCCATGTTTCGCCTCCTGTCGTTTGAGGGAACGAGCGTGAAACCGGAATCCAGCGGGATGTGATTTTCTTGTAAGATGCGCGACATTATGGAACAAGCTCAAGCAAAACGCATCCTGCCCGGGAAACGCATCATTCTGGGCATCACCGGCGGTATCGCGGCCTACAAGGCGGCGGAGTTGGTGCGTCTGCTAGTCAAGCAGGACTTCGCGGTGCAGGTGGCGATGACCGAAGCGGCGACGCAGTTCATCACGCCGACGACGATGCAGGCGCTGTCCGGCCAGCCGGTGCTGCTGAACCAGTGGCAGGACGAAGCCGGCATGACGCACATCCATTCCAGTCGCGCGGCGGATGCGATCGTGATCGCGCCCGCCACGGCAGACTTCATCGCCAAGCTGGCGCACGGCATGGCCGACGACCTGCTTTCCACGCTGTGCTTGGCGCGCGATTGCCCGTTACTGGTCGCGCCGGCGATGAACAAACAGATGTGGAGCAATCCAGCCACGCAACGCAACATACAGCAACTCGTCGCCGACGGCGTGTCAGTGCTCGGACCGGCCTGCGGCATGCAGGCCTGCGGCGAGGAAGGCATGGGCCGCATGCTGGAACCATCCGAATTGGCCGACGAGATCGTTGCCGGCTTTCAGCCCAAGCTATTGGTCGGCGTGAAGCTGCTGATGACCGCAGGGCCGACCTACGAGGCGATAGACGCGGTGCGCGGCATCACCAACCGCAGCTCCGGCAAGATGGGCTACGCGATCGCGCAAGCCGCGCGCGAGATGGGTGCAAGGGTGACGCTGGTGTCCGGCCCGGTCGCGCTGTCCGCCCCTGTCGGAGTGGAACGCATCTCCGTCGGCAGTGCGCAGGAGATGTACGATGCGGTGAACCGACGCGCGGGCGATGCGGACATCTTCATCGGCGTCGCGGCGGTCGCAGATTACCGTGTCGCCCATCCCTCCGAACAGAAGATCAAGAAATCCGCAGCACCAATGACGCTGGAACTGGTTGCCAACCCGGACATCCTCGCCGATATCGCCAGCCTGCCGAATCCGCCGTTCTGCGTCGGCTTTGCCGCCGAGAGCGAGCGGCTCGCCGAATACGCCGAACAGAAACGCCGCGCGAAGAAGCTGCCGCTGCTGGTGGGCAACCTCGCGCAACAGGCAATAGGCAGCGACGAAAACGAACTGATACTGTTCGACGACGACGGCAGCCACCCGCTGCCGCGCGCGGACAAACTCACGCTGGCACGGCTATTGATGCACCACATTGCACAACGATACGAAGGAGCGCACAAATGAAGCACATCTCGGTGGACGTAAAGATACTCGATCCTCGCCTGCATGAGAACATGCCAGGCTACGCGACCGGCGGCTCGGCGGGGATAGACCTGCGCGCCTGCATCGACCAGAACCTCGTGATCCAGCCCAAGCAGTGCGAACTGATTCCCAGCGGCATCGCTCTGCATCTGGCCGATCCCGGTTATGCCGCGATGATCCTGCCTCGCTCAGGTCTCGGCCACAAACACGGCATCGTGCTCGGCAATCTGGTCGGGCTGATCGACTCGGACTATCAGGGACAGATCTTCGTGTCGCTGTGGAACCGCAGCCAGCTCCCGTTCACACTGATGCCGATGGAGCGCATGGCGCAACTGGTGATCGTGCCGGTGATGCAAGCCAAATTCAATATCGTCGAGGAATTCCCGCTGAGCGAACGCGGTAGCGGCGGATTCGGCAGCACCGGCAAACATTGACATCGTAGGGGCGCGGCGCACCGTGCCCCTACGGACATAAAAAAGCCCGCCGGAGCGGGCTTTTTTCATATGCATATCGCAAACATCAACGCTCGAGATTCAGTTCCATCTCGGTGTTGTCGCCTTTGCGTACCGACACCTTCTCGGTAACCATCTTGTAGCCTTCGAGCTTGACGCTGATTGCATGTACACCCGGCTCCATTTCCAGACGCAACGGCGACAACCCATAGTACACACCGTCCAGATACACCTTGGCGCGCGATGGGTTGGTGTTCACCAGCAACAGCCCAGCTGTGGCGCTGGCCTGAGGCACATAGGCCGACTGCGGCACAGCACTACCCGGCTGTGCGCCATATGCCGGCATAGGCGCAGTAGGCATAGCCGCCGGCGCCGGCTTGGCGGCAGTGGGTGCGACATACACCGTCACACCGGGGATGCGCTTGGTTCCCGCAGTCAGGTTAAACAACTCCGGTTTCGCAGCGACCAGCGATGCACTAACCGCTTCGACCGTCTTGTTGCTGGCAATCTTCAACTCTCTGTTGAAATAGGCAAGCACATCGTCCTTGTTGTTGCCGGAAACCCCGGCATAACGGTCGTACTTTTCCGTTACCAACCCCGACCACATCACCTCGCCAGTGCTTACATCCTTCACAGTAGTCTCAATGGCGATGCTGATTTCATCGCGATTCTTGATGTTCAGTGTCAATTCCTTGATCACGCCAGACACCTCGAACAGGGCATTGGCAGCAGCCCCCCCCTCCAGCACCTGGAAGCCCTCCGCATCGAAACGCTTCTTGATTGCCGTCGCAACGACACTGGCGACATCCTGATCGAGCAACAACTGATTACCGTCTATCCCTCGCACCCGTGCATCGATCGCTCCCAACAAACGCGGATTACCCACCTTGCGCTGGTCCACATATTTGCCGACGCGCAACGTCGCGGCATATTTCAGCTCAGGACCGGAACTGACAGCTCCGGCATTCTTTTTGTCGTCGGCAGTGCTAAGGGTGCTATCCCCACCGAGCCAACCGCCCACCTGTTTCTTCGCTTCATTGACGGAGGAACATCCGGCAACAACAAACAACAGCACGGCCAGCGCAACGCGCCGCGATAATGAATTCATGGAATTTACCTCAGGATTGCAAATACATTAACCACGCGCAATCACTGCCTCAATTTCGGCAAAAGTGCGCGCAGATTCGAAACTCTGCACTTGTGCGCCCAACTGACGGGCGATCTGGGTGATAGAGAACAGGCCGCACAGCGATTGCTTGCCGTCCGCGCCTTCTGCGACGACCAGCGCATGTTGCCGGTTGGATTTTTTCAGGGTGGCGACGATCTCCCCGACCTTGGCTTTGCACACATTTTCGATCTTCAGCGCTTCCAGTTCACGCTGTGTAGACATGATGTCGCGCACCATGATGTCGGCATGAGTTCCGCCCATGCTCTGCAGGAAACGCATCGGTTTTTCCCCCAATACATCGGTCGCCGTCAACAACCCCGCCACCTGATCGTTATCGTCCAGCACCAGCAACATCCGCACGCCATAGCGAATCATCTTGGCATTGGCCTTCTCCATTGAAGTCTTGGCGCGCACGCTCACCATCGACACCTTACTCAAATCGGTCATGACGTCTGTCGCCAAATCGCTCAACTTGACATGCTCAGGAAGAGATTGAACCGGACGCACAAAAGTCGAGCCGGTCTTCAAGGGAAAAGTTTGCAGCGAGTTGTATTCTCTAGTCATTATTACACTCCCAATAATTTACAGTCAGCCAACGAAATTTACTTGTGCGCCTGCTGCAGATGGACAGCCCCATGCCTGGGACCAGGCAGGTAGCGGGCCAACTCGTTGAGCGCCATCGTATACACCTCACGCTTGAATTCGATCACCGCGTTGATGTCCAGCCAGTACTCGTTCCAGCGCCAGGCATCGAACTCGGGATGCTCGGTGGCGCGCAAACAGACATCACAATCACGTCCGACCAGGCGCAACAGGAACCAGATCTGCTTCTGCCCACGATAGCCGCCCCGCGACTCTCGCTTGTTCCAGTTCTGCGGAACCTCATAACGCATCCAATCGCGGGTGCGCCCGAGTATTCTCACATGCTCCGGCAATAGCCCGACTTCCTCGTGCAACTCGCGATACATCGCCTGCTCCGGATTCTCGCCGTGCTGTATGCCGCCTTGCGGAAACTGCCACGCGTGCTGCCGCACCCGCTTGCCCCAGAACACCTGATTCCTGTCATTCGTGATAATGATGCCGACATTCGGGCGGTAGCCGTCTCGGTCTATCATTTGCTGCTCTATCCGGTTAATTTCAATGGCCGGATTCTTTCACATTTCCATCTCATTTGAAAGCAAATCAGCCTTCGCCGTACCGGATGGGGCGCATTCGCTGTAAAATCGCGCCCTCACTTTTTTGTCCGGATCGTAACATCATGCGCGTTTCGCAATTCTTCATCTCCACCCTCAAGGAAGCCCCATCGGAAGCCGAACTGCCCAGCCACAAGCTGATGATGCGCGCCGGCTATATCAAGAAGCTGGCCAGTGGCCTGTACACCTGGATGCCGCTCGGCCTGCGCGTGCTGCGCAAAGTGGAAAACATCGTGCGCGAAGAGATGGATCGCAGCGGCGGCATCGAGCTGTTGATGCCCGCGGTGCAACCCGCCGAACTATGGGAAGAAACCGGGCGCTGGGCGGTGTTCGGCCCGCAAATGCTGAAGATCAAGGACAGGCACGACAACCAGTTCTGCTTCGGCCCGACCCACGAGGAGGTCATCACCGATATCGCGCGCCGCGAGATCCGCAGCTACCGCCAGTTGCCGGTGAACTTCTACCAGATTCAGACCAAGTTCCGCGACGAGGTCCGTCCGCGCTTCGGCGTGATGCGCGCGCGCGAGTTCATGATGAAGGATTCATATTCCTTCCACGCCGACTACGCCAGTCTGGAACAAACCTACCGCGTGATGTACGAAACCTACAGCCGCATCTTCACCCGCCTCGGCCTGCAGTTCCGTGCCGTTGCGGCGGACACGGGTGCTATCGGCGGCTCCGGCTCGCACGAGTTCCATGTGCTGGCCGACGCAGGCGAAGACGCGTTGGCGTTCTGCCCTGACTCCGACTACGCGGCCAACGTAGAACTGGCCGAAGCGGTCGCACCGCGCGCGCCGCGCGCCCCTGCCTCACAGGAGATGCAGAAAGCCATCACCCCCGGCCAGAAGACCATCGAAGAAGTCGCTGCATTTTTCAGCGTCTCCGCACAAAACGTATTGAAGGCCATCGCGGTCGTGACGCACGAAGACGAATTCGTGCTGCTGCTGCTGCGCGGCGACCATACGCTGAACGAGATCAAGGCCGGCAAGGTGCTGGGCGAATTCCGTTTCGCCAGCGACGACGAGATCCATCGCAACATGAACTGCCGTGCCGGCTACATCGGCCCCGTGGGCAGCCAGGTGCGCATGCTGGTCGACCGCACCGCCGCCGCGCTGAGCGACTTCATCTGCGGCGCGAACGACGACGGCTTTCACTACACCGGCGTGAATTTCGCTCGCGACGTGCATCTGGACGAGGCTAGCGTGCATGACCTGCGCAACGTCGTCGCGGGCGACGCCTCGCCGGACGGCAAGGGCAGTCTGGAGATCTGCCGCGGCATCGAAGTCGGCCACATCTTCCAGTTGCGCACCAAATACGCCGAAGCGCTGAACGCGACTTTCCTCGACGCGCAGGGCAAGACTCAGGTCATGGAAATGGGCTGCTACGGCATCGGCGTGTCGCGCATCGTCGCTGCCGCCATCGAGCAAAACTTCGACGAGCGCGGCATCACGCTGCCGCCCGCGATGTCCCCGTTCCAGCTCGCCATCGTGCCGATCGGCATGGGTAAGAGCGAGGCTGTGCGCAACGCGGTGGAACAATTGTATGCGGACTGCAAGGCTGCCGGCATCGAGGTGCTGCTGGACGACCGCGACGAACGCCCCGGCGTGATGTTCGCCGACATGGAACTGATCGGCATCCCGCACCGCATCGTCGTCGGCGACCGCGGCCTGAAGGAAGGCAACGTCGAATATCAGGGAAGGCGCGATGCCGCCGCGCAAGCCGTTTCCTTGCAAAGCGCGCTGGGGCTCGTACAATCGAAACTATGAAAACGGGATACGGGACACAGGATTCAGGATATAGGGAGCGGCAGGTGCATGCGCCCCTGCGCCATGCCGTCGCCCCGCTCCTCGCGTTGTTGCTGTTCGCCTCCGGCGCACAGGCCGGCGCGCAGCGCGAAGAATCGCTGTCGGCCAGCGTGCGCGCCGTGCTACAGCACAGCGTCTCCGACCTTGCCGCCCCCAGGCTGGCTTTTGCCAACAAATACGATGCCGATGCTTGGCTGAACGAAATGTCGCGCCGTTTGCAGAAACGGATGCCGGACGAAGAGGCCCGCATCGACTTCCTGAGCACGGTGCATTACGAGGCGACCCGCGCCGGACTGGACCCGCAGCTAGTGCTGGGACTGATCGAAGTGGAAAGCGGCTTCAAGAAATATGCCGTGTCACGGGTAGGCGCACGCGGCTACATGCAGGTGATGCCGTTCTGGGTGAAATACATCGGCGCCAATGACCACAACCTGTTCCATCTGCGCACTAACCTGCGCTACGGCTGCACCATCCTGCGCCACTACGTGGACATCGAGAAGGGCGACCTGTATCGCGCGCTGGGCCGCTACAACGGCAGCCTGGGCCGCCCCGAGTATCCGAACCTAGTGCGCGCCGCTTGGCACAACCACTGGTCGATACCGCGCAGGACGGCAAGCAACGCTTATCCTGCCACCAGTTAGTTAAGCTTTTTACCCTTGATGTAGGTCTCGACGCTGGCGCGCGTCACCTCACCGGCCTGATAACTGACCAGTTCGCCATTCGGGGCGTACAGATAGCTGGTCGGCAGCACGTCCACCGCGCCGATCTGCGCCGACATCTTGCGATCTCCCATCACCAGCGGATAACTGATGCCGCTCTTGCCGGCGAACTCGGCGACCGAAGCTCGCGTCGAATCCAGCGCCACGCCGATCACCACAAGATCGCGATCCTTGTGCGCGTCGTGCAAGGCAATCAACTCGGGTATCTCGGACAAACAGGGCGGACACCAGGTCGCCCAGAAATTGACCAGCACCCACTTGCCGCGATAGTCCGCCAGCTTATGCGTCTTGCCGGACATATCCTGCAGCGTGAAGCCTGCAGCGCCAGCCGTAGCGGATGCGGCCAGCAACAGCAGGACAGCCAGCCAGCGCCCCGCCATGAATCTGGTCATGAACTTAATGACCGTGCTTGTCCGATGCGGAGGCATCGTCCCCACCATGTGCGGCGACAGGATCGGCGGCGTGAGTGAAATACAGCGCGATGGAAATCAGAGCAATAGCAGCGCCCAAGTAGACCAGATCCAGCGGCGACTCCAGGTGCATGTTCAACGCCTCCTCGAACAGCGTGACGATCATAATCATCAGGATCACCTTGGCCAGACGCGACTTCAGATCGTCCAAGCTGTTGATCACCAGTATCTTGCTGGAGGCCTTGCTGCCGTGCGCCTGGTCGATGTCGCTGATGAACAGTTCGTACATGCCCAGCGAGAAAATCATCATCACCGTCGCCAGCAGATAGCCGTCCACCACCTCGACGATATGCGACACCGTGGCATCGTGCAGCGCCTTGCGCGCCTCGGGCGTCAGGCTGGAATCAGCGTAATGCAGCGCATGGGAGAACAGGTTCACCACATCCACGGTCGCCATGTAGAAGATCGCGATGCCCGCCAGCAAGCTGCCCACCACCGCCGTCAACACCATGAAACGGCTGTTCCACAGCGCGCCTTCGAACAATTTTTCCAGCAAACCCATGTCGTGCTCCTGACTATAAAAATAACGATAAAAAACGTCGCGCATTAAAACGCAAATGGCCGATGGCGCGCAAGCACATCAGGCAGGACTGCGCGCAAATAGTTCCTGCAAGCTCATATCCGTGTCCCGTTCGATCCGGCCAGCACTCTCCGCCAGCCACTGCCGCAACGGATCGCCGTCATCGCCGCCCGGCAACGAGGCTGTATCCAGCACGAACAGTCGCAGCAATTCGGCGGTGCGGATGTGCGTCGCATCGCGCATCATCAGCCAGCCGTCGCCTTCGACCTTGCGTATGATGTCGGCCTGCTCCAGCTTACCGAGAATCTCATCCAGCGCATCGTAGGAAAGATGCAGCGAGCGGGACAATTCCGGCAAGTCGCTCACCCGCCCCTCGCGCAAACCATCCGTCATCGTCTTCAGCACGCGCAAGGCATCCAGCAATTGCGCGGTTGGCGAGGCATCTCCGTCCATCGGCGTGCGCCAGTACGACAGCGAGGCGGCGATCACCGCACCGAGCAGGATCGACAACCAAGACAGGTATATCCATATCAGGAAAATCGGCACGCTGGCGAATGCACCGTACACCAGCTTGTAGGTCGGAAAGTGGCTGACGTAATAACCGAAGGCGCGGTTCATCGCCTCGAACGCGAGCGCGGCCACCAATGCGCCCAGCATCGCGTGGGAACGCGGCACATGCCGGTTGGGCAAAAAATAAAACAGCATCGCGAAGGCCAGCCAGGTCAGCAGCACCGGCAACAGTTTCAACACGCCCACGCCGAATATCGGGACATGACGGACATAGCCCATCGACAGCCCGACCAGCCAGGAAGTCAGCGCGAGGCTTACACCGACCAGCAGCGGCGCGAGTGTCAACGCAGCCCAATGGATGACCAGCCGCTTGAGCAACGGACGTGGCTGCGCCACGCGCCAGATCACATTGAACGCATGCTCTATCGTCAGCAGCAGAAACATCGCGGCGACCGCGAGTAATCCGATGCCCAGCGCGGTCAGCCGCATCGCGCTGTCGGTGAACTGCCTCATGTACTGCGTAATCACCTTGCTGGCGATGTCCGGCATCAGGCTGCCGGTCAGGAACTGTTTGATCTGCGTAGAATAATTCTCGAACACCGGAAACGCCGAGAACAGCGTCAGCGCGATCGTGAACAGCGGCACCAGCGACAGCAACGTGGTGAAGGTCAGACTGCCGGCGATCTGCGCACAACGATCCTGACTGAAGCGCGTCACGATGAAGCGCATGAAATCCGCAAAGTCGCGACTATCCTTTTGCATGATGATCTTGATTCCCTATAATGGCGCGCATGATAACCGACAAAGAAATCCTGGTCCTGTATTACAGCCAGCAAGGTGCTACGCGCCAGATGGCGCAACTCATTGCGCGCGGCATCGAGCAGGTCGAAGGCGCGCGCGCGCGGCTGCGCACCGTGCCCAAGGTGTCCGCGGTGTGCGAGGCGACCGAACCGGCGATCCCCGACGAAGGCGCGCCTTATGTCGAACTGCGCGACCTGGAGGAGTGCATAGGCTTGGCACTGGGCAGCCCGACCCGATTCGGCAACATGGCCGGTGCGATGAAATATTTTCTGGACGGCACCGGCGGGCTGTGGATGAAGCATGCGCTGGCGGGCAAGCCGGCCACGCTGTTCACCTCTACCGGCAGCATGCACGGCGGTCAGGAGAGCACGCTGCTGACGATGATGCTGCCGCTGCTGCATCACGGCATGCTCATCGCCGGACTGCCCTACTCCGAACCAGAACTCGGCACGACCCAGAGCGGCGGCACGCCCTACGGCGCCAGCCATGTCGCCGGGCTCGCCGGCAACCAGCCGATCACCGACGCCGAGAAGAAGCTCTGTCTGGCGCAGGGCCGCCGTCTGGCGCAGACCGCCTTGAAGCTCGCGCAATGATCGACGCACATCCGCCGATGAGCCATGCCCCAATGAGTCACGCTCGCGAAGCGCGCTGCCTGTTGCGTGCTCACCGATACGGCGTGCTGTCCACGCTGTCGAAGAAATTCGGCGGCCACCCGTTCGGCTCCATCGTCCCTTACCTCACCGACCATGACGGCAGCGTGCTGCTGTTCATCTCCGGACTGGCCGAGCATACGAAAAACCTGCTGAACGACCCGCGCGTCAGCCTGATCACGCACGACCAGAACGATCCACGCATCCAGACTCAGGGACGCGTGACCGTCGTCGGCAACGCCGCGCCGCTGGCAGGACGCGAACCCTATGCCACCCGCTGGCTGCGCTATCTCCCGGAGAATGCGCAGCTGTTTGAACTCGGAGACTTCTCGTTCTTCCGCATCGTGCCCCAGTCCGTGCGCCATGTTGCCGGCTTCGGTCAGGCGCGCTGGATCATGAGCCACTTTACCGTACCGCCCTATCCGCTGATGACCCAGGAAGAGGATTTGCTGGCGCAGTTGAATGCGGAACCTCAGGATGAATTACGCCGCTGCCTAAGACTGCGCGGCATCTCTGCCGAACAAATGCGCATGCTGGGCATAGATTGCGACGGTTTCGATGTCGAGGCCGGCGGTCGCATGCTGCGTTTCGATTTCACCGAACCGGTCACGGATTCGGCAAGCGCACTGGCGGCGCTATCCCTTCCAAGCCGGGAATAGCCCAACAAAAAAGGCACGGGGATACCGTGCCTTCTCATCTGAATCAGAACGCTTTAACGCTTCCTGATTTTCGTCGCCGGCGCAGGCGCTTCCTGCACGACCGGCTCGTATACCGGCTCTGCCTTGCGTTCCGGCATGCAGCTGCTGTTGTTCACGGTACCGTTCGGCATCACCGTGTTGCAAAGCGTCGCGCCGGTCAGCGTTGCATCCGCGATGTTCGCGCCAGTCAGGTCGGCATCGGTCAGGTCCGCGTTCAGCAGAATCGCGCCGGTCAGGTTGGCGCGTTCCAGTTGTGCGCCGCGCAACATCGCCTTGTTCAGGTTGGCGTCGGTCAGGTTGGCCTGCGACAGGTTGGCGCGGGTCAGGTTGGCGCGCACCAGATTCGCCTCGGTCAGGTTGGCCTTGCCGAGGTTGGCCTTGAACAGGTTAGCCTGCGCCAGGTTGCCCATGTAAAGCTGCGCGCCAGCCAGATTGGCGGAACCAAGATTAGCTTCGGCGAGTGCGGCATTCAGGCATACACTGCGCGGCTGGATCACACAGCCGTTGATCGCCCCCTCAACCGCCGCTTCGACCTGTCCAGTCTTCGCTGGTTTCACTGCGGCACAGTTCGCGCCGCTATTCACGATGCCGTTGGGCATCGTCGTGCGACAGAACGTGGTCTTGATGAACTTGGCGTTCTCGATCTCGGCATCGCTCAGATCGGCATCGGTCAGATTCGCCCCGCTGAGGTTTGCGCCCTTGAGCTTGGCGCCGGTCAGGTTGGCGCCGGTCAGGTTGGCTCCGGTCAGATCGGAGTTGTACAGCGTGATGCCCGTCATGTCGGCTTCGGTGAAATTGCCGCCGGCCAAGTTGCCGTGATAGATGTTTGCTTCCTTGAGATTGGCCTTGGAAAAATCGGCCTTGGACAGGTCTCCCTCGACCCAACGAGCCTCGTGCACATCCGCACCAACTGCGCTCTTGCCGGCTAGTTCGGCATGCGGACACTGGGAATGCGGGATGATCGAACACTCGGCCCAGCTTGCATTGGCAAACAGCGCACTCAGCAGAAACGTGCTACCTAACAGAATTCTTTTCAAGACAACCTCCGGTGAAGTTCGTAAAAAACGGCGCACAGAATGTGCGCCGCTGTATCAGAGCGGGTTGCCGGAAAAAAGTTCACACCTGCGGATGCGCGCGCTCCTCTGAACTGTGCAACTTGTTGAGCGCGTTGAGATAAGACTTTGCAGACGCCACGACGATATCGGTATCGGCGCCCTGGCCGTTGACAATGCGACCGCCCTTGGACAAACGCACCGTCACCTCGCCCTGCGCGTCGGTGCCGCTGGTGATGTTGTTCACCGAATACAGCAACAGCTCGGTGCCGCTGTGGACGATCTGCTCGATGGCCTTGAACGTCGCATCCACCGGACCTCCGCCCTGCATCTCGGCGCTCTTTTCCTCGCCGCCGACGCTCAACGTGACCTGCGCCTTAGGCAGGACACCGGTCTCGGAATGTGCTCGCATCGCGACAAGACGGAAATGTTCGCAGAATTGCGATACGAACTCGTCGCTGACCAGCGATTGCAAGTCCTCGTCGAATATCTCCGACTTACGATCCGCCAGCTCCTTGAAGCGCGCGAACGCTGCATTCAAAGCCTCCTCGCCGTCGAGCACAATACCCAATTCCTGCAAGCGTGAACGGAAGGCAGCACGCCCGGAGAGCTTGCCCAGAGTCAGCTTGTTTGTGCTCCAGCCCACGTCTTCGGCGCGCATGATCTCGTAGGTCTCGCGATGCTTGAGCACGCCGTCCTGATGGATGCCGGACTCGTGCGCGAACGCGTTCGCGCCGACGATAGCCTTGTTCGGCTGCACCGGGTAGCCGGTGATGCTGGACACCAGCTTGGAGGTCGGCACGATCTGGGTGGTGTCGATGCGCGTGTCGCAGGTGAATATGTCGCGGCGCGTCTTCACCGCCATCACGATCTCTTCCAGCGATGCGTTGCCCGCGCGCTCGCCCAGGCCATTGATGGTGCACTCGACCTGACGCGCGCCGTTCATTACCGCAGCGAGCGAATTGGCCGAGGCCATGCCCAGGTCGTTGTGGCAATGCGTGGACCAGATCACCTTATCGGAATTCGGCACGCGGGCTATCAACTGCCTGAAGCGCTCGCCCCACAACGCCGGAACGCTGTAGCCCACGGTGTCCGGCACATTGAGCGTCGTAGCCCCTGCCTTGATCACCGCATCGAACACGCGCACCAGGAAGTCCATATCGGAACGCACCGCATCCTCTGCGGAGAACTCGACGTCGTCGGTATACTCCCGCGCCCACTTCACCGCCTGCACCGCGCGTTCCACGACCTGATCCTCGGTCATGCGCAGCTTGTGCTGCATGTGGATCGGGCTGGTCGCGATGAAGGTGTGGATGCGCCCGCGCTTCGCCGGCTTGATCGCCTCGCCCGCGCGGCGCACGTCGTTTTCGCTGGCGCGCGCCAGCGAACACACGATGGAATCCTTGATGGTCTCGGCGATCGCATGGATCGCATCGAAGTCACCGGGACTGGCGGCTGCAAAGCCCGCCTCAATCACGTCCACGCCCAGCTTTTCCAGCTGGCGCGCGATGCGCAACTTCTCCTCTTTGGTCATCGAAGCGCCCGGGCTCTGCTCGCCGTCGCGCAAGGTGGTGTCGAAAATAATCAATTTGTCTGTCATGTCAAAAGCTCCATCGCGGATAGGTTTAACCTGCGCAACCGTTTTCGGTTGTCGCGCACATTGCATCGGATTGTATGATTGGAATTAGCGCGCGCCGCGCAGCAGCAGCGCAGCCAGCAGGCTGAACGTGGAGTGTAGCAATGCGATGTAGGTAGAGAAGTGCATGGGCGCGAATATAGCGGCTTTGCCTGGGCCGTGCAATATTTTTCTGGCCCGGCAACCGCGCTGCAGCCGTGCATTCACGCCGCATTCGCGGCCACAGGCGCAACGCGAATGACAATTGCCCCCTCGACCAGTCAGGGTTTATAGTGACGCCGGCTTTGCAAGAGTACGACGTTTCCGATAAGAAAATAAAACTTCAGGACGAGGAAAAACATGCACAAAAATTGCGATCCATATGCACGGCTAGGCATCAGCGAACAACTCTACCAAGAAAGCCGCGCGATGGCGGAATATGCCCTTTCCAACGGCAATCAGGTTCCGGTCGATGTGCTGAAAACGATAGACCGCTTCGGCAGCCTGCGTCTTTCCAAACACACCAAAGAGGCAAACGACGAACCCGGCATCGACCTCGAACCGCTGATCGTCGCCCACCAGACGCTCTCCGCCATCGTGAAACCGGCGCTGCCCCGAACGCTGCTGTTGCTGGACAGGGAGCAGGATTGCAACAGCCGCTGGCTGATCCTCGGACCGGTCCCCATCATCCGCCAGATGATGGTGGCCTCGCTAATTTCCCTTACAGCCTTCATCGCCCTTTCCCTCTCGCCGGATGTCGCCGCAGACGCAGGCAACATGCTGAGGTCGAACGGACTGGTGCTGCTGCAGAACCTGCTGTTCTTCCTCGCCGCAGCCGGACTCGGCGCCGGCTTCGCCGCGCTCTACAAGGCGAATTCCTTCATCATGCAAGGAACTTTCGATCCGTCCTATCACGCCTCCTACTGGATTCGTTTCTGCCTGGGCCTGATCTCCGGCCTGGTGATCTCGGTCATGGTTGCCGACAACGCGCTCAACACCGCCCAGGGAGCAACGCCAGCAGCAAGCGCCAACGAATTCATGGACCCCGCCTTCATCAGGCCGATGCTGGCGATGCTGGGCGGCTTCTCCGCCGAATTGCTCTATACGATATTGAACCGCATGGTCGAGACCGTCGGCTCGCTGTTCATGGGCAGCACCAAAAACCTGCTGGAGATGAAGCAGCAGGAAGCCGAAGCCCGGCTTGCGGCAAACAAGACCCAGAGTCAGATCGAACTCGCCGCAAGACTGGTGAAACTGCAACAGGAAATCGGCAGCGGCAGCAATCCCGCCGACATACAGGCCAAGCTCGACCAGATGCTGAAAGACGTCATGCCGGACAGCGGCAAAAGCGGAAGCTGACGACGAAAGCCTGGACTGCGATTATGGCTCTCCGCGTATCGGTGCTTTGAGGGTTGACTCCATCCGCTCCAGCACATGCCGCGCCATGCCGCGCGCCAGTTCGTGTTCGCCCATGAACACCTTGCCGACGTTCTCCTGTTGCAACAGGGCGGCTTCTTCGTCGCTATGGGTGCGCAGCACGACTTCGATCGCCGGGTTCAGCTTGCGCGCGGTCTCGACCATCTTGCGCACGTTGAAGGCATCCGGCGTGGCGATGACCAGCATGCCGGCGCGGGCGATGTGTGCCTGGATCAGCACCGCCGGGTCGGCGGCGTCGCCCGAAACGGCGGGGATGTGCTGTGCACGCAGACCCTCCACCAGTTCGCGATTCTGCTCGGCAACGACGAAAGGGATATGCCGTTCGGCCAGTGCATCGGCGATGCGGCGGCCGACTCTTCCGTAGCCGACCAGCACCACCTGGCCGCTCAGCAGCTTCTGGTCGACCGACACCGGCAATTGCGCCAACGGGTCGTCGCGCAGTTCGAGCCGACGCGCCAGCTCGGAACGCGCGCGCAGCCACGACTGCACCGGGGCGATGGCGGTGAAGGCCAGCGAATTGAAGGCGATCGAGATCAGCGCTCCCGCGATGATCATGCTCTGCCCCTCCGGGGACAGCAGTCCCAGGCTCACCCCCATGCCGGCCAGGATGAAGGAGAACTCGCCGATCTGCGCGAGGCTGGCACCCACCGTCAGCGCGGTGTTGAGCGGATAACGGAACGCCAGCACCAGCGCGATGGCGGCCAGCGTCTTGCCGACTAGGATGATGGCCAGGACCGCCAACACTTGCGCGGGGTGTTCGACGAGCACATGGGGATCGAACAGCATGCCGACCGAGACAAAGAACAGCACCGAGAATGCGTCGCGCAACGGCAGCGAGTCGGCGGCGGCGCGGTGGCTGAATTCCGACTCGCGCAGCATCATGCCGGCAAAGAACGCGCCCAGCGCATACGAGACGCCGAACAACATGGCCGAGCCGTAGGCCACGCCCACCGCGGCGGCGATCACGCACAGCGAAAACAGTTCGCGCGAGCCGGTGCGCGCCACTTGCCAGAGCATCCAGGGAAACAGCCGCCGCCCGAAGACCAGCATCACGGCGATGAACGCGGCCACCTTGGCGAGCGTGATGCCGAGCGGAAGCAGCATGTCCGCGCCCGACGGCATTGGGCCGGACGCGCCGCCCAGCAAGCCCGCAATTGCCGGCAACAGCACCAGCACCAACACCATCGCCAGGTCTTCGACGATCAGCCAGCCCACCGCGATGCGGCCGTTGATCGATTCGAGCACGCCCCGCGCCTCCAGCGCGCGCAGCAGCACGACCGTGCTGGCGCAGGATAACGAGAGGCCGAAGACCAGCGCAGCGCCCGCATCCCATCCCCAGAACGAAGCGACGGCCATGCCCAGCGCCGTTGCCGCCAGCATCTGCACGATGGCGCCCGGCACCGCGATGCGCCGCACCGAGAGCAGGTCGCCGAGCGAAAAATGCAGGCCGACGCCGAACATCAGCAAGATCACGCCGACTTCGGCGAGCTGCTTCGCCAGCTCCACGTCCGCGACGAATCCCGGCGTGCCGGGGCCGATGAGTATCCCGGCGACCAGATAGCCCAGCAGCGGCGGCATCTTCAGCCGCGCCGCGATGAAACCGAACACCATGGCCAGGCCGAGGCCGGCGGCGATGGTGGCGATCAGACTGATGTCGTGTGGCATACGGTCGACTTTCGCGAAGATTGAGCGTTGTTCGCTGCGGCCCAGACGAAGCTAGACCAATTACTGAAAGGCGTCATTCCGGACGACTGCGAGACTGGAAACTGACGCCAAAACCGGATCGAACTCGCGCCCCCGTTACGGCTTCAACAGAGGATGATCCTTCGGCAGTTGCTTCGAATACCAGATCGCAAGCTTGTGGCGCAACGTCTTCTCGGCGACCTGATCTTCCGGCAGGGGCTGGATGACTTTGTCGTGAACCAGCAAGCGGTAGATGTAGAGCAGCTTTTCGCTCGCCGAGTCGGTCGGCTCGAATTCGACCACGCCCCGGCCTTCCGCATATTTCACACCGGCCAGCAGCGCTTCCTTGAACAATGCGTTCTCGTTCTTCAGCTTCTTCATGATGCCCCCGTTCAGATGCATTAGCGGCCTTGCCGCCTTGAAATGCGTCTGGACGCATTCTGCACCTCTTCGGAAAATTCTTGAAGCCAAACCCACTCGAGATGAACGCTCTCAGCGCCCATAACAGGGATCACCCCGCCACCTCCGTGATTCGATACCGCGCCGCGTGGTGATAGAATCCGACCATGCTCAACGAACGCGCCCAGATACTGCTCAAGACCCTGATGGAACGCTACATCAGCGACGGTCAGCCGGTCGGTTCGCGCGTGCTGCAACAGTATTCCGGGCTGGATGTCAGCTCGGCGACGATACGCAACACGATGGCCGACCTCGAAGACCTCGGTCTGGTCAGCAGCCCGCACACTTCCGCCGGGCGCATCCCGACCGGCCTCGCTTACCGCTTGTTCATCGACACCATGCTGGTGACCAAGCCGCTGGACGGCGCACGTATCCAGCAGCTGGAACACCAGTTGCAGCCGGACAATCCGTCGCGACTGATCGCGCAGGCTTCCAACATCCTGTCCGAGCTGACGCAGTTCGCCGGCGTAGTCGCCTCGCCCCGGCGCGAAGCGATCACGGTGCGCCAGATCGAGTTCCTGCGGCTGGGCGAGAAGCGCGTGCTGCTAATCATCGTGATGCCGGACGGCGAGGTGGAAAACCGTGTGCTGCTGACCGAAAAGGACTACACCCAGTCGCAACTCACCGAGGCCGGCAACTTCCTGAACCAGAATTACATCGGCTGCAGCTTCTCGCAGATACGCGAGAAGCTGCGCGGCGAGCTGCACCAGTTGCAACGGGACATGAGCGCGCTGATGGCGGCGGCGCTGGCCGCGGGCGACGAGGCGGCGGCGAAGAAGGCGGACGATTATGTGATCAGCGGCGAACACAAGCTGCTGAGCGTGCACGACCTTTCCACCGACATGAACAAGCTGCGCGGACTGTTCAACCTGTTCGAGCAGAAGACAGAGTTGATGCAGTTGCTGGAAGCAGGCCGTCACGGCCAGGGCATACACATCTTCGTCGGCGCGGAATCCGGCCTCGCTTCGCTGGAAGAATGCAGCGTGATCACCGCGCCCTACTCCGCCGACGGAAAAGTGGTCGGCACACTGGCCGTGGTCGGGCCGAAGCGCATGGACTACCAGCGCGTGATTCCCATCGTGGACATCACCGCACGCCTGCTGGGCAACGCTCTCTCACAGAATTGAAAAACCCACTGTCCACGAAAAACACGAAAGGCACGAAAATGGATGGGGATATTCTCTACAGGGATGAGTGCTATCAAATTCAAGGGGCCGTGTTCGAGGTTTATCGTGAAATGGGATGCGGTTTTCTGGAATCGGTATATCAGGAGTGCCTCGAAAAGGAGTTGTCGAAACGAGGAATTCCATTTGTATCGCAGCCTGAACTGAAGCTTTCCTATAAGGGCGAGCCATTGCGGCAAACCTATATTCCCGACTTTGTCTGCCATCAATCTATCGTTGTCGAACTCAAAGCCCTTGCCGCCACAACGGGAGAGCATAAGGCGCAAGTACTGAATTACCTGAAAGCGACTGGAATGCGCGTAGCTTTGCTGGCAAATTTTGGATGCCATCCGAAAGCGACGATAGAAAGAGTGGTGCTATAACCATTGAAAACCTTTCGTCCACGGAAAACACGGAAGGCACGGAAAATACAAAAACAGGAATTGACTTGAATAGACGCAAACATTTTCTGCGTTATCTAACTACCGAATTGCCAAGTCTGAATAATCAATTTATTTTCCGTGCCTTTGATTTTTTCCGTGCCTTCCGTGTTTTCCGTGGACAATGGGTAGAATTTAAAAAACATCGCAACTATTTTCATGACCTATCAAACCGAACCCGCATTCAACCACGGCACACCCGAGAAGACCGGCATCCTGCTGGTCAATCTCGGCACGCCGGATGCGCCGACCACACCGGCGGTACGCACCTATCTGAAAGAATTCCTGAGCGATCCGCGCGTCGTGGAGATGCCGCGCGCGATCTGGTGGCTGATTTTGAACGGCATCATTCTGAACACGCGCCCGAAGAAATCAGCGGCGAAGTATGCGTCGGTCTGGATGAAAAACGGCTCGCCGCTGCGCGTCTACACCGAGAAGCAGGCCGCGCTGTTGCAGGGCTATATGAGCCAGCGCACCAAGGCGCCGTTCGTCGTGGAGTACGCGATGCGCTACGGCAATCCGTCGATACCCTCGGTGTTGCGCAAGCTGAAGGAACAGAACTGCCAGTGCATCCTGATCGTGCCGATGTATCCGCAATACGCCGCAAGCACTACCGCGACGGTGACCGACATCGTCTATCGCGAGTTGCAGCAGATGCGCAACACGCCGGCGATCCGCACGATCAAGCACTTCCACGATGATCCGGGCTACATCAAGGCGCTGGCGGGCAGCATCAACGATCACTGGATGATGCACGGCCGCCCGGAGAAGCTGGTGATGAGCTTCCACGGTCTGCCGCGCAAATCGCTGGAACAAGGCGACCCGTATCACTGCGAATGCCAGAAGACCGGCCGATTGCTGGCGCAGGAACTGGGGCTGAAGCAGGAGCAATACGCGGTCAGTTTCCAGTCGCGCTTCGGCCGCGCCGAATGGCTGCAACCCTACACCACCGCGACGCTGAAGGAACTCGGCAAACAGAAGGCCAAACGCGTGGACATCGTCTGCCCCGGCTTCGTCGCCGATTGCCTGGAGACGCTGGAAGAAATCGCACAGGAAGGAAAAGAAGACTTCCAGCATGCGGGCGGCGGCGAATACCACTACATCCCCTGCCTGAACGACCGCGACGACTGGATGCATGCGCTGACCGATCTCGTGATGGACAACCTGCATGGCTGGCTGGTCGAGACCGACCAAGCCGCGCTCGAACAGGGACGCCTGCGCGCGCTGGCGATGGGAGCGAAGAGCTAGGCATGGCCGACGAAAAGACCATAGGTCGCTTCGATATCCTCGGCGAACTGGGCCGGGGCGGACAGGGCACGGTCTACCTTGCCCACGATCCCCAGCTGGACCGCAAGGTCGCGATCAAGACGCTGCGCAAGTTCGGCCACCAGACCGAACAGCTGACGCGCGAGGCGCTAATCGTCAGCAAGTTGACGCACCCCAACATCATCGCGCTGTACGACGCCGGCGAACATAACGGCACCCCCTATCTGGTCTATGCCTACATCGAGGGCAAAACGCTCGCTCAGGTGCTCAAGGAGCAGAAGACGCTGCCATCCGCGCGCGCGGCAGAGATCGCCTGCGACACGCTGAGAGGACTAGCCTACGCGCATGAGCAAGGCGTGTCGCACCTGGACATCAAGCCGGCCAATATCATGATCGCGAAGAGCGGTCTGGCGATGGTGATGGACTTCGGGCTGGCGACGACGAGCAACGCCGAAGAGCAGACCGCCACCAGCATGATCAACGGCACGCCGCGCTACCTCGCGCCGGAGATCGTTTCCGGCCAAGCGGGCGGCCCGCTTGCGGATGTCTACGCGATCGGCGCTGTGCTGTATGAAATGGTCACCGGGCAATATGCGGTCACCGGGGAAAACCTGTTCGAGGTGCTGAACCGCGCGGCGCACGAACAAATCACCGTTCCCTCGGCCCTCAACGAGCAAGTGGACGAAGCGCTGGAGGCGATCATCATGAACGCACTGGCGAAGAGTCCTGCGGAGCGCTACCCGAACGCCGCCTCGATGCTGCAGGACCTGGATGAATACCTCGACGAATCGCGTAGCGCAACGACAGAATTCCTGCTGCAGCGCATGCGCAGCAAACAGGATTTTCCCGCGATCTCCGGCGTCATCTCGCAGATCAACCAGATCGTCTCTTCCGAATTCGAAAGCAGCAGCAAACTGGCCGGCGTGATCCTGCAGGACCTAGCGCTCACCAACAAGCTGTTGCGGCTGGTCAACACCGCATCGTTCAGCCAGTTCGGCGGCGGCATCAACACCATTTCCAAGGCTGTCGTGATCCTCGGTTTCGAGACGGTACGCGACATCGCGACCACGCTGATCCTGCTGGAATTCCTGCAGAACAAACCCCAAGCGGCGCAACTCAAGGAAGAAATCGTCAAGGCGGTGCTCGCCGGAGAACTCGCCGCGAAACTATCGTCCAGAAACGACATCCGCGACGTCGAAGAAATACTGATCTGCGCGATGTTCCACAACCTGGGGAAGATGCTGGCGCTGTTCTACTTCTACGATGAGAGCCAGGAAATTGCGCACTTGTCCAGGGAAGGCGAAAGCGAACAGGCAGCCTCTGCGCGGATACTGGGCATCCCCTATTCGGAACTCGGCGTCAGCGTGGCGCGCAGCTGGAACTTCCCGCCCCGGCTAATTGCCGGTATGCGCTTGCTGCCTGAAGGGGACATCGCCCCGCCCAAGAACGAAATGGAGAAACTGGCCGTTGCAGTCAATCTCGCCTACGAGCTGTGCGACGTTTCATTCTCGTCCAGCATCCAAGACAAACCGCAGAAGCTGGCGGAACTGTCCAAGCGCTACGGAAACACCGGCAAGTTGTCCGAACGCGATCTGTCCACTGCCCTCGATGCCGGCCTGAGCGAAATGTCCGACCGCTCCGCGACGCTGGGCATCGGCATCTCAGGCAGCCCGCTGCTCACCCGCGCACGCCAGTGGAGCGGCCGTCCGCTGCCCGCCCAGCGCCAGAAGAACGGCAAGGGCATCGAGGACATGACCGACCTCGGCCAGTCGGTCGCCAAAAGGTACGGCGAAGAAGAGTCGCTCACCCTGTCGCTCAACCCGGACTCGATACTGGGCGCGGGCATGCAGGAAGTGACGAACACGATGATGGGCGAGTTCAACCTGACCGATCTGCTACAGATGGTGCTGGAGACGATATATCGCGGCATGAACTTCCAGCGCGCGCTGTTCATGCTGCGCAACAACAAGGAAGGGGCGATGCTCGCCCGCTTCGGCTTCGGCCCGGACATCGGGCAGATCATCCCGAAGTTCCGCTTCCCGCTGCATTTCGCGCCGGACGTGTTCCATCTATCCATCGAAAAAGGCCTGGACATCTCCATCGAAGACGTCCGCTCGCTGAACATCTCCGACAAGATCCCGGACTGGTACCACGAGGCGGTCAACGCCCCCAGCTTCATCCTGCTGCCGCTGATGCTGGACGGCAAGGCGATCGGCTTGATTTACGCCGACATGCCCGAGGCCAACCAGCTGGACATCTCGCATCAGCAACTAGCTCTACTGCGCACGCTACGCAACCAGGCCGTGCTGGCGATCAAGCAGAAAGTCTGATTACCCCTGCGCAGTGCGACTGTCGGTCGCAGTTCATGGTGTAGAATGCCGGCGGTATCCAGATCGAGCCCTCACCCCCTATCCGACTAACGCGACCCTGCCGCTAACCGCACCCGATTCAGTCATGCCCGCACAATCTATCGGCCGTTTTGAAATTCTCGGAGAACTCGGCAAGGGCGGCCAGGGTACGGTGTATCTGGCGCAGGACACACAGCTCGACCGACGCGTTGCGATCAAGACGCTACGCAACCTGAGCCGCCAGTCCGAGCAACTCGCTCGCGAAGCACGCATCGTCGCAAAGCTGCAACATCCGAACATCATTCCGCTGTTCGATGTCGGCGAGCACCAAAGCGTCCCTTATCTGGTCTATGCCTATATCGAGGGCAAAACGCTGGAACAAGTACTGAAGCAGGAAAAAGATTTATCCCTCGTACAGTCGGCGGAAATCGCCTGCGGCGTGCTGGAGGGGCTGGCCTACGCGCACGCCCAGAACATCACCCATCTGGACATCAAGCCGGCCAATATCATGATCGCCGCCAGCGGCACGCCGATGGTGATGGATTTCGGGCTGGCAAAACTGTCCAGCCAGCAGGAAAAAGCCGGCAATCCGCTGAGCGGAACGCCGCGCTACATGGCCCCGGAAATCATCGCCGGCAAGCAGGCGAGCGCCAAGGCCGACATCTATGCGGTCGGCATCATGCTCTACGAAATGGTGACCGGCGAGGTCGCCGTCAGCGGCAACAACGTCTACGAGGTGCTGAACCGCGCCGCGAACGAGCGAATCGCCGCCCCCTCGACTCACAACGAACTGATCGACGAACGGCTCGAAACCATCATTCTCAAGGCGACCTCGAAGAACCCGGACGAGCGTTATGCCAGCTGCGAAGCGATGCTGCAGGTGTTGCAGGCCTATCTAGGCGAGTTGCAGGAAAAAGCCGGGCGGGAGAAACAGACCCACAGCACGCTGGACTTCTTGCTGCGCAGGATGCGCAGCAAACAAGACTTTCCGGCGCTGTCCAACATCATTTCCGAGATCAACAAAATCGTCGCATCGGACTCGGAAAGCGCCAACAAACTGGCCAGCGTCATCCTGCAGGATTTCGCGCTGACCAACAAACTGCTGAAACTGGTCAACACCGCATCCTTCGGACAGTTCGGCGGCAGCATCAACACCGTGTCCAAGGCCGTGGTGATCCTCGGCTTCGAGACGGTGCGCAACATTGCGATGACGTTGATCCTGCTGGAGTTCCTGCAGAACAAGGCGCAAGCCAGCCAGCTCAAGGACGAAGTCATCCAGTCCATCCTGTCGGGCATGGTGGCCGCCCAACTGATGAGCGAACACGACTTCCGCAATGCGGAAGAAGTGATGGTCGGCTCGATGTTCCACAACCTGGGCCGGATGCTGGGCCTCTTCTATTTCTTCGACGAAAGCCAGGAAATCTCCCGCCTGGTCGAGCAAGGCGAAAGCGAAGATCGGGCCGCCATGAAAATATTGGGAATGCCTTATCACGAACTGGGCATAGGCGTGGCGCACAGCTGGAACTTCCCGGCCAGACTGATCGCAGGGATGCGCAAGCTGCCGCCGGAGAAAGTTCGACCTCCGCAAGGCGAGCTGGAGCAGTTGACGGTAACCGTCAATATGGCTCACGAACTTTGCGAAATCGCCGCCTATACCGATATCAAGGAAAAACAGCGCTTGCTGAACGAGCTGTCCAGCCGCTATGAAGGCGCTGTCAAAATATCCGAACGCAAACTGTCGGCCGCGATGGATGGCGGCTTGAAGGAATTGTCGAGCCGCGCCGGCATTCTCGGCATAGGCATCCATCACAGCTCCATGCTGAGGCGCTCGCGCAACTGGAGCGGCCACGCCCAGCCGGTCGAAGAGAAAAAGACCGACAAGGAACTGGACGGCATCACCAATCTCGACCAGACGGTCGCGCACGGCGACGAAGAAAGCAGCGGGGTTCCGCAGAATCCGGAAGCCATCCTCGGCGCCGGCATCCAGGACGTCACCACTTCGCTGGTCGGCGAATTCAAGCTCAACGATGTGCTGCAGATGGTGCTAGAAACCATGTATCGCGGCATGGGCTTCAGCCGCGCCCTGATACTGATACGCGACAACCAGCTTGGCGTGATGGCAGCCCGCTTCGGATTCGGCGCCGACGTCCGCAACATCATCCCGCGTTTCCGTTTCCCGCTGGCTTTCGTGCCGGACGTTTTCCACCTGTGCATCCAGAAGGGCGTGGACATCGCCATCGAAGACATCAATGCGTCCAACATCGCCGACAAAATCCCCGAGTGGTACAAAAACGGCATCAACGCGCCCTGCTTCATGCTCCTGCCCATCATGGTCAAGGACAAAGTGATCGGGCTGTTCTACGCGGACATGATCGAGGCCAACGCGCTGAAACTGTCCCAGCAACAACTGTCGCTGCTGCGCACGCTGCGCAACCAGGCCGTACTGGCGATCAAACAGAAGACCTGAAGACCCATCGAAACTGCGCAACTCGCTGCGGTTTTCGAGAGTCCTTTGGCAACGCCCCGCTAAGATTATCCTGATAGCGGAATCCTCCCCAGCCGATGGCAAACCCTACTCCCGAAGTGACATCATCGACCCGCTCATTCGAGTAGTTCAACTTCGATTAAAGGAGAATTATCATGAATCTGGTCAAATGGGACCCATTCAGGGAACTGGAAGAAGTCCCCAGTCGCCTGAATCGTTTATTCGGGCGTTCGACTCTACCCGCCGAATCGGATCGCGAAATGCTGTCGGTAGCCGACTGGATGCCGTCGGTCGACATCAGCGAGACGGACAACTCCTATCTGGTCAAGGCCGAAATTCCCGGCGTGAACAAGGACGACGTCAAGGTCATGATCGAGGACGGCATGCTGACGATACAGGGCGAGCGCAAACAGGAACAGGAAGAAAATGGCAAGAAATATCACCGCATCGAGCGCTCCTACGGCTGTTTCATGCGCAGCTTCCGCGTGCCGGACGATGCCGACGATAGCGCGGCCAAGGCCGAGTTCAAGGACGGTATGCTCAACATCACGCTGAACAAGACCCAGAAGAGCCGCTCCAACGCGGTCAACGTTTCGATCTCGTAACCCCACAGCCGCTCCCGCCCGGGAGCGGCCTCACTACAGGAGACGAACATGAGCCACTCATCCCACCCGCCCGGCTTCCATCTCATTCGCCGCGACCGCCTACAGGAAGAAACGGTGCTGGACAGCTACAAGAGCAAGGGCAAACTTCCAGAGCCGACCGTCTGTCCGGAATGCGGCGCAGTATTTCACGGAGGCCGCTGGCAATGGCTGGAAAAACCGCAGGGCGCGCATAGCGAAACCTGCCCCGCCTGCCACCGCATGCGCGACCGTTTCCCGGCCGGCTACGTGTCGCTGGGTGGAGAGTTTCTCGCGGCACACGAGGCGGAGATCATGCAGTTGATCAAACACCACGAGACCCGCGAAAAAACCGAGCACCCCTTGCAACGCCTGATGAACATCGAGAAGACGGAACAGGGATATCAGGTGACCACCACCGACATCCATCTGGCTCGGGGCATCGGCGATGCGCTGCATCACGCCTATCAGGGCGAACTCGAATTCCACTACAACCCGGACCAGAACCTGCTGCGGGTCAACTGGAGTAGATAATTCGTAATCAGCGCCTTATAGATTTGTATTAATCGACTTAAAACCCTTCCCCCGCTTGCGGGGGAAGGGCGCATGGCAGTTCAAGCAAGAATGGAATATAGCGGGACGAGTTTTATGCTTGCCCGAATATTCATTTCTGCGATTCGACTCTGAGGTGATCATGAACAAATACGTCGCTGGAATCTCATTGCTGTTAGCCCTGCTGGCCGGTTGCTCGGAAAAACAGGGATCGGGCGCAACATCAGAATCACCGCCGGATATCGCAGCCGGCAAAGCGCTTGCCCAAACCAAATGCGCCGGCTGTCACGGTATGGATGGGCGCGGCGTAAAAGACGGCATCCCCAATCTCGCAGCCCAAGTCGAAAGCTATCTGCTCAAGGCCATCCAGACATACGATCATGGAAAACGCGTCGGCAGCAGTGGCGACGCCATGAACATCACAAAAGAATTGAACCCGGATCAACTGCGCAATGTGCTCGGCTATTACGCCAGCCTGCAGCCCTTGCCCAACCTCGCGAATATGAGCGCTCAATATTCCTACTATGATCGCGGCGAGGAATTGAGCAAGCCCTGCGCCCCTTGCCATGGCATTGGAGGCAACCCCTCCTCCGCCGGGCTGCCGCGCTTGGCCGGGCAACATCCGCAATACCTCATCAAAACGGCGACCAGGATTTACCAAGACGGCGCGAGCTCCATGCCCCCCATGCATGAAGCGTTAACAGGCCTGAGTCAGGCCGACCTGTCGAATATCGCCATATATTTCGCCCTGAACAAACCGCAACCGGCTCCCGGCAAGACGGGCAACCCCTACGAGGGCAAACAGTTCGCCAACGAATGCATCAAATGTCACGGTGCCACAGGCTCCGGTGACGAATCCGGCACGCCCAACCTGGCCGGTCAGGACGTGAAATACCTCTCCGTGATGATTAAAGCCTATCGAGACAAGGTACGAGAACATGGCCCAATGCACAAAGCACTCAGCGGATTGAAGGACCGCGAGATCGAAAAAGTCGCCGTCTTCTTCGCCGCGGAACAACCCACGCAAATCGCCTTCACTCCGCCGGAGCCCATAGTCGACCTCGCTCAAAAATGCGATCGTTGCCACAGCCTGGCCAGCCCCAATCCCGAAATGCTGGCCCCCAAGCTCAATGGGCAAAACCGCAACTATCTGATCAAGGCAATGACCGCCTATCGCAACGGCGATCGCGAAAGCTCGGCCATGCACAAAGTCAGCTCCATTTTATATTTCGACGCCACCATCGAAGGCATTGCAACTTACTACTCGGCACAAGCGGCGAAGTAAGCTCCCAGCCTCGCCCTCCCGGCAAAGCCCAACCGTCTTGCTGCCAAGACCAGGCCGCATTGCCTATATATTTCGGTCTATTGTTTTCGCTCCTCGGCTCGGGTAAGGTCGCGAACGCATTCTCGGCCAACAACAAACGCAGCATTTCATGCCCGATATTGCCGCGTTCGATTTAACGATAAATAGGAAATCAGGGAGATAGAAGCAGTGCGCCAGCATATACGGCAGTTTGTTCCAGCATATCCGGCATTTTTGCCGTTGACTTTACGTTAGGCAATCACAGTAATGATCTACACGCTAAGAAAAAGACTGGTCGCTAATGTTTGCTTAATCGCTAGCCTAGTATTGTTGTTTTCAACATTACGTGGGAAAAGCGAGTTGTTCATAGCCGTAGCGTTAGTTATATTTTTCGTGCCTTGCGTAGTGAGCTATGCACTCTATCTGCTATCCCTAAAATGTCCAAAGTGCGGCAATACGTTCGGTGAAACTACGGTTTACACGTTCGGTAAAACTACGGGTTTTCCGTTCTTTAAATCTTTGAAATTTGCACCACTACGGGTACCCCGCCATTGTTACAGTTGTGGGGCAAAAGCAACTTGGTAACTATGCCTACGAGAGGGACGCTTCGCGGCGAAGCCGCTCGCGCCCCTCACCTTTACGTTGGGCGTCCAATCAACGAAGTAGGAGATCGATGTGACTTACGCAGGTTTTTGGCGGCGCTTTGCTGCGCTATGGCTCGACGTGTTGATTATGAGCCCTCTTATGGCACTCGCTTGGTGGGGTAAAGAACATTTACGTCTTTTTGATTTGTACTATTTAATCCCCGCAACGGTATTCGGTTTCTTCTACGGCGTTTATCTAGTGCAAAGGTTCGGTGGCACACCCGGAAAACGACTAATGAAAGTAAGTATCGTCAAGGTTAACGGCGAGCCAGTGACATATCGAGAAGCATTGCTCCGCTACCTCCCTGAATGGCTCATGTCTATTGGATCCTCTATTGCATTGATCATCGCAGCATTACACCTCACCGACGCTCAATATTTTTCTGCACCATCATTCGTGGAACGCATGCAACTAATCAAGTCCGTAACCCCTAGTTGGTATGGACTTACACAGCTTGCATTAAATATTTGGATCTGGAGTGAATTCATCGTGATGCTCACAAACAAGAAGCGGCGTGCTATTCACGATTTCATTGCAGGTACTGTCGTTATTAAAGACGCCCAACCAGACGCGCCAAGGAATGCTCCGCAAGCGGCGCGCGCCTGAGCTAACACGGTGATCATCGTGTCCCTCATTCGGCGGATAACGCCTACGGCTCATCCGCCCTACGCAAGCAACCCATCAGCCGCCCAGCACGCGATTCTTCCCCGCGCGTTTTGCCAGATACATGGCCTTATCCGCACGTTTGATGGCGTCTGCTCCGGACTCATCCGGGGCAAACTGGGCGACTCCGGCGCTGAAGGTGATCAGGATATGTTCGCTGCCGGCCATGAAAAAATTCTTCGTAAGCTCTCGCTGGAAGCGCTGCATGGCTTTGATTCCATCGTCCTGCACCGTGTCGGGCATCAAGATGACAAATTCCTCGCCGCCGTAGCGAGCCAGGGTATCTCCCGGGCGTAAATTCTGGCGCACGACATTTACCAGGTGTATCAGGGCCGCGTCACCCGATTCATGGCCCAGACTGTCGTTGAGTTTCTTGAAGTTATCGATGTCGAGCAAGGCTACCGAGAGCGGCGTTTCCTTGCGCCGCATATTCGCTATTTCTCGCACCAATGCCTCGTCCAGGCCCTTCCGGTTCAGCGCATTGGTCAATGGATCGTGACGAGCCGAGTTGCTCGCACGCAGCAATTCCTGTTGCAGCTTGGTGATTTCGGCTTCGGTCGCAACTGCCTGCGATTGCAGTAGCTTGAGCGCATCGCGCTCCCTCGCCGTCTCTTCTGCCATTTCCCGCGTGGTCTGGATGACATCCTTCAGGAGCGGAGCGAGGTCCTCTATCGTTTTTACCTCTTCGATGCGCTTCGCGCTATCCTCGATCTTGCTCTGGAAGGTAGTGCTGGATTCGTTCATGGAGGACAGCCGCTCGATAAAGGCCGCCAGCATCACGCGCATTTCCTCCTGCGCTTCCAGGGAGCGTCCCCTGACCACGGACTGCCTGTCCATCACATTCAGAACGCGTTGTTTGACATCGTCGAGACGACGCAAATCAAGCGGAGGCCTTACCACTGTCAGCAATGCATCCACCTGACCTTTAAGCCATCTGTCGTCTACGATCAAAGTACTGACGTTTTCAAGGATCAGATGCAACAGATCGAGCAGCGCTATCTTGATCGCATCCTGCTCTTCCGCCGCGAGCAACAGACGATGGCTGAACTCGCCGAGTTCAGCCTGAATGCTGCGTATGTCCGCTGCCGGATCGCGCAGGCTGCGCAACAGACTCTCGACCTTACGGGAAAAGAGCTCATCCACATTCTCCAGCGCAGGCAACACGCACTCGATCATGCGCGCAATCTGCCTGAATAACTCTGCAGTATCTGTGGTGGCGCTACCGTCTTCCGTCGCTGCTGTTCCGGCATCCATCACCATCGGAGATGAGGAAACCACCCTGAAGAACTCAGGTAACACCTTTTCGATGTCCTGCCAGCTGCGTCGGCTAATGGCCGCATCCAGTTGATCGAGCAGCTCTCGTTGCTCAGCGTCTTTGGCCGACAACTCCAGCGCGATTTTGCGCAAATTCTTCTCGGGAAAAGCGGCCATGATCGGATGGCCCGAGATCTCGCAGTAACAATCCTGATAGTTCGCGGGTGTAGGCGGCAGCTTGCGCTCGGCCAGCAGCTTGAGCGCTTCGCGCGCAATCTCGGATGGAGGCTTTTGACTCATTTTTTTCTTATTCTGCTATTTCACAAATGCAACGGATCATTGCTCGGCGCTGCGCACCAGCAGCACCGGCACCGATGCGCCGCGCACCACGCCTTCGGCGACGCTGCCGAACAGCAGCCGGCTGAAGCCGGAACGGCCATGCGAGCCGATCACGATCAGGTCGGCGGGCCAGTTGCGCGCTTCGGCATCGATCACGCTAGCGACCCGCTCGCCTTCCGCTTCTAGCAGCGAAGTCTCCGCCTCGGCCCCGGCCTGACTAGCCGTCTCCCTTGCCTTGGCGAGCAGGCGCTCGCCGCTGGATCGCGCCACTTCGCGCAGCGCGGCGTAATCGACGAAGGCATAGCCTTCGGCATCCAGCGGATATATTTCCTCGACCACATGCAACAGCCGCAGTTGCGCCTTGCCGTCCGCCAGCTTGATCGCCTCGCGCAACGCGCGCTCTGATGTGTCGCTGCCGTCTATCGGAACCAGTATGCGTTGATACATGATGTGCCTCCTTTAGTCGTGACGGCGCGCGGGCCGTCTACATGGCATCTCTATAAATTCGTCACACCGGCGAAGGCCGGTGTCCAGTTAATAAAACAGACAGTGCAACGCACTGACCAAAAGCATTCTAATTAAAACCGCTGGATTCCGGCCTTCGCCGGAATGACGGAATTTGAATTTATAGAGACGCCCTACAGTTTCAGGAAATTGTCGCGGTAGTGGCGCATCTCGGCGATGGATTCGTAGATGTCGGCCAGCGCCTCGTGCTTGCCGTGCTTCTTGATGCCATTGGCGACCTCGGGTTTCCAGCGTTTGGCGAGTTCCTTCAGCGTGCTGACGTCGAGGTTGCGGTAGTGGAAGTAGTCTTCCAGCTTGGGCATCCAGCGCGCCATGAAGCGGCGGTCCTGGCAGATGGAGTTGCCGCACATCGGCGAGGTGCGAATCGGCACATATTCCTGCAGGAAGGCCAGCATCTGCGCTTCGACGGTCGCTTCGTCCAGTGTCGATGCCTTGACCTTGTCGATCAGGCCGGATTTGCCGTGGGTGGATTTATTCCAGTTGTCCATTCCATCCAGCACGCTATCCGGCTGATGCACCACCAGCACCGGCGCTTCGGCGACGGTCTCCAGGTTGCTGTCGGTGATCACCATCGCGATTTCGATGATGCGGTCGCTATCAGGCAACAGCCCGGTCATTTCCATGTCGAGCCAGATAAGGTGGTTTTGGTTTTGTGCCATAATTCGCGCGCCTGAAAATTTTGAACAATAAGGCGCGTATTGTGTCACAACCGCGCGCCTTGCGAACACACACCACACATGACTGCAACCCAATTCACCCTGTTCTTCGTCGCCGCCCTCGCCCTGACCACGCTGGCAAAACTGTGGCTGGCGCGCCGCCACCTGGCGCATATCGCCGCGCATCGCGCCGAAGTGCCGGAAGCCTTCCGCGCGAAGGTGTCGCTGGAGGAACACCACAAGGCCGCCGACTACACTTCGGCGAAGACACGCTTCGGCATGATCGGGGCATTGTTCGACGCCGCGCTGCTGCTGGCCTTCACGGTGATGGGCGGCATCCAGTTCGTCGCGGAGTTTTGCAACGCCGGACTTCACAACGTTGGCTTCGACACACCGATGACACAAGGCGTCGCGACCATTGTTTCCGTGCTGTTTCTCTCCTCGCTGCTGGAAGCGCCGTTCGGGCTGTACCACACCTTCGTGATCGAGGAGCGCTTCGGCTTCAACAAGATGACCTTCGCGCTGTATCTCAAGGATGCGTTCAAGGGCCTGCTGCTGGGTGCTGCGCTCGGCCTGCCGCTGCTGTTCGGCGTGCTGTGGCTGATGTCGGCGATGGGAACATACTGGTGGCTGTATGTGTGGCTGGTGTGGATGGCGTTCAACCTGCTGGTGCTGTTCATCTACCCGACGTTCATCGCGCCGATCTTCAACAAGTTCACGCCGTTGCAGGACGAGGCGATGAAGGCGCGCATCGAGGCGCTGCTGAAGAAATGCGGCTTCACTTCCAGCGGCCTGTTCGTGATGGACGGCAGCAAACGCAGCGCGCACGGCAACGCCTACTTCACCGGCTTCGGCAAGACCAAGCGCATCGTATTTTTCGATACGCTGCTGGCGCGGCTGAGCGGCGAGGAAGTCGAGGCGGTGCTCGCGCACGAGCTCGGCCACTTCAAACGCCGCCATGTGATCAAGCGCATCGTCGCGTCCTTCGCGATGAGTCTGGGCTTCTTGTGGCTGCTGGGGCAATTGATGCAGACCGGCTGGTTCTACGAGGGACTGGGGATAAGCACCCATACCACCGCGCTCGCATTGCTGCTATTTTTCACGATCCTGCCGGTGTTCAGTTTCTTGCTGCATCCGCTGATGTCGGCCTACTCTCGCAAGCACGAGTTCGAGGCCGACGCCTACGCGGCGCAGCAGACCGACAAAAACGATCTGGTGAACGCACTGGTGAAGCTGTATCAGGACAACGCGGCGACGCTGACGCCCGATCCGCTATATTCGAAGTTCTACGATTCGCATCCGCCGGCGACGGTGCGCATCGCCCACTTACAGGCCCAATAGGAGGTTCGCATCATGAGACTGACCGCATTCATCGCATTGCTGTTCACCGCCGCCACGGCAGCGGCCACCCCCTTCCCCAAGGGCGATGCCCAGACGGGGCAGAAACTGTTCGCACAGCACAAGTGCAGCAGCTGCCACATCGCGATGCTGGGCGGAGACGGCAGTGCGATGTTCACCCGCGTGGACCGCAAGGTGCGCACCGCCGCCGACCTGGTCGAACAGATGAACCGCTGCAACGCCAATCTCGGCATCCAGCTGACGCCGCAGGACGAGCAGCATCTCGGCGCCTACCTCAACCGTTACTACAACCTGAAATAGGAGGGCATCATGGGCCTAGTGTGCGATCTGACCAACAAGAACTGCAAACCCTGCGAGGGCGGCGTTCCTCCGCTGACGCAGCCGGAAATCGACGAAATGATGAAGCAGCTCGAAGGCTGGGAGCAGCATGAGCAAACCATCGTCAAGACCTACCCGTTCAAGAATTACTATCAGACCATCGCCTTCGTGAACGCCGTCGCCTGGATGACGCATCGCGAGGATCATCATCCCGACCTCAAGGTCACGTTCAACAGTTGCACGGTGGAATATTCCACCCACGCCATCAAGGGTCTGTCGGAGAACGATTTCATCTGCGCCGCGAAAGTAGACGCGCTGTTCAAGATTTGAATTCCGTCATTCAAGGCCAAATTATCGCGGCCTTTGGCCGCCAGTATCTGGCGCATCTCGACGACGGCAGCGAGATGGCCTGTTTGACACGCGGCAAGAAGAGCGAAGTCGTTTGCGGCGACCGGGTGGAAATCATGCGCACCGGAGAGGCCTCCACCGAGAACGGCGCACAGGGCGTGATCGAACGCATCCTGCCACGCCGCTCGCTGCTGCATCGCTCCGACGCCTTCCGCGAAAAATATATCGCGGCGAACGTCACGCAGATCATCGTGGTCGTCGCCATCGAGCCGGCTTTCAGCGACGAGTTGCTGGCGCGCTGTCTGGTCGCCGCACAGGACCAGCAGATCGACGTGCTGATCGTGCTGAACAAGTGCGACCTGCAAACTTCCGCCGATGCCGCGCGACGCATACTCGAACCCTATCGCGCCATCGGTTACCGCGTGCTGGAGCTCAGCGCGAAACAGGACATCTCTGCTTTGCGTCCGCTGCTGCATGGACACACCAGCGTATTGGTCGGCCAGTCCGGCATGGGCAAGTCCACGCTGATCAACGCGCTGCTGCCCGATGCCCATGCCGCCACACGCGAGATTTCCACCGCGCTGGATTCCGGCAAACACACCACCACCCACGCGCGGCTGTACCCGCTAGACGAAACCAGTTCGTTGATCGACTGCCCCGGCGTGCAGGCGTTCGGCCTGCATCACCTGAGCTTCGGCGGTATCGAGCAAGGCTTCGTCGAATTCTCCGCCTATCTCGGCCAGTGTCGCTTCCATGACTGCCATCACACCCACGAACCGGGCTGCGCGATACGCAAAGCCGTCGAAGAAGGCAAAATAGCCGCGCGCCGGCTGGAGCTGTTCCAGCAGATCACCGCGAACAAAGCCTAGCGAAAAAACAGACCGACTCTCTACAGCACAGTTGAAACCAAAATGAACCCAGCCGAACACCCGATTCAATCCGAGACGCCCTTCCACGGGATCGCCCCCTTCCTGCGCATGAGTATCGCCGGCGCCGACCTGCAGACCATCGCGCAAGAACTGCTGGAGAAGGCGAAAAACAACGCCGACGATGCGAATCTGTGGATGAATCTGTCGATCGCGATGCAATGTCTGGGGCAACGCGACCTAGGCCTGTCCATCCAGAGTCAGGCGCTGGCGATGAAACGCATCTATCACATCCCCGCCACCGAACAGCCGGCCAGATTTCGCCTGCTGATGCTGATGATTGCGGGCGATCTGTCCGCCAACACGCCGCTCGAATGTCTGCTGGAGAACGGCGACATCGATCTGATCCTTTACTACGTCTCCCCCGACGATCCGCTGGCTCAACCGATTCCCGAGCACGATGCGCTAATCGTGGCCATAGGCAAAGTCGACGACAAACGCGACCTCATCGAATCGCTGGCACAAACATTAGCCCAATGGCCCAGACCGATAATCAACGCGCCGCAGCATATCCTCGCCACGGAACGCTCGGTCGCCAGCATGCGGCTTAAGGATGCCCCGGGCGTGTTGATTCCTCCGACATTGCATGTATCCCGCTCGACGTTGCTGGAAATCGAGGTAGGAGATGCCAGTCTGTCCGACCTGTCCGGCGGCTTCGATTTTCCTGTCATCCTGCGCCCGGTCGGCTCACAGGCCGGGCGCGATCTCGCCCGGATCGACGGCCCGGCAGAAATCCTGCCCTACCTTGCCAGAGTCGATGAAGAAAATTTCTTCCTGTCCCGCTTCGTCGATTACAGCAGCACGGACGGACTGTTCCGCAAATTCAGGATTGCGCTGATCGACGGGGCCGCCTACGCCTGCCACATGGCCGTGTCGTCGCACTGGATGGTGCATTACGTGAATGCCGGCATGTATGAGGACGCGCG